>JAJEHQ010000042.1 GCA_022823625.1 Gammaproteobacteria bacterium
ATGAAGTCCTCATAAGCGTAATTCTGGTGAAACGTTGTGAACGCGATTTGCCCGCCGCCGTCAGTACCGTCATCGCTCACATTGAACAGAAATTCATCAAATTCCCTCCGATCTTTGTCATTGACATCTTCAGTGTTTTTCCCAAGCACGATCGCAAGCGATAGATTGACGGTATGCCACGTCTTGCCAGTTCCCGGTGGACCGTAAAGAATTTGGTTTCTAGGTTGAGGAGAGGGTGGAGGCGGTGGAGGAATTAATTTTTCTAGCTGTTCAATTGTCCGGCGGTAAGGCTCTAAAGTCTTGATTTTGTCTAAATTCCATACATTGGTAAATCCAGACCGAAATCCTGAACGTTCCGCAAGCGTGCCTTGGTGTTTGTTTACCCAAACAACGTGAATTTTCCTATCTTCATCCCATTTTTCGAATTCCAAATATTCGTTTTCAATGACTACCCCAATCCCGTAGAAATTGTATTCTCCGTTTCTTACGAACACTAAACTACCACTCTCTGCTTCAAAGAGTTTTGGATACCTACCACCTGTAAATACACAGTTGTCTTCTGAGAATGTTGTCCATTCATCCTTGCCGTCATTCAGTACGTTGGTGCTAACTTGATAGTGTTTCGAAAAATTGGTTCGGAATTGATTTTCTTTGTCACTAAACAGCTCATATGCAAACCTCCCTACTTCATACAATCTGCAATTCGGAAAAATCTCTCTAACTGAAACCAATATTTCCTTGTACATTTCTAAGGAGAAGTTTTTTCTTTGATAGTCCGTCTTGGGTTCTTGAGCGAATTTGTCTAGTTTAAGTGGCACTAATCTGGGGTCTGTAGACAGAAATTCTGTCGCATTTATTAAAGTAAGAGCTTGGGTTAAGTTAGTTACCCCAACGCCCGGAATCCTTAACGCTTCCGAAAAGTCAATTGAATTGATCTTGTTTAATCCTTTAACGGCACATCTGAACAGTCTCCATAGTACGGTTGGATTACGCTTATCAGGATGTCTATCATCCATAAATCGAAGATGACGGGCAGAGGGTATAGGAAAAATCAGATCATTTTTTGTGACGTATTCAACTACGATGTTATTTAGTGATTGGCGTAAATCAAACACTTCACTAATGCTTCCATATACTTTCTCCCTGCTATTCATTCCATGTTTGCTGGAAACCGTATAAATGAAAGTAAAAGGGTCAAAATCTTCTTTTAATCTATCAACTTGACTCTTAACCTTTCCATCATCATCCCACTCAATTTGTTTTACTTTTTCCAAAAATTCACTGCTGCCATCACCCGGGAATTCCGCAATCTTTCTTGATAGCTCCCTGAACCAAGGAACCCAATAGTAAGTTTCTCTCACTGTTTCAATCTCTCTAATCTCGGCTTTGATTCATGCTGATATGCCTCTGATTACTCCTTTTCCAAGTCTACTCTTATTGAGGAGAATTCAATCAGACAATCGCAATAGTCTAATCTGTGAAAAAACAGAATACGCGACAATATCTACATTCAAATTCAAATTCCGTCATGGTTTGTCGTATTGAATTTGAAAAAAATTTTCGAGTGCTCTTCCAACTCTGACTGATCAGCGATTCTCGCTGCTTTGGCGTAATTGAGTCACGTAGATATCAATCTGATATATCCAGGAACGGATGAAACGGGGGCACACTGTTCAACCTCACCTCGATGATGAGTGAGTGGTCACCACTGCCGTGGACAAGTGCGACCAGTCCGTCTATGTCATAGTCACGCCCAAATTTTTGCTCATGCTTGATGGACTGGACCTGTACGCTCTACACGTTGCAGAGCAAATCGCAATCTGCTTCAACTGCGCGAGTTCTGGTTTCCTTCACTGTAACGAAGTTTATCATCGTTTGTTGAATAATTCACAAACAGTGAATATCCCAAAGTGGTATCCATAGCGCCAATGGGTTACAGTGAAATCTGATCGGCTTAAGACAAATGTCGCTAGTTCAAGTAACTGAATCAGTTCGAGTTCCGTCTGACAATATCAGTGAGCATCCCCTTCAAAATTGGCATTGGATAGTCATCGATTACGATTGCCTTCCCTATTCCTTCCAGAACGATGAATCGAATTTTCCCAGCTTCGACTTTCTTATCGACAGCCATGGCATCCATAAAGTCACTTTCTGTCATACCATTTGGTGGTAGAACCGGCAGTTTGTAGCGACGAACAATTTGTTCGACTCTTGATTGCTGTTCCGAGTCAATCAGGTTCAAACATCGTGAAAATTCTGCTGCGATAACCATTCCTGCAGCAACAGCTTCACCGTGTAGCCAGCTCTTGTAGTTCAGTTTATTTTCGATTGCATGACCGAATGTGTGTCCGAAATTAAGCAACGCCCTCAGGCCCGATTCTCTTTCATCAAGTTCAACAACTTCTGCCTTATTTGCGCAGGATCGTTCAATCGCATAGGCAAGAGAATCTAAATCCCTGGACAGCAAACTGTCGACATTGTCTTCCAGCCAATCGAAAAACTCAGGATCTCGAATCAAGCCATACTTGATCACTTCAGCAAGTCCAGCCAGGAGTTCACGTTCTGGAAGTGTCTTCAAGGTATCAATATCAGCGACCACACACTTTGGCTGGTAGATCGCCCCAATCATGTTTTTCCCTAACGGGTGGTTTACTCCCGTCTTCCCGCCAATCGAAGAATCAACCTGTGCCAGCAGGGTGGTTGGAACATGAATGTAGGGTATGCCGCGCTGATAGCACGCAGCAGCGAATCCTGATATGTCTCCCACAACACCACCGCCAAGCGCAATTATCGTTGTCTTGCGATCACAAGGAATTGATAACATGTGGTCAAAAATCTGACTGACTGAACTCAAGTCTTTGTAAATCTCACCATCGGGCAGATGGTATTCTTCAACAAGAGCAAACTGGCTTATAGTCTTGGAAATCGTATTTGCGTATAAAGGTGCAACGATCTCATTGCTAATGATCACCACCCGGTCTCCGCTCACATGCGGTTGAAACAATTCGACATTTTGGAGTAGATCGCGGCCGATATGAATCGGGTACTTCCGATCATCAAGATTTACAGTGATTGTCTTCATTGATTGATTAAATATTCCTCGATCTTCTTGGTTAGTGTTTCTACCGATTGATTGTCCGAATTCACTACGTAATCGGCCTCTGCACGATAAAGTGGTTCGCGTATTTTCATCAATTCAGAGAGTTTTTCGATAGGCCTGTCTGGATCAAAATTTGGTCGGTGTTTGCGGTTTCTGATGCGTAGATACTGCTGTGTTGGGGTTGTATGAAGATATATGACAATTCCACTACGCATCATTCGTCGGTTGGATTCTGACAGAATTGCGCCACCGCCAGTCGAAATGACTGTTCCGCTGAGAC
The DNA here is from genome assembly GCA_022823625.1 of Gammaproteobacteria bacterium. Classification (GTDB taxonomy): domain Bacteria; phylum Pseudomonadota; class Gammaproteobacteria; order Arenicellales; family JAJDZL01; genus JAJDZL01. The sequence goes on from JAJEHQ010000042.1 coordinate 3,381, forward strand.
AGCAGTATGCCTCAATTGCCTCAGTTTCACGCTTTCTGAATCCGGTTTCGCCCTCCTGTTCAAAAATATTTGTTATTGACCGACCCGCCATTTTTTCGATCTCGTGATCAATGTCGACAAAGCTTAGGTGCAATCTTTTTGCCAGCCGGTTTCCGACCGTCGTTTTTCCGGCACCCATCGGTCCGACCAGAATGATCATCGGGTCAGATAGTCGATAGGACGCGATTCTTTGTTCCAAATGAGATTTATCACTCACGTTGGTAAAAATTCAATGCAGATGTATCAAATGGGCCGAACTGGTCAATACGAGTCGAATTGCAGGACACGCATCCAGCCATTTTATTCATTAAGCAAAGTACTGTGTTCAAGTGAATCAATTTGCGAGTAACTTCCTGAAATGCTGTTGCCACTAAATTTATTTTTTTGGAATCTTTAAAGATTAATTTCGTCGTATTTCGATAACCGAAGCGGTGCGATTGGCAGTTTAAAGTGAGACATAATGTCAATTAACAGTTCATTTACTGATCAATAGACAATTCTATGTGTGTTTGCAGCTCTTCAAAATTCAAATCACTTATTTTTGTGGTATTGGTCGCTTCAATTTCTCTAGTTGTGGGTAATTCAGCGTACGCTCATGGAGGTGGACCGGTTTACGAGAAACGGCATGTTTACATGAATGAACTAGGCGACATTATGAAGGCGTTCGGAAATTTTGTGAAACGGGGAAAGGGCGATTTAGCGGAACTAAGCCAAAAAGCGGTCAGAATCATCGAACTGGCCCCAGAACTTCCGTCGCACTTTCCGCCAGATACCGGATTGAATCACAACAAAGAGAGTCAGGCGAAGCCAATCATCTGGGAAAAATGGGACGACTTTACTTCCGCTTCGGAGCGGTTGGTCGATCTTGGAAAGGGTTTGGAATCTGCAATTGCGTCCAAAGATAAATCTCAAATATCGGCAGCAGTCAAGCAGATGGGCGAAGAAGGCTGTCGTGCTTGTCACTCGCAATTTCGCATAAAAAAGAACTGACAGCGATAGTCTGAAAAGCACAGTGTTAAAAATTCGCGACTGTAGACGCATTGATCCCATTTTTACAGGGTACTATAGACTGGACGTTGCTAAAAAAATAAAATCCGTATCGGTAAATGTCCGGAACTTCGTAGTATTATTCATGTCAGAACTTTGGCAAAATTAACGGAGTAAGGTAGATGTTCGTGAAAGCGCACAAAAGGCAAGGCGCAGCCAGAGTTCTTTCTGTTGCTTTGAGCACGATCAGCAATCTATTCATGATGGCGCTCGCTGTGGTTGTCATTGTGGTAATTTTGCTAGTGCCCGGTTTGCCGGACATTGAGACAATCAAGACTCTGCAACTCAAGGTGCCGCTTCGCATCTATTCAAGCGATGGGCTTTTACTGGGAGAATTTGGAAACCAGCGGCGAATTCCCATCAAGATTGCCGACACGCCGCCGGCACTGATTGCCGCAGTGCTTGCTGCGGAAGACGATCGTTATTATCAGCATGCCGGTGTTGACTATCGCGGTGTGTTGCGTGCAATGTACGCCAACTTTGTTTCCGGCAGCAGAGCACAAGGCGCCAGCACGATTACCATGCAGGTTGCTCGGAATTACTACCTGACTAAAGAGAGAACCTATCTTCGTAAGGCACGAGAGGCTCTACTTGCTCTTCGGTTGGAGCAGTACCTGACCAAAGATGAAATTCTGGAGCTGTATCTAAACAAAATATTTCTTGGGCACCGTGCTTACGGATTTGGAGCGGCAGCAAATGTCTATTATGGTAAGCCGCTTGGTGAGCTTGAAATTCCCCAGTATGTGATGCTTGCAGCATTGCCGAAGGCACCATCTAGTGTTAATCCGTTAAGCAACCCGAAAGATGCAAAAGCAAGACGCGATTACATACTCGGTCGCATGCGAGATTTGGGATTCCTTTCCCAGACTGAGTACAGTGACTATGTCGAATCATCACTAACGGCAGAACTGCACATTTCTGAAGTGGAATTGAAGGCACCTTATGTTGCAGAACAGATTAGAAGAGAGATGTTTGATCGTTTTGGTGAAGCGGCCTACGAAGACGGGTATAGCGTCTATTCGACAATCGTTTCCACAAATCAACTGGCGGCTAGTCAGAGTCTGCGTGAGGGTTTAATTCAGTACGACCGGCGTCATGGATTTCGCGGTCCAATTCGAAACTGGGATATTGATCAGCTGGGAACAGCAGAACAAATCTACGACGTCCTGCGACATATTGAACCGAGCCAAGACATCATTCCCGTAATTATTACGGAAGTGCACGAGGACCGTGTAGTTGCAGTAAACAAGTCTTCCGAGACGATTACCGTTCCATGGGAGAATATGCAGTGGGCGAGACGCTATCAGTCCGCTCGCCTGCTTGGTCCAAAACCTCAAACTCCGAGTGATGTTCTTGATCTCGGCGATATTGTGTTCGCACGGCTGGTTGAAGACACTGGTTGGACGCTGGTGCAAATTCCCGACGTGAATGGCGCAATAATCTCGATTAATCCGAAAAATGGTGCCGTATTGGCGATGGTGGGTGGTTTCGACTACTACCTGGATAAGTTCAATCGCGCAACTCAGGGCAAGCGTCTGATGGGATCCTCAATTAAGCCCTTTGTCTACTCTGCGGCAATTGACAACGGGTTTACTTCAGCAAGTTTGATCAGCGGTGCTCCAATTGTGGTTGAAGATCAGCAATCTGAAATATTGTGGCGACCGCAAAACTATAGTGGCAAGTTCACTGGAGAAACACGCTTACGGGAAGCGCTGGCAAGATCATTGAATCTGGTTTCGGTTCGACTGATTCGAGGTTTGGGGATAGATACGACTATCAATCACATTACAAAATTTGGATTTGATCGAACATCACTTCCGAGTGGGTTTTCTCTCGCGCTGGGTTCAGCTGAGGAAACACCATTGAATGTGGTCACTGGCTTTGCAGTGTTTGCCAATGGCGGTCATGTCGTTGAACCTTATTTTATTGACATCGTTAAAGACCAGTATGACAGGGTTGTGTTGCGCGGCAAGACCACAGAGGTTTGCAGCGGCTGTGTTTTTCAATTAGATTCAGAAAACGAGAATTTGGAGTCACTTTCACAGACTCCTGTCAAGCGCGCCGAAAGGGTAATTTCCAGCGCTAATGCCTACATCATGACCGATCTTTTGCGCGGTGTAGTTCGGGATGGAACCGGACGCCGGGCTCTGTCGCTCAATCGTGCAGATCTTGCCGGAAAAACCGGCACCACTAATGATTTTGAAGATGCGTGGTTTTCCGGATTCAATGCGGATATCGCCACAACTGTCTGGGTCGGGTTTGATAAGCCAGCCGATTTGGGTCGGAATGAACACGGTTCCGGATTGGCACTTCCGATCTGGATTGACTACATGAAAACTGCGTTGGAGAATGTGCCGGAATCGCTACTTGAGCCACCGGACAACATTGTCACGCAGTTTATCGATGCAAAAACTGGAGAAGCTGTACCTGAGGATAGCTCTAATGCACTCCAGGAGTCATTTATTGCTGGAACTCAGCCGATACTGGATATTGCTCAAGTCAGTCTGAAAACTGAAGAATCTCAGCAGCCAGATGCCGCTGAAGAATCAACCGAAAGTCAACTTTTTTAACTCACCTGCACAGTTTCGTCGTGCCAAAGTCAGCAAGTCGTTTGCGCCGTTCACTACGCTATGAAGCTGCCCGAATCATGGCGGATGAGGGAGTTCGCGATTTTCGAATCGCAAAAGAAAAAGCCTGTTCAAGGCTCGGTGTATCGACGCATCGATCCATTCCAACCAACCTGGAAATTGAGAATGCACTTGAGGAACAGTTATCGATTTTTACAACTAACAGAGATGTCGAGCATAAGCGGTACCTGGAAACAGCGTTGTCAATTATGGATTTGGTTTCTGAGTACTCACCAAAGCTTACCGGTGCGGCAGTAACTGGAGTAATCACATCAGTCAGGCCAGTTGAAGTTCACGTCTTTCCCTCAACGGTTGAAGAAATTTGTGAGTTGCTGTATGAGGCGGAGGTGCCGTATGATCAAATTGAGAAACGCAAGCGATTTGCAGGTAAACGTTTCGAAAATATTCCTGGCTTTGAATGGACTGCTGCTGAAGTAAATGTTGAGCTTTTCTGCTTCTTGCCGGAGATGCCTTATCCACCGCTGAGTTTGATCACTGGTAAGCCAATTCACAGCGTCTCTCAGAAGAAAGTCAAACGATTGTTGGAGTGATTACTTCAAATTCAATGGTTCTCAGCTTGCATCGGCGTTGTAGTCTGATTCTATGCACCATTCAATCGCCATTTTTGTTGCTCCAAACAAGAATATGCAACTTCCCGAAAACCAAACGTTGGCTTTTGAATTTATTATTTGATTGATAACAATCAAATTAGTCGCTATAAAAGGATCTCAATGCTATAACCGAATTTGGTTCATCAGGGTTGCCATCAAAGCAAGCAGTTACTAAGTAAAAGCTTGCTCATCTTGCAATCAGGTACCGTTTCTAATTTTTGATATTTCGTCTGGAGATAACTTCGTAATCTCCTGAATTTCTTCATCTGGAATACCACGTTGGATCAGCCAATTTGCAAATTCAGACGCAGCTGCTTTGCGCCCTTTCTCAAGACCTTGTTCAAGTCCTATCTCAAGACCTAACTTTCGACCCTTTTTGACAGCAGAGTCGACCGTCTCATTCGTCAAATCTTCCAATAATTCCAATTCATGCTGCATATATTCATCTCCCGGATGCATCTCCCTCACCTTGCGTACAACCGTAATTTTATTTATTTTGCTGATATTCACAAAATATTCCCTCAAACTGGCCGATAACTCGCGCTGCTGACTCTCCGGCAACGCTCGAATTTCATCCATCCACTGTGCATAATCGCTCGCATCAGCCTCCCATATCTCTGACATCACCCGCAAAACCAACCGCTCCACCAGCGGCAACTCCGAAAGTCGTCCCTCAATGCCCGACTCGCGCAGACTCAACTCTATAGCCTCGAAATCCAACAGCCTGCGACCAAAGCACTCCATAAACTTCCCCGGCAGACTGGCGTGTTGAAATGCGTGAAAACTCTTCTTCCCGCGCCAACGCTTCCGTCCATGGTAAATCAGAATAGGCAGCACAACCTTGGAACCATCCTTGTACAGTTTGGCAACATACCACAGAATTTGCGACATCACCTGACTGTACGGATAACTTTTATGCTCAACCACAATGCTGACCGTCAATTGCTCGCCGTCTTTCAGTCTCACCGATGCAACAAGCTCAGAGTGAATGCCCCGAAGAGAAGCAGCATCGGTCAGGTTACCGGATTCCACCCGCAGGGTGTCAAGGTCAAACAGCTCAAGCTCCTCAGGGCTTAAGGCCAGCTTCAGCAGGGATGAGACGGATTCGGGCGTTCGAAAGTGGCCTGAGAAAAAGTCATTGTGCCAGGTACTGCGGGTGCGGCGCTTCTCTGGCGAATGAGAAGGGTCTCGCATAGATATTCTCCTACGAATATGATGCTGTTCATTATTATTCTGCAGCACGCCCCTAAAGGGACATGTAAGCAGGACTTCAGACAGTTCAATTAGTTTGAATCTTTGCCGTCAGCCTGACATTTTATCTGATGCATTCATCTATGCAATCGAGCGCATGACTGTTCCATCGGCAATGGCGGTTTAAGTTCAGCTGCATACTTGAACTTGGCATAGAGTCATATCACATGGCGCGATTTGCAGGTTCTAGCAGCGTCATGTTTCGACAGTGTGTGGGTCGGAGAATAGCACCAAGTCGACATGAAACATCCGAATTATTCTTCGTACTTCCGCTGGCTGACATTCCTCAATCAAGCAGTACTGGATGAGGACACAGAGTGGTTCAACTAATTGCTCAACAAGTCATTGACCGAATTTGAATCACGGCGACAGGCTGCGCGATGGTGCAATGAATTGATTGATTAGGCGTTTTTCGCTTTGCGCGTAGAACTTGTATTTTTTTTCCTGGACGCTGTACGCTTCTTGGGTTTGCTTTTTCTTTTCTTCTCGAGCAATTCCATGCAGGTTTCGAGTCTTAACTCGGAAGCAACCAGAGAAGGTGGCACACTGGCATTGATTTTACCGTCTGTTACATAGGGTCCGTATCGTCCATCCAGTACTTGAACTTTCGAGTCATCAAATGATTTTATGGTGGAGCGTTGACCTCCTCTCGAGCTAGCTTTTGATTTAGAGGCATTGATGACGTCGATTGCGCGTTCAAGTGAGACTGTCGTAGGATTGTCAGTTTTACCCAGACTCACGTTGAATTTGCTCCCATCTGCGCGTATTACCGAAAGATAGGGCCCAAATCGACCACGATTTGCGAGAACTTCTTTATACTCATCAGATTTTCCCAAACTGCGCGGCAATTTTGGTAAAAGAAGAATTGATTGAATGTCTTCAATCGTAGTTGCAAAAGGGTCAATATCGCTGTCCAAATTGAAAGATTCGACTTCCCCCTCATCGTCAGTACAAGTGAAATAAAGCCCGTAGCGACCGGACTTTATTTCAACAACTCTTCCATCTCGCGTTTTCTCATTTAAGGTGCGAGGTAGTACTGGACTCCTGAACTGTTTAACAGCATTTTCAAACGAAACTGAACCCGGGTCCGTTCCTTTTGGTAATGGCCGAAAAATCGGCTTCTCCTCATCGGTTCTTCGGCCTAACTGAAGGAAGGATCCTCCGTTTCTCACCTTGACAAGAAGTTCGCGTTTGGTATCTGGGTCTTCACCTAGACTGATTTCAAAGGCAGGGGCCTTGAGTTTCGTTTCAAGTTGGGCTGAAAAGTCATTCCAAAATTCGCCAAGCACGGACAACCGATTGAGTTCACCTCGCGCAATTTCGTCCAGTTTGTCTTCTACTGTTCCGGTAAATCCGTAATCAACATACCTTGAAAAATGCTGATTCAGATAATCTACGACTATACAACCAAGGCTTTCAGCGTAAAAACTCTGCTGTTCGACAGTGACGTAATTACGATTTTGCAGTTTCGTGATGATTGTTGGCCACGTAGACGGACGGCCGATGCCGAAATCTTCCAGTTGCCTGACGAGACTGCCAGTGGTATAGCGCGGTGGCGGTTTTGTAAAGTGTTGTTCAGGCTTAATTTGCTTAACCGGGATTGATTCACCTTCTTCAAGGTGCGGTAATGTGCGAATGCTTTCGGAATCGCTGTCCCGTTCTGCTGAATTTTTCGAGACCGCATGCCAACCTGCATATTTGAGAGTGGAGCCGGTTGAGTGAAATCGATGATCCGCCACTACCAAATCGACCGACACCTGATCAAAGATGGCATCGTTCATTTGTGATGCGATGGTGCGTTTCCAAATGAGTTCATAGATGGCAAACTGCTCCTGGTTCAAGGACGACCTGACTTTATCAGGAGTGAGATTAACATCGGTTGGCCGGATTGCTTCGTGTGCCTCCTGTGCCGTTTTTGATTTGGTTTTGTAAACACGAGCTGAATTCGGGATGTGCTGACTACCGTAAGTTTTACTGATGAACTCACGAATCTGTCCTGTTGCAAATGTAGACAAAGTTAGCGAATCAGTACGGGTATACGTGATCAGTCCCGTCTGTACGCCATTAATTTCGAGACCTTCATAGAGTTTTTGGGCAATTCGAGTCACATCGACCGCACTTCTTTTCAATCTTTGTGTAGCACTCTGTACAAATGTAGAGGTTTTGAACGGTGGTGGTGGTTTTTTCTTCAGATCTTTTCGATTAATCGTCGCGACTGTCAGTTTTCGCTCTGAATGCTCCAACTCCTTTTCGATCGATGCAACAGCTGAATCTGCTGCTTCTTGACTGTTAATTTCCTGCTTCGCAAGCTTTTTCCCGCTCAAGTAAGTCAGTTGGGCAAAAAAAGAGTTCGATTCAACATTACTTTCTTTGGACAGTTCAGCCCCAATCGTCCAGAATTCGACGGGTGTGAACTGATCAATTTCTCGCTGTCTTTCAACAATGAGTCGCAGTGCAGGACTCTGTACCCTGCCAGCGGAGATATGGGGAGTGCGAAGTTTCCGAATAAGAAGTGGCGACAGATTAAATCCGACTAATTGATCAAGCGCATCTCGCGACTGCTGTGCTTCAACCAAATTTTCCGAAATTTCGCCTGGATTTGAAAGGGAATCCAATACTGCTTTACGGGTAACTTCGTAAAAAACAATGCGGTGCACTTCTTTGCCTTTTAGAACGCCGCGCCGAATAAGGTAGTCTTTTACGTGCGCTGAAATGGCTTCCCCTTCGCGGTCAGGGTCAGTTGCTAGGTACAATCGGTCCGCTGATTGCATGGCTTTTTCAATCTGTTTGACTGCGCTGCGTTTGGAGTCAATCAGTTGATATTCATGCTTGAAGTCATTATTGACATCTACCTTGTGCGACTCATATATGTGTCCACCTGTGGCTAATATTTTGTATACGCCTTCAGAATTGAAGTCGTTATTCAGATATTTGCCAATAGTTTTCGATTTCGCTGGTGATTCAACGACGACAAGATTAATCATTAAGAGCAGTTGCTAAAATATGACCGAAGAAAAGTGGGTGGAAAACTTTGCTTTTTATATATTAATTCGTGAGAATTTTCGTAACACTACAAATTTGGTATTCGACCTGGAACTAATCAACGAGAAATCTTGATTAACTTTCCGACTATTTTGCAAACCCATCCGGAGTAAGCCGGTTCGGAGAATATCTGCATTCCAATGGCTGTACTAGACATTCTTGTTTACCCTGACCCTAAATTGCGTCGCGTCGCTGAACCAGTCGCTGATTTCAATTCAGAAATTCGAGACATGGTTAAGGACATGGCTGAAACCATGTATGCGGCACCTGGAATAGGGTTGGCTTCCATCCAGGTGGGGATACCACAAAGTATCATTGTTATCGACGTATCCGATGATCACAATGATTTGAAAGTTCTAATTAATCCTGAAGTGATTGATTCGAATGGTGAGCAGATCGTTGAAGAAGGTTGTTTGTCGTTTCCGGGATATTTTGCGGAGGTCAAACGGGCAGAATGGATACGCTTTCGAGCCCAAGACTTGCAGGGAGAAACGTATGAAACCGAAGCTGAAGGCCTGTTTGCAGTATGCGTTCAACATGAAATTGATCATTTGAGCGGCAAACTGTTTACAGACTATCTGTCCCGATTAAAACGTCAGCGAGTCACCAAACAATTTCAAAAGGCAGCCCGCCAACGCCAACGCGACATGGCACGTAAAGTCGGTTAAGATTCGCTTCAAATTTGGAGCGTGAATTGCATGACGTCTGTCGATGTTGTAGTTTGAAGTTATGAACAATCTGCGAGCCATATTCGCTGGCACACCAGAATTTGCACTACCGAGTTTGCAAAGTCTGGTCGAAAGCGACGTTGAAGTCGTTGCAGTGCTCACTCAGCCAGACCGACCAAAGGGTCGTGGGCGAAAACTGACCGCACCGCCAGTCAAGCTTTTTTGCGAAGATCAAGGGATTCGAGTTCTTCAAACCCATCGCATCACAGACGAATTGATAGATGAACTCGTCAGTTTGGCGCCGGATGTGATGGTTGTCGTTGCTTTCGGGCTTATGCTGCCAGTTGAACTCCTGCAACTGCCAAAGTATGGATGCATTAATGTGCATGCGTCCCTGCTTCCCAAATGGCGCGGTGCTGCACCGATTGCGCGTGCTATCGAAGCAGGTGACAATAAATCTGGGGTAACAATCATGCACATGGATGTCGGACTTGATACAGGACCGATGCTTTCGCAGGTTGAGTGTGCAATCCAGATGGATGACACGACGGAAACGTTACAGCAAAAGTTGGCTGTGTTGGGTGCTCATGAATTGCTGAATACCTTGAATTCATTGCCTCTAAAACTGAAGGAGTCGACACCACAAACGGACAGTCTGGCGTCCTATGCTGCAAAACTTACAGTTGCCGAGTCTATCATCGACTGGAAATTATCGGCCGATGAAATTGTTCGCAAAGTGCGCGCATTTAACCCTTGGCCAATTGCGAGAACATATTATCAAGGAATGGGAATTCGAATATGGTCAGCGCAGGTTTCCACACACACAGGGATAGCCACTCCCGGTAAAGTGATTGAATGTACCAGCCGTGGTGTGATAGTTGGTGCTGGACACAATGCTGTAAATATTTTGTGTTTGCAGCGCGATGGTAAAAAAAGAATGAGAGTCCAGGAATTTCTGTCGGGGTTTCCGATATCGCTGGGTTCAACTTTTGGATATGGACCAAAGGTGGGCTGATCAATGTCCCAAGCGAAAAATCCCCGAACAATCGCTGCGCTTGCAATACTTCATGTGGTATTTCGGGGTCGACAGCTAAACCGGGTTCTCGAACATGCACTGGATCAGGCGAATTCTGAAAATCGGGGAATCATCACAGAGGTAACCTACGGGGTCGTAAGGTGGTTCTGGCTACTTGAGCATGAATTAAACCAATTGCTTACTCGTCCGGTTCGTCGTAAAGATCAGGATGTACTATGCCTCCTATGCGTGGGTCTTTATCAGTTGAAATTTTTAAGGATTCCACAATACGCATGTGTATCTGAAACTGTTGATGCGACAGCTGACCTTGGAAAGCCTTGGGCACGAGGGCTTGTCAATGCCGTTTTGCGAAAATACTTGAGCAGTGAAGATCAGTTTAGATCAAACGGATTGCCGGATGATTGCCGCTACTCTCATCCTCAGTGGATTGTTGATCTCATCAAGCAGGAGTGGCCGGAAAATTGGGAAGAAATCCTGCGCGCCAACAACTGTCGTCCGAAGATGACGCTACGACTGAATGTGAATAAAACTGGTGTGTCCGAGTATCTTGACTTACTGAAAGAAAACCATATTCTTGCAAGTGTCGATCAGACCTCTCCAGTAGCGCTTCAGCTTGCAAATCGAATCTGTGTTGAGAATCTACCCGGATTTAGTAATGGTGTAGTATCGGTCCAGAGTTCAGCCTCGCAGCTGGCTGCACTGTCGATGGAGCTGGCACCGGGCCAAAGGGTGCTGGATGCCTGTTCTGCCCCAGGTGGTAAACTCGTTCACATGCTTGAATTAGAACCGGAATTGGAAGAAATTGTAGCAATTGATATTGATCAGGCGCGTACGGCTGAGATTGTAGATAATTTGAGCAGAGTGCAAAATGATGCTCAAGTTATAACAGCTGACGCTGCGCGCCCCGACGAATGGTGGGATGGAAAACCATTTGATCGGATTCTGGTTGATGCTCCATGCTCAGCTCTCGGAGTAGTCAGCAAGCATCCGGATATCAAGCATCATCGGAAGCCTGCAGACATTGACCAGGTCGTCGAACAACAGCGCCACTTGCTTGAAGGGCTGTTGCCGCTCTTGAATCGAAATGGGAAACTTCTGTATACAACCTGTTCAATACTGGCTCGTGAGAATGATAGTCAGATTGAAGCCGTTTTATGCAACCATCCAAACATTAGCATTGATCAATTGCCTCCGTCTCTTGGGCACCAAACTCGCTTCGGTCGACAGCGGCTGCAGGACGACGCTGGTGGAGATGGGTTCTATTATGCGAGGTTGAAAAACCAATGAGTCGGAGAAGCCGATTGACGGTGCGAAAGAGTTGTATCGGTAAAATCGCCCGGTACATTTCCTTATTTGCGCTCTGCATGATGGCGTCCCCCTCTTTTGGATTTTCCATTGTGTCTACTGAAGCCGTGCGTGATTCTGATACTTTGGTAACTGTCGTTGTGGATTCCCAGATCGAACTTTCGGAGGACGTACTTGAAGCGTTTAAATCAAGTATTCCGATAACTATTCAGACCACGATCAAGATCTATCAGGTACGAAATAATCTCTGGGACAAACTCATTCATGAATATGTCACCCGAGATGTACTCAGCTACAGAAGTCTGTATCGAGACTATTTACTGAAATCCGCTGATCGAAATGTAAATGGTGGCTACACCTCGCTTGAGGTAATGCTAGAGGCACTTGGCAGACAACGAACTCATCGAGTCGAATTGGCTGAAGATACTCTCCATGCCGACAGTTCTTACGTTGGGAAAGTTAGAATTTCGATTGATCGGTCAGCATTGCCTTCCGTCATGCGACTGCCTGTGTTTTTCAATGATGCTTGGCATTTAAAGAGCGAACGGGTGAAATTCGACATCAAGTGACACAAATTTCCGTTAAGCGCTTCTACACATTTGCCTTAGCACTGGCAACAGTGCTGTTTCTTTTCGTAATGGTGCAGTTGGGTGCCGTAATTTCAGATACGGCATCAGCCGATTTGCTCATTCAGTACGATGCAGAACTGCTGGTCGCCAACCTGGTTGCTGCGATTGTGTTTCTCCTGTTGATTGGTATGTCTGCCTATCAGCTTATTCGAGAGTACAGGCAACGCGAACCAGGCACTCAACTGGCATTACGAATTCTGCGAAATATCGCCGTCATAACATTTTTTTCGATGGCCGTGGTTTACGTATTTGCCTTCCTTGCTTTGAGCCGTGGAATCGACAACTGGTTTGAACTTCAGGTGGGTGAAGCGGTCGAGGAAGCCAATCAATTGCGAGTCCTTGTTTTCGATTCTTTCGAGACGAGAATAAGAAATGAGCTGGATGATGTGGTTGAGGAACTTGCCACACTGCTTCGCCAGCAAAGTGGCGAGGGGATACCGGCTGTATTCAGCAATCGCCAAACAGATGAGTCAGCCACTGGCTCATTTATTGCAATGGAACATACTATTTCGAGTGAAGAAGAGTTCAGTTTGACAGTGATTGTGAGCTCAGAGGCACCTGATACTTCGGCTACTGAAAACGAGATCGCTGAACCTGCGACTCTAAGCGAAAGAATCTTTGAGCTCATTTTTCGAGCGAGTCAGTCTGCCGACTACGAAGAAATTACCTATTTTGAAGATCTGACTCGTGCGGAAGGAATGGTCGTCTCCAGTAGTACGAGAACTGAATCACTGCTACCCGTTCAACCAAGTCAGCGATTAATTGAGCAGTTTTTTCTCGATCCTGATCCCATGTCATCCCTGGATTCATCAAGTGTTCAAGAGTCTGGAGAACGCCCAGCCGGGTCAGAAGAATCGGTGCGCGATCGACGGTCAGGGTGGGAACTATACCACGGAGAAGATGGCAGTGCACTGCTTCGCATGCTGATTCCAATTCCGATTGCAGGTCCGACGCATCAGCACTATCTACAGGTGCTAACAACATTGCCGTCAAGTTCTCAAAGACTCGCTGAACGCATCAGCCAATTGAACGAAAGACATGAACGCTTGGAGTACCTTAGAAATCCACTGAAAGTCAGCTTTGTATTGGCCCTGACTTTTGTTACGCTTTTTGTTATGTTGCTCGCTACGTTGGCAGCCATTGGATTAACCCGCCACCTGGTCGAGCCTATTCGTACGTTGCTTGAAGGTACAAAGGCGGTTGCTGAGGGTCGATACGAGAGTCTTCAGCACACATCCGTTCGGGATGATTTTTGGGTTCTGGTTAACTCGTTTAACGAAATGACAGGGCGCATTAAAGTATCGCAGGAGCAAATCAGTCAAAGTCGTTTACTTGCCGAAGAGCACAGTGCGTATCTAGAGATTGTGCTCGAACATCTGTCTTCGGGAGTCATGTTTTTTGATCGGGACCAGCGACTAACGAACATCAACTTAGCGACTGAGAGCATTCTAGGCATTAACGCGGCGGAATTAATCGACGATCATTTAAGTGCTATGATTGAACGATGGGACACTTACTCTCCTCTTTTTGAGTCAATTGCTAAAGGAATCGATAGAAAGGACTCCGAATGGAGTGATACCGTCAAGCTCCATTCTCGACAGGGCGATCAAATTTTGGCTTACAGTGGAACCAAGTTGCCAATTCCTGCCAGCGCATCGGCAACACACGTTGTAGTTGTCGAAGATATTACCGCCTTGGTCGAGGCTCAGCGAGGTGAAGCGTGGAAGGCTGTTGCACAGCGAATGGCGCACGAAATGTTAAATCCTCTTCAGCCGATTCAACTGGCTGTTGATCGCATTCAGTACAAAACCGACGCCACTCTAACTGACGACCAGCGGCAATCTCTTGAACTTTCATTTGCTGCGATTGGTCGGCAATTGAATACATTGGGACGAATAGTCAAGGACTTCCAAAACTATTCCAAACCGATAAAACTACAGATTTCTTCAGTGAATTTGAATGAATTGATTCGTGAGGTGACTGAACTGCACGAGAAAAACGAGCAGATTGAACGAATATATTTGCAGCTTGATCCGAATTTACCAGAGATGTCAGGTGATCCGGACAAACTGGTACAGGTATTTAATAATTTGATCAATAACGCTAGAGAAGCAACAGAAGATTCCAAAAAATCAGAGCTACAAATTGAGTCACAAACTACTGTTGAAGGGAATATTGTTGTTTCAATTATTGACAATGGCCCTGGATTTGAAAGTGAAGTGCTAGGCAAAATGTTCGAGCCGTACGCGACGACAAAAAAACGGGGTATGGGCCTAGGACTTGAGATTGTCAAGCGGATTGTCGAAGCACATGATGGTACAGTATTCGCTGAAAATGTTGCTAATGGAGTTGGTGCAAAAGTTCAATTGGAGTTCCGTCTTGAGCCTCAGCGTTCTATCTCCAGGGGTGAACTTGCAGGTCACAATGACTTCCATACTGAAGAATTACAATGAGTACTAAACCACTCAAAATCCTTGTCGTTGACGATGAACCTGATATTCGCCAACTAATTGGTGAAATTCTCACCGATTTTGATTACGCCGTAACTGAGGTACACGATGCCGCGGCTGCTCGGACCGCGGTTCGCCTACAGCAGTTTGATGCCATTTTGCTGGATATCTGGATGCCTGGTGACGATGGAATTACCTTGCTGAAAGAATGGCATGACGCAAACTTTGAAACCCCGGTGATAATGTTGTCTGCCCATGGTTCAATAGAAACAGCTGTCGAAGCGACCCGCTATGGTGCCTTCGACTACCTGGAAAAACCAGTGTCCATCGGCCGTTTGGACATCACGGTGCGAAACGCTGTAAGCAGCAGGGAGGTATCGACAAAGCACAGAGTAACGAGAAAATCAGACGCTCAAGTTGATTTGGTCGGATCAAGTCCAGCAATTGCAACATTGCGTGGAGAAATCAACAAGCTATCTCAAGCAAGATCCGATGTATTCGTCATTGGTGAAGTCGGCAGTGGTCGGACAACGGTATCTCGCATGATTCATCATGATCGTGGCAACGACAGAAAGAGCCTGATAATACTGGATTGGCAGACGAAGGAGATTTGGCAACGTACTATTTCAGATGCGATCGAGGAAGCGAAACATGGCTCCATCTTGATTCGCGATATTCACACCTACGACAGATATGCTCAAAATCAGGTTTTAGGTTTGCACAACGAAATTATTGAGAGGCGCTTCAGAGGTGATGACAGTGCGTCTGCGATTTTTGCAACGACGACCGAATCAATTTACCAGCGTATCAAGGAAGGAAAGTTTCGACCAGAATTGTTTCATCGGCTGAATGAATCGGTGATCCGGGTACCGTCGTTGCGTGACCGACTTCAGGATATTCCCGAATTGGTTGGTTATCTCGTTGACAAATTCAGCAAAAGCGGTGAACTGCCTTATAAACCGATTTCTACGGCAGCACTGAATTGTCTGCGCAATCATACCTGGAATGGGAATGTTGAAGAGTTGAAAAACGTTCTTCGAAAAGTTATTCAGGGTGCTAGTGTGGAGACTATTTCTGATGAAGAGGTACGTACGGTGCTTGAATCATGGGACGAACCGGCAATTGAGTCATTGGAAACAGTTGAGGACGGTTCGCAGCTTTTTGGACTTCCATTTCGAGAGGCTAAGGATAATTTTGAGCGCGAGTACCTCAGGTTTCATTTGCAACGTTCAAAATCTCTGACAGAGGTCGCCGCAGCAACCGGATTACATCGGGCCAGTATATTTCGCAAAACCCGAGACCTCGGAATTGAGGAAACTGCCAGCAGTCAAATTGAAATCACGACTAAAGACGGAGCTGAATCATGACTGGTATTTTGATTGTTGGCGCTGGCACGGTGGGTTCTTCAGTCGCTCGAGCGTTAGACCAGGAAGGATACGATATTACCATCATTGATCAGAGTGAAGCCGCGCTAAACCTGATGTCTCAGAATCTCGATATTCGGACAATTTTGGGGGATGCTTCCGATCCTTTAGTCCTCGAAGAAGTGAATCCCGACAATGTAGATATGGTGTTGGCCGTTACAGACAATGATGCAACAAACATTCTGGTGTGCCAATTAATGCATCGACTCGGTCTTGAGCCTAATTTGATTGCCCGCGTGCGCAACATGGAATTTCACAGGCGCAAGTCTGAATTTTTCGGTACGGATGAGAAGCAGATTCCAATTCACTCGATTATCAGCCCCGCTCAGCTGGTAACGGATGAAATCATCCGACTCATCAATTTGCCAGGTGCTCTGCAGGTTGTGGAATTTGCACACGGAAAAATTCAGTTAGCTGCAATGCGCGCGGAACATGGCGGAAAACTTGTCGGGCATAAGATCAGAGAGCTAAGTGATCACATGCCCAATGACGATGTACGGGTTGCAGCAATCTATCGTTCGGGTCAACCCATCATTCCAAAAGGCGAAACTGCCATTCTTCCGGGTGACGAAGTGTTCTTTATCGCAAATCCTGCAAATCTGACGCGTATGATGCAAGAATTGCGCACCATTGACAGGTCCGTTGGCAAAAGGGTGACGTTGGTTGGTGCAGGAAATATTGGAATGCGTCTGGCAGAGGGACTTGAGTCTTTTGATTTGAGAGTCAAACTGATCGAGTATGACAGAGTCCGAGCCGAGCACGCTGCAATGACGCTTAACAATACGATTGTTATTCATGGGAATGCCACAGATCAATACCTGATGACGCGTGAGAATATGGAAACGATGGAGGTGTTCTGTTCGGTTACCAACGATGATTCCGTCAACATACTTTCAGCGATGATGGCGAAGTGGCTCGGTGCCAAGCGAACTATGGCATTGATCAATAATTCCAGCTATGTTGAAATGCTCGAGTCAACGCAAAGCGGTATTGATATCGTCATTTCTCCAAATCAGAACACAATAGGCCGGTTGCTAAGTTATATTCGCAGCGGTTCGACAGTAGAAGTGCACTCTTTGCGCCGCGGGGTGGCAGAAGCTATTGAAACAATTGCGGTGGGTGAAAAGCAACATTCTAGTGTTGTGGGTCGCCGCATAGAAGAACTAAATCTTCCACAGGGCGCTGTGGTCGGTGCGATTCTTCGAGATGATGAAGTTCTAATTGCACATCATGATATTGAAATCCAGTCTGATGATCATGCAATTATTTTTGTTGCGGCAAAATCACTCAAGATGATTTCGGAAGTTCAAAGACTGTTCGAACCCAATCCGCTCTTTTTCCACTAAATCCCCTGTCGCAACCGCCACTCCTTAACCTTAAACTCATTCTGCCATGCACTACCAGTCAGTATTCAAGGTTATAGGAATCTTGTTCGGCATGTTCAGTCTGACCTTGTTGCCACCGATCGCTATCGCCATTCTTTTCGATGATGGTGCATTCTACGATTTGTTAATATCGTTTTTCGTAATTTTTCTGGCAGGATTTGCTATGTGGTATCCCGTCCGCAAGAATCGTCAGCAACTGGGCGTACGCGAAGGATTTCTGACCGTTGCTGCTTTTTGGGTGTCTTTAGCACTGGCAGGGACTTTGCCATTTCTATTGTGGCACAACCTGGAAATCAGTTTTACTGATGCTTTTTTCGAATCGATGTCCGGCCTGACAACAACTGGGGCGACGGTGTTCACAGGTCTAGATCAACTGCCTTACTCAGTCCTGTATTACAGAAGTCAATTACAGTGGATCGGTGGGATGGGAATCATTGTGTTGGCTGTTGCTGTTCTTCCAATGTTGGGAATTGGTGGCATGCAGCTCTATATGGCCGAGATGCCCGGTGTCATGAAATCCTCCAAACTGACTCCGAGAATAAAGGAGACGGCGAAGGCACTATGGTACATTTACCTTGGTTTAACTATAGTCTGCGCCTTGGCATACTGGTTGGCTGGAATGACTCCATTTGATGCGATAACTCACAGTTACACAACCATTGCGATCGGCGGTTTTTCTACCCACGATGCCAGTTTCAGCGTTCATTTCAACGACCCCGTCATGTTTGTCGCAATTTTTTTCATGATTGTGGCGGGGATTAATTTTTCACTGCATTTCATGGTATGGAGCAAAAAAAGCTTTCGGGCTTACATCCAAGATACGGAAGTTAAAGTTTATCTCTGTTTAATTACTGCGTTCATTGTGCTGGTTTCCGCGGTTCTGGTGTTTTCAAGTACCATGAATTCTGCTGCGGAAGCAATTAAGCACAGTGTTTTTCAGGTAGTGGCAATTGCGACCACATCTGGATTTACCTCTACGGATTTTGCAGCTTGGCCTCTTTTTCTACCAGCCTTATTGATGCTGGCAAGTATCATCGGAGGCTGCACTGGGTCGACTGCAGGCGGAATCAAGGTGATGCGGGTCATCATGCTTTTCAAGCAGGGTCGACGTGAAATATTGAAAGCCATTCATCCGGCGGCAATCATACCAATCCGCATGGGTGGTAAGTCGGTTCCAGACAACGTCGTTAACAGTGTTTGGGGATTTTTTGCGCTCTACATTCTGAGCTTTGTAGTGCTCTCAATTATGGTTTTGGCAACGGGCGTAGATATGGTAACCGCCTATTCCACCGTAACTGCCTGTCTAAATAACCTAGGTCCAGCTCTAGGCGCAGCGGCAGACAACTATTCTCAACTACCATCAGCAGCGAAGTGGATTCTGGCATTTGCGATGCTGCTTGGACGATTGGAACTATTGACACTGCTGATTCTTCTGACACCACGATACTGGCAGAGTTAAAAATTCGGTTCAAACGAAGAGGTAAGTGCTCGTGTGCATTGTATAGAACATTGCTGCCATCGATTCATAGGTACAGTTCGAGTGGCAGAAGCCGCAACTATCATTCCCAATTGTGAATGGTATTTTGATTCAATCGCCAAAGGCGATTGCCAAACTTGATTGACCGCGAGAGGATTCGCTACTGATTTAGAATGGTCGGGCCGGCTCGTTTTGTCTCGCGCATCATTTCGATGGATTCAACCGAGTTCAAGACAAAAATAGCGACAATTGCAAATACTGCAAGCAGAATGATTGGCAAGATTATTCGTAAAAAGAATTCCATTAGCGGAAATATGACTTGGTTGGGATGAATCGTTTATCGAAGCAAAAATGAATCGAAATGCTGTAGTGACAGAAAATCACTGTTTTAATTTTGTTCTAACCTTATTACTTGAATTGTAGCGGCGCCAGGCTACTATGATCAGAATAAAAAATGGCAGCAGAATACTAGCCAGAAATACAAAATACAAAAACCACGGGACTGCCATTGACATCTGTACATAGACGTACGGACTCACCTGACTCCAGGCTGGCACGTTTCCGATAAAGAGTGCACCACCGATCAGGCAATTCAGGACGACTTGCAGGGACCGTTGCACGAAAATTAACTGCTGGATATCAGTTTTTCGATTTCGAGTTCCAATAGGCCTAGTTCGGTTTGACCTGGAAAGACTGATGCGATTTTGCCTGTCGCATCCACGAAATACGTCCACGGCTCACCCTTGACTCCCCACTCAACCCAGATATTATTGTCCTTGTAGCCATCGACATGCAGGAAGGAAAATTTGTCGCCGTACTTTTCTTCCATCACTGCGACACGGACGATCTGATCAACGCACATCGTACAGTGTTGAGGAGTACCGAATACCACCATGAATGGCTTGCCCTCTTCAATGAGATTCGCGATGGTCCACTTATACAATGGCACTTTCGTATCCATCGTCGAGACTTCATACCAATTGTTCTGATCTTCCACAGTAAGATTGGCACTTTTTGGCGCGTCATCACCGATTTTCAGTTTTGCACCAAATCCGGTTGACTGCTCACTACAAGATGCCAGTGCAAGCAGAGCGGTTAGTGCAAGTATCAGGAGTGGAGTTTTCTTTGGAAATGTCATATCCACAGTTTCGTATCGTTTACAATTGATATTTTAGTATCAACCTACTGGAATTTCTATCTCATGCTGGAATTGCCTTTTCTAACGATTTTGTCGCTGATTGTGTTTGGTCTCGGTGGTTGTATTGCGCTGGCGATCGTACCGTGGGCTTGTATCGGCACTGGTCTCTTTAAAGAACAGGACTATCAGTCCGGGCCCTCTGAATAAGCCGAACGTCCCCGCCAACAGCGTCATCTAGCAACTACCCAGGGTTCGATGCGACTCTGAGTGCCATCAGGTACTCAGCTAACAGATCCAGTTCATTTTCCGGCAAATGATTGTAGGGCGGCATCTTTAGTCGATATGGCTTTGGACTGACGCCTTGTCTTGGTGATTTCAAGTAGTTAATGAGCCACTGCTTATCGCGCTTGCTGCCGACACCATCCAGGCTAGGGCCGTAAGAAGCTCCATTGCCAAAAATTTCATGACACGATAAACAGCCTTCCCGGCGATAGAGTGCCTCACCTTGCCTTGTTACAGCTGTCTCAATGTACTCAAACTGGATCGGAGGCGGCTTGAGAAATATCAGGGTTCCAACAACACCTGCGAAGAGTACGATCAGTGCAGAACCAACGATTACGATCCACTCACCGGCAGACAGTCGCACTTTTTGCACCTGCCGGTTCAGTTGTAACGATCGTCATCACCTTCGGTAAAAATTTGGTCTTTAATATTTTCGTCAAATTGATTGTTTCGGTAAGCCCAGAATATGACGACTACAATTGCAACGAGCATGAGAAACCCTGTCGCAGCCCAGATAAATGGAATGAGTGATTCGGCGTTCATAGATATTGCCTCGATGTTTTGTCTTTCATTAGAGTGAACGTTATTCTGACTCGCGTTTGACTTTCAGGGGGTAGTTTGGCGAGTTTGGATTGGCCCGAAGTCCAGAAAGAAATGCAGCCAGTTTCTCTCGTTCTTCGTTTTCCAGCAGTCTGAAGTCAGGCCCCAGGTTGCCGTAGTGAGCAGTACCTGGTACTAGGCTGCCGGGGTCAGTCAGATACTCTTTCAGCCATGGCAAATCCCTGCGGGTGCCAACACCGTCCAATACCGGTGCGACACCGACTTCTCCAGTTCCCATTGCCCGATGGCAACTGTTGCATCCCTTTTTCCGATAGACTTCATGTCCTTGCAGGCCAACCTCGTCAAAGGAATAAAAATGCTTGGGTGGGGCAGGGTCTAGGTCGGTGAAGTGATGGTAGCCCTTGGCGATTGCAGCCACGACAACGATCCCCGAAAAGATGAACATAAATTTTTCGCCGCGTTTCAGCAATCGTCTTTTCTCGGCGATTCAAAGATATCTTGACTAGAACACCACACGAAACAGAAGTTCAGTTGCAGCGTAGACAACGACCAGAACGATGCCCACCACGCTCAGTGAAAGCACTATTTTTTCAGCTTTCTTGAGCGTACTCAGTGGTCCAATGACGAATCTCGACATAATGACATAAACCAGAACGCCGATTATGATCAGCGTAAAGATTAGAGCCGATATTTGATCAGTAAAGCCCACCTGGCGAACGGTTAAAGATCGTCCGCTCTATTGAGAATCCTCTTTTCGCTTTTTATTCTCTTCAGCGCGTTCTTTCCATTTTTGAATATTGATGTACCAGATGATTCCTGCAATACAGCTAAGTACCAGGATGATCTGAAACAGTACCATGTAATAGCCCCAGTCCCACCACGGCTGTTTACCGGTTGCGCTGACGAATGTCGTCGTAATGGTGTCGTACCGTTGCCCAAACCCTGGCCAAGGCATCGTCCAAAGAAAGGCTTGAAAGACTGTTACGGCAACGATGAGAACCAGCCACCAAGGAATTTTTCCATTACCTTCTTTGATGCCGTCGTACTCTTCGTCGCCGAAGCGCCCAAAAACCTCACCTTTATCTTCGAGTTCGTTGTAATCGTGATCGCTCATTAGTTCACCTAATTCAAAGACGGTCTTTATTTCAGTGTTTCCAGGTATGCAATGATGGCATCCAGTTCTTCATCCGTCAGGTGTACGAATGCTGGCATGATTGATCCTGGTGTAACAGCCCGCGGATCGCGGTGATGAACGTAATGCCATGCCTTGACGCGATTGCGGCTTGCAATGTGCAGTAAATCAGGCGCTTTACGGTCCGATCCGAACAGGCTTGGCGCTTCGCCCTGAACATCTCCAGCCACCGGCGGGTCGCCAAAATATGCCCAGTCCTGAGTCTGTTCAGGCAGCAGTGTATGACACCACCAACAGCCTTCCCGAATAAAGATTTTCTTGCCTTTTCCGGCAAGTGTCGGGGCATCATCACCTCTCATCCACGGGTCATGAATTGTCCATGCGCTGTGTCCCAGCATTTCTTCTTTCTCAATCGCCAGCTGAGTTCGTGGTATTTCGTTCATATAGGTTGAACCACCTACGATAGTGATAGCAATCGACATAAAAATGACCAGGACGACTAGTACAGCGCCAACTACGTATTTCGGCATCGTTTTTACCTCTATCGATAAATTATGCAGTGGCACCAACCGGTGTTCGACCACCTGTGGTTTCAGGTGAAATTTTCTTGCCGTACTTTGCAGTCATCCACATGTTGTAGAGGAAAATTGGCTGTGCAAATATGATCATGCCGCCGAAAATTACCCGACCAACCATGTACGGATGCGTCGCAATGACCGACTGGATGTAAGGAATCTCGTAGACCTTGGCAGCGCCTTGTACCAAGCCGGCAGCGGTCAGAACTGACCAGAATCCAAGGAATCCGATCGCCATCATCCAGAAGTGAAGTCGAGCCAGTTTCTCACTGTACAGTTGACGTTTCAGGAGTTTTGGCAAACCATAGTAGATCGCACCAATTTCGATGAAACTTGAGAATCCAAGCAGTGCGAGATGTGCATGTGCCACAATCCAGTGTGTTCCGTGGATGTACCAATTGAGCGCTCGGGTTTGCTGAAATGCACCTTGAATATTAAGCGGAATTGCGAACAGCACTCCTGTCAATGCCCACTGCAAGGGAATGTTCTTGGCGTACATCCACCACTTGTCTTTCATGGTCATCAACATATTGACCACAAAGGCCAGCGCCGGAATCATGATCAAGACGCCGGAAACTGACGCAAATGACTTCAGCCACTCAGGAATTGGCGCTCCCATAAGGTGGTGGGCGCCAGGTGTTGAATAAAACGCTGCAATTGACCAGAAGTGCAGGTGCCCAATCTTGTGACTGTAAAGTGTGTTTCCTGAAATTTTCGGAATGATGTAGTAAGCAATGGCGGCGGATACAGGTGTAATCCACAATCCGAGAATGTTGTGCGCATGCCACCAGGTCATATACGCTTCTGCCAGACCGGTGACCGGAAACAGATCCGGAACTGCGCCGATGAAATAGCTCAATATGATGAACAGCAGCGCTGCACCGAAAAACCACATCGTGACGTAAAGGCCTTGAGTCTGCCGATAAAGCATGGTTAACCAGATGTTGACTGCGAGTGGTGCAAAGACAAACACCAGCACAAAAACATCCAACGGCCAGATCAGATCCTGATATTCACGACCAGAGGTCATTCCGTTAATCAGTGTGAAGAATACAAACACCATGCCGATGTTCCAGGCCCAGCAGTTCCAGACTCCCAGCTTTTCACTCCACAGTTTGGTTTTGCACAAAGCTGGAGCCATGTAACACATTGCACCCGCGAAGGCCATGGAAATCCAGCCGAAAATCACAAAGTGTACGTGAACCGGGCGGATTCTTCCAAAGTGGAGCCAGGGTATATCGTTAGGGAATACATCCGGCCAAGCCAATCGCATGGAGGTTAGAAGTGCGAGGAAAACCCCGATGTTCAGCATCACAATCGACGAAAAGAAGAAGTGCTTTGCTGCAGTGCCTTCCGCGTAGTCGTTTCGGGTGAGTATGTTCGTAGCCATAATAATTGTCTCTTGTTTTCCCTACTTTCCTTGCTTGACCATTACGGAGTTCATATACCAGAAAGTCAGTGCCGATATGACGCCCGTACCGATTGAAATGACGAACCCCCAGACCAGCAAGCCGGTCCATTCTTCGTGGCTGCGCATGCCAATCAGTGGCAGAATACAGAGCTGGAATACAGTTCCGAGTCCCACGCCAACAATGAAGCCGTTATATAGAAAGTTAAGCAACCGGTGCATTTGGTTGACCTCCGCGCCGTTGAAAAACGGTCATAAATATGTTAACAATAAAAATCCAGTAGCCAAATCCCATCAGGATGGCTGTTGAAATAATTAGGATGTGATGAATTGGACCGACGGCATCCAGAGCTTGCAGGTAGGTCATCCCGCTCAGTATCATGTTGCCTTCGACAATGCCCAAAAAGACTAAGGAGCTGAAAAATCCGAGTACTCCGATGGTAGAGAACCAAAAAGAGGTGTTGGATAGAACTGGGCTGTATATCGGTCGTTTTACGATTTTTGGCAGAACATAGTAAAAGAGTCCCATAATCGCCATCGTTACCCCACCCACGAGGTTAATGTGCGCATGTGCCAGAGGATCGATCATGTGCCCGGCAGGGCCGGTAGCCCGAATCCACAATGCGAACTCAGGCAGCGTCTGAATAACGCCTTGAACAGTACCAATCAGCAAATGAGTAACGGACATGATTATGAACTTCAAAATCAATACCGAATCGGTATCGATGGCTACATCGTTGACTACGGGTGATGTCATTAGTGCCGCTAGACTATCCATTTGCCAGGTAGATGCGTTGTAAATTCAGATAGCGAAGATATCCAACAATCTGCTTTCGCTGAACCGGGCTGAGTATATTGTCCCATGGCGCCATCGCAGAACCTTCAATTCCATCCCGAATCAATGCGCTTAATTCCTCATCAGATTTGTTGACCACTTTCTCACTCATTAGATTAGCTGGCTTTGGAACCATTCGGTACCTGAACTCACCGTTTCCACTGCCGTCTTCGCCATGGCACTGCGCACACAGCTGGACGTAATAACTGCGCCCTCGCTCCAGGTTTGCAAGTTCAGCATCATCTGGTAGAGCGTCGTAATTGATTTGTGCATAAGGTTCCAAACGCAGAATGGTTCGATTTTCTGGAAAGTAAGTGACGGAAAACCAACTCAATAGCCCGGCAAACACTATGCCGCCTCCGACCAAAATTACTAGCTGTAGATTCAACTGCCCAGAGATAATTTCTCACTGCTCCATACTCGCTTCTGCAACTTGCTTACCTTTCGTAGCCGACATCATTTGAGTCCGTGTTGCCTCAAGGTCAAATTCCGGTCGCAGGGATATCACATACCACACCAGTTGCCAGCGTTGCGTTTCATCAAGGAAATCTGCAAAAGATGGCATTGGCGTACCGTCAAGGCCGGTGGTAAACGTTTGATAAATTCCCTTTGGGTCGCTGGAACCAACAAACTGAGTTGCGTCAGTAAAGTCCCGAGGTACGATAGGGAGTCCAGCATCATCTTCAAGTCCCGGTGCTGATGGGCCGTCGCCTTTACCGACCGGACCGTGACATTGTTCACATTGCATCAGGGCGTAGACTTCTTTACCCGCTACGATTGAATCTTCATCTGGAGGAGGTGGGTCTGTGATCTCAATTGGATCTTCCTGCCATTCTGCCTCTTCTTCCCAGCGGTCAGAAAAAGTTTTGATGTAGGCAACCACTGCCCATCGGTCACGTTCGGGCAGAAATTTAAATGCGGGCATGTCCTGTTCATGAATCAGGCCGCGTGAAATAGACTTAAACAGATCAACATCAGTTGGCAGCGAGCCACTAGGAGTTGACCGCAGCTTATAGACGGCTTCTGTAAAGTCGCGTGGTTTACGGGGTAGTTTGTGGTCTTTGGCGTATAAGTCACCCAATTCCCAAACTGCACCGTTGCCATCACCGGAAGCGCCGTGGCAGCCGATGCAAAGTCCTCGGAATACCCATTCGCCGTGTTCAAGCAGTCGCGGCGTAACTTCTATTCCTTCACTCAACACCGGATCGATATTTCCGGTTGTGGCAGGGTAATCGAATAATGACCGGCCTGATGTTACTTCGCCGGTTTTTCCGCCCGCAGTCTGCATCGATAAGCCGACAATTGCGGCTGCGCCGATTGCGGCGGCAACTGAAACTATTGCAATGATCTTTTTCAAGGGAACGGTTACTCCGCGATGATTAATTGGCGATACGCCGGGTATTTACCACGAATTTTGAGTTAAGAAGTTGGGGGTGAGTAATGAATTGAGATCTTCGTATCATTACAGCACCCCCAACACTTTCATGACCCCCAGTCAATTCAGACTGGTCGGGGTCAGCTTACACTATCGCTAGTGACGGCCGGGATCCAGCACAGATCCACGGTTTGACCAGTATATGTAGGCTTCCAGCGCTTTCATCGCTTCACCATCCGGGTCAATAATTTCACCTTCGTTTGGCTTCTCAATGCACCAGTTGATCATGTCACGCAGAGTCGCGAATTCGCTCATCTGCTCCTGGAACTTTGGATACTCATGTGGGTGAACATCTGACGAGAATGGATGGCACATTGCACAAGCCATACCGGTGTTCGACATATTAATTCCTTCCATGGTTGCACCGTGAAACAACTCATCACCAAGGATGACCTGCTCCATGAATGCATCGTTGAAGGCTTTTAACGTATCAGCGTCGTGTGACACTTTATGTGCAGAAGCGCGATTTACCATAAAGACAAATGCGAGCGATACACACAATAGCGCGCTTATGAGGGCGATTAGCCCCTTGCTTTTAAAGCTTTGCATTGTTTACTCTCCTATTTATGGTAAATTAATCGCCGGTCCAGCCGCGATCCGAGATTCTTGGAGACAATTTCTGATTGACATTGTCACCAGTACCCGAATCCGCTCTTCCAACGCCAAACACTTGCTCACGCCACATCATGTATTCAACTTCCATGTGAGCTTCAGCGTTCATGGTCAGATTACTCCAACCAACACCGTCGAAGTGATCACCTGGGTCTACTCGCAACATGGGTCTTGTGAGTGCCGGTACACCTTCTGGCGCATATGGCCACGGCCACGACGTGGCCAGCATGCCAATGCTGCGCATTCCACCGATCTCATTGTACAGTGGCTGGTGAACGTGTCCATGAATGTTGGTAACGTTCTGCCACGGTGCAAGAATCTCCTGCACTTCACGCCAATCTCGAATCCAGAAATTCCAAGGCGGATAGTACTCATAGAACGGTGTATGAGAGAAAATGATCACCGGTGCATCTTTTGGCCAATCGGACAATGTGCTGGAAAGCCATTGACGCTGTTCACTGCCCAGTCCTGACCAGGGACCCGCCTGTGATCCGTCTAGTCCTGACATGTGTGCCATGCGTTCTTCATTTGACATTCCGCGTGCAGACCAGTAATCTGGTGCGCGGCCAACTGAATCAACACCGATGATTCGAACACCCTTGTGGTCAAACGTCCACGGTGTCTCACCAAAATGTTTATTCCAGCTTTCGCCAAGATCAAGGTACCAGTCGTGCTCACCGGGGATGAAGTGTTTCGGGATTGTAACTTCCTGAAGCAATTCAGCACCTAGTTCAATTTCGACTGGATGTCCAAGCTGAGCCAAGTCGCCTCCAAAAACCATGAAGTCAAATTTGTCTCCCATTGCCTGGACTTCGCTAAAGGCACGGACTGTTTTGTCAATGAAACGCTGGTTCAGTTCACGAGGATACAGATGAGTATCGGATACCCAGGCAAAACTGAACGGCTCGCTCATCGCCGCACTAGCTATCTCCATGGAGGATAGGGTTTGGAAAACCCCCACTGCGCTGCCGGTAGCTACAGCACCTCCAGTCAAAAGCGATTTGTGGAGAAAGGTACGTCTCGTAATGTCGACGTTACCTACCACATGATCGCGGTCATGCTTATTATCAGTCATATAGTTTCCTCCTTATAACAGCATAAACAGTGGTAAATAATTAATGGTTATTGTGAACTCTGTCAGTTCAGCTGCACTGACGCATCTGTCGTTGCACCCGCCTGAACAGAAATTGGAATTTCCGTTTCCCCGACTGATTCCTGCCACACCACCAAGGTGTAATCGCCTGGTGGTACGTTATCGATCATAAAATTGCCATCAGCTCCGGTTTGCATATGGTAAGGATTCGGTACAACTACGACCCAGCCAAGCATCCAGCCGTGTGCATCACAGTCTGTACGGACAACTCCATTGCGCTTTAGAATTTTTGTTACTTTGGCATCCTTAAAGGGCAATGCAACGTTAAAAGCTGTGGCTTTTCCGTAGTAGCCATGCGAGTTGTGCAAAACCGGATCGGAATTCAGAATATCGACTTTTCCGCGCTTTGCAACCTGTACCCGTGGCTCAAAAATGCAATCGACGTTATTGATTACTGGTCTAGCCATTTCCGGCCAGGCTTTGCCGGAAGCGATTTCCTTTATGTAGACTACGGCGTCTTGAACCGCGCCACCCTCACCGACTAATATTGTGGGTTCCTTGCGTGCCTTACCACAGACATCTTTGTCTTTGGTTGGAAGCACAGTTCTCATCTTGACTTTGCCTGTGTAGGTTACTTGCCCGGAAATGCTGCCACCGTCAGCGACTTCCATTTCCTGATATTTTGCGGCTTGGGCTGGCAGGGCGAATAGGGCAGCCAGAACTGATACGACTACAATCTGAAAAATATGCTTCACTTCATCTCTCCTCTTGCTAATTGATGGAACCAAGTGCTAGTTGAATTTTCTCAATAATTGGTGATAACTTCCCCCGAATACCATACTCCGTCTGACACACAAATTCAATTTGCGAAACCTCATTTGTTCTATATGTAATCGATTTTAGAACAAGTTCAATTTCAATTTCAAGAAATTTTGCATATCAGAAATATATTATATCTATTGAAAATCAACTGACTACTGTTTTACGGGACAAAATCGGCTTCCGATTCCCTTCTTTTGCGGATGAATTTCTGAGTTCGAGACATAAACAATTTCTATGTCTTTGCTTAAAAATCCGGTTGAAATCAACTTGGCCCACAGTCAGTGTGTCGATTCCAGCGAAATTTCTATAGTGAGGGGGTCGATCGTGGTTTCTATGGGTGTCATTGCAGATCTCAATAGATTGATGGTTCGCCTTCCGGTCGAGTACTAAACCTTTTGTGCAGCCAAAAGTACTGATCCGGATTCTCGCGTACCAGTGATTCGACCAGTTGATTGAGCCGTGCAGCATCCGCCTGTGAGTCTCCGCTAATAAATTCTTCAGGGAGAAGTTCAGTGCGCATTTCATAGCACTTGCGTGTATCAGACATCAGCGTGTGACACAAAAATATTCTGGCATCCGCAAACTTGGAGAATCGCGTCAATGTGGTAAATGTCGATGCTGATACGCCAAAAAAAGGAGCAAAAGTGATGTGAGGCGGACGGTTGCCGTTCTGATCGGGCAAGTAAAAAAACGGCGTGCCGGACTTCAGCGCTTTGTAAAAAGGACTCATGCTCCCGCGCGACGGAATCATCCGAAGATAATGATTGCCACGTCTTTGGTAAATCTTGTTTAGCCATGGGAAAGGTGATTCGACTCCGGTCAGGGCACAGTGATAACCCATATCAAAAATCGGATTGCGTGGTCGACGATAAATTGAAACAGCGGGTGTCACAGAACCGATAGTACGGTAGGTCAGCATTGGAGCGGTGAAATGCGGACAGAGCAAAATCACGGGGCGTTTGAGCTTGATGAAACTCTGAAATGAATCCCGTCCCTTCCACTCCACCTCGCGGTCAATGCGCCGTTGACTGGCGAATAGCCCGAAGCCCCAACTCAACACCCCGCGACCAGCATTTCTGAAGGTCTGCCTGGCTAACTGTTTACGTTCAGCTTTGGACTTTTCAGGAAAACACAATTCCAGATTTCGATGAACCACTCTGCGGCGTGAACCAACTAAAAGGTAGAGTATGCTACCAATTGTACTGCCGACAGTCCATCGCATCGGCAATGGCAGCAGACTCAGGCTGATCCAGAATATCGAACCGACGAAACCAAACGCTTGATGCTTCAGAGAAGGCTCAGTAGGGTGGGGTGCCATTGTCGGGACGGGATTTGAACCATCGCAGAGTCCACAGGTATTGTTCCGGTGCAGCTGAAATCATTTTTTCAAAGATGGCATTCATTCGACGGGCATTGGTGTAACTGTCATCAGTGGGAAAGTTTTCCAAAGGTGCTTCAATCGTAATGTCATATCGTCCGGTTTTGGAATCCAGATAAGAGCGAACCGGTAATACTTTTGCATTGGTCAGCCGGGCCATTCGTCCCAGCGTGTTGAGAGTAGCAACGGGAACGCCAAAGAAAGAGACAAAAATCGAGTTGTTCACGCCGAAGTCTTCATCCGCAATATAGTAGCAACTGACCTTCTTCTTGAGATTCTGTACCAATGGTAGCAGTCCTTGAGAGCGGGTGTAAAGTTTCAATCCAAAGCGTTTCCGATTGGCCTTGAGTCGATTGTTCAGGACTGGATTCTTGTGGTCCCGCATCATTGTGCAGACTGGCAGATGTCGAGACAGCAGCGTTCCGGCGATGTCGACTCCAACCAGGTGAGGGGTAAGAAAAATGACTGCATGTCCTGCATTGCTGACTCTACGGTAGTTTTCGAAGCCCTCTATATTGATGACTGCGTTGAGTCTTTCTTCGCTTGATAAGGACACCATTCCAAGATCAACAATCGCTTGCCCGTAAATTTTGAAATGCTCGCGAATCACCTGCCTGCGCTTTTCAAGTGGCCAGTGAGGAAAGCATAATTCCAGATTGATGTGAGCGATTCGTCGACGTTTTGCATTGACAAGGTAAAACAGCCTTCCAACTTGGGCACCGAAGACGAGACGCAGCTTGTCGGGCAACTGCGCCATTAGTGCCAATGCACCGATAGCCAACCATGCTGGCAGAAGTTTTAACCGCTGCGTTGAGGGTTTGAGTCTTGAGGTGAAGTACATTGCGGTTGCCATTCAGGCAGGTCTTAGTCTGGATGTTGAAGCTGAGTTAAAACTGACTCACAGCAGGCTTGGCTGCTCCAAATGCAGTGGTGTCAATCCAGTGAATTGAATTATTGCAGAAATTTTGAATATCGAAATTGGCTTTTGGCGAGGTCGACAAAGTCGCTCCAGTGATCAATGTCATTCAGGCAAGGTAGCATTACCTCAACGGGCATTTTACACGCTTGCAGACGTCTAAGTGTAACCTCAAAAACTGTGGGAGTGCTCCACTGAATGTCGTTGAACATGTCGACCTGGCATTGTGTAAATCCAGCAAAATAAAACCCACCATCAGTACTGGGCCCCATCACATTGTGTCCTTCGAGCAGCCTGTTGTTCGCGAATTCCAAAATCGCAGGTGTCACCGTGGGAATGTCACACCCCATGACTGCCGCCGCCGGGGCGTGCTTAAGCGCCTCGCAAATTGCCGACTCCATTTTGATACCCAAGTCACCTTCGGACTGAGTACGAAGCCGCAATTTGTACTGCTTCGCCAGTTGAATTAGTTTAGGGTGGCAGGCATCAGGACTCACTAGCAGCCATATGTTTCCGGGCCAGCATGCAGCCGCCTTTTCGATCGTGTCGACAATCATTTCTAGAGCGATCGCACTTGCTGTTTCTGCAGATACGTGAGAAAGCAGTCGGGTCTTGACCTCACCTGGAACTGGATTTTTGGTCATCAGTATCAGTGTGGGCTGTTTATTCACAACTCTCTTCTATCTGTATAACCTGGCCAATTTTCTAGGTGATACCCCTACCCAAAACAAAAACCGTATGAACCACATCAAGAAAATGGTTCTCAGATAACCGTGATTTTCCCATCGCCTTGCAGAGGTGGTGACGGGTGTCCTGATTCGGATCGCCTGAGTTTCGCGTCGAAGATTTTTTGTCAGTGCTATATCTTCAAGAAGCGGAATATTGGGGAATCCGCCCATTTTGTGAAATTGTGACCGCAGTAGAAAAATGGCCTGATCGCCGCTGCACACCCCGGTTAACCCAGAGCGCAGGTTTACCGCGAATGCAACCAGTTTCATACGAACGGACGGATTGTCAAAGCGTATATCGAATCGTCCCCAGGGCCTTTCTGTAGAAATTGATTCCAGGATGAACTTCGCCGAACTTTCGGGTACGCTTGTATCGGCGTGGATAAACCATAGGATGCTGCCACTCGCAATCGCTTCACCCTGGTTCATTTGGTGGGCGCGTCCGGCAATTTCAGAATTGATGACTTTAAATGAATTGAACTTTGACTGCAGTTCCTTCAGTCTGTCTGTGGTAGAGTGCTGGTCACTGCAGTTGACAACAACCACTTCAGCAATTCCTTCAAGGTTTACCAGGTCAGTCAGTTTGCTGATTGTGCCTGGATCTTCATTTCGAACCGGCACGATGACCGATATGGTAGGTGGCTGCACGACAGTACGGCAAGTATGTGCTTCGCTCCTTTAGTAGCTGCGGCCTCTGGCAGCGGCCACTCGAAGGCGCAAGGCGTTTAATTTAATGAACCCTGCCGCATCAGATTGTGTATAGGCACCGCTTTCGTCGTCAAAAGAGACAATTGCTTCATCATACATGGAGTGTCGTTCCGAACGACGGCCGGTAACCAGAACGTTGCCTTTGTAAAGTTCGAGACGTACAGTACCCGATACAACCCCTTGGCAGTCGTCTATGATCTGCTGCAGCGCGACCCGTTCGGGACTCCACCAGTAGCCGTTGTAAATCAATTTTGCATAGCGTGGCATGAGGTCTTGCATCAAATGAGCGATCTCCCGGTCCAGCGTTATCGATTCCATCGCCCGATGTGCCTTTATCAGGACCGTCCCACCGGGTGTTTCGTAGCAGCCCCTGGATTTCATCCCGATGTAACGGTTTTCGACGATGTCAATTCGACCGATTCCGTGTTTCGCACCCAGATCGTTCAACCGTTTGAGAATTTCGGTCGGTGTTCCGCGAACGCCATCAATTGCGACCGCATTACCTTTTTCGAATTCAATCTCGATGATTTGTGCCTCATTTGGAGCGTCCTTGGGCGATTGAACCCATCTCCACATACTGTTCGGCGGTGCTGACCACGGATCCTCCAACTCTCCACCTTCGTAAGAGATGTGGAGCAGATTGGCATCCATGGAATAGTCAGCCTGGCCGCTTGCTCTGCGGTCGACTGGAATTCTCTCTTGCTCGGCAAACGCGATCAAATCTTCCCTGGATTGAAATTCCCATTCTCGCCATGGGGAGATAATCTGGATATCCGGCATTAACGCATAGGCGCCCAGCTCGAATCGAATCTGGTCGTTACCCTTGCCAGTTGCGCCGTGTGATATTGCGTCAGCACCAGTTTCACGGGCGATTTCAACTAATCGGGCAGCGATTAATGGGCGGGCAATTGAAGTTCCCAGCAAATATTCTCCTTCATAGAGTGCATTGATGCGAAACATCGGGAAGACAAAGTCGCGGGTAAATTCCTCCACCAAATTTTCAACGAATATTTCCTTGCAACCCATTCGGGCGGCTTTTTTTGAGATGGACTCAAGATCTTCATTCTGACCAATATCGGCGGTAAATGCGACAACTTCAGCGTTGTAATTATTCTGCAGCCAGCGCAGAATGATAGAAGTATCCAAACCGCCGGAATAGGCGAGTACGATTTTTTTTGGCATAAGAATGAGTCGACAGGCTTAAGTGGTTGCTGTTTGAATTTTGGCATGAATGGCAACTTTTTACCCGTAAAAATTATGCCATAAAGAGCCTGGAAAGCGCGGCGATTGGTATATGAAATCCTACTGGACATAAAGAGCGACAAAGCAGACTAGAAGTGCAAAATATTGAAGTCTCCAGGCATATCGAATTGAATATTCAGGTGTGACAAAGTATCATGACATCTGCGCTACTCTTTAAGTTTTCGAATCCGGGAGGATAGGAATGAAAAATCCGCTTGAATCAATTTCCGGCACAATCATTTTAGGTTTTGTGCTGACGCTGGTCTTGTACCTATTTGCGAGCAATGTACTTTGAATCGCCTGTGAGTTTTTCAATATCCCAAGATAAGAGGTTTTAAACGATGGATTTATTGCTGGACCGTTGGTTGCATATTCTTGCAGGCGTAACATGGGTTGGTCTGCTCTATTATTTCAATTTTGTACAGGTTCCGGGTCTGGCGGCAGCGAAAGCTGATGGAACTGCACCTGGAATTACCAAGCATATCGCGCCACGAGCACTGCTGTGGTTTCGCTGGGCTGCGGTTGTTACCTGGCTGACGGGTGCGTATTATCTGTTAAGGGCGGGTACCTTCATGGATGCATTTATTCTTCAGGGCCCGCATGCATACCTTGGTATAGGCGCCTGGCTGGGAACGATTATGTTGTTTAACGTGTGGGTGCTGATTTGGCCCAATCAGAAAAAAGTGCTGGGCATGGTGGAGGCATCCGATGCCGAAAAAGCTAAAGCGGCACGGACAGCTTTGCTAGCATCCCGAACCAACACCGCGCTTTCCATTCCAATGCTGTTTTTCATGGTTACCGGTTCGCTTGCACACATTGGTATGTTTTAAGCTGATCGGCTAATATTCAAGTAAACTTGATTTCACTGCATGAACCGGCCGGCGGCCGGTTCATGCATTTTCAGGCTCTGTCAATTTTTTTCGAATTCATACCATGGTCAGACATTTTCTATCTTTGGAAGATTTTAAACCGGAAGAAATTCTGAATCTGCTTGAGCGCGCAGAGAATCTGAAAACCATGTGGCGCACTCAGCGCTTATGTCCACAGATAATGCGCAATCGCTCAATCGCGCTGATGTTTGAAAAAGAGTCCACTCGAACCCGTCTTTCTTTTGAGGTTGCCGCTTACCAGCTTGGTGGCAATGCACTGTTTTTTTCGCCTGGAGATTCACAACTGAAACGCGGCGAGTCTGCCGAGGATACTGCGCGCATATTGTCCGGTATGGTGGATGTGATTGTCACCCGTACGGGGTCTCATCAGACAGTCATGACCTATGCCGAACATGCTACGGTACCAGTAATCAATGGTCTGAGTGACGCCTATCATCCATGCCAGCTACTCGCTGATCTTTTGACCATGAAAGAATCCATCGGTTTTATCCAGGGTGCGCAGGTTGCATGGATTGGTGATGGTAACAATATGTGTGTTACATGGGCGAGTGCAGCATCATTGGTTGGTTTCGATTTGAAAATAGCGACACCGGAAAACTACCGGCCGAACCTGGCTGAATTACTGACGCAATTGGATGATAGCCGTGTGGAGTTTGTGTCGACAGCCAACGAAGCGGCGAAGAATGCGGATGTGGTGGTAACAGATACATGGCTCAGCATGGGTCAGGATGACAGCGAAGGCAATCGACCGAAAGCATTCCAGTCTTTTCAGGTTAATGACGATGTGATGGAACGGGCGGCATCTGGAGCGATATTTATGCACTGCCTGCCGGCTTATCGTGGTAAGGAAGTTTCAGCCAGCGTACTCGACGGCCCGCAAAGCGTGGTGTGGCAGGAAGCTGAAAACCGACTGCATGCTCAGAAAGCACTCATTGAGAAACTGCTGGCGTGACCTTGATACAGCTATAGCAAAAATGCCGCAAAGTCTATTGACTTTGCGGCATTTTGAATTCTAACGAATTGGTTCGCGAATCAGATTTCAATCTAAATCAGAATGCAAACTCCGCATCACTAAATTCGGCCCGCATTGTCTGCATCGCTTTTTCCTCGATCTGGCGAATGCGCTCAGCACTGACTTTGTATTTCTGAGCAAGACTGTGCAGTGTGGATTTGTCTTCGTTTAACCAACGCTGAACGATGATGTCTCGACTCCTTTCATCCAATACGCTAAGCACATGCTGGAGTTGCTCGCTGCGGTGATTGGCAACGGAACTTTCCTCATAAATATCTTCTGGATTGTAAGTTCGGTCTCCGAGATAATTTGATGGTGTCAGTGTATACGTATCTTCACTATCATCTTCCAAACTGGGGTCGAAAGACACGGCGTTACCAGACATACGAATTTCCATTTCCCGAACAGTCTCTTCCGGTACGTCCAACTCTTCGGCGAGTGCTGAAATTTCGCTCTCGGTCATCGACTCAAGACTTTGGCGATGACTTCGTAGATTAAAGAACAATTTGCGATGTGCTTTGGTTGTAGCAATACGAACGATTTTCCAGTTCTTCAGAATGAAGTCGTAAATTTCAGCTTTGATCCAGTGCACTGCAAAGGAAACCAGGCGAACTTCTCGATCAGGATCATATCGTTTGACTGCTTTCATCAGTCCGACGCTGCCTTCCTGAATCAGATCAGGGAGCGGAATTCCATAACCCGCGAACTCCCGTGCAACCTTCACTACAAATCGCAGATGTGAAAGCACGAGTTGACGGGCAGCGTCCAGATCTTCATGTTCCCGGTATCGGATTGCGTAATCGCGTTCTTCTTCAGCGGACAGTATGGGTTGTGCGTAAACTGTCGCGAGATAGGAAGAAAGCCCATTGCTATGGGGATTTAATGCAGCTGGTAAACCATCTTTTGGCATTTTCTACTCGATTAGTCTGTCTAATTCGTGTTACTATTTTAGCACTCATTGCATTAGAGTGCTAACAATTCTAATTGTTTCACTGATTCTGTAATTTCTGATGTCCAAAATATGGGTGCTGTGTTGCAATAATTCAACCTCTATAGCAGCATTTCCTTTTCGAGTTTGAGAAGACTGAACATGACTGCTATCTTGGTCGCGGCTACGTTGATAACCAATACAGCTGTAAGGATAATTGCCCAAGCCTGCCACATTACTCCTTCTGTTGCCGAATTGATACCGTAGAGAGATATCAGGTCGGCAACGAATTGCTGGTTAACGGCTCTAAATCCTTCAACAAACCCAAATGTGATCAGCACGATTAGGACTGCCTGAAAGACAGCAGAATAAATAAATGGTCTGGAGATGAATGACGAGTTCGCACCAATCAAACTGAGCAATTTAATTTCATCGGTTCGATCACTGACACGCCACCGGCCAAAGAAGCAGATTAAAGCGATCGCGATAATCAATAGTAAGCCGATGGTTGTCTGGCCGAAACTACTGGCGAGTTTACGGAGTGAAAACAATTTTGCTGTCCACTCTTGATCGAATTGCACCAGGTCAACATAATCCAACTGATAGAGTTTGGCTGACAGTTCCTGAAATGCTTCCAGACTGGCGTGACTTTTGTCAGGCTGAACGATGACGAGGGTGGAAAAGGGATTTTCCTGCAGATAGTTTGCGATGGTGTGTAAACCAGTCAATTGTTGGAAGTCCACCAGTGCTTCGTCGGCTGATATCAATTTGGCCGAGTGTACTGAATTTATTTCAGCAATTTTCTGCTGTACCAAATGAGCAGTTGACTGCTCAATGTCTTTCGCAAGAAAGACTGTCAGTTCCGGCGGTTGTTGCAGAAAAAATGAGAAGAATTTCACGCTGCTGGCAGTCATATACAGTCCGGTTGGTATAGCCAGAGCGATCGCACTCAAGACGACTGGAAACCAGGTTTTCAACGGAGTGCTGAAAAGGCTTTCAAAGCACCCGACGATGATTTGATATCGATTAGACGAGCTATCGAGCACGACGTCTAACGACTCCCTGCATCGCATCAAATACCTGGCCGCCCTGCATTTCAATAACCGGATTTCTGGGATCTGCCAAGTGCGTTCTGTCGTGTGTCGTCACGACCACAGTCAATTTACGGTCAGCCAGGCGCTTGAAAATCTGCATAATTTTTATGCTTAGTTGAGGGTCCATGTTGATGGTTGGCTCATCAGCAATGATCAGTGTTGGTTTGGTTACGATGGCGCGTGCTATTCTGACTCGCTGCTGTTCTGAATCTGTCAGATCGATTGGGCTGTAGTTGAGCTTGTTTCGAAGTCCAACGACATCCAATGTGTTGCTAACTTGCTGAATCATGTCAGTTTTTACGTTTTTATTGATCAGTAGTGGTAACGCCACATTTTCACCAACTGTTTTGTTTTCCAGCAATGGCATATCTTGGAAAATAGACCCGATCGATCTACGATATCGGGCAATCTGCCTACCTTGCAGTTCGTCAAGATCGTTGTCAGCTACTGTAATTCTGCCTTCGGTTGGACGTATCCTTAATGCAAGCAATTTAGCGAGTGTAGTCTTACCGGCACCGCTTGGCCCAGAGATAAAGACCAGGTGCTGACCGGGGATGGTCAGCGACAGCTTTCGAAGACCTAACTGTCCGTTGGGATATTGGACCGTTACGTTTTCAATCGAGATCATCAGTTTACCGGGGGTTGGTCGGGTACCGTACCAAGCAGGGAAGCAACATAATCATTCGCATTGAAGGCTGCGATGTCATTGATACCCTCCCCAAGTCCAATAAACGCAATCGGTAAAGAGAACTCGTGAGCGAGTGCCACTACAATTCCACCTTTAGCGGTACCATCGAGTTTTGAAACACAAATCCCGCTGATTGGAGTGTGTTGATTGAATTCGCGTACCTGTGAAATTGCGTTTTGTCCGGTTCCTGCATCAATAGTAATCAGTGTTTCGTGTGGGGCTGAGGGTTCTATTTTTCTGATGACCCTGTAAATTTTGTTCAGTTGGCGCATCAAATCGTCACGGGTTTGCTGTCTACCAGCTGTATCAATGAGCAGTGCGTTGCATTGTCTTGCAGTTGCTGCATGCATCGCATCGTGGGCAACCGCTGCCGGGTCCGCTCCTGTGGATTGCGCAATGACCGGTATGTTCAGACGCTGTCCCCAGGTCTGCAACTGTTCAACAGCAGCAGCTCGAAAGGTATCACATGCTGCCAGCATTATGGAGTGTCCTTGCTGTTGAAGTAAGGCAGCAATTTTTGCACAACTGGTTGTTTTCCCAACACCGTTTACACCGACCATTAGAATCACTGCCGGGCTAGGATACCGACTAAGGTCAAAGGCAACTTCCCCATTTTTCAATGTTTTCAGCAGTTCAGCTTGCAGCACATTGAGGACCTGTTCATTCGACAGTCTGGATTTTTTCAGCGTGGTGGTCACTGAATCGATAATTGACGCACTCATGTCGTAACCGATATCACTCAAGATCAGCGCATCTTCCAGTTCTTCGATCTTCGCCGGGTCTACTTTTGACGAACCGGAGAAAAGGTTCGTCAACTTACCAAATACAGAACTGCGCGATTTCGCCAGGGCGTTGAAGAATTTGAATTTTGACTTGCCTTCAGAGTCTGCAGATGAATGTGTAGCTCGAATTGTCAAGTGTAATCCAGGCGACTCTAACCGCGAAAAATTAGTGGAATGACCGATTGTCTTGGTATATTGACCAGCACCATTCAACTGTAAACGCGATGGCACTGTAGAAGAAATTGGAGCAATCTCTTCATCAGAAATTATAGTGGTTTTCGTACAGTGATTTACCCATCGGGAGGGATTTTCGTTGGCGAATTTTCTGGGGAATGTTCTGCACCGTCGATCGGAACTGCAGGACGAATGAATCAACTGTTCGCGTCGCGAATCGATGTCTCACCTGTTTTTCTGAAATTTTTTTCATCTAGTAAACTTGGTTGAACAGACAGTCTCGTCCAAATAATCAATCACAGGCAGTGAACTGACCAGCCTTTGTCAAAAACGATATCATTCCGTCTAATTCATTGGTCATAAATCGTTTGTCGACCTCGTGCGACGAATGGATGGCTAAAGTTCAACATATGGTGGGTAGAGTCGATTGCTGGTGCAGTGGAAGTTAGCATCCAGAGCTCTCTAACCGAAACGTCTGCGTTGTTTGATTGATTTGAAAAGAGTATCGCGTAAGTCATCAGCTGGAAGCTTGAGAATCATCGCTGGAGAGTGGCGAAGACGACGAATTTACTTTGAATCTTCGACTGAGCTTCGACCCACTACCGACGCGGCACGAGAAACCCTTTTCAACTGGCTGAAGGGTCGAATTGAAGGAACGATATGTCTAGATTTGTTCGCTGGAAGCGGTGCACTTGGCTTTGAAGCACTTTCAAGAGGTGCGGGTGAAGTGGTTTTGGTCGACTCAAACCGCCGTTGCATCAAAAACCTGCACCAAACTGCCAATGAATTGCAAACCGAACATTGCACTATCGTACACCAAAATGCATTGGACTACCTGCAGCAATGTGACCGGGAATTTGATATTGTTTTCCTTGACCCACCGTACCGCAGCGGACTGGCAGTTGAAGCACTACACAATCTTGATTCAATGAATTGCCTCAGTATAGATGCACGAATCTATCTGGAAGTTGAGAGAGATTTCAGCTCGGTGAAGTTGGCAGATCGGTGGACCATTGTCCGAAATTTCGATGCGGGTTCACGGTCGCATTATTTACTTTCCAGACAGTAGATACGAAAATCGGTTCTACGTAAATGTCAAGTCACTGTCCCAAATTCAAACAACGTTATTGAAATTCGAAATGAAAATTTCGTCGAATCTGGATATTCTGCCTGATTTGCTGCAGAGAAACAGGAAATACCTTCAAGAAATACGTACCCATCCATTCATAATGTAGGAATTGTTGATTGCGTTGTTGATCATCTACTTTTCATTCAATTTAATTTTCTGGCAATGAGTAACGGTAATTCGATAACACGAGCAATTTATCCTGGAAGTTTTGACCCGGTAACCAGGGGGCACATCGATCTGGTTGAACGGGCGTCGCGGCTATTCGATGAGGTTGTTGTTGCAGTAGCAGACAGCAAAAGTAAAAAAACTCTGTTTACTCTGGAAGAGCGCGTTGATCTCATTCAGAAAACCACAGAGCACGTAACTGATGTTTCAGTCGTGGGATTTACTGGCTTGCTGATCGACTTTGCTCGACAGATGAATACAAATATTGTGATTCGAGGGTTGCGCGCAGTTTCCGACTTCGAGTATGAATTTCAACTGTCATGGATGAATCGTCAACTGGAACCTGATATCGAAACATTGTTCTTTGCGCCAGCTGAAAACTATGCATTTGTCTCCGCATCGCTGGTGAAGGAGATTGCTCAATTTGGCGGCAATGTTTCCAAGTTTGTACATCCGGAAGTCAACAAGGCGCTGATGAACAAATTGAGCAGGTAGTAGTCCTGTCGCTGACCACATTTCTTACTTCCAGGCAAATTTTGGCTGATCGAATTGTGCAACACGAGTATGACGATCGAAGAGCACAACTTCGCGAAATTGATAAATGAAGGCCGCGGTTGGGGCAAACACTCGGTGCCCAAGTGTGGCAAGCGGTGTTGACAGCACCGGATAGTCGCTTTCATGAATCTGTTCTAGAACTGGGATTTCCGTGGATTTCAGATCGTCCAATGGGATTCGAAACACGCGGGCGATTTCGTTCGGGTCGGGATTGATTTTCAGTTTGGCTCCAGCCCAGACTACTACAGGTGTAATGTTGAATCCAGATCGGGTCTGATAATCATCCAGCATCCCAAGCACTTTGTCTTCTGCAAGATTGATTCCAATTTCTTCGTGAAGTTCTCTAAGCGCGGTGCCAATGGCTGATTCATCAGGGTCTCTTTTGCCGCCGGGAAGTGCATACTGCCCACCGTGTCGATTCAGGTGCTTTGGTCTTCGAGTCAACAGAAAGGCTGCAGTGTCACTTTGTTCGCTGTCAATAATTGTTAACGCAACCGCCGCTTGTCGGAGTTGAGTATCGGAATTTGAGATTCGCTCGAAACCGGATAGACGCGCTGTAATCTGTTCGCGCAGTAAGTCGTTGATGACCAGGCGACAGTCACTTTTGGCATGAATGGTGTCTTTGCGAAGCATTTCTAATTTCAAGCGATTTGTGCTAGCGTTACGCATCGACTAAATTTATATACTTTTGGCTTTGAGTGTTTGTTGGGCATTGGTCATGAAAACAAAACTGGAGAGTGATTTCGCAAATTGCCCAATTGCGGACAAAACGTAAGAATAAGAT
This sequence comes from Gammaproteobacteria bacterium, assembly GCA_022823625.1. GTDB lineage: Bacteria > Pseudomonadota > Gammaproteobacteria > Arenicellales > JAJDZL01 > JAJDZL01. Next base: position 45,438 of record JAJEHQ010000042.1, read on the forward strand.
CTGGAGAATTAATTGGATTGTGATGTACAGAATCGAGAGTGAAGAATACCAAATTTCCCAGGAACCGTACTACGCGCCACAGGGCCGTGAAATAGAACTTTTTGAAAGTGCTTACCGGAATTGCATTCCGGTTCTGTTAAAGGGGCCGACTGGATGTGGGAAAAGCAGGTTCATGGAATATATGGCCTGGCGGCTCGGACGCTCACTGGTTACTGTCGCATGCCACGATGATCTGACCGCTTCTGATCTTGTCGGACGTTATCTTATCGTTGGTGGAGAAACACAATGGGTCGACGGTCCACTAACACGCGCGGTCAGAATCGGTGGCATATGCTACCTGGACGAAATCGTCGAAGCGCGAAAGGATACGACGGTGGTCATCCACCCGTTGGCTGATGACCGGCGAGTGCTTCCCATTGATAAAACCGGCGAACTACTGTACGCCTCGGATCATTTCAATTTGACTATTTCTTACAATCCGGGCTATCAGAGTGTTCTTAAAGATCTGAAACAAAGCACTCGACAGCGATTCCTGTCGCTTGAATTCGATTACCCGAATGAAAAACTCGAACAGTCGATTATCGTGCACGAATCTGGAATTGACGCGGGCAATGCTGCCGCACTGGTTCGATTCGCAATTATGACTCGCAATTTGAAAGGCAGCGGATTGGAAGAGGGCGCAAGCACCCGTCTGCTTATACATGCAGCCAAACTAATGGTGTACGGCGTTGCACCGCTGGATGCCTGCAATGCTTCCATCTCACAGACACTGACTGATGATCCGGAGATTCTAACTGCGATTCAGGAAATGGCCTCCTCACTTTTCTAGATTGAGATGGTGACAATGGCTGACCGGATAAACTATGCGTCAGGCCGCGCCAATCAACCGCTCGCAGATTTTGAAATTGAAGAACGTCTGGAAGACCTGCTAGGCGCGGTCCTTACTTCCCGGCGGACGGCTGCAGAGCCTGCACAGCAACTGTCGCGTTTACATCGCTCCGAGCAGGACTTCGCTCTGCACTGGGCCAGTGTAATATCAAAATCCAACTCTGAGATGGCATTTCAGTTCGTGAGTCATGCTACTCAGGCCTTTTCCTTGCTGGATGCTGATGGTGTCACGCAGTGGATCATTGAAGCAATGGATATTTATGATCGCGATGGCCTGTATCTTGGCAGTGCGGCACTTCGGGGAGTGGAATCTTTCGCAGAAAAATTGGTGCAAGAACAATATTCCGTAACCTTCAATGATGTCGTAACCATCATGAATAAATTTGCCATTGGAGTGTCCGGAAGACACTTGGGGATTGATGAAGACAAAAAGGCATGGACTGATACCGAAACGATGTACCTGCCACATTCGGTTCGACAGTTCGATTCAAGTCGCAGGAATTTTGAGCTCTACAAGGCAATGGTTGGTTTTATGCTGGCTCAATCGCGTTTTGGAACCTTTCGGGTCGATCAAGCAACGGGAGTGCCGATTGTCTGTACAAAGATTGCCAACTATCGAGACCCGGCCAGGGCGCTTAGAATCTTCGAAGCGGTGGAAGAACATCGGCTGCTAGCTCGCCTCAATGCTGAACTTCCGGGGCTTGCCAGACAAATGAGGACGTTAAAGCAGGATGAATCGAGCGGTCGGCGACTTACTTCGGAGTTTCCGGAGTTCGAACGAGTTCAGGATTCAAGTGCGACTGTCAATGATTCGCTTTCAGTGGTCAAACAACTTTACAACAAGAAAGTGAATTTTCCAGAACCTGCCTGTTATCAAGGCGTGATTGATCTGGAACGAGTACGTCTGGTTACCCGGCAACGAGTCGAAAAGGAACGTGAAAAATTTCGTATGGATCTTGCAATGTTGGCGGAGGGGGTACAGGATGACAGTGAACTGGACAGGGAGGGTCTGAAGAGAGAAGCGTACGAGGTCTCCTATTCTCAGGAAATGGAGAGTGACGGTCAGGGGGACGGGGAGTTGACTGTCACCATCGAAGGCCAGCCGATAGCTCCGCCCGAAGATATGATTCAAACCGCAAAGTCCATTTTTCAGGACTTTGGTGAAATTCCGGAAGACTATGTTGTTCCCGCTGGAACCGGACTGTACGATGCTGGTCAATCACCTGAAGATCGTCCGGAGAAAGAGGTTGGCAAACTCGAAGATGGAATTTTTTACGACGAATGGGACTATCGACGATGTCACTATCGTAAAAACTGGTGTGTGCTGAAAGAACTGGAGATGCATCCGGGCAGTGCGCAAACCGTTACTGCCATCCTGGACAAGTATTTCCATCTGGTGCGCGATATTCGAAAATCATTTGAGGCGCTCAGAGGTGATGATCGCATGCTACGCAGGCAAAAAAATGGAGATGACGTTGATATTGATGCGGTTGTCGACAGTTATGTTGATGTCGTGAAAGGAGAGGAACTCAGTGAACGGCTGTTTATCAAATCGCGAAAAATGGAGCGTAATCTTGCAGTTGTATTCATGGTCGACGTCAGTGGTTCAACCAAGGGATGGATTAACGAAGCGGAGCGCGAGAGTCTGGTGCTATTGAGTGAAGCCCTGGAAACTCTGGGTGACCGATATGCGATCTACGGTTTTTCAGGTATGACCCGGAAACGTTGCGAGGTTTATCGGATCAAAACTTTTGAAGAACCTTATGACCATCATGTCAAAGCGAGAATGGCTGGCATGAAGCCTCAGGACTATACCCGAATGGGAGTGGTCATTCGGCATTTGACTGAAAAGCTCAAGCGCATAGATGCCAAGACTCGAGTACTGATAACCATCTCGGATGGCAAGCCCGATGACTACGATGGGTATCGGGGTGAGTACGGCATTGAAGATACCCGCCAGGCACTGTTAGAGGCCAAGCATGCTGGCGTTCATCCATTTTGCGTTACGATCGACACTCATGCCCACGAATATCTACCCCACATGTATGGCCATGTCAACTACACCGTAGTGAGCGATATCAGAAAATTACCACTAAAGGTATCCGACATTTACCGCAAATTGACGACTTGATTCCATGGTGATTCAGTCAGCCTTGCAGCCAACCTGCAAAATTGACAATTTGTTGCGAAATGAAGTGAGTAATGTGCAGCGTTTATTTAATCTGAAAGTTTTATTTTCTGATTTATATATCTGATATATTTGATTTAGTTTAATTTCAATTATCCCAATAACTTATTGAAGTTATTACAGTTAATTCCAAATCGAATCGAATGGAAGCGTAATTTCGATTAAAATATCCGAGGGAATAACCTTGATCATTGATCTCATAATCGAGACCCCGTCACGAGACTGCATATGGCTAGCGTATCTGGAATAACTACAGAAATAACATCAGAAGTTCAGCCCTCTAAACTCGAGCTTCAACCAGCATCTTACGACACTTGGCTTAGAAAATACTGCTTAAAGACTCAGACCGGTGATCTTGTTGATCAAACGGTTGAAGATACCTTTGAGCGGGTTGCTACGGCATTAGCTGAGGTGGAAGATGTCAAAGTGCGAGACAAGCAGTACAAAAGATTCTTGTGGGCGCTGCAAAACGGGGCCATTCCTGCTGGTCGAATCGTCTCGAATGCGGGTGCTCAGGAACACAAACCATCGACCAGTACAATCAATTGCACTGTTTCCGGAACTATCCCTGATTCAATGCAGGGAATTTTGCATTCGGTTTACGAGGCAGGACTCACACTGAAAGCCGGTTGCGGAATCGGCTATGAGTTTTCCACGCTTCGACCCAAGGGCGCCTTTGTAAGCGGTGCTGGAGCCAATACTTCTGGTCCGCTGTCTTTCATGGATATATTTGATGCAATGTGCTTCACTGTGTCCTCAGCAGGTGGCCGGCGCGGTGCACAAATGGGGGTGTTCAACATTTCTCATCCGGACATACTCGAATTCATTCGAGTAAAGCGAGAAGATGGTCGATTGCGGCAGTTTAACCTATCGTGTCTGATTACCGATGAATTTGTCAAGGCAGTCAAAAATGACACAGAGTGGGATCTTGTATTCCCTGCCACTCAGCAGGAAATGGCCGATGATGAGGTTCCAGTTACTTGGAAATTTTGGCCAGTAGACGAAAACAATCGAAATTGGATTACCAACGATCAGGGGATGGTTGCGGTACGAATTTACAAGACTATTCCAGCGCGGCTTCTTTGGGATGCAATCATGGAGTCGACCTATGACTTCGCTGAACCAGGATTCATTCTGATTGATCGCGTAAACGAGATGAATAACAACTGGTTTTGCGAAAATATTCGGGCAACTAACCCGTGCGGTGAGCAGCCCCTACCGCCTTATGGTAGCTGTCTTTTGGGTTCGGTGAACCTGACTCATTTTGTTGTCAATCCATTTTCTGACAGAGTGCGCTTCGACTGGAAACGCTACCGGGAGGTGGTGGCAATTTTTACCCGAATGCTGGACAACGTTGTTGAAATTCATGGATTGCCGCTCAACGAGCAGAAGAACGAAATCTTGCGAAAACGCCGACACGGAATGGGATTTCTGGGTCTGGGTTCGACATTAGCCATGATGAAAATCCGCTACGGGTCCAAAAAGTCCATTGAGTTCACAGAAAAAGTAGCAGCTGAGATGGCAATTACAGGCTGGCAGGTAGCGGTTGAATTGGCCGAAGAGAAAGGACCAGCTCCGATATTCGAAGAGACTTTTGAAGTCACTCCGGCGATGTTATACAAACGACCCGAAATGGCGCTGGATGGCATCCAGGTCGGTGATTACGTGAAGGGTAAAGTCTTGCTCTCCCAGTACAGTCGCTATATGCAGCAACTTCCTGAAGACATTACCAATCGAGTTGCAGATATCGGCGCGCGTTTTACACATCACAGTTCAATCGCTCCTACGGGAACGATTAGCCTGTCGCTAGGAAACAATGTAAGCAATGGCATCGAACCGTCGTTTTCTCACGAGTATTTCCGGAACGTCATTCGCGAAGGGAAAAAATCAAAAGAGCGGATGCCTGTTTACTCCTACGAACTGCTTTTATTCCGGGAGTTGGTGGATGAATCGGCTTCGATGGATGAACCAGAGTCACTTCCTGATTATTTCATCACTTCAAATGACGTTACACCCAGCGAACACGTTGCGATTCAAGCGGCAGCACAGAAGTGGGTAGATTCTTCAATATCGAAAACCGCAAATGTACCAACCGATTATCCATTTGAAAAGTTCAAGGATATTTACCTGGCGGCATACGATAGCGGATTAAAGGGATGTACAACATTTCGATACAACCCGGAAAACTTTCAAGGTGTTCTGGTTCGGAAGAAAGACAGCGAAGACACGGTTTATTCGTTTACTCTGGAAGACGGTAGCGTTGTCACCGTCAGGGGTAATGAAGAAATTGAATATGACGGGGAAATCCACAGTGCAGCGAATTTATATGATGCCCTTAAGGAAGGGTACTACGGAAAATTCTAGCGTAGCTGTTGTCAATAGAAAATCTCAGTACCTTATGAATTTCGAATTGTTCCTGCGTCCCCAACACAATACCCATTGTTCTCAGTATGACTATTAGAATCAGCAAGAAAATTGTCGATTACAGAGTGGTTCCTACAGCTGCGGTAGAACCTGTGTTGTCAACTCCTGAACTGTCAGTCTCGCCGCCCTTAGGTTCCAACGGAGCCACTGATCCGATGATAAACGGCGTACAGCCAGTTGGTATGCTTGAGCATCTGACGCGTCCTGCAACTCTGCCTGGTGCGACTTACAAAATCAAAAACCATATATCGGAACATGCCCTGTATGTCACAATCACCGATATTGCTATCAACCCCGGTACACCTTACGCAAAATCGCGTCCATATGAGATTTTCATCAATTCCAAAAACATGGATCACTTTCAATGGATTGTTGCGCTGACCCGGATAATTTCGGCTGTTTTCAGGAAAGGCGGAGACAGTTCATTTCTAGTTGAAGAACTCAGAGCGGTATTTGATCCCCGCGGTGGTTACTTTATTCCAGGTACCGGCGAATATGTACCGTCGCTGGTTGCTGAAATTGGTTCAGTTATTGAAGAGCACATGCGAAAGATCGGCATGATCACGGACGAACCCAGACCCGCGCATGTTCAGCAGATACTTGATGAGAAACGGGCTGAATATGAAAGTCGCAACACTAAAGCAAATGGTAGTCAGGCTGGTGATTTTCCAGAAGGATCACAGCTTTGTAAAGTTTGCAATGTTGCCGCAGTCATTATGATGGACGGTTGCCTTACCTGTTTGAACTGCGGCGATTCCAAATGCTCCTAATCAGGGTCGGATTAAAACCACTAGCACTTATGATTTAGATTTCTGGCAGTCATCGCGCATAGCGAACGTCTGTCGGTATGAAATTCAGTCAGTTACCCGAATCCCGGCCAGTTCGAATTCCCAAAACAATTTTCCTTTAGCGACCGCATTTCTGAACGAAACGTTGTCCTTGAAGTCTCTAGCCTGACGGGTTGGGACATTGATTGGTACAAACTCGACCTTATCACCAATCACTACACAGGCATCAGTCCTTTCAACGGACTCGTCCGGGCAATCATAAAGAAGCACTCTAACTTGGACATCAGTAACGTTTTTATCTGAGGTGTTGGAGACTCGTCCGGCGAACTCCCAACTGTCCCCATATGATTTTTCAGTTTGAGTCACCTCAAGATCAATAGTCTCCTTGGGTATTGGGAATTTCTTTGATTCTGAATCCTTCAGGTTCAAAAAATACAAACCAGTAAGGAGGACAGCTAGCGCAGCGAGCAGTCCAAATCCAACTTTTGGAGAGTAATAGCTGACAAAAATCAGCGCAATACAAACGACACCAATCGCTATCCAATGCATACTAGAACTTTGAATTGATTAATCTTGATTCAAACCGAGTTGCAATCATTTTACAGGTTGCTGGGGAGGATTGTGCCATTCTGAATCCAGAGCCGTTATGTTCCGAAACTTTTTGAACAAGGTGTGATTGCAAAAGAGAAGGTCGATTCAAGTCGCTGCTGATTGATATTCGCAGGTAGCGACTATCGCTAGGGTGAAATTGTTCAAGCCGCCTCAGAGTACGACCGCGAGTTTATACTTGGTGCGACTGTCTGTAATTTCAAATTCTTATATGGATTCCTCGCGAATTGCAAGCTTGAAATTACGAAACAACGATCAATCTGGGTCGCGATCTTGTACCCGGCTTCGTCTTTGGAGGATATTTGTATCGGTTCTCGAGCCATGATGATATTCGCGCACAAGCTCCTTATCTAATTGGCGGCTTACATGCTGTCGTAGCGTTTGCTAGGCTCTTCCTGTGCAGGCATGATCCATCATTCCGATCAGTTTCACAGCACACCAGTAAAGTGTTATAGGAGCTGTGTCGCAACCATGGACCCCGCCACCAGTGAACTGGTTCGGTGGGGGATTGTTACGACAATTCGATGGTGGAGTCGTTCTTTGCCACACTCAAAAGTGAGTGGATGCAGGAGCGGTGCTTTGAGACGATCGATGAGCCACGCGGTGAACTTCGATCATACATTGATGATTTTTACAATGCCAGACGGCTGCATTCATCGCTGGGTTATGTCAGTCCCAACGGGTACGAGGCCGGATTTCGATAACCTGACTTGGGGCAAACTTAAGTGTGAATGTTTTTGGTAATACCCTAAATGACCAGTGAGATGTTTTCGTCGGTAGACACAATACGCTCAGTGTACTGTATCGCACAAACTCGCTGCAGACACTTGAATTGGACCGATTGACAATGGAAATCGACTCAGACCTGCAGCCAAATGAGACAGAATGGCGATTCTGTTTCATCACCTCACTCCCGCACGAGTGCCGACTGAATTCGGCGAAAATCCTCAATCATGTTCGGAAGGTCTATACTTGTGTCGAGAATCTCACCATGCGCAATCTTGTTGCGGAATTCTTGATTCTCCATGGACTTCTGCCACTCATAACTGCTCCGATCGAGAACAAGTGTCAGACGCTTCCTGAAACTCAACCTCTCGATGTCCTCGTTGTACACAATCCACGTCCGTCGTTGACGCCAGTCATCGTGCGAAATCCCAATTTCGATTGCGGCGCGGCACGCATCGTCGATGTCCGCTTCCAACTGTCCCCACGCCAGTACAAAAAGGGCTTGCTCATTCAGTATCTGTTGGTGCTCCACACCATCGCGCTCAGCTTCTCTACCGGCTGCGTCGTGTTTCTCGCGCAATTCTTCCAAATAATTGTCAATCTGCTGAAACAGGACGGCAATCGATTCAAGATTGGTCACTGTAGGATGCGCTTCAGCCAATCTTCGCTGACGGCCTCGCGGATTTGCCGCTGCTCAGCGTGTACGGCCTGCCAATCGGGCACGTTGAAACTCTCGGCCATATCAAAGATCAGGTAGTGGTGCCCTTGCCGCTTCAGATCTATACGGCCATTGGTGCCGACAATCCACAGTCCTCGCGGAATGATCTTGGCAAAATGGCCTACACGGTCGTTAAGTTCGAGCGTCGGCATCTGTGTCGCACCAACGTCGTGTTTACGCATCAGCTCCTCGTGCATGACGACCGGGGGGCCCTGCTTGGCCTCCCATCCCTCTGGCAGCCATTCGTTAACCAGGGTAAAGAACTTGTTAACGCGCTCTTTCCAATCGTTGACGCGGCACTGTATGTGTTCCGCATCGATTGTTTCGCTTATTACATCTTCAAGAACTGTGCCCATCTAAACGTTCCTCTAATTTACTTCATCAACTGAACCAGAGATTTTAACGCAGGTTGAGGTCAGATATTCCCAGGTATTAGCATAGACATGCTCTACAGTAAAGGTGCCTGCATCCGAATCGTGCGGCTTTGCTTGGCGTGCCGAAACAGGTTCTGTCTATCAATGAACGAAATAGCCCATTTTACGCTCGGCTCTTTAGGCATGGCAGTGCACTGTGCACAAAAAATAACCCCGCCGAAAGCCTTGCGGCAGGTCCGACGGGGACGAATTGCTAGTGATTATATGGGAAATATTTTTTATTTATATGTCAAGTGTTTTTTCAACTGTTTTTACTTCAGAGGAAACAATGATGGAAATATGACAGTCTGTCAATCAAATGGTCCTGAGCGCTATGCAAGATATCTTCAAATCGTTGAAGAACTTCGCGCTGAATTGAAATTGGATACTCTTCCTTTTTCGAAAACTGAGGAATTGATATTCTCCTGCAGTGATTAGAAAGGCAAAAATCGGCTCGGACAGTACCATCGAATTTGCAGTGCGTGGCGTAAGTACGTGAGAACAGGAGAGCAAGTATTGACTGCCGATGAGTAAAGGAATCAATTCGTTCAATTCGAATTAAAGAAATATCAAGTAATGAATGTAAAAAAATCTCTTCAGATCACTGCTGTCCCGTTGTTCAGAGAAGAATGTCTTGTATCTAATTGATAGTATTAAAATAAAACCCTGTTGGAGGGTGTCCGAGACTTCAGCGGATGCTGACACATTCCGCCGCCCTCCAAACAGAGCAGCCATCAATCA
>JAJEHQ010000005.1 GCA_022823625.1 Gammaproteobacteria bacterium
CATTCGGACAATGCGGACATCAATGCCGCATTAAATATATTAGCCCTGGGGACTCGGGCGATTGGACGGATGAGAGGCGTTTGCGCTGGCAACCTCAATGACCCGTCAAGAAGATATGCTGCTTGACTTTGTCAAGTTATGTTTATAAGTCCCAATATTTAAAACAAAATTGTTACTTATGATGATTTCGTTTGAATTTTCCACACATGTAACGACTTTGAGTTGATCTGATCATGAAAACTGACAATATCATTCGGTTAGTTCCGGGACAGTTGACGCTTGACCAAATGCAGTCGTTTCAGTCAAGTTCCTGTCAATTGGAATTAGATCAGAATTGTCGCAGAGAGGTGGAACAGGCTGCTGAAATGATTCGGTCCGCTGCAGCAGGCGAAGATGCGATTTATGGAGTAAATACCGGATTTGGCAAGTTGGCTAATACCCGGATTCAACTGGAGCAGAGATCGGCATTACAAAAGAACCTCATTTTGTCTCACTGTTGTGGAGTGGGGCCTGCACTTCCAGAACCCATAGTTCGGTTGATTATGCTACTGAAACTAAGCTCTCTGGGGAGAGGTGCTTCAGGTGTACGGTGGCAGATACTTGAGCTGCTGCAAGCCATGCTCAATGCTGACATTTTGCCAATCATTCCATCAAAAGGCTCAGTCGGGGCTTCCGGAGACCTGGCACCGCTTGCACATATGACTCTCGCCATGATTGGTGAGGATGAGGTTATGCGTCGTGGAAAAAGAACACCGACTGTGCAAGCCCTGCAAGATGAAGGCCTAAGTCCAATCCAACTCGGTCCAAAGGAAGGATTGGCAATGATCAATGGCACCCAGGTATCAGCGGCAATCTGTCTGACAGCGTTATTTGATACTTGGGAATTGTGCCAAACTGCCATTATTACGGGTGCCTTGTCCTGTGACGGATTGATGGCGTCAACCAGTCCATTTCGAAAGGAGATTCATGAATTGCGGGGACAACAAGGGCAAATCGAAGCCGCCCGCGCGCTACACTCCTTGTTGGCAGGGTCTGCAATTCGTGAATCACACCTTGAAGATGATGAACGAGTACAGGATCCATACTGTCTGAGATGTCAGCCACAGGTGATGGGTGCCTGTCTAGACCAGTTGCGTCAGGCCGCAAAAACTTTGGAAATTGAGGCTAATGCGGTCACCGACAACCCTCTGGTGGTTAACGGAAACGAGCTGGTGTCTGGAGGAAATTTTCATGCAGAACCGGTTGCATTTGCTGCTGATCAGTGTGCTTTGGCAATCACTGAAGCAGGTTCCATTGCGGAGCGGCGTCTCGCAACACTGGTAGATCCAGCTCTGAACTATGGACTCCCTGCATTCCTTTCTCCTGATCCAGGTCGCAATTCAGGATTTATGGCTGCAGAGGTGACCGCAGCTGCGCTGAAGGCTGAGAACAAGCACAACGCCATGCCGTGCTCAGTGGATTCTTTTCCGACCAGCGCCAATCAGGAAGACCATGTCTCCATGTCTTGTCATGCAGCGCGACGTCTGCTCGATATGAATGAAAATCTGACCTGGATACTTGCCATTGAATTGCTGGCCGCAGCACAAGCAGTTGAATTTAGACGTCCACTTAAGTCCAGTGAATCACTGGAAAATGTGATTCAGTTGGTCCGAGACAATATTCCCGCACTAGGAGAAGACAGGTTTTTTTCACCAGACCTTGAGGCTGCCTACTCAATCATCAAAAGACGAGAGTTAATCGACATCGCTATCGCTGGCAACAACCAGCTGCCAACGTTGTGGTAGTCTTGGCAGCTAATATCAAGCAGTATTGCTTGAATTTTCAACTGCCAGACTCCTGAATTTATCAATCTGCTGTTCATCCAATTCGATCCACTGGCCTACTTTCAGATTCCGAGGCAGATGAAAGTGTCCATAGCGAACTCTCTTCAACCGACTGACCTCACAGCCTAAAACTTGCCAGGCACGCCTGATTTCTCGGTTTTTGCCACCGGTAAGGACAATCCGAAACCATTGATTGCTACCAGTTCGCTCTTCTGGGTCAATTGACCTGAATTGCAGCATATCTTTACCTGCTTGTACGCCCTCACACAAACGCTTCAGACTGTCGTCAGATACGGGGCCAAACACGCGGCAAAGATATTCTCTTTCGACTTCACTTGAAGGATGCATAAGGGCGTTGACTAGTTCGCCATCATTTGAAAACAGCATCAATCCGGTTGTGTTGATGTCAAGTCGACCGACTGACAGCCAGCGACCGTTTTCAATGTTTGGTAGGGAGTCAAGTACCCGACGACGATCGCCGGGGTCCTTGTGAGTAGAAATCTCTCCCTCAGCCTTGTGATAGACCAGCATGCGAGTTGGGTGATTGAGTTCGCTGATGACAATCTGCTTTCCATGGACATACAGAACCTGACCCGCTTCAACTCGATCTCCAGGCTTGAGGACGCCCTGACTTGTCGTAATTTGGCCTGCTTTAAGCCATTTTTCAATTTCTCGTCTGGAACCGTATCCGGCTCTTGCTAGATACTTTTGGACGCGTTCATTCACAGAAGAATTGCACAGAATACATTTCAGGAAGTCAAATTAGTCCTCTGCGTCTAACTCTTCCACCGTCTCTGATTCCTGAGAAGCCTGTCGCTCCAGTAGATCTAGGGACGGCAGTTCGTCCAGCGATTCCAGATTGAAATATTCCAGGAATTGGCGGGTGGTACGAAATAGCGCCGGACGCCCCGGAACTTCCTTGTGTCCGGCCTGCTCAATCCATTCATTGCTCAACAACGTTCTCATAATTTCTGTAGAAACTGACACACCTCGAATATTTTCAATATCACCGCGGGTAACCGGCTGCCGAAAGGCAATGATCGACAAGGTTTCCATCAGTGCACGGGAGTATCGGCGCGGTCGAATTTCAGACAGCTTGCAAAGCCATTGAGCGTATTCCGGGCGGGACTGAAAGCGATAACCATCGCCTAACTTCTTGAGCTCAATTCCCCGTGCATCGCAGTCTCTTTGCAACTCCAGAAGCACACGTTCAACAGTTAGATTATCCGGGCAATCCTCAACTGGAAAAATGCTCTGGATCTGCTTAATTGATACTGGTACTTCAGAGGTGAGGATCGCAGCTTCAACCACATTTTTGAGTTCTTGAAAACTGATAGACATCATTGATTCAACTGGATGTGAATGGGAGACTTCGAAGTAGCTTGTACTGCATAGACTATGTTGGAGTTAATGAGTTCCAGTAAAGCCAAAAACGTGACCACAAGACCTGCCCTTCCCTCAGATCGGTCAAACAATTGATCGAAACGAAGCGGCCCGGTGTCTTCCAATTTTTTTCTAATGTCATCTACACGGTCTTTCACTGAATATGTCGCTCTATTGACCTGAACTGGCGCACTAAATTCAACAATTCGAAGTACATTCTTGAATGCCTCGATTAAATCAATTACCGCAATTGATTCAAATACCACTTGCTTCGGTTTGGGCGGACCAATCGCGTTCGCCACAAATACATCCCGGCCAACTCTAGGACGGGCTTCAAGCAGCATGGCAACTTGTCGGATTCGATCATATTCTTCCAATCGCCTCGCCAATTCAGCACGCGGGTCTTCTTCCTCCTCGTCGTCGCCATCCTCCTGTCTTGGTGGCAATAACAATCTCGATTTAATATGCGCGAGTGTCGCTGCCATCGCCAGATATTCACCTGCAAGTTCCAGGTGGATGATCTGCATGAGATCGATGTATCTTGCATACTGTTCAGCAACTTCGGCAACTGGAATATCCAGAACATTGAACTTGTTTTTTCGAATCAGATACAAAAGAAGATCAAGTGGACCTTCAAATGCCTGCGTAATCACTTCCAGGGCGTTGGCCGGAATGTAAACCTCACCGGGAATTGGGATGGATTCAATTTTCCCTTCGTGAATCTGCCGAATTTTAGGAATGTCGCTGTTCAAGTTTAACGATAACTCCCGGTTCCCACATAGTGACGAACGTCTTTCATGGTCTCCTCTGCCACTGCACCTGCTCGTTCGCATCCGTCTGCAACGACTTTTGTCAGGTAGTTCTTGTCCTCGATGTACGGACGAGCACGTTCAATATGCTGTGCCTGTTCATCCAGAATATGTCCAATCAATGGCTCTTTGCAGTCCAAACAGCCAATTTCTGCCGTTGTACAGCCATTGCAAACCCACTTTTTCTGTTCTTCATTAGAATAAATTTTGTGCAAATCCCATACCGGGCATTTTTCCGGGTCCCCTGGATCGTTTCGACGAATACGCGCTGGATCAGTAGGCATTGATCGGATCAATTTAGTGATTCGGTTAGGGTCATCACGCAGAAATATAGCATTGTCATATGACTTTGACATTTTCTGTCCGTCGGTACCCGGCACCTTTGATGCTTCCGTTACGTAGTGATCAGGTTCTACCAAAATCTGGCGGCCACTTCCTTCAAGATATCCCGTAAGCCGTTCTCTGTCGCCCCGGGAAAGATTTGGCATTGAAGCAAGAAACTCTTTGGCGCTTTTAAGCGCTTTTGGGTCTCCGCGCTCGGTATAGGCAATTCTTAATCGACGGTACTTGGCCCCATTTCGTTTACCAAGCTTTGCAATAGCCTTTTCGGCTTTGTCTTCAAAGCCTTCCTCTTTCCCAAATATCGAGTTAAACCGTCGGGCTAATTCACGAGTCAGCTCAACGTGAGGAATCTGATCCTGACCCACCGGAACGAGTGATGCGCGATACATCAAAATATCAGCACTTTGCAGTACCGGGTAACCCAAAAAACCATGTGTCGACAAGTCCTTGTTTTTCAATTTTTCCTGTTGGTCCTTGAAACTAGGGACCCGTTCAAGCCAGCCAAGCGGGCTGATCATTGAAAGCAACAGATAAAGCTCAGCGTGTTCCGGCACTTTCGACTGGATAAATATTGTCGCAAGTTCCGGATCAACCCCACTGGCCAGCCAGTCAACAACCATGTCCAAAACATTGTCTCTCATGGCATACTCTGATACCACATCAAAGTTTGTAGTCAGGGCGTGCCAATCCGCAACAAAATAATAGCAATCATGCTCATGTTGCAATTCCACCCACGGCTTTATCACACCGTGATAGTGTCCCAAATGTAAAGGTCCAGTCGGCCGCATTCCTGATAGTACGCGGCTAGGCTGTCCAGGTGTGTTCATGAGATAACTTCTCCTTCAGTTGAAATGTCGCTATAAATTTTCGTTTACTTCATTCCGTTTCGCAACTTGCTGATTAGCACAGGAAGCGAGAAGGTCAACTCCCCTGCCCCGGCCTGGAATGAAAATATCTGAATCAATTTCGAGTAATGGCTCCAGAACAAACCGGCGCTCGTGCATTCGCGGATGTGGCAATTCAAGTTTCTCGGTATGGCAGGTCTGTCCTTCATATAGCAGCAAGTCGAGATCGATCGAACGCGGGCCATTGATTTGCCCTGTTCTGACTCTGCCAAGTTCAGTTTCAATTCTCAGCAAAAGTTCTAAAAGTTCGAAGTGACCCATTTCAGTTCTAAGCTTACAGACTGCATTGACAAAGTCTGGCTGATCTTCAAATCCAATTGGAGCGGTAGAGTAAAGAGAGGAACGATGACGGACCCGACACTTATCCTGCTGATTTAAAACTTCCATTGCTTTCAGGACCTGCTGCTCAGGATTTTCAAGATTGCTGCCTATGCCAACATAAGCATATTTCCAGTTCGCTGTCATCAGCGCCACCTTGGCCGATTTCTGTACCTATTCAATCGGGGTTGCGGTTCAATCACCTGCTGGTCTCGAAGTTCAGTCCACGCTCGACACTTTCGATGCTCGACCTCTCCTACTTTGCTTCGTAGCTCGAATAATCTCACTGCTGCTCGAAAATTCTCACTCTGAACAAGCCTGGTACCTTTTGTTGCAGCTTCAGTTTCGAGGATCTTTTGAAACAGCCAGATTGCTTCAACACGTTGCACAAAGTTCCCAGCAATGTAGGTGCGTATCTTCTGTTGATGGAGTATATCTCTTGCGACATGAAAGGGAAAATTGCGCCTTCGTCGTGATCGCTTTGTCAGTGAATTATTGAACTTTGGCCAGAGTATCGCTGCCATTGTAAATGCTATGCTGGTGTGCTCACCACTTTGTATTCGCTCATCCGTTTCGTCCAATAGCATGCGCATCCAATCAATCACACCATGATTGTCGTTCTTTCCCGCTTTCAGCCACTTGTAGGGTGGAAACAGAATTCGCAGAACATCGTGATGATGCAACAATTCAAGTGTCTTACGGGCGCGGCCGTTAAACAGCAACTTACTCAGTTCATCGCCCAATCGATAATTTGATATACCAGACAGCAGATGCCCACAAACTGAAAGCTCTTTCTCTGTCGCTCCATCAAAAGAGAATCCCGGAAGCGATGCGAAACGAATTGCACGCAACATCCTTACGGGATCTTCCCGATAGCGTTCTGCAGGACTGCCAATGATTCGTACGATACCGTTCCTGGCATCCTCGTACCCTCCTGTGTAATCGACGATGTGCATATCAGAGGGGTGTAGGTAGAGTGAGTTGATGGTCAGATCTCTGCGAAACGCGTCTTCCTGGATATGACCGAAGAGATTGTCCTTGATAATCTTTCCATTGAGTGAAACAAATCTGGAACCCCGACGCCGTGACTTTTTAGTTGGAGATCTTCGATACGTCGCAACCTGAATCACTTCATTCTTGATGCGCACCTGCGCAATCTGAAATCTTCTTCCAAAAACTTCACAACGACGAAACAAGGTGCGAACTTCCTCTGGTCGCGCATTGGTCGTGACATCGAAATCTTTCGGCGTTCTACCTAGTAGCAAGTCCCTGACACAGCCACCAACGAGTTCGCTCGAATACCCGGCAGACTTAAGGCTGTCGACCACCTCAATGGCTTTCGGACTGATCAGGCTGCGATCAATTCCGTGTTCTGATCTCAAGATGATTCTTGGGGTTGAGTCTGCGCGCTTCATTGAGCAGGTTATTGAATAGGCGAATGTGTGATACTATTTAATTGGTGTAAAGAAGTAATTTACCCGCTCCCTTCGTCTAGCGGTCAGGACATCGGCCTCTCAAGCCGGCAACAGGGGTTCGATTCCCCTAGGGAGCGCCAATTTTTTTGTTTGTTTGATGAGGTTGCTTTGTGGTTCATTTGATTAATCCTACACCCGACCCCAATGAAAAAGATACGGAAATTAAAGATGTCGGTGTTGATAACTTTCTTGAAGAAGTTATAGAAAAATCCAAAGCCGTACCCGTTCTGGTCGATTTTTGGGCCCCATGGTGTGGACCTTGCAAGAATCTGACTCCAATTCTTGAAAATCTTGCCAGTAAACACGCCGATGCGTTTCGACTCGTCAAGGTAAACATCGACGAACAGCAGGAGCTTGCAATGCAATTTCAGGTGCGTAGCGTACCAACCGTGTATCTCGTCAAAGATACTGCCGTCGTTGATGGTTTTATGGGCGCTCAACCAGAAAATGTCGTTGAGGAATTCCTTTCCAAACATATTACTCTAACTGAAAAGCTGCCGGAAAAACCCAACATATCGGACCCGATTCAGGACATGATCAATCTCGGCCGAGAATCTGAGGCGATTGAAGCACTGAAGAAAGACGGTTCCGAAGAAAGCATGTTTCGTCTTGCTCGCTTGTATCTGAACCTCAACAAATTTGATGAAGTTCGAGACACACTGGGTAAACTGAAAGACAAATCTACAAGCCAGCGATATCGGTTTGTTGAAGCTGCAATGCACTTTGCAGAAATCTCCTACTCGGGCAAATCAGAAAATGAACTGCGAGAAATCATCGCGCAAGACAAGACAAACTGGGAAGCACATTACGAACTTGCTGCAATCTGCATGATTATGGGTGACATTGCTGAGGCGATGGAACTGCTGCTGCAGATTGTCAGAAACGACCGCAGCTTTAACGAAGATGCTGGACGAAAAGGTTTGATTAAGGCTTTTGACATGGTTGGAGGTGACCACCCACTGGTGTCACAGTATCGCAGTTCGCTGGCTCGCACTCTGCATTAGCCCCGCGGGTGATGATCTTTCAGTAGTTTCGAAAGTCGCTGCCTAGAGACATGTGTGTATATCTGGGTTGTTGACAAATTGCTGTGTCCCAAAAGCTGCTGAATTGTTCGCAAATCTGAACCATGATCCAAAAGATGCGTTGCAAATGAATGTCGCAACGCATGCGGGGTGATCTTCTCGCCCGAAATCCCGGCCGCAGTTGCGTATTTTCGAATATTATTCCAAAAAGTCTGTCGCGTCATTTGTCTGCCGCGGGCCGTGATATAAAGGTCGTTGCTAAGTCCTTTTTTTGACAGATTTGGGCGCGCTCGTTCCATGTATTCGTTCAACCAATGAACTGCGTGCTCACCCAAAGGAACCAATCTTTCACGGGCTCCTTTACCTGTCAGTCTCACCCAGCCTTCAGCGCGGTTAACCGCACCCAGGGGTAGACTAACCAGTTCCGATACTCTTAAGCCTGCACCATAAAGCGTTTCCAGCATCGACCGGTCGCGTAAACCAATGTCCTTGCTAACATTGGGCGCGTGTAACAGTGCTTCAATTTCGGACTCCGAAAGTGACTTTGGAAGACTTCTGCCGATAAAGGGGGAAGTAATTTCATCGGTCGGACAGGATACCAGCAACGATTCAGCAACGCAATAACGATAGAAGCGTCTAAATGTACTCAATTGACGAGCAATTGTTCGAGCACCATATGCGGACTTGCCAGCTAGGTAGCGCATTATGTCTGCGCGATCAACTTCGAGCAGATTTTTTTTCTGTTGTTTAAGCCATAACGACAGGGAGATGAGATCCAGTCGGTAAGAATCCAAGGTATTTTGTGCCAATCCCGATTCGGACCATATTGAATCTGTAAACTGATCGATCAGTTGGAGATCTTCGTTTGAAATTTCAGGTGATGGCTGTTTCATCATTGTGAACTGACCGAATCAGACACTGGCAAGCCATGCAATCGGTTGGATATCAACGCCCGAGTCCGAGGATCAAGGGCGTCATCGTGCAGCTGCGTGTAGATGACTCTGGCATCATTAATGAATCCCGCATTAACCATCTCATCGCCGGCTTTGAACCGTGCTGCAATACCCCATTCATCGTTCCAATCATTCCCTAGCTGCGCTGACCGTAACAAATGTTCGGAAGCGTTGACATAATCTTCCATCGCTGAATATGATTCGCTAATCCAGCGCAGCAATTCTCTTCTGTCTTGCATCTCTGTCGCTTTGTCGTAGAGCTTTACAAAAAACTGAATAGCGAGATTGTGTTGGTTACGGTCCTGTAAATCATAAACAACCTGCTTTATTCGGTCGATCGCTGATTGTTCTGCTTGTAACGGTAAATTACTAATCGCTTCGTCAAGCAGAAGTCCACTTCTGTCATACTCTCCAATTGATATGGCAATCCGCGCTTGTGTCAAATACCACGATTCCAACTGAGCCGGCTCCTCTGGCTTTGCCATCACATTAATGATGCTCAACGCTTTTTCATAGTCCTTTTGTTTCAATAGGGTATTGGCAAGTCGAGTCTGTAGTTCATGTGACACCATTGAAACATCCAACAGATTTTTTCGAACAAACAACCTGTCAATCAGATTCTGTAAATCTGCTTCATACAACAAATTGGCCAACGCCCTTGTGCTTCGTTCCTTGTATTCGCTGTCATAAGCGTTTCTGGCCAGATAGGCATGAACCGCGCGTGCGGTGATTGGCGAGGTTATTTCAAATTCCTGTGCCAACTGAAACCAGCTTTCATCATCTCCGATGACCAAACCGATGTCGTTTCCAACAAAAAATGCGAATTTGTCATAAGTCTCAAGTAACTGAATCTCAGTGTTCAGCGGTACAACTGGTAGGTGTTCCCACTTCGAAAGTTGTGGATAATCAATGGAAAGTCCCGATTCAATTGCCTCGGTCTGCATTTCAAAGTCATTGTATGCACGCGCTGCAACTTCAATGAGTGCCCAAAGTTCCACATGTAACTCAGAGTCACTCTCAAACTGCGGTTCGATCTCGAGTCCTTTGAGTACCGTCTCGGCCGGGCTCGATGCTCGCGTTTGAAATCTGGCATATAGATTTAGAAGCTGTGCCTCAAGTGTCTGTAGCGGTGATAATCGATTTTGAGCTTCGTCCAACTTGTTGTTTCGGAACAAAACCCGGGTGTAGCGATGCTCCCATTCCGGGGCGCTAGGGCGGTAATCGCGATCATAAAGCGCAAGCGCTATTTCTGCATCTTCGAGATTTTCCTCTTCAACGTAGAGCTGCGCAATCAGTCCGCGAAGTTGTATGAGCGTATTCTGATCTCCTGACTGATCCAATATCAGTGCTCGAATATTCCGTAGAGCATTGGAATACTGCTTCAGATGAATCTCAGCCCGAATGGCATACGTTTGCGCCAAGTGTGAAATTTCAGTTTCCCTTAGTTGTCCTGCCCGATCAATCAAATCATTCCAAGCTTCAAGCTGCCAGGCGAGTTCCAAATAAAGTGTTTCCCACTCCATCCAGTCAGAAGTCTGATCATATTCGGGTCTAGCTTCAGCAATCAGACGGTAGGCGAGTTCCACTGTGCCTAATTCAACTAATTCGCGAACACGATCAAGTGAAATTCCTATTTCGTAGCCTGAAGCCGCGGAAGACTCAGCCTGACTGTCTATAGCCGTTGACTCAGCAGATTCAACGTGCTCTTCATTGACAGTTTCAGTGGAATCGTCGGTGGTTTGGGCATGAAGTAAATGAGGCGCGACCGAGATTCCTATAGAAAACAGGAAGACAAAGAGCGTTGCGACCCACCACCGTCGATGGGCATGTTTGAAGCGGGAAATTTGACTTAAGCTACGCATAGTTGGTAGCATTGAATGTCGATAGATTCTGTTTAGACGCCTGCATCACGAGAGTAAAGGCATCCACATAGCACCCGGTCAACAGGTGCTGCAGGTTAAAAACGTAATTTAATGAATCTATTTTATTTTTTCTTTAATTCTTGCAGACTTACCGGTTCGGTCGCGCAAGTAGTACAGTTTTGCACGTCGAACAGCACCCCGCCGTTTGACTTCTACGCTTCGAATGAGCGGACTGTGAGTTTGAAAGACTCGTTCCACTCCTTCACCGTACGATATTTTGCGCACCGTGAACGACGAGTTCAGACCGCGATTACGCTTTGCAATCACCACACCTTCAAAAGCCTGCTGCCGTACTCGCTCCCCTTCGCGAACCAGTATCACAACACGAACGGTATCACCCGGTGAAAAATCCGGGAGATCATCTCTCATCTGTTCGGATTCGATTTCCTGTATTAACTTCCCGCTCATGTTTTCCTCTGATGTTGATGATCGGTTTGAAATTCTGATAAAGCCCGGCGTTGCTCGTCGTTTAGGTCCAGTCTGTCAAGCAAATCTGGCCGTCTCAGCCAGGTTCGACCGACAGATTGCTTCATGCGCCAATAGTTGATTGCTTCGTGATCACCTGAAATCAAAACCGAAGGAACTGACAGTCCTTGTACAGTCCGCGGTCGGGTGTAGTGAACACAGTCAAGCAATCCGTTCGAAAAGGAATCGCATTCACTAGACTGCTCGTTTCCCAGTGCACCGGGAAACTGACGCACAATGGTATCAATCAGCACCATTGCAGCCAACTCTCCACCAGTCAGCACATAGTCGCCTATTGACCATTCCTCGGCGCAAATTATATCCAATGCGCGTTGATCAATGCCTTCGTAACGTCCACACAAAATAATCATGTCCGGCAGTTCAGCGAATCGACAGACATCATCTTGGGTTATTCGTCGCCCTTGAGGACTCATGTAAATCACCGGTGTGTCCTGCCGCATTTTCTGACGCAAGTCGGCTACACAGTCGATTACCGGTTCTGCTAGCATGACCATTCCAGGTCCTCCTCCAAAAGGACGGTCATCCAACTGTCGATGCGTCCCCTGCCCGTACTCCCTGAGATCAACTGTGCCAAACTCCAACAGGTCATTTTCTATCGCACGCCGCGTGATGCCGAATTCGGTTAAAGCATCAAACATGGATGGAAATATCGTGATTGCGCGAATTTGCATGTTTATATTGAGCTAAATTTCAATCTGCCATTCAACCCGAATGACACCTGTCTCTAAGTCGACTGTTTTGATCACATTCGGAATATAAGGGATAAGGCAACTGTTCTCACCCTCAACAACCAGGACATCATTTGCTCCCGTCTGCATCACCCTGTCGACATGCCCATAAACAGTTCCATCAATGTCAATCGCCTTCAAACCCAATAGTTGAAAGTGATAGTATTCACCCTCTGGTAACTTCGGAAAGTCGCCAATCGGAATCTGTATGTCTGAACCCTTGAGTTCAAGTGCCTGATCACGTGTGTCAACCCCGTCGAGTTTGGCAGTGACGAACTTCCCGTGAATCTGGCTTGAGAATACCGAATATGACAGGCACTCTCCAGAATTATTGCTCAACTCCCAACGTTGAAATTCAAGAAGATTCTCAGGCTGGTCGGTAAAGGATCGAACTTTAACATGACCCCTGACACCAAACGCATCTGTAACACGACCAACAATCACACTGTTGTTGAGAATTCTGTGTGTCAATCTATTGGAATGCCGACTCCAGCAAACTACGGAAGATTAAATCGTTCAAACAGATTCTGGTGTCAATTCAGCGAACGAGTGGTTCACTCACTGAATAAGTTTTAGGCAGGATTCAAACTGGTTTCGGCTCTTGCGGTTTTAATCAGTGTGCCGACTCTGTCAGACACTTTGGCGCCATTGGACACCCAATAATCCACCCGGTCAAGATCAATAATCAAACTTTCTTCATGCTCTCGGGCAATGGGATTAAAGAATCCAAGTCGTTCAATGAACTTTCCGGTTGCTGCACGCCGACTGTCAGCTACCACAATGGAGTAGAAGGGTCGTTTCTTTGCCCCACCACGCGCTAAACGAATTACGACCATTGGCCAAATGACTCCGTAGAATAGTTGGTAAAAACGAATCATTATATTAGACAACAATTATCTGATGATTGGATTCGAAACTGTTGTCCCAAATTCAGTCAAATCTACAGCTGTAATTTCATGGCATGAATTCTTCAGGCCGCAATCTCGTCAGTTTATGACCTGACTTCGCCCATAAAACTGAATGCGGTCTTCGTCAGAAAATCGGACGCCCGGTGAATCGAAGTAAGAGAACACCGCTACTATTCGTCTCCTGCCACCTGAGACTGGTGAGACTCTGTGGGCTGAATGTTTGCCTTGGAAAACTGTTAGAGTTCCAGGCTCTATATGGAAGGAACGTACCTCTCGGTCTTCACCCTCAAGAAGCTTTTCAACGCCTGCATAATTCGGGTCTCCATCGCTTCTCAAATTTCGCCGGACTTGAAACACGCCGCCAGAGATTGGTTGCTGTAAAAGCAGAGTAATTGTGAATTCAGACCGGTCAAAGTGCCAGTTTGTCACATCGCCGTTTCGCATTGATTTGATATTAAGTCCTGCCAGAGGGTCATCCATCGGATAAAGTCGATCCTTTCCGACAATTGCCGCAATGAATTCAATCATTGGCTGCCACTGGTAAAGGTCCCAAAGCACTGATGACGTTATTTGATCACCGCAAACTGTCAAACTGGTGGTATGCATTCTGGCCATTACCGAGGCATCCGCTGCAACTTTATCCAATTGATCGTCAAAATAGATGTTGTGTTCTCTATTGTGAACAAAGGATTCATTCTCAATAATGGGTGAGAGCTGCGCCACGCACTCCTCAACAACTGACCGTCTTAAAAAGCCCGCTAAAGTAAGAACACCGGTCGTCTTGAGTTCAGACCTAGAACGATCAATCAGTTCAAGACCTATGCTACTGTCTAGTTGATGTATCGGATACTTGTCAAGATCAATGTCACGAGAAACATTCATTTTCAGAGACTCTGTTGCGTCAAAAATAGCATCAATTGAAAGATGAGAAAAAACCGTCCAGTACGTTCACGGTGTTCACGCCAATTTCGGATACTGCATATCCTCCCTCCATAACGAACAAGGTCGGAATATTCAGTCGGCCCAATGTTTCGCCATAGCGGGTGAAGTCTTCACTTGCGAGTTTAAAGAAACTGATCGGATCGTCTTTGAATGTATCAACACCCAGTGATACGACCAGTGCGTCAGGTGAATACTCCTGAATGCGTCTGCAGGCATCATTCATTGCAGTGAACCAGACATCAAACTCGGTTCCAGGCGGCATTGGATAATTCACATTGAATCCTTCTCCTGCGCTTTCACCAGTTTCATCTGTGTACCCCAAAAAATGTGGGAACGCGTCTTCGGGCTGACCATGCAATGACAGGTAGAGTACATCGTTGCGCTGATAAAAAATATCCTGAGACCCATTTCCATGATGAAAATCGACATCCAGAAGTGCAACACGGCGAGCGCCATCATTCAAGAACCCCTGTGCGGCAATTGCGGCGTTATTCATGAAACAATAACCACCGTACATGTTGATTCCAGCATGATGGCCAGGCGGACGGCATAAAGCAAACGCCACCCTGTCGTTCGACACCAGTTTCTGTGCAGTCGTCGCGCAAGCGGCAGCCGACTGTGCCGCAGTCCACGTGCCTGACATAATCGCAGTTTCAATAGCCATTGAATAGTAACCAAGCTTTCCATCGATATGATTTGGCACCCGATCATTGTGCATGCGCCGAGCTGGAAAACAGGTTGGAATGGCTTCACCGTTCATACCCTCTTTCTTCCAATCGTCCCAGGCGGTTGCAAGAAACTCAAGAAAATCTGGTGTATGTACGCGCTGAACCAGTTCGATATCAAAATCCTCAGGATCCAGAAACTCGGTATACCCTCGGCTTCGCAACTGCTCAACAATGTAGTCCCATCGCTCTGGACACTCAAATGGTCGAACGAGTTCACCGCCATATAGTTCGCCCTTCGGAAAATGCAATCGGTGCTGTTCACTGGATACAGTTTTCATATCATCATTTCCTTGTAGTTACACGAATGATATGCGGAGTTCAACATGAGAAAAGCCGTATCGAACTGCAAATCTGCAACTCAATACGGCTTTCCCAAATCACTTCTATTTCTGCAGTTCCGTCCAGATCGCAGTATACAAGCTCTGAACTTCGGGCGAACACGGTGGAATAAATCGACCGCTAGCCTGAAACTGCTCAGGAATCATGACTTCTGGCGCTTCACGCAGTTCTGCATTCATATATGCATCAGACCCCATTATGGCATTTGCATAGTTGGCGAAATTTGATACCAGTGCGGCGTTTTCCGGAGCCATCAGAAAGTTCTGGAACAATTTTGCATTGTCAACATTGTTGGCATCCTTGAGGACTGCAACATTGTCCATCCAAAGTGGGTAGCCTTCAATCGGATACCCATAATGAACTTCAGGTCTCTCACTTCGGGCACGCATGCTGTATCCATTCCAGTTCATTGAAACTGCAACATCACCACTCACAAGCTTTTCCTTGGTCCCATAGTCCAGAGACTTCCAACTCGCCTTGGCAGATACCAGCAAGTCTCGAACGCGCTTCAGAACTTCCTTATCATTGGTACACACATCGCCGCCTTCATAAAAGATTGCCATGTGAACAACATCACCCATTTCGGGCACAACATTAATTTTGCCCATCAGCGATTCCGGTGGATCAAACAGTATCTTCGAAGTGTTGATGTCACCATCGTATTCGGCAGTGTTGACAGAAATTCCAGTGCTTCCCCAAAGCCAGGGAACGGTATAACGTCGTCCAGGATCAAAATCAGGATTTCTGGAAACTTCCATCACGTGCTGGAAGTTTTCCATCTGGTCAGGCCGCGTCTCCAGCAAGAGACCTTCCTCAATCCAAATTGGAACGTGTGTCGAAGTTGGCACCACAATGTCAAAACCGTGACCACCAGGACGAACTTTTGCCAACGCGGTTTCATTGGAATCATAGTCAGTGAGAGTAACTTTAACGTCATATTCCTGTTCGAACTTTTCGACTAACTCTGGTGAGGTGTAGTCACCCCAGTTGTAAATGTGCAGTTCGCCAGCCGCGAATAAAGATGCTGAAAACATCAGAGCGACGATTGCAATCAGACATTTAACCAAGTAATTTCTCATCGTGCTGTCTCCTTACGAATATCAAAACAATTTAGGTGGAAAAAAGAATTTTATTCACTTATCGGAGTTCAACTCACAATCATGTAGATTGAAACCGATGACTGGTTAACAGTCAAACTCCGACCCGCTTTTTCAGGTAGTGCTCACTTACCCGACCGCAAGACTATACCATTAACGAGTTCGAAGTATGAAAAAAATTGACACCAACAGAACTGAAACACCCAGCAAAGCGCTGGAGATTGCGTTGACTTCTGGTGTGATACCACGCCGCAGCTGTCCGAGCATATAGGTTGGCAGTGTATCCTGACCGGCAGACTTGACAAGTTCAGTTATCACCACATCGTCAAGAGAAATAACAAATGCAAGCATCAACCCTGCTAGTATTCCCGGCCATAACAGTGGCAATGTAATTCTTCGAAGGGTCTGAACGGGTGTCGCATACAAATCCTGTGCAGCCGTTTCAAGTATGCCGTCCATGCCTTCGAGTCGTGCCCGAATCGGCATATAGGCAAATGGGATGCAAAATGCAGTATGAGCAGCGACAAGGTAGGTTAACCCGTGATAGCCAGTCGCTGCCTTGATAATTGCAAAGAAGATTAAAAGTGCGACACCGGTAACGATTTCAGGCACCATCAATGGCTGGTTAATGACTGCATAAATTACCATTTGTCCTCGATAATTTCGGGTTCGTGTTGTTCCCAGTGCAGCCATAGTAGCCAAGGTGGTTGCTGTAACCGACGCGATACTCGCTACAATCAGTGATCGGAATGTGACTTCCTGTACCAGTTCATTTTCCCAGGCGACAACATACCATTGCAGCGAAAAACCCTCCCAAAGGGCAATATTGGTCCCGGAGTTGAACGAATAAATAACTAACGCAACGATCGGTGCATAAAGCAGTACAAAACACAAGATCGCCATAGAAGAAAATCCAGGCAGGTAGCGTACGGAAAACTCCCGGTTTCGATTTTTTGCTACAAGCATAATCAATCCGATTTTCGCTGCAGGTTTTGCACATACACCAGTAGTGAAACCATCACAATCACCAGTAAGGTGATCGATAGCGCTGCTCCCAGTGGCCAGTTTCTACCCTGTCCGAATTGCAGTTCTATGAGGTTGCCGAGCATCAGGTTCTTACCCCCACCCAACACCCGCGGTGTAACGTATGCACCGAGTGATGGGATGAACACCAGGATAGAGCCCGCAATTATTCCAGGCTTTACCAGTGGAATAATGATTCGCCACAGAACAAAGATTCGCGTCGCGTATAGATCGTAGGCAGCTTCAATTAATCTGAAATCAAGTTTCTCAATGCTCGCGTAAAGCGGCAAAACCATGAGTGGTAAATACACGTAGGCCATACCCAGCATGATGGAAAATTCGGTGTACAGCATCTCAATTGGCGTCTCGATGAATCCGAAATTAATCAGCAAAGTATTGATGATGCCCTGGTCGCGAATCACCTGCATGATTGCAAAAGTACGAATCAACAAGTTCGTCCAAAATGGAATGGTGATCAAAAACAGCCACAGGTTTCGTGTATTTGGAGAGCGTGTGGCTATGAAGTATGCAGTTGGGAACCCTAGGATCAAGGCCGTTAATGTGGACTGGACAGAAAGCTTGACTGAACGCCAAAATATTGAGATGTGCGCATCTGCGATGGATACGGTATCGTCAAAAATGTCCTTCTTCAGAAACACTTGAAACCAGCCGTCCCATGACCATTCCCATATCACGCCACCATATGGTCCGGCCTTGAGAAAGGTATAAATCAGAACAATTAATAAAGGCCCGGCTGCAGCGAGTATGAGAACGATCAGTGCCGGAGTGCAGAGCAACAGATTGTTGCGGACCTCCTTCTTGCGCCTTGCCACCTCAGAGTGCTCATGAAGCCCTCTGTTTGAACTCCTAACTTCAGCAGCTGAATTCGACACTTCAGTCCTTCAGAATCTGCATGGCTGCGGGGTCCAGCATAACCCCAATACGGCTACCATTTTCGTAGTGAAGCTCATGACCGCGTATGTTTTGCAAGTGAACCGTGAATTCATCTCCGCTATCCAGTTCAACCACGTAGTGTGTGTGAGTACCAAAATAAACCATGCTCTTGACGACACCCTGCAAAGTTGCTTGCTCAGTCGCAGAAGTTAAGGTTGCCTGTTCTGGCCTGACTGCTACGGTTACCTTTTTTGCCGACAAAAGCGTTTGACCTGATGGCAGCTCAACTGCACTGGCCGGAGAAAACTGCACTCGTACATGCGTCTCGTTCTGTTCTGTAATCTGACCTTCCAAAAAATTGGAGTCTCCGATGAACTCCGCTACAAAACGTTCAGTCGGAAAATTGTAAATCTCACTTGGTGTGCCAACCTGTAGGACACGGCCTTCGTTGATTACTGCCATTCGATCCGACATCGTAAGAGCTTCTTCCTGGTCATGCGTGACAAATACAAATGTGATTCCCGTTTCGTGCTGCAGTCGTTTTAATTCGATCTGCATATCCTGGCGCAGCTTGTAATCCAACGCAGAGAGTGATTCATCTAGAAGCAGCACCTTGGGTTTGGGCGCCAGGGCTCGGGCTAATGCAACTCGCTGCTGCTGACCACCTGAAATATCGCTGGTTTGACGGTCGCCCAATTCTTCCATTCGGACCAGGTTGAGCACTTCGTCTACAGTTTTCTCTATTTCTCCCTTGGGGCGTTTCAGCATTTCCAGTCCAAAACTTACGTTTTGTCGAACCGTCATGTGTGGGAAAAGTGCGTAGTTTTGAAAGACTGTGTTCACCGGTCGAGTATACGGCGGCAAAAACGTGATGTCTTCCTGATAAAGTCGAATGCGACCGCTGGTAGGATGCTCAAATCCGGCAATCAGACGCAGTAGTGTTGTTTTGCCGCATCCGGATGGACCAAGCAGTGTGAAAAACTCATTCTCACGAATTTTCAGACTGACATTGTCTAGCGCTGTAACAGAGCTCGTTTCACTCTCAAAAATTTTGGTCGCCGAATCAATCTCGACGGCGATTTGACGCTGGGAAATAGGATCAGACAAAATTGCATCTACATGGGAAATTGATCTTTGAGCTGCTCCATACCAGGAATCTGCATTCTGCCTTTACCTTGCTGGCGTGCCATTTTTCTCATCGTCTTTTGCAATTTTTCGTACTTTCGAAGAAGCTGACTGACATGGCGAACTTCAACACCCGAACCGGTGGCTATTCTCGCTCTTCGACTGGCCCTGATAATCGCCGGCCGTTCTCGTTCATGCGGCGTCATCGAATTGATGATGGCGATTTCCCGACGCACAACTTCATCGGCACTGCCCAATTCCGGAAGTTTGCTTGAGGATAGCCCGGGAATCATTTTCGCAAGACTGCTAATACCACCCATTTCCAACGTCATTAACATCTGGTCGCGGTAATCTGCGAGGTCCAGTCGACGACCTTTACGTACTTTCTGTTCCAGTTGCTTGGCCTTGTCCTCATCGGCTTTTTCCTGCACCGATTCAATGAGTGTCAGCACATCACCCATACCGATGATTCTTGAGGCCATCCGGTCCGGATGAAAGAATTCCAACGCGTCAATGCCCTCGCCAACACCAATAAACTTGACTGGTTTTCCAGTAATCTGTCTCACCGACATCAGTGCGCCACCGCGTGCGTCACTGTCCAACTTGGTCACTACTACACCGGTAAGGTCTAGCTTTTCGTTAAACGCCGAAGCACTGTTGACAGCATCCTGTCCAATCATTGCATCGAGAACAAAGAGCGTTTCATGTGGTGAAATGGCATGATGAACGCGTTCAATTTCATCCATCATCTTCTGGTCGACATGCAACCGACCAGCTGAGTCGATAATCACGAAGTCTATGGATGATCTGCGGGCGTGTGTTACTGCTTCAGTGGCGATATCTTGAGGTGACGTACTGGAATCAGTATTCCAAAACTCGGCGCCGACTGTTTCCGACAGTGTTTTTAACTGGTCAATTGCCGCGGGGCGGTAAATATCGACGCTTGTCAATAAAACGCTTTTTTTGTCTTTTTCCTTAAGTACACGCGCCAGTTTTGCAGCGGTGGTGGTTTTTCCAGAACCCTGTAGACCGGCGATCAGAATCACCGTTGGACCACCATCACTCTGATTAATTGGAACATTGGAGTCGCCGAGAAGTACAGTCAGTTCTTCATGCACAATACTGATGATTGACTGTGCTGGCGTCAGACTCGCCAGTGTCTCGGCGTTGACGGCACGCTCCTTGACCTGCTCGATAAACTCGCGTGCAACCGGCAGCGCAACATCAGCTTCCAATAGAGCCCGCCGAACCTGCCGCAGCGCATCGTTTACGACAGATTCAGTGAGTTTTTTGTTTCCTCGTAGTGAACCAAGTGCATTGGTTATTCGGTCTCGAAGAGTATCCAGCATAAGATTTATTCCTTCATGCTTAAAATTTGCCGTAAATCATATTGGAAATATTGAACAAATTCCAATACACTTAACAGTACTAGACAGACCAACCGAATACTCAATTGGACGACATTCCAGTTGGCATATTATTTGCCTCGCTTGCAGTGCTGATCTGCCTGTCAGCATTTTTCTCTGCATCCGAGACAGCCACCATGGCTCTGAACCGATATCGTCTTGCCGACCAGGCGAGTAAGAAAAATCGCAGAGCCATTATGCTCCAGAAGATGATTCAGGAACCAGACCGGTTACTTGGAACCATTTTACTTGGCAATAATCTGGTAAATAATGCTGCCGTAGCAATTACCACCATGTTGGCATGGAAGTTTTATGGTGAATCAGGAGTTGCAGTCGCTACAGCACTAATCACGATTGTCATCCTTGTTTTAGCCGAGATACCGCCCAAAACACTGGCAGCGATTTATCCTGAACGCATGGCATTTTTTGCGGCGTTTTTTCTGAATCTGCTGCAAAGAGTCTTGTACCCCGTTGTCTGGCTGATGAGTTCAGTCGTTACTCTGATCAGAAAAGTCCCGGCATTCAATAAGAATGTAAGCTCACAATCGCTGGATACTGACGAACTTAAACATGCAGTGAAGGCGTCTGAACAGCATTTTGAGCAGGACCACCTAGAATTGCTGCTCAATATTCTAGAGCTTGGCTCGCAGACGGTTCAGAGTGCCATGGTACCGCGCTCCGAAATACATGCCATTGATTTAGATGATGAAATCAGTGACATTATCGAACAGATCCGCAATGAACCGTATTCCCGAATGCCAGTGTACGACAAGTCATTCGAATTCATCAAAGGCGAACTAGATATCCGCGAATTACTGCAAATGAATGCTGTTGAAAACATCACTAAAAATCAGATTCTGGAGTCCCTGAAAGAGCCTATTTACCTGCCTGAAGATGCGAGACTGGTCGAACAGATACATCGAATGCAAAACGCAAATCGCAATATGGGTATTGTTATTGATGAATACGGTGAAGTGATGGGGATATTTACCTTACACGAGTTGCTTGCTCAATTTGCGGTTGTTATTGGCGGTCCCATTCAAGACAAGATACCTGGCATCGTACCAGAAGAACAGGGCAGTTACCTGGTAAGTGCCAATATGAGTGTTAGAGATCTCAATCGGCTGATGAAGTGGAATCTGCCAACCGAAGGCCCGCATACCTTGAACGGTTTGATTATCGAACAGTACGAAGACATTCCGCAGCCTGGAATGTTGTTCGACATGAACGGTCACAAAGTAGAGACCGTCCGCGTCCGGGGTACTGCAGTCGATGTGGCTCGGGTTTTCCCGATCGATAACGATGAAGTCGAATCAGATGACTCAATATCTCCAAGTCATGCTTAAGTTAGCATCAGATCGGTTAAGTCTATATCGTTTTTGGATTAGTTCCATTCTGCGAGCAAGACTTACCAGACTCTAAAAATTTGAGTCCAAGTATTCCAATAGTACTTTACTTGAATGAATTTACCCAATAGAGTCAATCAATTCGTACTCAGATGTATCCGTGTGCGTTTTGATTCTGATTGTATCAACCCTTGTAAATCGCATCCGTCGGAAATATTTTGTGGAGACTTCTATTCGAAATTGATGCGAATAGGTTGATAAATTGCCTGAGTAGATGGTTTAGGTCATTGAAATGTAGCTTTCAAGATCACTTTTTTGTTCACGACAACGTTCCGGTTTGGAGTAAGGTGACCAGATTTCAGCATAAGTTCGGTAGCGTTGCGCGAACCAATCCTAAACAAGAAGTGATAGTACTTCAGAGAATTTGCATCTGAATTTGAAAAACATACCGTCTGGTAGAATCAGCCTTGGCGCTACTTTGATCACTAAACCAAAAATAACTGTTCGTTTAGATTTTCGGATTCAAATTTTTACTTGTAATTTTTCAAGGAATTGACTTTAATGTCAATTGAACAAGCGATATCTAGTCGTGTTAATGACGGTAGTTTAAAGTTGGTTATTCCGATGGCTCCATCTGATAGATTACTTCGGAGTCTTTATTTGACTCGAGAGTTGTACGATGAAGTCTATGAGGAGAAGGAAAGTTTGATTGAACAGAAAATGTTTTCAATTCTAATTGCGGATTTAGAGGTGATTGTGAACAGTGATACTATTGATCCCCAATATTTTCGGTGTTTGGAACCCCGTAAAGCAGGAATCTGGGAAATTAGAAGCACGAGACAAGAACCTCAAATTAGGATATTTGGTGCTTTTGCAGCTAAGAATATTTTCATTGCCACTCACTACAAACTAAGAGACGAGCTAGGTAGAAAACATAGTGGACAGTGGGAACTAGAAATCAAGCACACCCAGAGAACTTGGAGTGAACTCTTTCCTGCTTATACTCATAAGAAAACCAGCGATCGAAATCAATTGTATACAGGAGCATTGGATGAAGAGTACTTTAGATAGAAACAAGATTCCAGCAAAAGATATCTTTTATTTCAGACAAAGATTGAAAAACAAGATATTTCAGTCCGCATTGGCATATTTTGCCGATTTAGCGAAAGAAAGGAATTTGACAAAAAAAGAAATAGCGAAATCGCTAAGTAAAGACCCTGCCCAAATCACCAGATGGTTTGCTGGCCCCAATAATTGGACACTAGACACTATCAGTGACCTTCTACTGGCTATGGATGCAGAATTGAAGTACGAAATTGTCTCCTTGCATGAAAATAGTCAGCAAACTACGCAATTTCCAGCAATCAGTGAAAATTCAGCAAAATCAGGAATTGCCCTAACAAAGACAAACACCATTCCGACAATTGGTAATTTTCCGAATGATAATAAAGGCACTAAAAATGCAGTAGCAATGAAGAGAAGTTTATATATGCAGGGTTCCCGCCAAGTGAGTGATGCTCAAGTCGCAAAACAGGCAATTTACCGTAAAACAGGCTAGTTACAATGACACTAGAGCGTCCATTAGTACCGCCATTGATTGATTCACCATGAAATTACTGTCTGTACGTGTTGCTAGATCAGTTTGGTTGTTTCCAACAGACTACTTAAATCCAAATGGTAGTTCGGTTATACCTGTGATTGAAGGAGTCATCGACCGTTATTCATTTTTAGTACGTCCATCTTTAACTGAAGTATTTAGTTCTGAGAATACAGGTTTGGAGTTGAAAGCTGGTACCTTTATCACGCAAGATAACATGCCTGTCCATGTATCTTTATCTGTCTATCGTGATGGTATGGTTGCTGACACACAGTCTTCTACCAAGGATACTGATCTTTTTCTGGAAGATGTACTAACATTCCTTAGCGATAGTTTTGATATGGTTCCATACAGTGAATTACCAATAAACAGAACATACTTGAGTGAAATTCACTTTACGTTAAACCAAACGCCAGATTTCTTTAGTAATCTAACTGACTCTTTCATTGAAAATTCATCAAGTTACATAGATAGTGACAAACTTGGCGAATTTCAGTTTATGGGATTTTGGCTAGCAACAGATCCAGGGTTGTCAAATAATCCTTCATCCATTCGGGTTGAAAGAGTGATTGACGTACCATTCAATGAAAATAGATATTTTTCATCGGGACAGATAAAAACCAGCGAACACATCGAGTTATTAGAAGGACTCGAAACTGTCGATTGTCAACCAAAATGAGATTTGCGGGCTTAATTTAGTTTCGCAGCTTTGAGCGAAATTTGGGGTCGCTCCAACTCCAAAAACCATTTTTTTCACTTCGAGAGTCGTCGACAAAGAGATTTTCAGGTATGGTATGTTACAAACTCATGCATCTTTTGCATGAAGTTACAGCCCTCAAATCATATTGGCATTCCCGCTACATGAAGTATGGAGAATGGTAATTGGGGACTGCAAGACAGGCATCCCGTCCGCTCCCTTGATTTAAACCCCCTTCACCCAGCAAAGCTATCTCTGAGGCATGAGGCGTTTGATTTTTTGCCCACTCAAAACGCTGCGGACTCATCTGGATTAATTTTTCAGTATGCATATCCCAACCGCTACCGGCACCACACCAGCCCTCGCCCGAAAAGTCGAGATCCGCTATCGAAGATAATTTCTCCTCACCACACAAATCCATTAAACCACTGGAATTACGAACATATCTGCCCCAATAGACATTTGAACGCTTGGCATCAATCGCAACAATTACTTTGTCACATGTTTGCTTTTGGGCGACTGCTGCCATACAGGAAACTGGCACAACTGGCACGTCGATTCCAAATGCGATGCCCTGCGCTACTCCAGCAGCAATTCTAAGTCCGGTGAACGAACCTGGACCGACACCAAACGCTACTGCATCGATGTCTCTGGGTTCCAGCCCAGCATTAGCGAACATCTGGTCGATCATGATCAAAACCGATTGATTGCGATTTCGCTTAGCCTGCAACTGATTACTCAGCATCTCATCATTCATCTTCAGAGCAACGGAAAGCACATCATCAGATGTGTTGATGGCAAGAATGTTCATGTCGAAAAAAATTGATCAACTCTCGCTAGCGAGTCAGATCGAGGCATCGGGGGCAGGCTGTCTAAAAATTCCTTGCCATACGATCTTTGATTAATGCGTGGATCACACAGCACAAGCACTCCACGATCTGAGACATCCCGAATCAGTCGACCCGAGCCTTGCTTCAGTGTCAACACCGCACTCGGCACCTGCCAGTCATTGAAAAAATTCCTGCCGCTTTCCTCCATCAGAGTACGCCTGGCGTTTGCCTTTGGATTGTCAAATGGGGCGAACGGCAGCTTATCAATTACCACGCAAGACAGTTCGTCCCCTTTTATGTCAATCCCCTCCCAAAATCCCATGGTGCCCAACAATACCGCGTTGCCATCCCGCTTGAATTCCGCCAACAGGTGGGTATTGGGTCGGTCGTATTGACAAAGTAGTTTGTAACCAATGCGTTCTGTAAGGTATTCCTTCGCAGCTTTCATTGATGCAATTGTGGTAAACAGAACAAGCATCCTACCCTTTGATATTGGCACCAACTGTTCAACAACCTCGACAACCCGCCTATCGTATTCCTCACGACTTTGATAATTCGGTAGAGGCATTTTGGGCGGAAAATAGGCGAGTGCCTGATTTTCAAAATCAAATGGACTGTCCCAGCGCTGGTGGATGGATTCACTGAGTCCCATACTATGCTCAAAATGTGAAAAATCCTCCCCGACTGCCATTGATGCTGAAGTAAAAATCCAGCTGCCATCGAAATTTGAGATCGCCGGTCCAAATTCACTGCGAGGCTCCAAAGGCAACCGGTGGAATGAAAATCCGTGCCTAGTCTTTTCCACCCAGCTAGCGACTTCAACATTGTCCCTCTCCAGAATAGTTTTTGCATCCTCAGAGATTCCCAAAGCGAGATCGCGACATTTTTCGATTTCCGGTGATGAGTCAATGTAGGGATCAAGATTTTGAACCGCCTGATCCAAAGCACTGACGATGTTCCAATATCGAGCAACAAGATCCTGTCTATTCTGAAACTCGTCCAGTGACCACTGTGTCAATTCGACACCCATCTTCTGATCTAACTGATCAGTTGCGTCGGACACTGACTTTGTGATGGAACGCACGACATCAAAATCCAGATCAGCAGTCTTTTCCGCATATTCCAAATTTTCACAAAATTCATCGAGACGTTGCTTTGAAACAGTCAAGCTAAGTGATTCGCATGCAATATCCGGAAACCGGTGAGCCTCGTCAACTATGACCACTTCAACTCCATAGGCATCGGAATTTTCGCCCTCGGCATCACCGTGTGTCATCTCCAAACTCAAAAGATTGTGATTCACCACTAGTACATCAGCCTGTCGTGCTGCGTTTCGTGCGCGATTGGCATAACAGGGATTCCAATGCTTGCAGTTCGAACCAACACACATTCGACCGGTTGTGGTCATCTGCCGACGTTCATCAGCATGCAACTCATACTCTGAAATGTCACCATCATCGCGTTCCACCACCCAGTTGTAGACAGCTTTGAATTTTCGGCTGAACCCCAGTAGATCAGGATTTTTTTGTGCGTGCTCGTATTTGAGCAGACACAGGTAATTTGACCGACCTTTGAGGATTCTTATGGTGGGATTCAGGTTTAGAACCTCACATACCACTGGAATGTCTTTTTGGAACAGCTGTTCCTGCAAGTGTTTGGTACGTGTGGAAACGAGTGTCTTTTTTCCGTTCAGCAGAGGCGGAACCAGATAGGCAAAGGTTTTACCGGTTCCGGTTCCTGATTCCACCAGAGCCACTTGACTCGTGAGAATCGCAGATTCGACTGCTTCAGCCATTTCCCCCTGGCAGTCGCGGACTGTAAACCAGTCTAGGTGTCTGGCGAATGGACCTTGCGGCCCCAACACATTCAAACTTTCCGACATGGCCGCGCCGATAGACGCTAAGTCGACTGGCTGAGCGCAGCCAAGTCGGGTTGTGCAGCTCTATGCTGCAAGTCGATCCCAGAAGGACCTGATTCGCTGAGCCCAGTTGTTTTGATTGGGAGAATGCCGGGCGGCTCCCTGCTGGACAAGATCATCGAACTCTTTCAACAGCGCTTTTTGTTTGCCTGTTAAGTTTACAGGAGTCTCGACAATGAGTTTGCAATACAAGTCTCCGACATCGCTGGACGATCGGACATTTTGAATGCCCTTTCCACGCAAGCGCATTATCTTGCCGGATTGTGTTTCCGGGCGAATTTTCAGATTGGCTCGACCTTCCAGGGTCGGGACTTCAACGCTTCCACCAATTGCGGCGGTACAAATACTAATGGGAACTTCACAATAAATGCTGTTGCCGTCGCGCTCAAATATTGCATGCGGGCGAATGTGAATCTGAACAAACAGATCACCTGGCGCCGTGCCAGCCCGACCAGCCTCCCCCTTGCCTGGAATGCGAATCTGGTTTCCAGAATCAATACCAGCGGGTATCTGTACTGCAAGCCGCGTCCTCTTATGAACCCGACCCTGTCCATCACAGCTGTGACAAGGATCGGTGATGATGGTACCCTGCCCATGGCATTTTGGACAGGTTTGCTGTAGCGAAAATCCCATCTGCTGAATTCGTACCTGTCCATGACCGCCACACGTACCGCAAGTGCTTGGCTCCGTGCCTCTACGAGCCCCGGAACCATCACAAGATTCACAGGGCACCAGCCTTGGAACATCAATCTCAGTCTCTGTACCGTGCGCTGCTTCTTCCAGATCGATTTCCAGCGTGTACTTGAGGTTTGCCCCCTGTGCTTGGCGGCTGCTTTGGCGTCCAGCTCCAAATATGTCACTGAAAATGTCGCCGAAGATATCACCAAAACCAGCCCCTCCGGAGAATCCGCTGCTTGCAAAGCCTTCAAGACCATCGTGTCCAAAACGATCATAACGGGATCGGGCATCCGAGTCCATCAATACTTCATAGGCTTCTTTTGCTTCTTTGAATTTCGTTTCAGCTTCTTCAAGATTTTCCTGGTTGCGGTCCGGATGAAATTTCATGGCCAAACGACGATAGGCGCGTTTGATGTCTGTTTCAGAAGCGTCCTTCTGAACACCTAAAACCTGGTAGTAGTCGCGTTTGGCCATGGATATCGCTTAGCGCTGAGTTGATAAACTACCGAATTGTTTATCGATTATCTTGATCGTCCTTTACTTCCTCAAAATCGGCATCGACAACATCAGCATCCTCTACATCGGAACCTGAAGCTGAAGCCGGTTCCTGTGGATCAGACTGCGACTGATTGTACGCTTTCATCGCGAGACCGTGGCTGGCTTCGGCCAATGCCTCAGTTTTCGCTTTGATCTCATCAGCCCCAGCATCAGATTCAAGAGCAGACTCAAGTTCATTTATTGCAGACTCAATCGCGGTTTTATCTGACTCTTCCGCCTGGTCGCCTAAATCTTTCAGAGTCGTGCGAACCGAATGAATGAGGCTTTCCGCAGCGTTTCTGGCATCGACTCTTTCCCGCATTTCACGGTCTTCATCCGCATGCTCTTCGGCCTCTCGAACCATGCGATCAATCTCTGCCTCATCCAATCCTGAACTTGACTTGATCTCAATTCGATTTTCCTTACCAGTCGCCTTGTCTTTTGCAGAGACGTGCATAATGCCATTGGCATCAATGTCGAACGTTACTTCGATCTGCGGCACACCGCGTGGTGCAGCTGGAATATCGGATAGGTCAAATTTTCCAAGAGACTTGTTGAACTGTGCCATATCACGCTCGCCTTGCAGGACATGAACTGTAACTGCATTTTGATTGTCTTCTGCGGTTGAAAACGTCTGTGACTCCTTGGTTGGAATCGTCGTGTTTTTCTTGATCAATTTGGTCATCACACCACCCAGAGTCTCAATTCCGAGCGACAGAGGCGTAACGTCAAGTAGCAGCACGTCTCTGACATCGCCGCCTAGCACTCCGCCTTGGATCGCCGCACCTGCGGCAACCGCCTCGTCCGGATTCACATCTTTGCGGGCTTCCTGACCGAAGATTCTGGCAACCGTCTGCTGAACCTTGGGCATGCGGGTCTGTCCGCCAACCAATATGACATCATCAATTTCGGCTGCCGAAAATCCAGCATCCTTAAGTGCGATCTTACACGGGTTTTCCGTTCGCGCGATCAACTCGTCGACAAGCGATTCCAATTTGGCACGTGTCACCTTGTAATTCAAATGCTTGGGACCACTGCTGTCGGCCGTGATGTACGGCAGATTCACTTCAGTCTGGGAACTTGAAGACAATTCTATTTTTGCCTTCTCTGCGGCTTCCTTAAGTCGCTGCATGGCGAGTGGATCACCACGAAGATCCATACCCTGATCCTTCTTGAACTCATCCGCCAAGTAGTCAATCAACCGTCTGTCAAAGTCCTCACCACCCAAAAATGTATCTCCGTTTGTCGACAGCACTTCGAACTGGTGCTCACCATCCACCTCGGCAATTTCAATGATGGAAATGTCAAAGGTACCACCACCAAGGTCATAAACTGCAATCTTTCGATCGCCCTGCTGTTTATCGAGTCCGTATGCCAGCGCGGCTGCTGTCGGTTCGTTAATGATGCGTTTGACATCGAGACCAGCAATTTTCCCGGCATCCTTGGTTGCCTGCCGCTGCGAATCATTGAAATAAGCCGGCACGGTTATGACTGCACCAGTAACCGTCCCACCGAGATAGTCTTCAGCGGCCTGTTTGAGTTTCATAAGGATTCGCGCAGCAACTTCTGGTGGGGCCATCTCCTTGTCACCAACTTTCACCCAGGCATCGCCATTGGCCGCCTTGATGATTTTGTAGGGCATCAGGTCCAAATCCTGCTGCACGACTTTTTCACTGAATTTACGACCAATCAGACGCTTGACAGCAAAAAGGGTGTTATGTGGATTGGTTACAGCCTGACGTTTGGCAGACTGTCCAACCAACACTTCATCACTGGTATACGCCACAATGGACGGTGTCGTGCGATCACCTTCCTGGTTTTCGATGATTTTCGCGACATCACCTCCCTCGAAAACCGCCACACAGGAGTTGGTGGTTCCCAAGTCAATACCAATAATCTTGCTCATATTTCGCACCCCAATTTAAATGCAAAAACAAATAGTTTCAAAAATGTAGTTCTGTAAGGATAGATAAGGTTTGACAACTGAAAGTCAAGCATTTTCTGATGCTTCGGTATCAGTTGACTCAGATTCTCGTGACCCAGCTGGTTCAGGCAACTCAGCCGAGACAATAACCATCGCCGGACGTAGCAGGCGATCATGAATCATATAGCCCGGGCGAAACACCTCCACCACATGGTTGGGCGGAAATTCGTCTGTTGGAACCAGCGTCATCGCCTGCTGTTCATTAACATTAAAGGCATCACCACGATTGGGAACGATCTTTCTGATAGATGCTTTCTCAAAGACGCTCAATAATTGTTTTCGGGTTAACTCAACGCCTTCTCGCATCGCACCAATATCACTGTCATCATCAATTTCACAAGCCTGATCGAGGCTCTCCATGACTTCCAACAGCGATTTTGCAAAATTGTCAATGGCATATTTGCGAGATTTGTCGAGTTCTACTTGATGTCGTTTGCGAACGTTTTGTATTTCGGCTGCCGCCCGCAGGTGGAACTCATTTGCCTCAGTCAGTTCTTTATTGAGGTGTTCGATCTCTGCACGTAGTACATCTTCCAGGCTACTTTCCTGTTCAGCTGTCGAGTCCACTTCTCCGTCAGAATCAGTAGACGTGCCTTCGTCGGGGTCGACGATAACCTCAATTGATTCAGGATTTATTGCGTCAGTTTCGGTTTTCTTTTTTGCCATCAGAATTCCTGTAGAGTTTGATGTTTGAATCGCGCGACATTTTGCGAGACAAGATAAGTCTCAGATTCAGGAATTCAAGAAGAACAAGGTGAGATTCTTAATTTTGGCTCAACTGCGTCAATGCATTGCCCAGCATTTTTGCAGTTACATCGACAACCGGGATTACGCGGTCATATGGCATCCGCTTCGGCCCGATAACGCCGATGGCACCAAGACTGCGACCTTCGACTTCGTACGGTGCTGTTACAACACTGCAGTCATCTAAACCATCATATCCTGATTCACTGCCGATGAAAATGGATACGCCATGCGCACGAACGCTCAAATCAAGCAGATTCAACAGCGATTGCCGTTTCCTAAAAGTATCAAATATTTTCTTGATTTTGTCGACTGCAGCAAAATCCGGAACATTCAGCAGGTTGGCTTCGCCACTCAGCACCAGATCCTCATCAGAGCGATCATTTCGATCAAATACCTGTCCTGCGAGATTTATCGCCGTCTGCATTAGTGCATCAATTTCCTCGCGGTCACGTTTCATATCTCGAACAAGAATTTCCTTGACAGTAGCCAATGGCCTGCCGCGAAACACTTCATTAAAGTAATTTGCTGCTTCGGTCAGCTCGGATGAGGAGTAGTCCTGATTGTTTTGAATGACCCTGTTCTGA
Source organism: Gammaproteobacteria bacterium (assembly GCA_022823625.1). GTDB lineage: Bacteria > Pseudomonadota > Gammaproteobacteria > Arenicellales > JAJDZL01 > JAJDZL01. The sequence goes on from JAJEHQ010000005.1 coordinate 31,547, forward strand.
ACAGTTCCATCTTCCGTAACAAGAATCACCAGTATTCGATTGCTGGAAAGGCTGACAAACTCAATCTGTCGAAATTTAGACGCTGATGAATCTGGCAAAAATACGATACCTGCAAACTGTGTTACTTCCGAAAGCAGATTGGATGTGGCCGTCATTAATTCCTTGGCATCAGTTTCTTCATTCAGCCGATACTGGATCTCCTGTTCTTTCGAGGACCTGAGCGGCTGAATAGTGAGAAGGTAGTCAATAAACAGGCGGTATCCCAATGCGGTGGGCACCCGCCCAGCCGAAGTATGTGGCGATTGAATTAAACCCATGTCTTCAAGGTCTGCCATCACGTTTCTGATGGTTGCTGCACTCAAAGTGAGACTGGGCTCATGCGAGAGCGTTCGTGACCCAACCGGTTGTCCCTGTTCAATGAATCGCGCAATCAGCAGACGCAACAGAGTTTCAGACCGATCGTCTAACTCGAAACTTGAGAACTTACTGCTCTTGTTTGTCATCGCAGAATGTCCGAATGTTTACAGGCGGGATCACCGCATTTAGTTGGACACATTTATTTCAAACACAAATTAAGTATAAACAAATTGATTGAATCGAGACTCCTTACCAAAACTTGGATAGCTCATTAGCTGGAATTTTACAGGTTTAAATCAAAAATTACGATTTCGGTCGAAAATATTCTAGTTTTGACACGGAATCAGACTCAATTACATAATGAATATTGGACAAACATATAAAATTTTGGGGCATCACCTGATTCTGAATCAAGTGGTTCAGGTTTGCGGTTCGGAAAGCATGTGTTTTTTGAACAATCGCACAAAGCAGACAAGATTCAACAACTGCATTTGACACCAAAGTTTGAATCTGCAACACTTTTCCCAATTACTCTACATCGTGAATAAATTCAAAAACATCGGCCTTTTCGGAAATTTTGATTCTGAACCAGTTGTGTCGGTGACCGACAAAATAATCGCAATATTTTCTGAGCGCGGTGTTGTCTATCAGCAATACAAGGCACCAATTGCTGATGGTGTGAAACCGACCGGAATTGATGATCCAGACATCGACCTGGTCATCGTCATTGGAGGCGATGGAACTTTCATGAACATCGCGCGGCTTCGCGCTGGATATGATGCACCACTGCTCGGCGTCAACTTGGGCAGACGAGGATTTCTGACAGATGTTGCAGTGCGCGAAATCCGTGAATCCATGGATCTCTTGCTCGACGGCAAATTTCGAACTGAAACTCGCATTCTGATCGAGTCAGTTATGAACTCAAACGAACCCGGGTCAGAACCTGTCATCTCCACAGCGTTAAACGACATCGTTGTACACAAAACAAATTTTGGACGGCTGTTGGATTTCAACATCACGATTGACAATGAGTTTGTCACGGCCCTTCGCGCTGATGGCGTTATTGTTGCTACACCAACTGGCGCAACCGCATACGCCCTGTCAACAGGCGGTCCCGTGCTCTACCCCAGTTTGCCGGCGATTGAACTGGTGCCGATTGCTCCGCACACGTTGACCCAGCGTCCTGTCGTGATCAGCGATTCCAGTGTAATCAGCATTGAATTGACAAGTGATGAACCAGGCAATGCCAGCTTGATTGTTGATGGGCATATTCGAAAAACGCTGGCCGGTGGTGAGAATATTTCCGTGCGACGGTCAGAACTGACCATAGACTTTGTACGGATACATGGTCACACGTTCTTCAATGCACTTCGGCATAAGTTGAGTTGGGGCGTTTAGCAGGACCGATTTTCTTGCATGATCAAGACCCTTCTCATCAAAAATTACCTGCTGATAGAAGAAGTTGAACTCGACTTTGAATCAGGTCTAACGGTCATCACGGGTGAAACTGGCGCTGGAAAGTCACTCATCATCGACTCTCTGGAACTGGCGCTTGGAGCTCGGGCAGAACCAGGTCTTGTGCGCGGTGGCAGCGAAAAGGCTGAATTATTTGTTACATTTGATGCTCAGTTCCAACAAATCAGGGACTGGCTGCAAGAACACGAACTGGACGACGGCTCGGAAGTCATTCTACAGCGCACAATATTCAAAGAACGGCCGTCTCGAGCCTACATAAACGGAAGGCCCGTATCTTTAAATATGATGAAAGACCTCGCATCGCGGGTCATCGTAGTGCATGGACAGAGCGAACATCAGTCCTTGCAAAAGACAGCAACACAACGCTACCTTCTTGACGGATTCGCTGGCATTTTACCGAGTACACAGCGTCTTGCTGATCTGGCTGCTCAAATTCGGGTTACTGAATCCGAGCGTCTAAGCCGCAGTGAAAGACTGCAAAGGTATAACGAAGAGTTGAAGCTGCTGGAACATCAGTACGGTGAACTCACCCAATTGCAACCGCAAGAAGGTGAATTTACAGACCACAAGCAGGAACTGGTTAGAATGACGCACGCAAGTGAACTGGCGGCTACCCTGGGTCAGGTTTCACATGAATTATTCTATGGCGATGAAGTCAATTTGAGCAATGCTTTGGCCGATTGCATTCGTCGAATTGACAAACTGGCGGATGTGGATCACTCCCTCGCGCAATTTTCTGAATTACTAGCAGAGGCACAGGTGAGAATTGATGACGCCGCCAGAGAAATTTTCTCGATTTCTGAGCGAACTGAGTACGATCCGAGTCAAATAGCCGTACTCGAAGAACGCATGGCCGCACTACAGCGTCAAGCAAGGATTCATGGCGTCAATGCTGATCAGCTTCAGGATGTTTGCACAAAACTTGAAGAGCAAATCAATGTCGTTCAAGCAAAGCTAGGCGAAATTGTGGATTCTGATAAACAACTGGAATTTCTTAAGTCCGAATACAGATCAATTGCCCTAAATGTAACCGAAATTAGAAGGAAGGCCGCGGTTCAGCTGGGTGAAGCAGTAACCCGAAATATGCAGAATTTAGGCATGGTCGGAGGTCAATTCAGTGTGGAGTTTGTTCAACAGACTCCAGATACATTCGCTGGATTCGGGAACGAAAATATTCGATTCATCGTTTCCACAACCCCTGGTCAGGAAGCAGGACCACTATCGACGGTAGCCTCAGGTGGCGAACTTTCAAGATTGAGTCTGTCAATTCAGGTCGTTGCCGCCAATCTGACACAGGTGCCTGCCATCGTATTCGATGAGATTGATGTCGGAATTGGTGGGAAAGTGGCAGAACGTGTTGGACACCTGCTTCGTATGCTTGGAGAATCGGTGCAAATTTTCTGCATCACACATCTACCACAGGTTGCCGCCAAAGGTGATCAGCAGCTGAATGTCACAAAAACTGAGGGCGCACAGTCCAGCATTCAAGTTCAGCAACTTGACGGGCAGCAACGGGTGATGGAGATCGCTAGAATGCTTTCGGGTGCTAAAATAACGGAGCGTACAACAGAACACGCCAAGGAATTACTGGCACAGAACACAATATGAATTTTCCCTTAACTCAACTGCAGCCTGAACTTGTGGTTCGGGATGCGGTCATGGAAGATATTGACAGCATCTATTCGATGATGAAGTCGTATTCGGAGCGAGGAATTCTACTTCCACGGTCCAGATCCGACATATGCGACAACCTGCTGAAATTCACTGTTATTGACTACAACAATGAGACAATTGCCTGCGGTGCATTGGAAATTTTTACCAGCGAACTTTGTGAGGTCCGCAGTCTCGTGGTGGCGAGTCATATGAAGAACAGCGGGTTGGGCCGGATTCTGGTTGAAAGTTTGATGGAAAAGGCACGATCTCTTGGATTGAAACGCATCATGGCACTGACATATGTCCCCGAATTTTTCCACAAACTCGGGTTCAAAACAGTTCGAAAAGAAATATTTCCCGAAAAGGTTTGGAGTGTCTGCGTCAAGTGCTACAAATTCAACGACTGCGATGAAATCGCTGTTGCAGCCGATTTGGAATAATTTTTAAGTTGAAGTTTTTTTTGGCAACCCCTATGTCAACGCAATCAATTCGAACCCGAATCATTTGTGTAGGTACAGGCATCGCCCTGCTCGCCGGATGTTCAGTTTATCGTCCTGAATTACAGCAGGGTCAAACATTAGACTCTGAAGATATCAATAGAGTGACTATCGGCATGAGTGAGAGTGAGGTGCGCGAGATTCTCGGTACGCCGTTGGTCAATGATGTCTTTAACAACCAACGATGGGATTACATTTACTTCGCATACGATCGAGATCGTGTTAAAACAAACCACGCTAGAGTGAGCATACTTTTCGCTGACGGTGCAGTGGCTAGTATTGAGACAGACACAGAACTGGCACCAGAGTCGGAACCGGTGTACGTAACACCAGAGAAGAAATCAAAAGGCTTCATGAACCGGATAAAATCAGGCTTCTCTTCCGTTGGAAATTTTTTCAAACGAGAAAAGAAGGAAGACGAAGCCAGCGAAGATTCTAACTAAGTCCTTTTTATCAGGAGCGGCGGGCACTCCCAGCGATTACTCGCTACCTTTTCTCACCCCATTCTTTGCATTCGTCGCCCACCCATCAGGTGCATATGTAGGTGGAACACTTCCTGACCGCCTTCGCTGTTGCAATTGACAGTTAGGCGATAACCGTTTTTGTCGACATCGTGTTCCTTAGCTAGCTGGGCTGCAACTACGAACATATGCCCCAAAGTCATTTCATCTTCAGCATCAACATCATTGACTGTCGGAATCAGCTTTTTCGGAATAATCAACAGATGTACCGGTGCCTGCGGTGAAATATCTCTGAACGCCAATACGCTCTCATCTTCATAAACGATATCAGCCGGGATTTCCTTGCGAATGATCTTACTAAAAATTGTCTCTTCTACCACGACGCCTCCGAATTGTTGATGAAAGGCTCAATTAAGGCAAGAATTATAAATCCCCCACTTCATGCGAAATAATCGATAAATGAATGTCCCTAGGAAATTTCACAAGTACAGAGACATAGGATTTGATTTATGGTAAAACCATTTAATAACAAAATCTTAAATTCAATATTTCAATTATAAAATGACTCATTCCTTCCGATACACTGAACAAATCACCAGTCTGTTATGCGATATAGTTATGGTTTCAACCATGCGCTTTGCGCCCTGATGTATTGGTGAAAAGCCAATTTAACAGTCAGTACTGTCACCTAGACTGCTAACCAGCATTTCCTATCTTCCAGCAAAATCAAATGGAGAGTTTCATGCAAGATTTTCGCAGCTTCCGCATTCATATGAATGATGACAAGAGCATTTCGGCCGGGTTTACCGAACTCAGTGTCGACGACCTGACCGAAGGAGATGTCGTAATTAAAGTCTCACATTCATCGATCAATTACAAGGATGCTTTGGCCGCCACCGGTAAAGGCAGAATCCTGAGGAAATACCCACTTAATGGCGGAATTGATCTTGCAGGTACGGTTGTTCAGTCCACTGACTCACGACATAAGGAAGGTGATTCAGTACTGGTCGTAGGCTGTGGTCTATCCGAGGTTCTGGATGGTGGTTACTCGGAGTATGCCCGGATTCCCGGAAAATGCGTCGTTCCCATGCCTTCGGGGCTAAGTGAGTATGAAGCAATGGCTTTTGGTACAGCCGGATTTACTGCTGCAATAGCTGTGATTCGTATGGAAGACAATGGTCAAGTCCCATCGCGTGGACCAATAGTCGTAACAGGGGCAACCGGTGGGGTTGGAAGTTTGGCAATCAGTATGTTTGCCAAACTAGGTTATGACGTGATTGCATTTACCGGAAAGAAAGAGCATGAAGAATATTTAAACAAACTAGGTGCGTCCGATCTGATTGATCGCAATTCCCTGGAAATGGGAAGCAGACCATTGGAAAAAGCCGTCTGGGGTGGTGCAGTTGACAATGTAGGTGGAGATACATTGGCGTGGTTGACCCGTACCGTCGTACCTTGGGGCAACATTGGCTCAATCGGACTCGCTGGAGGGATCAAGCTGGATACGACCGTCATGCCGTTTATTCTGCGTGGCGTATCGCTGCTTGGAATCAATTCGCTCGAAATGCCTGTTGAAGTTCGCGACAAAGCGTGGGAGAGAATGTGCAGCGACCTTAAACCCGATAACCTCGATCTGATTGTCCGTCAAGTCATTGAGTTTGACCAATTGCCCAACGCATTTGATCAATTTATGAGTGGTTCAATTGTCGGTCGCGTTGTCGTCAAAATTGGCTAGTTGACTGCCTCTCTCAAGCTAATTGAAATCCAACCTGATTAAGTGAATTCATCAGGGCGGCTTGATCTGCATCGCTGAGCGCATCGAGGGGTGGCCGCACTCTATTCCAGCTTGAATCAGACCGATAGTTAGCGTGAACTGCTTTCAGTGCAGCCGCAAGAGGATATTCAAACACAATCGAACGAATGACTTCCACTCGAATCTGCGCATCCTCGGCCTGCTCTCCTTGGCGCCACAAATCAAAAACATGGCCAATGCCGTGCGGGTTGATGTCGGCAGTAGCAGTTATCGTGCCCGCACCGCCAGCACGAAGTCCTTTCAGCAGCAACGCGTCAGTGCCCGGCAAAATCGCCAAATCAGGATATCTGTTGATGTAGCCCTCGACACTTTCCCAGTCACCGGTCGAATCTTTAAGTCCTGCAATCACATCACCATGAGATTCTATCAATGCATCAATCAATTGATATGAAATCGGAACAGTACTCAATCGAGGAAAGTGATAGAGTAGAACTTTCAGACCTGGGCAATTGGTTTCATCAATTACATGTCTATAGGTTGAAATCAGACCAAATTCCGTTGGATCTTTGAAGTAAAACGGTGGAATCATCAGCACCGCCCTGCAACCTTGAGCGACCGCATGCTTTGTTACCTGAATAGTATCACTTATCGCTGTAAATCCATTACCAACCACAATTCTCGACGAAGAAATTCCACGCGCTAGCAATGTTTCCAAAGCGTGCATCCGTTCGGCCGCGGAAAAGGAGGCAGCCTCACCCGTCGTACCGAACAAAACGATGCCACTGCATCCATTGGATAAAAGCCAGTTGACATGTTCGAACAACCTGGCATCGTCAATCGATAAATCTGCGTGTATCGGGGTTAAACATGGTGCCCAGACTCCTTCCAAGTTTACGGATTCGGCAATGTCCGTTATTTCATCACCTTGCATTGCAAGCGGCAGTGATTCTGAACCGCTCATATCCGATGCGGATGTTGACATAATTAACCGTTCCAATTAGGAGTAATCGACATTTTGGCTTTTACAATCGTCAAATCGATTGAAACTGTTCATTTATATTATCCTGTTTTTTCGGATTGACCTTATGCGACTTGGAATTGATACAGGAGGTACCTTTACCGATGCTGTTCTTTATGACAGCGAAAAAGGTCTGCTTCGAACCGCCAAATCACTAACCACACACTACGATCTCGCAGTAGGCATTCGAAATGTGGTCGGGCTGATTGATTCTGATCCTGACACACCGTTGTCCGACTTGGTTCAAGTGACCTCGATATCAACAACACTGGCAACGAATGCCATCGTTGAGGGAAGAGGGGGTACGGTCTGTCTGTTACTTATCGGCTACCGACCTGAAGCATTAGATCGTGCAGACCTGAGAAAAGCAATCCGAACAGACCCGGTGGAATTCATCGAAGGTGGACACACAGCGACGGGCGATGAGTATCAGACACTCGACCTGGAATCAGCGAAAGCGGCAATTTTGCGTCATGCTTCCTCTGTCACCGCATTCACCGTCGCAGCTCTGTTTTCAGTCCGCAACACTGAACACGAAGTTGCAGTCCGAAATTTGGTGCTTGAACTGACAGACAAACCTGTCACCTGCACGTTTGAACTGACTGCCAGTCTAAACGCGCCACGTCGGGCGATGACTGCAGTGCTGAATGCCAGACTGATTGCACCTATTTCACAGTTGATAAAGACCGTTCGATCGGAACTCGCTGCTAAAAAAATTAAATCTCCATTAATGGTTGTCAAGGGTGATGGCTCCATGATGGGGGCTGAGTTGGCGATGGTGAGACCTGTCGAAACCATACTCTCTGGACCTGCTGCAAGCATTATTGGTGCTGTTCACTTGGCAAAGTCTCCAGTTGCTGTTGTTTCTGACATCGGTGGTACAACAACCGACATTGCCGTTCTGAGAAATGGCAACCCTAGAATCGCACGAGATGGTGCCATGATCGGAGGGTTTCGAACATTCGTTGAAGCGGTGGATGTCTATACAGTCGGTTTGGGAGGAGACAGTATTGTCTCACCTAGTTCTCCATTGCGTGTTGGCCCGAATCGCGCACTGCCTCTTTCATGTCTTGGGCAGCAATATCCTGATATTTTGAAAATATTACAAGAACAACTTACGAAGAAGTGGCAGGAATATCAGGGCTGTTTTTTGCTTCGCCGTAAAGAATCAGAAGACTTAAACGGGCTAACCAGAAGCGATCTCAGATTGTGGGAGCAACTTGAGCACGGCCCCATAAGTTGCGATGAACTTTTCAAAGAACCAGCCATGTTAAGGGCTTTTCGACGAATGCGAACACTCGACCTTATTCACATGGCAGCATTTACACCGACCGATGCGCTACATCTGCTAGGAAAAATGGATCGCTGGTCAGTTGCTTCAGCAAATTTTGGTGCAGAAATCTGGCAGAGACACCTGTCTGGTCGGACAGGTGACTCATTTACCAATACCACTGAGTTTGCAAAAGCGGTAGTTGAACTAATGGTTCAAAGATCAAGTTCCAGTCTAATCGAAGCGATTGCTGTTTCAGAAGTATTCAAGGTTCCAAATTCTGGCCTGAATGAATATCTGTTGAATCGCGCGGTTGGTTCTGAACGATCCAAGTTACTTGATGTTCAATTGCACATTGCAGGTGTACTTGCAGTTGTTGGTGCACCCGCGCGATCAATATATCCACAAGTCGCCAAACGCCTGAACACCAAAGTAAATATCGCTGAGTACCATGAAATTGGTAATGCAGTCGGGGCTGCAATCGGTACTGTAATGCAACGCGTATCAAGTTTGATAACATCTCCAGCTGAGGGTATTTATAGAGCACACACACCAAGCGGCATTCAGGACTACGACAACCTTGATGATGCTGCAGATGCGGCAACCAAGGAACTGGAAGATCTGGCAAATCAGCGTGCAGCGGTATCAAAAGCTGCAAATGTAGACACCTCGGCTCAGCGCTCAGACGTTATCGTCCAGGGACTTGGCGGCTACTCGATTTTCATTGAATCGAGAATCACCGTAACGGTGCAAGGGGATGTTGATGTGAGAGTACAGCCCGTATAGCGGAGATATGGAGCGTATAGCAGATTCTAGGGCAAAATTGTCATCACTCACCAGCAGCAACAACAAGTCATGCGACCGTTTTGAGTACCTGTCCTGGCCTTTTGCCGGTCCAACTACTGTCGCTATAAATCAGCTCACCATTGACGTAAACTGATTCAATTCCGTCCGCAGGCTGGATTGGATTTTCGAATGTCGCTCGATCCAGAATGGTGTCTGGGTCAAAAATGACTACATCTGCACTCATGCCCTTGCGAATGAACCCGCGATCGGAAATTCCAAATGTAGTGGCAGTGTTTCCGGTCATTCGAGCGACAGCCTCTTCCAGAGGGAAAAGCCCCAAATCCCTTGCATAGTGACCAATCACCCTAGGAAACGTTCCCCATAAACGCGGATGTGGAAAACGGTCGCTAGGCAGACCATCGGATCCGATCATTGCACCGGGAAACTTAAGCACTCGTTGTAAATCGGCTTCATCCATCTGGAAATAGATTGCACCGGCAGGCGAAAGCATTTCTACTGCCTTCTCTGCAGAAACACCCCAGTCTTCACAGATTGTGCTAAGTTCCGTTCCCGTAAACTCCGGGTAAGTATCTGACCATGTCACCAGGATTCGATCAGCATGTGGCAAATACTGTGGTAACAGGGAAGTTGAACTTGCGATATAGGGATAAACATCAAAATTCAAATTGACGGTTTGTTGAGCATTCTGAATCTGCATCAGTGTAGCCTGTGTTCTGCCCCAATTTTTCTTGCCACAGGTTTTGTGATGAGAAATAACGGTTCGAATGCCCGCATCCTTCGCGGCACGTATTGTCTCGTCAATCGACTTGTCGATGTGGTCACTTTCGTTCCGCATGTGTGTGGTATAGACGCCTTTGGATTTTGCTACGCGTGTAGCGAGTCGAATCACTTCATTTTCCGATGAGGCAATTGCAGGCGGATACTCAAGTCCAGTGCTGAACCCAGCATACCCGGCTTCCATTGCTGAATCAACCAAACGCTCCATGCCAAGAATTTCCGTTTCGGTTGCAGGACGGTCGAGACGGTCCATCGTGGCTACTCTGAGAGTTGAATGCCCAGCCAACATTATGCTGTTCACCGCAGGCGGGGATTGTTCAAGCTCTTCAACATAAGCACGGGCCGTTGAAAATCGATACCAGTCTTTATCACCTAGCAGATTCAGGGGCGGGGGCGGGTCGCGATGAATTAGTGGAGCGAGACTGATTCCACAATTGCCCGCAACAACCGTCGTAACCCCCTGGCTGATCTTAGGCAGCATATCAGGATCGGACAGAAGGATTCGATCATCGTGCGTGTGTGCATCAATAAATCCAGGTGCAACACATTTTCCATCAGCATTAACTGAAGTATCGGAACTCCAGTCTCCAAGTGCGCCAACTGCAGCAATTCGCCCCTGCCTGACTGCAACGTCCGCGAAAAATGAATCACCACCGCTACCGTCAATAACCTGGCCACCACGAATGATCAGATCAGCATTAAACTTAGACACTTCGCTTCCTTCTTCGACGTCGTCTGCGTCGTTCTGAATCATTGGACGGCTCTGAATTTTGCGCTGGTAAATCGACAACTGTGCTTAAGTGTCTGTACTTGGCCGTTTTGTGAGGGATGGCCATTGCATCAACAAAATGACTTTGAAAACTGGGTTCAACTGCAGTTTCAACTTTCTCAATATTTTGGACAATGTGCTTTATATCCTCTCTGGACTGTCTGTCCAGTAAAGCAATTCTTGCACCAGTACCTGCAGCATTGCCTGCTGAGGTTACTTGACTGAGTTCACAATCGGGAATCAGACCTAGAATCATCGCATACTTGACATCAACGTGACTGCCAAATGCACCAGCCAATCGAATCGCTTCTACCTCAGTCACATCCATTCGCTCCATCAGAAGTTTTACTCCTGCATAAAGCGCCGCTTTGGCTAACTGAATTGCCCGAACATCATTTTGAGTAATCATGATCTTTGGGTCTGAATCGTTCAGAACATAAGCAAATGTTCTGCCATCAGCAACGATTCGCTCGCTTAGTACTGCATTGCTTCCCAATATCACTCCATTTGAATCAATTACTCCAACGAGATACATCTCTGCCACAACTTCTATAATTCCAGACCCGCAGATTCCGGTAACACCAGTACTGCAAACTGCCTCGTCAAACCCTTCTTCTGTAGACCAAAGATCGCATCCGATCACTTTGAATTTTGGGGATAGCGTTTCCTTATCAATTCGAACCCTCTCAATGGCACCTGGTGCGGCCCGCTGTCCACTTGAAATTTGAGCACCTTCAAAAGCCGGACCGGTTGGACTGGACGCGGCAAGCATACGATGGCGGTTCCCAAGAATTATTTCAGCGTTGGTGCCAATATCCACCAAGAGGGTCATTTCATCCCTCATATAGGGCTGTTCAGACAACACCATACCGGCAGCATCAGCACCGACGTGTCCGGCTATACACGGCAGCACAAAGGCTCGGGCATTGAAGTGAAATGAAAGGTCCAATTCATTCGTCCAAATACTAACCGCCTGATCTGTCGCCAAAGCAAAAGGTGCCCCACCTAGTTCTACTGGACTGATTCCAAGCAACAGATGGTGCATGACAGGATTTCCAACAAAAACAACATCCAGAATGTCGGTGACTTCGATGCCAGCAGATGCTGCGACATCTTCGCTGAGCTTCTGAATCGATTTGCGTACTTCCCTGGTAAGGGTTTCCTCCTTTCCCGGATTCATCATCAGATAAGATACCCGGCTCATTAGATCTTCGCCAAACCGAATCTGTGGATTCATGATGCCAGCAGATTCAACCACCTCACCACTGGAAAGATCACATAGATGTGCTGCAATTGTGGTTGAACCAACATCAATTGCCAAACCGTAAGCGTGACCTTTGAATCCCGGCCAAACTGCAACGATCTGAGTAGCGTTATGTACCGCGACCGTTACTCTCCACTCACCTTCGCGAAGAGTAGTCTGTACTCTTTGAATTTGTCTTAAGTCGCATGTCAAATTTTCGAGTCGCCACTCGAATTCCAGTGCGTCCTTTATGCGCTGCAGATCACCGGAAGGATCGTACATGTTGGGTTCCTGTACTTCAACATAGTACATGCGAATGACAGGGTCAAGATTGATGTCGTGTACTTCAGCACGTTTCCTGACAACCTGTCGATGCACCTGACTTTCAGGGGGTACGTCGATGATCACATCGCCAAGAATTTTGACCGAGCAGCCCAGACGCCGCCCCTCAATCAGATCGTGCGCTTTTGAGTAGTTGATTTCGAGAGGACTGAATGAAGATAGATGTTCAGCTCTCGATTCAACACCGTGTTTGGCAAAAGATCCGGTGCTCAACTCAATTTGACACCGACCGCACATGGCCCTACCGCCACAGACCGAATCAAGATCAACCCCAAGTGCTCTCGCTGCCTGCAAAACAGGCGTACCTATCGTAAACCGCCCGCGTCGTCCCGAAGGCGTAAAGACCACCATTGCATCAGCGGCTTCAGTCAAGGAAATGTCTCAGGTTGAGTAAATAATCAGAACAGAATTGATGCTACCAAACTGCAAAATAGTAATCGGCATTGAATACAAGGTTTACGCTCTGGCAGATTGTCTTCTGCGACTCCGGTTTCGGCGCCCTACCCGCTCGCCATTAGCGCTTTCACTAGTGGGTTGTCGAAATTTTGAAATCCAGCGCCGACACTCCCGATCCGTTCCCATCATTACATCAGCTGCCATGATTGAATTCATGATTTCTGGGTGCAGTGGACTGGTGATCGCGGATGTCATGCCAGCGCCAATTGCCATCGTCAGAAAAGCCGAGTTTAAACCATTTCGATTTGGGAGCCCGAAACTGATGTTTGAAGCTCCGCATGTTGTGTTGACTTTGAGTTCTTCACGCAGGCGTTGAACAATTCGAAATACCTGCCGCCCAGCCAGGCCAATAGCACCAATCGGCATTACCAGAGGGTCAACGACAACATCGTTTCGAGAGATTCCGTAGTCTTCCGCTCGTTCGACGATTTTCTTGGCAACCTCATACCGAACATCGGGGTCTTCGGAAATTCCAGTCTCATCATTCGATATGGCGACTACTGCTGCGTCATACTTCTTTACCAGCGGCAAAACACTTTCCAGACGCTCTTCTTCACCCGTCACGGAGTTGACCAATGGCCGACCCTGGTAAACTTCCAATCCTGCTTCCAGCGCTTCAACAATGGAGGAATCAATCGACAGGGGCACATCGGTCAGTGATTGCACCAATTGAATACATTCTGCAAGAATCCGTGGCTCATCGGCAAGAGGGATACCGGCATTGACATCAAGCATATGAGCGCCAGCCTCTACCTGGGCCAAGGCATCAGATTCGACGCGACTGTAGTTCCCAATCGCCATCTCTGCAGCGAGTAGTTTCCGACCAGTGGGATTGATCCGTTCTCCAATAATACAGAACGGCCGCTCATAACCAATAACAACCGTTTTTGTTTGTGATGCTACGACTGTTTCGGCCATTAAGGTATCACTCCAGCAATCAACGCAGGTTCCTTGTTTTGGTAGTAAAGAACCTGGTGGCTATGCCCTAGCTCTAAGTTCTGAAATCAGTGCCTTGCAGGTTTCGACTGCCACCGCAGCATCGCGACAGTATGCATTCGCACCAATTGCCGAACCAAACTCTTCATTGAGCGGCGCACCACCTACAACCACAATGTAGTCGTCTCGAATTCCCTGCTCGAGCAGTGTGTCGATTACGACCTTCATGTAGGGCATTGTTGTAGTCAACAGTGCTGACATACCCAGCAACTCAGGTTTATGCTCTTCCAGCGCCGCCATGTAATTCTCAACCGGGTTATTTATACCAAGATTGATCACTTCAAATCCAGCACCTTCCAGCATCATGGCCACCAGATTTTTTCCAATGTCATGAATATCACCCTTGACAGTTCCGATGACCATTTTTCCGATTGTCGGCGCTCCTGTCTCAGCCAAGAGTGGTCGCAAAATCGCCATGCCACCTTTCATTGCATTAGCTGACATCAGCACTTCTGGTACGAACAAAATACCGTCTCGAAAGTCGATGCCGACTATACGCATACCCTCAACGAGAGCATCTTGCAGAACATCATAAGGTTCCCAACCTCTATCCAGCAGAATATGAGTACCTTCTTCGATTTCCTCCTTGAGTCCATCGTACAGGTCATCGTGCATCTGCTCAACCAGTTCTTCATCCGATAAAGCTGATAGGTCAATATCTTCTACGTCGTTATCCATTGGGCACAATCCAAGAGTCTTGGTTCATCTAGGAACTCAGGGTGATCAAGTCAGAAAATTTTGCGTATTTTAACTTCTGCTGTTCAATTAGAAATAAAAAATTTTTAGTGATTCTGCAGAACCGGTAGAGAGAATAGCAAGCCGTGAATTTCTAACAAATTTGAAAGTTTAATTGACTACAGAATATTAGACCTTTAGTCGTCAATTTTCTGGATTTATTTTCACAGTCAGTGAATAATTTTTTTACCACTCACTAGGTCAGTCGAGTACGGCGTAATGCTTGACTCAAACAATGAATTCCACCACCGCCAAGTGTGAACATTGACAGGTCCAATTCTTCCACAGTAAACCCATGTGCACGCAGTTGTTGGCAAGCATCAGGTGAACCGGTCATCGCCAGAATTCTGTCGTCTCCGAGACACATTAGGTTGACGCCTAGATTTCGGGCTTCGGAAAATTTGACATCGATTATTTCAAATCCTAGATTTTTCAACCATGCGAGCAACCAAGGTTCCATGGCATCGCAACACGCGATTAAAAGGTTTTCTGCAATTGGAACAACCAGTCCGTCCATGTGAACGAACTCTCTTGATATGGGCGCTGTCATAGCTTCCCAACCCTCTGCTCTGACGTATTCTGCAACCTGCTGCGAACCCTCTTTCTCAGACCGCTCGCCGCAATAGCCAATCAAGACCAAACCCGGTTTCAGAATGACGAAATCTCCACCTTCAAAGTGACCAGCGGTGGCAAATTTCCAGATGGGTATTTGATTGTCCTGATAGAACTTGATCACTGTAGCATAGTCGGCGCGACGACATTTGAGCTGCATGTGACAGATGAGCGCTCCCCAAGGTGTCATCGCGGAATTGTCGCGTGCAAAAAAGTTACGATGCAGGGCTTCATCGGCATCTAAAAAATGGCACTTGACACCATATTCCTGATACATTTGCACCATGGTCTTATGTTGCGACTGGGCTAGGTCGAAATCAAAGCTGATACCTGTCCGTGCGGCATTATCCATGGTACGCCGAATGAGGGGTCCAGCATCGAGCCATCGATAGTAAAGCGGCTGTCCAAGCAAGACATCCGTCAATGTGGTGTATTCGTTGTCAATCCCCCAATAATCGTGGGCGAATGCTGTCGACTGCTTTAGGTCACCCACTTTTTCCCTGTACATCAATATTCCTCCATACTTCACGCGAGAATTTCAAGTCACCTGCTTCAGGATTAATGAATCACTGAATGGATTCAGATAATCAAACATCGAATGATAGTTAATATTTTTTGTACTGTGGGATTGGTTTTAATTCGCCGAGTAGTCGGGGCATTACCGCGCCTCGACCCTCACAGAACCGGAGGTGCCCAATTGATTCATCCGGGAAATTTGCGATCAATTGATGAAAGCCTGTCCGAAATTAGGAGTAAAGCTGCGTAAATTGGAGTTCGTTAAAGAATTTTGGCAGATCGCGCCGATTGACTTGCACATGAAATTTCAAGTATTGATCTTTGCAACGCTGTCTGAAATCTCCTGCAATATTTCCTGTTCGTGTTCATTAAGCGCAGGCGGTGACAAACGAATCGGTAAATCGCGATCCGACAGCTGCACCGGATGTGAAAATGTTTTTGTAATTGTTTTTCCAGGCAGTTCAAGCGGTTGTACCCAACCGTGGCTGCGTACCTGTGGATCTTCAAGCACTTCACCATACCGATTAATTGGTGCAGTCGGTACACCTGCTTCTAGAAACCGCTCATACCAACGATCAGCTGTATCACCGGCAAATTCAGATTCCAGAATTTCTGTCAATTCACTTTGATTTTTTGTACGCAATTCAGTACTGGCAAATCTCGGGTCACCAACCAGATCAGGTCGGTTAACAACATCACAAACGATTTCGAACAGATTCTGATTGCCTGCTGCCAGCACAAAATGTCCATCGGAAGCCTTGAATGCCTGATATGGAGCATTTCTAGGGTGCCGCGATCCCAAACGTATGGGATTGATGCCGGTACCGAAGTATTCGCTGACTTGCAAGGCGGCAATTCCAAGACTGCAACCCAGCATGGACGCGTCAATATGAACTCCTTTGCCTGTGGTCTTGCGTTCAAATAATGCGGATGAAATGTGGAACGCCGCATACAATCCGGTCGCGAAATCACTCAAAGGCACACCGCATTTGATCGGCGGTTCACCTTCTTCACCAGTAACGCTCATGATGCCCGACATGGCTTGCATGGTAACATCGAAAGCGCCTTGCCGGGCTCGCGGGCCAGTTTGCCCAAATGCGGATATTGAGCAGTAAATTAGCGATGGATTAATCTCGGAAACGGTATCGTAGTCAAGTCCCAATCGCCGCATTACTCCGGGCCGATTATTCTCCAGCAAGACATCGGCGCTTTTGACTAGCTGACGAGCTGTGTTGCGGTCATCGCTGGACTTCAAATCCAGCGCGATGGAGCGCTTGTTTTTGTTTACGGATGCAAAGTTCCCGCTGAAGCCGTTCACTATGGGTGGCCATTGCCGCATGGCATCTCCGCCGGGAGGTTCAATTTTTATGACATCAGCGCCAAGGTCACCGAGCAACATGGCGCAAAATGGACCTGCTGCAATTTGGCAGATTTCAATGACTCGCACCCCGGAAAGCGAAAGTTCGACTCCCTGGGAGGAAAAAGCGCGGTTACCGAGCCTATTGGAATTTGGGGACTTCATAGACTCATTTGACAAAAATAATAAAACCCGGCACGGCCCATAAAACCGTGCCGGGATATTTAGTCATTCGACTATGAGGGGAATGAATAAGGCAACTTGCGTGCGCGGATGAATTCCCCTTCCGTAGTATCTGTATACGGAATTTGTTCGGAGCGGAACTTTGACATGCTGGCAAAGATTTTCGCACTCCACGGATCATTGGCAACCTGATCAGCGATGATTTCACCTGCCGCATTACCAATTGCGATAAGCGCATCATCGGGTATGACTTTAACAATGACGCCTTCCTCATTGATCAATTTTTGAAGAATTGCGCCAGAGTAAGCAACTGGTTCCGAAAGCGCGAAATGATTCGCAGAATTCGCACACTGAGTGACGATCGCCTTAAGGTCGTTAGGCAAAGTATCCCACGCCGCTGGATTGATGAACAGGTCAAGCGAAGTTGCCGCTTCGTGGAATCCCGGAGTGTAGTAATACTTTCCGTGACGCCAGAATCCCATGGTAGCCTCACCATAGGGGCTGTTCCATTCCACCCAGTCCACAGTTCCAGAGGCAAATGCCTGCGCAACTTCGGATCCAGGCAAATTGATCACTGTTGCGCCAATTGCTGCCATAGACGCACCACCGATTCCGGGCATGCGCATTTTCAGCCCTTTGAAATCCTCAAGTGAATTGACTTCCTTTCTCGAATAGCCGGGATGCTGCACACCGGTATTACCACAGATAAGGAACCGACAGCCAAGCGCGTCCTGATAGAACTCGTCACAGAGTTGTGCACCACCGCCGAACTGAATCCAAGCATTGTATTCCTGTGCAGTCAGCCCGAATGGAAAGTTGCTCACCAATTGCGAGGCAATCGCTTTACCCTTCCAGTAGTATGGGGCACCGTGCCCCATTTCAACCGTTCCTGCACTGACGGCATCAATTGATTCAAATGCCGGGACGACTTCACCGGATGCAAATAACTTAATTTCGAGACGGCCATCTGAACATGCGGTTACTTGATCCGCAAAATACTGGGCTGTTGTCCCGAGTCCTGGCAAATTCTTCGGCCAGGTAGTAATTAATCGCCACTGTATGCGATCTTGGGAAATTGCTGGAGCGGCAATTGCTGCAGATGCTACACCCGCTGCTGCTGCTCCTGATGTCTTGATGAAATCTCTTCTCTTCATTATTTCATACTCCTTTTTTTGAGTTAAAAATTCATTTGTCAGACCACAACGGTACATAAGTTACAGATGTGATTATCTTGTGTGGTTCTTGTAGTCTTTCAATCGTATCTTATATATTTCAAATATGCAAGGATAAATGTTGCCAGTGAGAACTGTGTCTAAGACGTTCTATAACGTCGGAGGTTCAAATCCAAAACTGACAATATAAAAGGATTTGCTAAAGAACTGCACCAAAGCACCATGATCGCAAATACTTGGGCAAACATTTCAAGTCTCACGTTCTTTGGCACTTGATTTGATCAAAGAGAAATAATGTATTCAACACCTGGCTAACGATGATACAGAAAGTAAGAATGAGCTTTGATCAACTGAAGGAGTTGGCGTTGCTGCCCATAGAACATTTCAGAATTTTGCCGGCAAGCGAATGCCTGATTGAATTAACCAAATAACTGTTTTGGCAACCACGTCGCCAACTGTGGAAAATAAGCAAGAATACAAAGTGCAATCAGTTGCAGTACGACAAAAGGAACGACGCCGCGATAAATGTCACCAGTCTTAATCCGTTTAGGCGCAACACCCCGTATATAAAACAGTGCCCAGCCAAATGGTGGTGTCATAAAGCTGGTCTGAAGATTCAAGCCGATCATGATACCAAGCCAAACCGGATTGATATCAGTCTTGAGAAGCGCCGGTGCAATGATCGGTACTACGATAAATACAATTTCGATAAACTCGAGGATAAAGCCCAAAAGAAAAATCAGAATCATCACGAAAATCAAAGCCGTAATCGTACCGCCCGGCAATGAAAGAAGAAAATTCTCAACAACTTCGTCACCACCCAACCCGCGAAATGTCAGAGAAAACAATGATGCACCAATCAATATGCCAAATACCATGCACGAAATTCGGGTTGTTGAGCGAACCACCTCCCCTAGAATTTTCCAGTTTAGCATCCTGCGAATTGCCGCTAACAGCATTGCACCGACCGCACCGAATGAAGCGGCTTCAGTGGGTGTCGCCAGTCCACCTAGAATCGAACCGAGAACAGCAAGAATAAGAAACAGTGGTGGAATAAGGACTTTGATGATCTGAGCGGTGAAGTGACTTCGGTCCATGCTCGAGTCATAGTAAGCGGGGGACGCCTCCGGACGAATAAATGCAACGGTAACTTGCCAGCAAAAATACAACGCCACAAGAAGTAGACCCGGTAGGACGGCACCGGCAAACAAATCAATTACGGAGAATGGTTCAAACAGGAAGTTACCGATAGAAAGCTGCGCTTCGCTGTACATTCCTGCCAGCACGTCACCAAGCAACACCAAGACCACGGATGGCGGAATGATCTGTCCGAGCGTTCCAGCCGCACAAATCGTTCCGCACGCGAGTTTGGGGTCATATTTTGCACGCAGCATCGTTGGCAGGCTAAGCAATCCCATGGTCACCACTGTTGCGCCCACGATGCCGGTTGTGGCGGCAAGCAGCATACCGACAAAAGTGACTGAAATACCTAGTCCACCCCGCAACTGTCCAAAACACTGCCCCATTGTCGTCAGAAGATCTTCGGCGATTTTGGATTTCTCGAGCATTACCCCCATGAATACAAATAACGGGACTGCAACCAGTAGCTCGTTGGTCATCACTCCGAAAAATCGCGAAGGAAGGGCGTTGAAAAACAGCATGTCAAAGACGCCCATAGACTGCCCGATCAAGGCAAACACCACACCAACACCCGCAAGAGTAAATGCGACCTGATACCCAACCAGCATTGCTCCGCAGATCGTTGCGAGCATTGCCATGGCAAGAATCTGACCGCTATCCACCCTGTGCTCCTTCGAAATCCTCCCCAGATTCCTCTTCGTATTCGCCAGTCACCAATGCTGTAGAACTTCGAATAATGATCGCTATAGCCTGCAGAAACAACAGAATGAAAAACGCGAGCATGGTTGTTTTAAACAGGTACAGTCCTGGCAATCCGCCGGCCTCCTGAGAAACTTCCAGCCGTGACCAGGACAGCAAGACGTATGGAATCGTATACTTAGCGACAACATACAGGGAGGGCATCAACAGTAGAATGGTTCCGAACAAGTCCACCAGAGCCCTATATCGAACGCTGGCGCTACGGTAAAAAATGTCAACTCGAACGTGCCCGCCCGCCATCAGTGTGTAAGCCATGGCCAGCATGATGATGGCGCCATGCATCCACACGTATGTCTCTTGGAACCAAACCCAGCCTAAACTGAATCCATATCGTAAAGTGGCAACCGTAAAAGTAATAATTGCCATTGATAATGCCAGCCAGGCGACCGCATGTCCGACTTTTTTGTTGATGGTATCGATGAAATCAGCGATACGAACAAAAAAGGGTATTACAGAAGACATCGATACTAGCTTGGAGTTTAAACTGGTCGGCGGAAGATAATCGACCAATCAACAATAATTTGATTTCAATTAGTTGACCGCCTTAAGCGGCACCTTAGTCTCGTGGCGTTGCTCAATGGCTTGTAACTCCGCTTGCTGTGCGCGTGAAAACAACTGCCGAATCCTGCGCAAGGCTTTATCAGGCTTCAGGAACACTTCCATATATTCATCATCATCAAAATCAAACATTTCCTGTTGCTTTTCCAGTGCCCACAAATCCTGTGCGACCACCTCAGGAAACATTTGCGCGACCCGACTTGCAGCTGAAATATTCGGGTCTCCTTTCGACTTGTGATCAGCTTTGCAATTCACGCACCAGCGCCATATATGGTGCTTGTCGTCGATTGGTGTGTGCGTATGAAACAGCGTATACCCGCGAATGATGTCATCCTGATCCAATTGACCAGGAGGGGCCACGCGCATTTCAACCCGTGTCAGACCAGGACTAACCATGCAGTGGGAGTGATCTCGATCCACGGTGTCATACACGAACCAATCCTGCAAGAATGGAGGCTGTGTGTAACTCTCTGCGATCCGAACGGTTTTAACGAATTTATTGCCGTTCTCTTCACCCTCAACAAGCTTTATTGGGATTCTGCTGTTGTCAATATCTCCAATGTTTCCATCGTGCAATGGATAAAAGTGTGAAATATCCATCAAATTTTCAATCAACAGCAAATAGTTAGCCTTGACTTCCATAGGTTCTGAATGGATGGATTCCCAAAGTTCAGATGAAATTTCAGGCGTCTCAGGGGGGCTGACTTCTTCGGCTTTTTCCGGGTCACCAGGCCAGATCCAGACCAAACCATGCTTTTCGATAATTGGGAACGGTTTTAGTTGCAGTTTAGAAGGAATGTTTCCATCAGGGTGAGATGGAACCGCGACACATTGACCGGTGGAATTGTAACAAAGCCCGTGATAAGCACACTCGAGCGTACCATCGGACATAATTCGGCCTTCTGACAATGGCATGCGTTTGTGCATACATCGATTGTCAAATGCAACGACCTCTCCATCGCTGGTTCGCCAGGTAACAATCGGCTTTTCGCAAATTTTATGCCCTTTCAGCTGATTCGTTTTGAACTCATCAGAGAAACCAGCCACATACCAGGAATTAGTGATGTAGTGATAAGGAATCATAGTAGTGCTCCCGTTCGGGGTTGAAGCGCAAGATCTGCGCTAATCGCAACTTCAAATATATTTATACAATATATTTTTACATATTCCGCATGTTGTCGCCCAAACACTTTCCCATAGATCGATATGTTGGAGCGAGAACAATCATGAAATTAGCCAAGGAATTTCGAGTGAAATTTCAGCTGAACGTGTACCAACCATCAACAGAATCATGGCCAGAGTAAGAGATATTGAAATTGAAGAAGTTGCAGACGACCTAAAGGGAATTTACAGGAGATTTGGCGCTGAATACGGACCATTCCTCAATCAGGTTAAGGTTTTTGCACATAGACCGCCAGCGTTGCGTCATATCATGGGTATGCTGCTCGAACTCAAAGAAGAGAGCGTTTTACCGATACGATATCTGGAAATCGCACTAGTAGTCGTCTCAAAAATGAATGAATGCCAATACTGCGTGAGTCATCACACTCCTCGACTGGTTAGTACAGGACTCTCGTCTGAAACAGCAGAAAATATTTTGCAGACTGACTGTCCCGGACTGAACGAAATTGACCGACTTGTAAGAGATTATTCGATTCAAGTTACAGAAAATGCCGGACGCATACCAAATAAAATGTATGAATCACTGCGGGAGCATTTCACTGAGAGTCAGGTTGTGGAACTGACGCTACGCATCGCTCTGTGTGGATTCTTTAACCGTTTCAACGACGCACTCCAGATTGAGACTGAAGACGAAGCCATTCGTTTGATGGTGTCAGCCGACCAAAATTGACGACATTCAAGGCGAGTTTCCAAGTTGACTCACCAAATTTCAGTTTAGAGGCAATATTTTGCCGTTGAACAAGCTTCAAGTTCGTGTTCAGCAAATTCGATACGAAGCGGTTGACATAGTCAGTTTATTGCTTGTTGATCCAAGCGGCGCTGAATT
This sequence comes from Gammaproteobacteria bacterium, assembly GCA_022823625.1. Classification (GTDB taxonomy): domain Bacteria; phylum Pseudomonadota; class Gammaproteobacteria; order Arenicellales; family JAJDZL01; genus JAJDZL01. The sequence continues at coordinate 54,462 of JAJEHQ010000005.1, forward strand.
GCCCGATTATGCGGCTGGCGCTCATATTGACGTTCATCTGCCTAATGGTTTAATTCGCCAATTTTCGCTTTGCGGTTCTCCCACAGACAAGCACAGCTATCTTTTTGGAATCTTGAAGGAAGACCCCGGGACGGGTGGTTCAAAGTTTATTCACGAAAATATTCACGTAGGCGACCTGCTTGAAATTTCGGAACCCAAAAACTTGTTCAAGCTAAGTTCTCGTGCCGAGCGACACCTGCTAATTGGCGGTGGAATTGGAATTACGCCAATATTGTCCATGAGTTATGTGCTTGAACAGCAAAAGGCTGAATACATACTCCATTACTGCAGCAGATCACCAGAAAAAACCGCATTTCGAGAAGAACTGGTTGATGTTGTCCAGCATGGTCAATTGTGTTTTCACTTTGATGGCGGAAATCCAGAGAACGGGTTGGACATCAAGACTGAATTACGCGATTATGTCAATGGTACGCATCTATATTGTTGTGGACCGGAAGGCATGATGAATGCCGTCAGAGATTTTTCCAGTCACTGGCCGGTCGGCACCGTACACTTTGAATATTTCACACAGGATGCGCTTCCAACGAATGAATTTGATGAAACTGCAGAGGATTCTGAGTTTCAAATCAGGCTGGCTAGTGACGGTCAGGTGTTCACAGTGCCAGCGCACAAATCCATTGTCGATGTCCTAAGGGAAAACGGAATTTTCATTGAAACTTCATGCGAAGACGGATTTTGCGGCACCTGCCTCACTCGGTACCTGGAAGGACAACCGGACCATCGAGATGAGGTGCTTGACGATGAAGACCACGAGGAATATGTACTCATCTGCTGCGCCCGCTCAAAGTCTCCAGAATTAGTCCTCGACCTTTGACAAAAACGTCTACCCATAAACTTGACAGCGCTGTTTCTTAACTGAATCAACCAATTAAATGCAATTGTGAAAATTGTACTTCAGCGATTTTCTAACAGACGTCGCTAAGAGAGTCCCAGTCAATACAACTGCCTCCATCAGGCTAGCCTTTGCAGTAGACTATTTGCGTCATTTGAAATAGAATTCAATCCTAGATGGATTCCGATTCTAATCCTAAATTCGATCAATTTAGTGCTCCCCATATTTTCAATCAAGACCACATTAAGTTTACACACTCTCGCAGTAAGCCTGCTATTCCTGTCAGCATTTACCCCTGCCCTATCTGACCAGAACGATCCTAGGCTTGATGCATTGTTTGAGCAGTTGCATGTCGTTGAAGACCAGCAGTCCGGCGATAGAATCACTGACGAAATTTGGGAAATTTGGCGAGACTCTGGCAACGATGAAATCAACCGTCTGATGCGAGAGGGTGTAATTTCCATGCAAACTGGTCGTTTGCATCGAGCCGTGCGGATCTTCGATCGTATCATCGAGTTGGCACCTGAATTCGCAGAGGGCTGGAACAAACGCGCGACAGTCTACTATTTTCTGCAGGAATTCGAAAAGTCAGCTGCAGATGTGAGACAGACGCTGCAACTTGAGCCACGCCATTTTGGAGCCACTGCGGGACTTGGGCTAATATTTCTTGAAGTTGAATATTACGAAAATGCCCTTGAAGCGTTTGAAAGGGCTTTGGATATCAATCCACACCTGACCGGTCCCAAATATCAGATAGAGCGCATCCAAAATTTATTGCTGAACGACCCAGCCTGAAAGATCATCTGTCAGTCGCGGTTAGTTCAAACTAACCTCCATTCTCATCATAACGTTCAGTCAGCCAATTTCCAATATCAGCAATTTCGTCTTGTGAAACCGAATGCGCTATGGGATAGTCTTTGGACTGAACGTCATAGCCAAGTTCAGTCAATATCTGTCGTGAGCGCTCAGCCATCGATATTGATACCATGGGGTCCATTGAACCGTGCAAATAAAGAATTGGTGTATCGCGATTGATGGCGCAGTCTTCTTCATGAGCATCATCCATTCGCGGCAAATAAGTTGAAAGCGCCATGATTCCCGCAAAACGCTCGGGATATCGAAGTCCCATATAAAGCGCAATGGCCCCACCCTGAGAAAATCCGGCTAGCACGATACGATCTGTGCTTACTCCTCGACTATTTTCATCGCAAATTAGTTCAGAAATCAGGCCGCAGGAATTCTCAATTCCATCCTTATCTTCAACAGGAGAACCCAGAACTGGATTCAGAATGTCATACCAGGCACGCATGTGCATGCCCATGTTAATGGTTACAGACCGGTGCGGTGCATGCGGAAAAATAAATCGAATCTTACACCGAGAAGGAATGCCCAGAAACGGCACTACGCCTTCAAAATCGTGACCGTCAGCGCCTAGACCATGTAGCCAGATCACCGAAAACTGAGGCTGGGCTGGCGGATTAATTTCTATTGTTTCAAGCACGAGAAACGTCCAAAATCTTCATAATTAACTAAATCGAGGGAGATTTACCAATCTGATCTAAATTTTCACAGAACAAAACCAGGTTGACTCAGTCAGTTGAATTGCATTCAGGCAGGAACGGATAAAACGCGCAATGATTGTACCGTCTTTTATGACTACAATCGTTTAGTTCTCAAGAAGTCTACTATCAACCAAACTGCACCACACTACCGCATCAAACCTAATATAATTCGAATATTATACTTTATAATTCAAAGACTTATATTGGATACTTCAAATGATTGTTATCTGTTGGAAAAAATTGTTCTAACCAGCAATTGAACCCTCAACAATCTCTCAACTGGTTTAATCACCGAACGCAGCAATCATTTCGATCCATCTGAATTATTTCATTCGAGATCCTTTCAAAGGTTTATAGATAGCAGTAAAATAATTTCTGCTCGCAGAATCAAACTGATGTCAATTCAAGAGTAAATTCAATCCACAGTCATTCGAGCGAAAGGAACTTACTCGAACAATTAGAAATGTGAGGAAAGCCGATGGCAGCATATGTTGTAGTTCAAGTCGATATCCATGATCCGGATGGATTTGCAGTCTATCGTGACATGGTCCCACCGACATTGGAAATCTATGGAGGTCGATATCTGGTGCGAGGTGGTGGTCACAAGTGTTTCGAAGGCGAGTGGGACCCGAAGCGTCTGGTAATCATTGAATTCGATAGTGTAGAGCGAGCGACTGCATGGCTGACCTCAGAGGAATACGCTCCAGCCCGGGAACTGAGGCAACAGACCGCAGATTCTAAATTAGTTATTGTTGAAGGACTTGCGAATTGATTTATTCACCCAACATGAATTTTGTACACCCGATTAATCGAATGACAATAATTCGGAATATCATTATTAATTGTCAATGTGTTAGCAAATCCTTACCTTATAACCATCAATTTGACCACACTAGTCAGATCAACGTGATTCGTGTTATGACCATTACAGGCTTATTCCCATGAAAAAAATATTTGCAATACTCGGTGTGGTCGTTGTCGCACTGCATATTTCAACCCCTGTGGTTGCTCAAAATGAGACGCTAGTCGCAGTCGATACAATTCGACCCGAAGTCGTTAGCGAAACAGTCGCGGTATTCGGTGAAATCGTTTCACGAAAGTCAGGTGCTGTTCAAGTCGCGATTAGCGCACCCGTTGCTGATGTCCATGTTCGCGTCGGTGACCGCGTCGAACAGGGGGATTTAATTGCAACACTTGATTCTACCATGCTTGAACTGCAAAAGAACACGGTCAGCGCTCGCATTGCGATGGCGGAATGGGCTTCCCGACGAGCAGAAACTCAACTTGCACTGTCCAAACAGCAAGAAGAGCGATTTCGACAGTTGCGACATTCTGCTGCCACAACTGAAGCTCAGTTGGAAGATGCGGAACTAGCTTTGAAAATATCCGAGCACGCTCTTGGCGAATCGAAAGCAAACATTGATCAAATTCGTCGCGAACTGGAAATTTCAGAACACAACATTGCGCTGACAGTGATCACTGCTCCTTACAGTGGTGTAATTGTCGAACGGTCCATCGAAGTTGGTCAATACAAGCGTACTGGTGATCACATCGTCCGCATCGTCGGGGACCATGAGCTAGAAATTGAAGCATATATTCCCTATCGGTATATCGATGTTTTGAGTGTGGGAGAATCGGTTACTGCTGAGTTTGACAACAGTACCAAATTTGAAACTAAATTGCGAGCATTTATTCCCGAAGAGCACGTCAGCACCCGAACCCGTGCAGTTCGATTTGAATTTGATCAATCCAGCATTGATGATCAGCTAGCGGTTAATCAGAATGTGATTCTACATATCCCAGTCTCTTCCGAGAAGCAAGCGCTGACAGTCCATAAAGATGCAGTGCTCGCACAGCAAGGCGGCTATGTCGTATATGTTGTTCAAGATGACACTGCGTCGCCACAATCCGTACAAATTGGTGAAGCGATTGGCAGTCGTTACGAAGTTCTTTCAGGATTGTCAGAAGGTGATAGAACTGTAATTCGGGGTAATGAACGCCTTGTTCCAAATCAAAAAGTAAAGATTATCAACTAAATAATCTTTTCATTCACCTTTAGTACGCATTCGAGACCGCTTCTCTAGAACCCGCTTTCGGTGGCGGTCGATACTAATGATGTAGCGGTCATGGATGCCTTCGCCAACCAGTTCCTCTGTATCGCTCACTTTACAGATAAAGCGAACTCTACGATTCTGAATTTCCTCAATTGTCACCTCAACTGTGACCACTTCGTCCTGAGGCGTGGCGGCCAGATGTTTGATATCCACCAGGATGCCCACCGAATCCCAGCCTTTCGGTAGATTCTTAAACAGAAGATCGCGGCAGGCATACTCAACATCCGCAATCATTGACGGCGTCTCATAAACCTGTAGGTCTTTGCCCATAAACTTGATCACGCGGTCTTCACCTACCGTGATGTCCCGTCTAAGTGTCAGACCTGCGGTTACCTCGCCAAATTGCTCTTCGGAATTTGTCATTTTGTGAGCTTGAACCTGAAATTACTTAGCAGAATTCTGACTGTCTGGTGGAGCGGAGGAGGATTGAACTCCCGACCTTAGCGTTGCGAACGCTACGCTCTCCCAACTGAGCTACCGCCCCACTTGCAACCGAGTTAGTATATCTAATCTACTCAACCCTTTTAAGCCGCTGGCTTGTTTACTGAGTTCCGATTCTTAGGTTGACAACAGCGATGTATGCTCAAAGGATATCGCCGCTACTTCTCGACAGATACTGTTGGTCAGGCTAAAATCTTTATAATCCTTTTCTAACTTGATGAATCAATTGTCTTTATAAATTATCCTAAACCAGTCCGAAGAAGGCTGCAACAAGATAGAATTATCGTTGCACTCATGTCGTTAAAATTTCTCCATTGCTATTAATCAATTCTTAATTTAAATCAAGATGATCAAAATTTCATTGTCATATATTCAACCAAAATTTCTTATTCGCATATTAGTTTGCCTGCTGTTTTCCATGCAATTGACTCTATCGGCGGTAGGCCAAACCCCGGAAGAAACTGGACTGGAAATTGCGACTGAAGCACGAGAAAAAGAGCGAGGATTTGGTGATTCCACAGCCAAGTTAAAAATGATATTGCGCCAAAAGAGTGGCCAAGAAAGTGAACGAGAATTGCGGATGAAGACCCTTGAAGTCGAGGGTAATGGGAATCGGTCTATTGTTGTATTTGATCGTCCTCGGGATGTTCGTGGTACAGCGCTTTTAACCCATGTTAACCTGAACGACAGCGATGAACAATGGCTTTATTTGCCAGCATTAAAACGAGTGAAGCGAATTTCTTCGTCGAATATTGCTGGTTCTTTCATGGGTAGTGAATTTTCATTTGAGGACATGAAAAGTGCTGAAGTCAATAAATATGACTACCAATACCTGCGGGACGAAGGCTGCGGCGAGTTGCAATGTACAGTCGTGGAGCGATATCCTACAGAAAAAGGTTCTGGCTATACCCGTCAAGTAGTCTGGCGCGATAAGGATGAACTTCGTATATGGAAAATTCATTATTTCGACCGTAAAGAATCACATCTGAAAACTTTGACTTTTTCCGATTACAAGCTTCATGAGGACAAATACTGGTATGCTGATTTCATGTCCATGGTCAATCATCAGAGCGGCAAAAGCACAGATTTAGTCTGGTCGGAGTATGAATTTGGAACAGGCCTTGACGAAAAAGACTTCACATCGACAGGACTGAAGCGAGTTCGATGATTTATCGCAGAGGGAACTTGTTCTGTGTACGAATTTTCATAGCGGTAATATTTTTTTCGTTTTTATCGGTTCACACCTATGCTGAAAACGAAAGTCTATACACCGATATCTCGGGGACGGTCAGTTTTGAGCATCGAGGATACCTAGACGACCCTGCATACAACGGTCAACGTTCAAGTTTGACCAGCGTCACAGCAAATGTCACATTCTATTTTGAAGACGAAAACTATCGAAGTTTTACTCTGACCCCAAACCTACGTTACGATGCCGTTGATTCAGCGCGTAATCTAGCTGACCTCAAGGAAGCTTATTTCTTGACGTTTGGTGATATTGGGCAGAGTGAATGGGAACTGAGGTTAGGATTTGACCAAGTATTTTGGGGGGTAGTTGAATCTCGAAATATTGTAGACATCGTCAATCAAACTGATGTCGCAGACCATCCGGATGAAAAGAGCAAACTTGGACAGTTGATGGCCCATCTGACTGTGACTGGAGACATGGGTACGTTGGAACTGTTTGCTATGCCCTTTCATCGTTTGCGTACATACCCTGGTACGAATGGCAGATTTCGATCACTATTACCAGTCGACAATGATCGTGCCACTTATGAAAGTAAGCACGAAGAAAAAAATGTAGATTGGGCAGCACAATATTCCAACAGCATCGGACTGTTGGATTTTGGAATTAGCACATTTTACGGAACAAGCCGTGAACCAAAGTTAACACCATCAGATGATGGGGTGTTGATCCCGCATTACGAAACCATTCGGCAATATGGGTTATATGGACAGGTTACGACAGGCCCCTTTTTGTTCAAGTTGGAAGCAATCGACCGCAGGGGCGCAAGCAATTTGTTCGGGCAAAAAGAAAACTACAAAGCTTATATTCTGGGAGCCGAATACGGTTTCTATTCGATCTTCGACTCCCAGGTCGATATGACGCTTTTTGTGGAACGCACATATGACACCAGAAAATCACGTGCAACCAACGCGTTTGAAGACGATATTTTCCTGACCTCTCTTTTCACTTTTAACGACGTCAACAGTTCGGAATTTGTGGTTGGCACACTCATATCGAGAGATCGTGAAAGCCAAACACTGGCGTTAGAATTTTCTCGACGTTTAACCGATGAATGGGCACTAGAGATAGACAGTTTGTTTGTGCTGAACGCAAAAGAAACTGATCTTGTTCTAAACCCTGTAGAAAATGACAGTTTTATCGCACTGAAGTTAAACTATAGTTTTTGATGAATTAGATTTCCCCATGGCATTGTGAAACATATAATTGAAAGTGCTGTATTTTTCTTTGATAATACACAGGGATTAGCAATTCAGTTGCGATTTGAAGAGTCTTTAATCAATGCTGATGTTTTTCTACAAGCATGTTTGACCTGTCACATTTTCAGCACATTAACCTGAGTGTCAGATGATTGGAAAAACAAAGAATTGTAAATCATGGCTGATTTTATTGAAATTATGGCACACCCTTCCAAATGACTATTCTGACTAGATTCCTGTAAACAGAATATTTTCCCCGTATTTCTTTAGAAAATTAAATACAAAAAATGAAGATACCATCAGATTATCAGGAAGGCTACAAGAAAGCGCTGCATATTGACAGAGAAAGAGCAACCAACTACATTGCTCATATCAATATCGGTGATCCGTTAGCTGACGAATTGGTTGATGATTTAAGCCATCTAGAGCAAAAACAGTCCGCTGAACTTCTAAAGACGGCTTTAAGTGCGGACAGCACACGTATAGATAAGAATGCACCAGCATCCTTGAAAAAGTTTATGGAATTCTACGATGACGTCCCAGAGTGGATGGATTTTGAATCATTGAAGCCAGGTTTCGTAATGTTCCATAGAAACACTCGATTTGTATTAGCCGCAATGGTGGCCGGCACCCTCGTAGAAGGTTTTACTACCAATATCAGTCAGTCATTTTTTATCAAGGGAAGATTGCGTTATCAAGGCATAAAACGCTTACAGCAGAATAATCGTCATATGCTTGAAATTTTTCTACCCGGGGGACTCGAAAGACATGGAGATGGCTGGGCTCTTTCAATCAGAGTTCGGCTTGTACACGCGAAATCTCGAGTGTTACTTTATGACTCCAGAGAATGGGACCCTGATGTGCTGGGAGTCCCGCTTTGTTCCGCACACATTGGATTTGCCATCTGTGCGTTTTCAGCTAGATTGCTGGGACACATGAAGACTCTGGGCGCTTCCTTTGACGATGAGGAGCGAAAAGCCTTTATGCAGACATGGCGGTATTCCGGATACCTAATGGGGATTCCTGAGACCATTCTGTATCAGGATGAAGATGATGCGCTTGAACAGTTTGCTACTGGCCGCATTTGCGAACCTCCTGTCTCAATGGAATCGATTGCGATGGCTTGGTCTTTAATCAACTCCGCTCCATTGTTGTCTGGCACCGCCTATGGTGAAGAAAGTAAAAAATTATCAGAACTAATTTCCCGAGTCTCCCGAGTACTGATCGGTGATGAACTCGCAGACGACTTGAAATTACCGAAAGCTAATCAAACAATTACCATGATGCAGTTTAGATTGTTCAATTTAATTGAGAAAACTTCAAGCATTTTCGACCGGATGAATCTTGAAAGACGGTACGACATAGCAAAGATTCTCGAACTTTCACATTACGGAACACATGGAATCAGTTATCGCCTTCCTGACCACTACTATGATGAAGAATCATCCGAATGGTGAAATCACCCACCGCTGTTAGTTACAGACTACAGCATCGTTGACAGGGACGATTGCGTACAACTCTCCGAAACAAGTTCCATTCACTTGGAACTACGAATCTCTCCTAATCAATATTTCGGCCTAACCGCATAGCGCAAACGACTACTCAGTGTTGGTCAATTGAAGCTCATTTCGGAGTCTGAAACCATTCAGGGAAGTTTAATCGCACAAATGTGCTGAATCCCGCTGGCTGTGCACGCTATCGCATCAGAATATGGTCTGAATTGACACTGTATCTCTAATTTCTAAATTCGGATGTATCGGATTCAGTCAGAGTCAAGAATTCTGGTTGTGTTGCTTCGAAAAATTAGAACTCTTACGGAGCAACAGCTAAATGAAAAATGGTAGTATTCAGGGCACACGATACGTGAAAAGCTCAATGCGAAAATCAAGCTGAAAAATGCCGCAATCTACTATTCAACCAGAAATAGGCTGAGTATTTTTCTTTTTGTCTAATGTGACGAGCAATGATGGCAATAGCAGGAAGTCGGCAACCAACGCAATTGCAATCGTAATTGCAACGATGGCACCTAACGTTGCCGAAGTGTCAAATCCGGAGAGAGTTAGTACTAGAAAACCGGCGGTTAAAGCTACAGTCGTCGTAGATAAAGCATGACCAACAGTACGAAAGGTCATGCGCACGGCTTCAACAGCCGCAAAACCGTCGCGTCGCGCTTTTTGATATTTGCTCAAAAAATGAATGGTGTCGTCAACAATGATTCCGAACGCGATTACACTGGTCATCGTACCACCAAGCCCTACCTGACCGACGAGATACCCCCATATACCAAAGGTCATGAGTAACGGTACAAAGTTCGGTACCAAGCTAATAAATCCCAGTCTGGCGCTTTTCAAAACGAAAAGTAAAATCAGCGAAATTATTCCCATGGCGATAGCCATACCAATAAACAGACTGTGGATGTTTCGCTGAGTGAGGTACGCTGTGATGATACTAAGACCAGTCGCTTCGGTCGTCAATTGTGGTGCATTCTGGCTGAGCCAGGCATTTGCCCTTGCATCAAGTTCTCGCTGGTGTTTTGATGCTATTCGGTCTCGGGGTAAAACTGTCAAACGCGTCGCTGATTTATCGGCGCTGATACGGTCATTGAGATCACTACCAAACGGCAGCGACAATTCGTACAGCAATAGATACTGGCTCGCAAGTTCCGGGTCTTCAGGTAAGTGATAATATTCTGGATCATCTCCATGAAGGTTCATGTTCAGACGCTTCATAATGTCTGGAAACGCTTGAACATGAGCTGTTTCTGGTTGCGAACGATACCATTCGGCAAATTCGTCAACTGCGCGTAAGTACTCAATATCGGTAATTCCACCTTCGCGACTGGCAGGTAGTGAGTACTCCATAGATTCAAGGCCGGTTAAATTTTCGATGACAAAATCTGTATCTCGTCTGAACTCATATCTGTCGTCAAAGAAGAGGGTCCAGTTGTCACTGAATTCAATTTTGAATATTCCAGCACTCAATACAACGGCCACCAGAGAGCCTCCTATCAGCAACAGCGAACTCTTTGAAACAACGAACTGACTAAATCGATCAATCAGGACATGTTGATTTTCTCGAACAGGAGGCGCTCTCAACTTTAAGAAATAAAGGAGCAATGGAAACAGTGTCATGGTGTAGAACCAGGTACACAACATACCAAATGCTACTAAATTGCCCAAGACTCGAAATGGTGGAGAATCTGACGTGTTAAGACTCAGAAAACCGATTGCCGTCGTGATGGAGGATAAAAATATTGGCCATGAATTGATTCGGAGAGACTCCACAATTGCTGACTTTTTATCCAGTCCCTTGCTCATGCTCAAAAATACAGTTGACCCAATGTGAATTGTTTGAGCAACAGCGACAGTTAATAGTATGATCGGAGCAACGATGTTAGCCGGTGTCAGAATGACACCAAACCAACCAGCAACCCCCATCGTAGTACTTACAACGAAAAACAGCGTCACTAAAACAGCCACGGTCGCTAGAATTGATCGCAAAAGCACAGTGGTTAAAATGCTAATGATCAAGATCATTATCGGTACCAGCTGCGTCACATCATCTTCGCTGACCTGGTTAAATGCGTGACTCATGACGATGTCACCAGTCAGATAGAAATCTATATTTGGATAGGTCGCGGAAAATTCGTCCACTAGCTGATTGACATGATCGACGATCTCAATTACAGCCGGATCGGAATCATCTGGCAGAATAAACGTAATCGAAAGTGCACTCACTTTTCCATCATGAGAAACCAAGCGGCCGACAGTTTCGATTGAATTAAGTGCGATAGCTTCAACTCTGATTAAATCGTCATCACTAAGGGATTGAGCATCTTCCACCAGTGGGGCGACAACTAAATCGTCTTCATAGGCTTCACTGTGCGTGTAATTTGTAAGAGAATTGACTCTGGATGAAAAAGGTGAGCGCCATCCGGCTTCTGTGAGTTCCTCAATTGCACCGAGAGTCTCTTGAGTGAATACTGTCCCCGTGCGTGGCGCGATTGCAATTAGCGCAATATTCGATTCAGTGTAAATATCTTCAAGCGTTTCAAAAGCCTGTAGATATGGATTGTGCTCTCCGAACAAAGAGCGTTGATCGTTCGTAGTGGTAATGTTGCGCCCACCTGTAGCCGCAGATAGCATCACTACGATAACAAGCGCCAGAACCAACCACCGATGCCTAAACAGTGCGTTAATGTAGCGGTCTAGAAATGCAGCGTTCATCACTTTAGCAGCCTAAATCCAACACTTTGTTACCGCATTTCTTGAATTAATTGATACCCAACCTCGACATCGGTAACTTGCTAACTTTCGCTGGACATTGAATCGGAGCATAAAGATCACACGCACTGGCTTGTCAAAATTAGGGGGAGTATTGAGCGTTTCAAATTGACTTAATGATTCAACAACTTGCAGAGCACTGAGTCGGATTATATTGCTCGGCAGTTACGTTGACGTCATTGAATCGTGGCGCGTTCAGCTACCGCTATGGGCTTCTGGCAGATCATGTAGCATTTATATGCACTCAAATCTGCGACAGGTCTCGATTCAATTGGGAAGCTTCAGGCCTTGGCACTTGCAAGATAGTCAACCAAATCTATGTTCGGCATTTCACTTTTCTCGATTCCAGACTGGGTGAGCATCGTATGCACTTGTCCGCGATGATGCGTTTGATGGTTGAACAGGGTTAACAGTATGTCTTCCACGTTTTCCTCGCAGACTTCTCCAGACATTCGGGCATACTTTACCAGTCTATTGAGGTCGTTCTTACTTAATCCCTGAACGTATTCAGTCAATTTGCTGTCGATTTCTACCCGGGCAGTGACCAACGAATCAAGGTCATCATACAGAACTTGTTTTAGAGAGTGAATGTGATCGTTGGCTTCCCCTTTTAATCTACCCAAATACAAAAGGTCAACCAGCAAAATATGATTCAGCGTATTGTGAATTGATCCAAAGAATGCCCCCAGGTCTTTCCGATACTGATCGTCGCTGATTTTCCTGCACACTTCGAAAATTTGAGCATTAACCCAAGTGTTATAATTTGCCATCACTAACAGATTTTTCATTCCTATTCTCCAACACAAGAATTCTTCCCAAAATCCAAATTTATCATACTCGATGAATTTATGGGGCATCAAACGTTAAACGCATCAACTTGGGATGCACTCAGGGAAATATTCGAAGACTCAATTCCGTTCAATAAATATTTGGATGTCAAAGTTGAAGGTCTTGAATTCGGGAACCCAAAGCTTATTCTCAACAGCCACGAATTTTATGTCGGAAACTTTCTTCGCGGCAACCTGCACGGCGGTGTCATTTCCTCGGTCCTCGATATTATCGGCGGCATTGTTGCTTTTTCGGAAGTGGTAAGGCGGAACAATGTTCAGACGACAAAAGAATTACTTGAACTCTTTTCGCGTACGGGTACGATTGACATACGCATTGATTACCTGCGTCCTGGCCTAGGTGAAAAATTTATTGCAAGCGCCTATGTATTGCGCACTGGTAGGAAGGTTGCTGTGACAAGAATGGAATTGCACAATTGTGATGATTTGCTGATCGCAGTTGGCACAGGTGCCTACGTGATTAGCTGAGCTTAACCAATCAGTTACCAGATCACATTTTGAGGTCAATTTGGAAGCACAAGAACACGAAGAGCGATTATTCCACCTGTTTGAAGGAAGTGCCTCACAGAACGAAGCAGAGTTAGACCCAAAAATTGCATTTGATCTCGGGACAGGTCGAATGCTTTTGGAGGCAAGACTGCAACGGGATATGTCACTTGCCGATGTTGCCCACGCATTGATTCTGCCAGAAAGAGTCATTGAGGCAATTGAAAATCGAGAATACTCGCAAATACCTAGCATCGCGTACGCAACAGGCTATGTAAGGGCCTATGCAGAGTTGGTTCAGCTTGATGCGGATGAACTGATAAAGGCCGACCCTGATCTCGGACTTTCAGCAATCACCAATGATGTCAGTTCGAGCCAGGAAATTACATCTCCCCCTGCTGCAGAGCGCTCCTTTCGTGATCGATTGAAAGTATTCAACTCACTGTCAAAAGCTATCTTTGCTCTCATTATGGTTACTGCTCTGGTTCTGGGATGGATATACAGAGAGGAGATTAGCATGTGGTTCACGGAACTGGTGATTTCTGGAAAAATCAGCCAGGTCGAAGAAAGTGCTGACCCACAGAACTTTCAACCTCTGTCGAACTGATCGGTTTCAGCAATCGTAATGAGATAATTTCTGTTTCTCTGCCACAAATTGACGAGTGCTCGTCACTTACATAGCTTCTGAAGCGATTTGCCGGACTGAATTTCGCCGCCGATTTTCCAGCGGAATGACTAATATAGCTGTTAATGGCGGCACAATAAACAGCGTCAGAATGGCTGACATTGACAGTCCGCCAACGACTACCGATCCCAAACCTCGATAGAGTTCTGATCCTGGGCCGGGGAATAATACCAGCGGCATCATGCCACAAACACTGGTTAACGTCGACATGAATATTGGGCGAATTCGGTTTCTTGTCGCGGTCAGTATTGCAGTGATATTGTCCATATTTTCATCACGCAGATGGTGAAGACTCTGATGGACAAGCAAAATGGCACTATTCACCACAATCCCAATCAATATCACGAAACCAAGCAGCGTGAACATATCCAAAGGTTGCAGCACCCACAGATTCAATACTGCAAGCCCAGCCACACCACCAGCTGCAGCCACCGGAACAGCTAGCAAGATGATGAGCGGATAAATAAAACTCTCGAACAGGATTGCAATAACGAGGTAAACAATTATCACAGCAACCAGCAACTGCAAAATCATTGAATTCCACGTGGTCTTTAGCGAATCTGCTGTGCCGGATAAACTAAATCGAACGTCCTGTGGAATCCCTTCAGCTTTAATTGGTGCAATCACTTCAGATTCAATCAGTTCGATCGCTTCCTCCATGGTTAAATTGGGTGATGGTCGCACTTCGAGAGTAATGGTTCGAGAGCGTTCTCGATGTCGAATTGCGGTTGGTCCTGCAGTAATCTGAACATCTGCAACTGAATTGACGGGGACGATGCGGCCGTTCGGTGTAACCACAGGAAGATTTTCAATTTTCTGAGTTTCTTTAACGATGTCCCGCGTGCCAATAAGCGTTATATCAGTGGCCTTCCCCTCAAACATCGTTTCATCAACGCGTAAACCATCATTGAACACATCGACTGCTAGACCCAACTCCAATGTAGAAAGCCCATTGTCCGCCAAGCGCAAACGGTTAGGGATGATTCTAACTTCAGGTGCGCCAAGTTCCAATCCCGGATTGGGTCGGAACTGATGTCCTTCAGATCGAGGCAGCAATGCCAATATTTTCTGAGCAGTGCGACCTGCAACGAATAGAATTTCTTCCAACTCTGCGCCGGAAATATCAAGGTCAATTTTCCGCCCTGCTCCAATTCCGCGTCCAAAAATCGACGGCTGACTTATGAATCCGAAAGTTCCTGGCTCGCTAAACACTGGCTTTTGCAACACCGGAATCAATTCTGAAACTCGACTGGAGTTGTTTGAAACTGCCCCAACAAACATCATCGATCGGGTTGAAACGAAGAAAAATCGGGCAATTTTTGCCGGCGCATCGGGGTCAACTTCTTCATCAGGATCAGTTACCCACTCCGGTCGAGTTGCTGTTTCAATCTTCCCGGCGATTTCAGTCATCGTATTGAGGTTGTAACCAGGTGGAGGCACAATTAAGCCGAATACCAGATTGTTATTTCCTTCAGGAAGATACTCCAGCGATGGCAGATACTTCAATGCCAGGGTCAATGCAGTTGCCGTTATCATTGCTACCCACAAAAACGCCAGCATTCGACGTCGTATGAGATTTTCTGTCAGCCAAAGGGTAAACTGTGTAAATTTGGCTGCCAAATCGTCAACGACAGGTATTCGCATTCGAACAAGGCTGCCGGAACTGCTCTTGATGGACCCGAGCAGTTTGTTTGACAGTGCTGGAATAACCGTAATTGATACCATCAGCGAAAGTACAACAGCGACAGAAATTGCGACAGCAATATCGCGAAACAACTGTCCCACCTCCAACTTCGTCGTAAGCACTGGAATGAACACCATGACGGTCGTCAATGCAGAAACCAAAACCGCACTCCACACCTGTTGTGCACCCTTAATGGCTGCTTCACGACCTGGTCGCCCTGCCTCACGCATCCGGAATATGTTCTCCAGAATCACAATTGCTGCGTCGACCACCAAGCCAACAGCAAACGCGAGCCCTGCCAGCGAAATTACATTGATCGAGCGACCCAATGCTGCCATTGCTACAAATGCGCCAATTATCGAAACGGGAATTGCAATAGAAATCATCAAGGTTGCACGAATCGATCGCAAAAACAATAACATGACCAAGGCCGCAAGCAGACCACCCACCCAAATATTTTGCTGCACGAGCCGGATTGAGGAATTGATGTAGACCGTCTCGTCATAGACCATTTCGAGCTGAAGCCCACTGCCTGGCATCGCATTTTTCTGAAGATCTTCTACAACTGCCCGAACTCCTGCGATTGTTTCAATAACATTCGCCCCAACCTCACGTGTAGCGTTGAAAGGAATTGCAGGTTTGCCTTGTGCCCGAATAATGGCGGTAGGCTCCTTGTATGCCAACTCAACTGTTGCAATGTCGCTCAGCCTGATTCTGCCTGAACGGGTCGAGTTCCCATCGGCAGTAGATCGAACAATAATGTTTCGAACTGCTTCAACCGAGTTCAACTCACCATCTGATCGAACTAGGTAGCGCCGCTTGCCTTCATCGACATCACCTACCGACAAGGACACATTGGAATTGCGCAGTACTTCTAGCAACTCGCCGACTGTCAGTTGCAATCGAGCCAATTCGTCGGGATGAACGATGATTTGAATTTCTGGGTCGCTGCCACCGAATACGCTAACTTCGCCAACACCAGGAACCCGCTCAATTCGCTCCTTGATTACGTCCTCAACAAAACGGCCATAGTGGTGAATAGGTGTTGTGTTACCCGGCACGCGATGCACATAAAACCAGGCAATCGCCCTGTCTTCACTTCCAGCGACTTTAAGCTGTGGGGAATCGGCTTCGTCGGGATAGCCTGAAACCCTGTCAAGCCGATTTGACACCAGCAGCATAGCATTGTGCATATTGGTGCCGACATCAAATTCCAAAGTAATGCGGGATCGTCCTAACTGCGCATTTCCAGTGATCGAGCGGAGTCCTTTGAGTCCGGCAAATTCCTGCTCCTGCCGGTTCATAATTTCCCGTTCAACTTCGGCAGGTGCCGCACCTGGCCAGTATGTTGTAATAGTGATTACTGGCCGATTGACATCAGGCGCCAGCTGAATTGGAATGTTCTGCAAAGCAACAATGCCAAACAGAACAATCATCATCACCAGTGATAGAACCGCAATGGGTCTATCTACGGCGGCCGATATCAAATCGGTGGAAGATTTTGAACCGATCTCTCGCAATTACAATTTTTGAAGCTTGAAAAATGGATTGTGATCTGCAAACGCGCCACACTTAACTGTTTCGTAAGTTATCGCCAATCAGGCAAAGTATCTCAAACATGATTGAATTTGCCACTAATGAAGTCATTTGGTTGGGGTGATCTTTGGTTGGCATCAGGCAAACCACATCGCCTCCAATCACGTTTTTCCCGCGAATACAGCGTATGAGATCCATTACCTGATTGATTTTAAATCCTTCTATGCCTGCTTCGATGTTGGCAACACCTGGTGCCACAGTCGGGTCTAGGCAGTCAAGATCAAATGTAACGTAGACGGGACGATCACCAACTCTTTCATTGATGATTTCTTTGCAGGCTTCAGCACCAATTTCCTCGTAGCGTTCAATAGTAATGACCTCATAACCTAAATCATAACTGGGTTCAAGCCAGTCTAGTGTACGCACATTGCCGCGTATGCCAACTTGAACAGAATGGTGAGGGTCTACGTGTCCGTCTCGTACCAGATAGCTAGCCCAGTGGGCCGCTGATTTCACTGCACCCAAAAAATGATCAAGCATATGATAAGCATCCGTGTGTGCATCAAAATGCAGCAGCACTGCTTTTTCACCATTGGTAATTTTAGAATTCTCACCGGCAATCGCTTGCAGAATGCCACCTGTGATGGCGTGGTCGCCACCGATCGAAACGGGCCGGGTACCGGCCGCATCTATTCTGGAAAAAAACTCCCGGATATCCTCGATGCTCCGTTCGTTATTGTTACCCTCAGGAAGCGGCACGTCGCCCAAATCAGCAATTTTGAACTCTTTCCACGGATCAAGATGAAACTGCTTGTGACAGCGTCTGCCTAATGCGGAGATATTTCGTACTGCCCGCGGCCCCATGTGCTGATCTCGTTCGGTTGTACCATTACCCGTCGAATGTGGTACTCCAACGAGACCTATATCACATTCGCCCGGGTCATTAGCAATTGGGCATCGAAAAAATGTTGGTATCCCCCACCAATAAAGGCCCTCGACCATTGACTCGTGTCGTCTCAAAATAAATACCTCTCAGACTGCGAATGTAAATTTTGTTGAATCCAGACGGCCAGAGCAGTTGATGCAAAATGCCGTTAATCTGAATCGATCATGTCAGTTAAAAATCTAAATCCTGAGAACTCGACATCAGAAATTTAACTTGCTCCGAAACTACTTCCATCAACCGCAAAGACTAAATCGCGTCCGGAAACTTTGCGTTGATTTCACGCTGAATAATTTCTGCTCTTTCCCCAGCCTCCAGCGCACCTGCCTTAATATGGACATCAGTTACCGTATCAATAACCAAACCGAGAAACGCCGGGTCGTTTTCAGAGTCCTTGGCTAGTCTCAATACGGTATCGCCTCCGTAAGTTGAAATCAATCCATTATTCGATGGTGTTAATCGGTTAATGGGCTTGCCTTGGTTGACACGTCGAATGTCTCGTCGAAGCCTTGAACGCAATAGAGCAACACCCTCATCTGTGGTTCCGAGATATTCGCGCTTGTGGACGTTCATTGCTCCCTGACTGGACCAGGCTTCCCAATCACCTGGATTACTCTGCTTTTCTTCATAACTTCGATGTGCGGTCTGTCCATAAAAATCGACTTTTTCCCAACCGACATTTTTGCGACTTCCTTGACGAAGCACTTCATCAGCATCGTTGAAATGTCGCCAGCCGAATTTTCGACTATTGATGTCATCAATCGGAGTGACCCACTTGGTCAAACTGGTACGACCAAAGGCTTTTGGACTGTCCATTACTTGAAACATACCGCCGTTTTGCGCAAGATTCGGAAACAGATAATCGTGAAATCGTAAGCGTACCAGATTATCACTGCCACTGCGCCTCGCATGAGCATAAACAATCCCGCCATCGCGTTCTCGATATTTCACGACCGGTAATTCCAAAAAGTGCTCCAACCCGGGGAATTGGGGACCGCTGATACGTCCGTGTAAGAATACGCTGTGGAATGGATCAATCGCATTTTCCGTTTCCTGCAGCCAGTTATTTGGGGAGTGAATCGAGTATGGAATCAGTTCATGCCCTTCAATTTCCATTGAGTCGAGATGTGGGAATTCCGGCATTTCCTCCGGTGGTCCCATATAGCAGAAAATGAGACCTTTGAACTCTTTCGCAGGGTATGCGCCCTGACAGATGCGATGACGAATCTGACTGTCCTCCGGTTCTCCGGGCGTTTCTAGAATTGTCCCGTCAATATCAAAATGCCAGCCATGGTAGCAGCATCGAATCCCGTGTTCTTCGATTCGACCAAATTCAAGCGAAGCGCGTCGATGTGCACAGTGTTTGTGTAATACTCCAACTCTTCCGCTTAAGTCTCTGAAAACAACTAGATCTTCACAAAGTATTGTTATGGCAACTGGTTTACCGGGATCAAGTTGCGCGGACATGGCCACTGGATGCCAGAATCGTCGAAGATATTCGCCAGTCATTGTTGCTGGACCAACTTCAAGAAAATCTACATCGGGCTGTAAAGTCTCTCGAATTGCATAACCATCATAGGGGCGAGTCGCCCAACGAACTTCCTTCATTTTCTGAAATACCTCAAACTTAGAGATCTGGTTTCACCCTCTAGCGACTATTTTATGCCTTGTCCATACTAAGAACTGATGATTCATACGGCAACTATTCGATAGTGTTGCACTCTATAACTGGCCTTTAAAATTCGTACAACGAATAAGACAGTATTTGCTGCCATATTCGTTCAAGTTTCACGAAACGTCTAACCCATAGTTTGTGCAACACACAATCCTGAATCCTCGGTTCTGAAACTTCAGTCAGGCTATTGTGCGTTGCATCTCGTCAATCGACAACTTTAGACGCTTGATCAGTTCATTGATTTCATCTACGCTGATAATCAATGGTGGTGCCAGTACGATTGTATTGCCGACGGCCCGAATAAAAAGTCGATTACGTTCTGCGATGTCCATCAGCAAATTTCCTGCATGAACTTCAGAGTCGGAGCGTTTAGGAATCACCTCAAAACCAGCCATCAAACCGATGCCGCGTGTATTCTCTATACTCTCAAATTCACGCAATTTGTGAATTTCACACTGAAAAATCTCGCCCACTCTGCTCACGTGGTCAACTATACCCCGCTCTTCGATAATAGAGAGGGTCTCCAGAGCAATTGCAGCACCGACAGGATGCCCCGAATAAGTGAAACCGTGACTGAATACCCCTGTTTGAGTGGTTGCATCAACCAGAGTCTGATAAATTTCAGACTTCAGGAATACAGCAGAAATTGGGAAATAGGCAGAGGACAAACCCTTCGCTACTGTTAGTAAGTCTGGCTTAATATTGAAAGTGGTTGATCCAAACATGTTGCCCGTTCGACCAAAACCACACACCACCTCATCTGCAATGAAAAGAACGCCATATCGATTTAACACAGCCTGAATTTTCTCAAAATACGATTTGGGCGGAACAATGACGCCCCCAACACCCATAACAGGTTCAGCAATAAAGGCCGCAACTGTATTGGAACCTTCAGACAGAATCTGCTGCTCCAGATCATCTGCCAGTCGCTCTGAAAACTCATCTTCACTCTCTCCTTGAACTTCGCTGCTGAAATAGCCGGGAGATTTTGCATAAATAATTTCTGGAAAATCGGCACTCGTGTACTCATACATTTGCGGCATACCGGAAAGACGGGTGGCAAATATTGTGGAACCGTGATATCCGTTCGATCTTGAAATTATTTTCCGTTTTTCTGGATACCCCTTGAATTTGTGATAAGACCATGCCAGTTTGATGGCAGATTCATTGGCCTCTGATCCTGAGCCAGCAAAAAATACCTTGCTCAGTCCTTCCGGTGCGATTTCAATCAGTCGCTGTGCTAACTGGATAAGCTTTTCATTACTTCGGCCGCGGAATGTATGACTGTAAGGCAGTTTTGACAACTGTTCATAAGCCGCGTCAGCCAAGCGAGTCTCACTGTAGCCGAGCGTTGTGCACCAAAGGCTCGACATTGCATCCAGATAGCGATTCCCTGCCGCATCGATGAGAAATACGCCGTCACCTCGTTCAATGACAACTGAGCGCTGCTGTTCGAACTCACTCAGATGTGTGAATGAATGCATGTGATAGCGATGATCGAGTCTGTCAAGTTCGATGGCTGGTGTACTCATACCTATAATGCGAATCTGTAATTTCTGTCTAAATCTGTTCTGTAGTTTTCTGCAAAAACCAAAAACATTCGAGAATTCCAATTGCGTGAATCTGATCGCAACCAAAATCAAATCTGGTAATTTCAACTATCCAAATATTGAGTTGATTGCGATGACTCAGATTTCTATTCCTGTTATCAACTAAACCTTCTCTAAGCCCAGTTCTCAACCAGCTCCATAACAATGGAAGTAAGAAAACCAATCTTATCACAGAATCGGCCCATCGCTGTAGAGCTTGTCGACGTTTGGAAAGTATTTGGCACGAAAGTTGACGAAACAATTGCCGCAACTTTAGAAAAGCAATTATCAAAGGCGCAAGTGCTGGCGCAGTTTGGCAACGTTGTTGGCGTCCAAAGTGCGAATTTTTCGGTGCACGAAGGAGAGGTATTCTGCATTATGGGATTGTCCGGCAGCGGGAAATCTACATTGGTACGCCACATCAATCGGCTGCTTGAACCCACTCGCGGACAAATCTTCATTCAGGGCGAGGACATAATGCTGAAAGATGAAAAGCAGTTGAGGATGCTGCGTGCGGAAAAGATTGGCATGGTATTTCAAAATATCGCCTTGTTACCGCACCGCACCGTACTCGACAACGTTGCATTACCGCTTGATGTCAAGCGAATCAATCGGCGCCAGCGAAGAGAAACGGCTGAACGCGTGCTGGCGATGGTCGAACTGGCAGGCTGGGAATATCACTACGCACATGAACTCTCAGGGGGTATGCAACAGCGAGTCGGATTGGCGCGCGCTATGGCAGCAGACCCTGACATTCTATTGATGGACGAGCCATTCAGTGCATTGGACCCGTTGATTCGTCGGCAATTGCAGGACGAATTCATCAAACTATCAGATCTTACCAATAAGACAACCATTTTTATTACCCACGATCTGGATGAGGCCATCCGCATTGGCCACCGAATCGCCATTATGAACGACGGCAAACTGGTTCAGATCGGTACACCGCAGGAAATTGTTGCCAATCCAGTCGATGACTATGTTAGCGAGTTTGTAGCAAATATTTCTCGATTGAAACTGGTCAGTGCGTCCGGGGTAATGCACCCTATTGAAGACTATTCGGGCAGTCAGACTTTACTCGAAACTGCACCTCGAGTATCGGACAGTTCCGATCTTGATCGGTTGATCGACGTTTCGATTGAGTACCAAGGTCCAATCGTGATCGTCGATGCAGAAAACAATGCAATCGGTTATGTTGACCAACAGTTGCTGCTTCACAGCATTAAGGGAAACCGGAGTAATTCATCATGAATCAAAGCACCATTGAACTTGATGGTAAGTCAAATGAGCGAAACCAGGCTATCTCGGAGTTTATTGGCTACGGCTCAAATTACTATCAACAGCAATTTGATCGGCTGGATGAATCGACAACGCCAATTTTTAGTTTTAACAGCGCGGCAGCGTTGCTCGGACCAGTCTGGTGGGCTGCCAGACATCTATGGGTAGGCTTCTGGGTCTTTTTGTTCTTTGAAGGCATTGCTTTTGTACAAATATTCCGCGGT
Source organism: Gammaproteobacteria bacterium (assembly GCA_022823625.1). Classification (GTDB taxonomy): domain Bacteria; phylum Pseudomonadota; class Gammaproteobacteria; order Arenicellales; family JAJDZL01; genus JAJDZL01. The sequence continues at coordinate 77,147 of JAJEHQ010000005.1, forward strand.
CTGTTGGCAGATCTTGGAAGTGACGAATTTGCACGTGCAGACCGGCTCGCCAAGATGGCCGAGATTCGTCAGAATGAAGCAGACGAAGCAGCAGCGATTGGTGCAGATAACGCTGATGTACTCCTGGAATCAGCTCTCGCTCTTAATTCCGCAAGCCAAAAAGCCTGGAGTCAGGCAGAACAAATTGCTGCTCAGGCTCCCTTTCTGATTATTCTTGGAATTGCCTTGGTTCTGGCCGTCAAGGTAGTTCAGGGACTCATCGCGAACAAAGTGCTGAAAAGCCGATTCCAAAGATGGAGAGCAGATAAATCACTTCCCACAGGCGTTGATCAGCTGCAGATTTTGCTGACTGGCGGGTTCTATTTGGCAGTCCTCATTACATCAGTCTATCGCTTCTCTGCAACAAATGTTCCCGACTGGCTGAAAGAGATCCCGGTTGAACCAAGCTGGCGAAGAAGTGCAGAGTCAGTAATCGACAATGCGGTGCAATGGCTGACCGAAACCTTTGCAGTTTTTTTCAGTGGAATCACCCTTACCATTCGCCAGCTCTTGGATTTTCTGGAAACGGTAATGATCGGAACGCCATGGATCATTACGATGGCTGTTATCGTCCTCATCTCAGCAAAGGCCGCTGGTAAAAGAGTCGCCATCTATACTGCAGCCGCCCTATTTTATCTTGGCATCTTCGGTTTCTGGGAAAAGAGCATGCTGACGGTGGCACTGCTTGGAACCGCCTGTCTGATCTGTGTTGTCCTTGGGATCCCGCTTGGAATTCTCTGTCAGCGAAAGGAGCGAGTGCGCTCATTCGTGTGGCCGATTTTAGATTTAATGCAAACGATGCCGTCATTTGTTTACCTGATTCCTGTCATTGCGTTTTTCGGAATCGGCAAACCGCCTGGGATTATTGCAACCATCATTTTTGGCATGCCGCCAGTGGTGCGCTTGACTGTTCTCGGACTGCAAGGCGTCCCCAATCATATCAGAGAAGCAGCTACAGCATTTGGTGCATCCAAACTGTATCTGTTGCTTCGCGTCGATTTACCGCTCGCCAGACCATCGATCATGGCCGGAGTCAATCAAACTATATTGATGTGCCTGTCGATGGTAGTCATCGCTTCTCTCATTGGCGCCAAAGGGTTGGGTGAAGATGTGCTTGATGCCTTGACCTATGCTCACGAAGGCAAAGGCATCCTCGCTGGCGTTGCAATCTTATTTTGTGCTATGATTCTTGATAGAATTGTTCAAAGCAGGAGCTGAGACAATTCATTTACTGGACTTCTATTGGACTTCAAAAATTGGAGGAATGAGCAATGTTTAACAATTTCAAAAAAATAGCAACCACAGTAGTCATGGCGTTCAGTCTGATCGCTGCGAATGTGGCTTACTCTTCAGATAAGGTCATCATTGGACAGCTAAACTGGGGCTATTCTAAAATTATGACCAACATCATGAAAATCGTCGCCGAGGATAACTATGGTCTCCAGGTAGACATGGTGCCTGGCAATCACGCAGTGTTCTTCAAAGCGATGGATCAGGGCAAAGGTGAAGTTGACGTTCATCCCGAAGTTTGGCTTCCGAACAATCAGGGTCTGGTTGATCAGTATGTCAACGAAAATCAAACTGTTGTATTGACTGATGCTGTATTTCCAGCATTTGATGGATTTTGCACGACTCAGGAAGCGGTAGATACTTATGGATTGAAATCCGTTTACGATCTCACACGCCCCGAAATTGTTGGCCTGACAGATCGCGATGGAGATGGCAAAGGCGAAATCTGGATGGGAGCACCTGGCTGGAGTTCAACAAAAATTCATCAAATCAGAGCAAGAGACTATGGGTTTGCTGATTTGTATGATTTAACCGTGAGCGAGGAGAATGTCATTCTGGCACAGATTGACGCGGATGCCAAAGCAGGTCGAGTCATAGTGTGGGCCTGTTATCTGCCACATCACATTTTCGGAATGCATCCGCTCGTCGTGCTTGAAGAGCCGGCGCATGATCCCGAAAAGTGGCAGGTCGCCGATTTAAATGAAGACCCCAACTGGTTGGAAAATTCACACGTTTCTACATCCTTTCCTCCGATCAGCTCACATATCGCCTACTCGAAACGACTTGAAACCGATGCACCTGAAATGGCTAAATTGCTGAATGGAATCGACTTCAGTCAGGAATTGATCAATCAATGGTCTTTTGCATCAAGCGTCGAACAAGTCGACCCAGTCGTGTATGCCCGCGAATGGGTTGACGCAAACAAGGAACTGGTGCAGTCCTGGTTGAGTAACTGATCCCTCAAGAATCAGCACCACTTGACATTTGTTTTCACCTGAAGTGCGGCTCATCAGCTGCACTTCAGGTAACATATCGAAATCGATTTACCATCTTCATCCACTATTTGAAGATTTGATATTTCACCGTTAAGCCTTGAGAAAGTTACGAATTTGTAGCACCTTTGCTCTGTCATTGATGAATGACAGACACTAGTTAAACTACAAGGCTGAATTCCAGTCGTTGCGTTATTTGGACAGTTAGCTTATATGCATGCGTCTGAAAGGAAAATGGCAGTAAACCAACAAGGATTGGATGCATGACTCGCCAGGTGGACGATACGTCACTATCGTACGCGCTGGAAAATATTCAGGCCACTTGGCCTAACAAGCACGAAATCGGAAAATTCAATTGATGAGACAGACATGACGAATATTGACTCAAGAGATCGCGGTGCGCTCAAGAAAATGCTACAAACCAGGCCGGTGTGGGAGAGCAATGAATTAGCCGCCAACTCAATTGGCATAGACGACTCAGTGATACTTCATGCTGGACCGCCATTTGAGTCCACCAACGAAATTCCGGCACCAGTTATGAATTCGGCTGCAGTAGCGCTGGTATTCGAAAAACATGCGGACAGTTTTGATACTGCACGCGCAATGATTCGATCAGGTGAGATTCAGTTGCAACCAGCCCAGAATCACTCAACCGTGGTACCCTTGGCAGGCGTTGTTTCAGCTTCAATGTGGCTGCACAAAATTATTGATACCAATAATCCGAATAACGTAACCTACTCTCCTTTCAACGGTGGAAATGGACCAGCTATGCGACTCGGCTTGTGTAGTGAGTCAGCACTGTCGCACCTGCGTTGGATCAATCAAGAATTAGTTGAAGCAATAGACAGTTGTCAGGACGGTCACATCGATTTGCTCGACATTGCGAAATTTGCATTAGAGAATGACGATGATTGTCACGGCAGAACAATAGCCGCCACCCGTGAACTGGTCAGCAGACTCAAGTCCACGATTGATGGCTATGCTGAACAGAAAAGCTTTCTGGATGACAGTCCGAGTTTTGCACTCAATCACTTGATGGCAGCATCAAAATGCTTGATGCTGGCTGCTGATGCTCAATCAGACAGCGGTATGGTTACTGCTGCTGGAGGTAATGGAGTCCGTACCGGTATACAGGTAAGCGACCAACCGGGTAATTGGATAACAGAAACTGCTGCTTCCCCTGAAGGGGATTTAGGCGAGTTTCCCAAGTCGCGAGCACTAGGAGCAATTGGTGACAGTGCAGTAGTTGACATGATCGGATTTGGTGCAATGGCGGTTGCCTATTCAAATACGCAGCGAGAAATGTTCGGAACTTATTTGCCAGCAGATGCGGATGAACTCCCATATAAGCTCCTGTTGTCTGTCCATGACGCTTTTGGCGCGTTGGAGTTTCGGACAGGACTGAGCGTGCGTACTGTCGTCGAAGAAAAAACCACCCCGATCGTCAGCTTGGGTGTCATCGACCGGGAAGGAACAGCGGGAAGGCTTGGTGGTGGTATATTCCGTTACCCTCTGTCCCTGTTTCAGGCAGCGCTTGATTCAATTGGCGGGTGAATCGTCATGTCAAATCTGAATGAACTGTCTTTGAAAGCAGTTTCTCACCTCATTCAATCGGGAACAGTGCAGCCTCGAGAACTTGTTTCTGATTGCATTGCAAGAATTGAACTGTGCGAGGAAGAGTTAAAAGCATTTACGACTTTCGATCCTGAGCGCGTATTTGATCAGTTGACTGAGGTAGAGAGACAGGGAAACAAGTCTGCGCTGTTCGGAGTTCCTGTTGGAATCAAAGACATTATGGAAACCGCTGGTATGCGAACCACGATGGGAAGCAAAATTTATCGTGATTACGTACCACAGCGTGACGCCGTGTGCGTGTCAGCGTTAAAGACCGCAGGTGCGCTGGTTGCCGGCAAAACTGAAACGACCGAGTTTGCCTACTACTATCCTGGAAGAACCCGCAACCCACATGCACCTGATCACACTCCGGGCGGATCTTCCATGGGATCTGCAGCGGCCGTGTCAAGAATGATGATTCCACTTGCCTTGGGTACGCAAACCGCCGGTTCCGTCATCCGTCCAGCTGCTTACTGTGGTGTAACCGGATACAAAGCGAGTCACGGATCATTCAGTTTGGCAGGTGTCTGCGGGTTTGCTCAAAATCTTGACACACTTGGATTTTTTGTTCGAAAGGTGGAAGATTTGACAACTGTTCGACACACACTGTCTGGAGCTCCTGCAGAAATACTGCCTTTATCCGGTAGGATAAGAGCAGCGCTAGTCAAAACCCCGCACTGGGAAATGGCCGATGCCAGTCAGCAGCAGCTCATTGAAGATGTTTGCCGACATTTGCAAGGTCATCAAATTGAAATTTCTGAAATTGATGTTGGACCTTCAGACGGAGCATTGACACAGGCACAAATCACAATCATGGGCTATGAAGGGTGCCGGTCGCTCAGTGCAGAATATGCGAATTTTTCACACTTATTAAGTGATCAGATCAAGGCACTCATTGAACAAGGACAGCAAACCACCCATACAGCCTACCTTGAAGCGATCAAATTGGGTAATATTTGGCAGAAGAAGATGCGGTCAGTGTTTAAGGATTATGACGTGCTCATCACACCTAGTGCACCTGGCGAGGCTCCGCAGGGTTTAGACAGCACAGGAGATCCGATCTTTAACCGTGTATGGACGCTACTTAAAGTACCTTGCATTCATCTACCAGTGGCATTTGGTCCAAACGGTCTGCCGCTAGGTGTTCAATTGATAGGAGCCTTTAATCAGGACGACCGCCTGATCCGGGCTGCGCATCAGATACAGGAGGTTCTGGCTGAATTTGAATTTGTCCCGAACTAGCTCGCAAATGAGTTCTGAATCGACACTAATTCAGAAATTAGGCTAAGAATCCAGCAAACAGAGTCGCAATTCCCAAAAATGCAAAAAAGCCAGTGATGTCTGTGATCGTAGTGAGCACAATCGATGAAGCAACTGCGGGATCTTGGCCAATTTTCTTCAAACCTACCGGCACAAGCACACCAGCAATTCCAGCGATTACCATCGCCAGAATCATTGACGAACTGATCACAAGCACCAAGCCGGGTTGACCGCTCCAGATATAAACCGCGATTCCGCACACAATTGCGACGGCAACACCATTTGCAAGCCCAACAATCGTTTCCTTGCGAACCATCTTTGGCCAGTCTCGTACCTGAACTTCTCTCAACGCTAAACCGCGCATTGCGACGGCTAACGCCTGTGCACCAGCATTTCCGGATTGACCTGCTACAACTGGTAATAGCACAGCTAATGCAGTAAATTTCGCGATAGTGCTTTCAAAAATTCCGACCACTGCAGCCGCCGCGAATGCAGTGAGTAAGTTGACCTGCATCCAGGGTAATCGTTTGCGGACCGCGAATTTACTTCCAGATGATGCACGCTCATCTTTACTCACTCCGACCATAGTTTGAATGTCAATGGACACATCTTCTTTCAAGACATCAAGTAGTGTGGAGTGTCGAATCGCACCTAACACCCGTCCATCATGGTCAACTACGGTTAATTCATCCAGACCGTAGCTTTCCAGTTTTTCGATAATTTCTTCGCGCGATGCATTCGGATCTACAACAACGACAATTTGATCAGAGAGTTCATCCAGAGTCTGATTAGGGTCGGCTAGTGCAAGTGAATCAAGCTTTACAATCGACCGAAATCGCTGCTCATCATCCACAATTCGCAATTCAGCTACTTTACGCTTCAATCTGCGGGCACGTAATATCTGCAGTGCTTCATCCGCTGTCATATTGCCTTTAAACAGCAATATACGAGTGTCCATTAGTGCACCGGCTGTGTCAATTGGATAAACCATCAACTCGCGGATTTCGCGAGAAATTGATGGCTCCATGCCAGCCATCAAAACCTCACTCCTCTCAGACTCAATAATGGTGAGAATCGATGCAGACCTGCCTGGATCAATACCCTTCAATATCGCTAGAGCATCAGAATCGTCCAGCAATTCAACCATATCTGCCGACATGTTTGGGCTCAATGCAGACCAAACTTCAAGTGCGATTTCCTGGGGCACTTGTTCTAGGATTTCGATGGCATCCTCGACCGAAAGTGTTTCAAGGCGGTTTGCGGCACTTTGCGGTGCCTCTTGGCAGAATCGGGTGATTAGGATCGATTCTGCCTTCTGATGTTCAATTTGCTCGGTCATCGGCGAACCTCCCGAATATTCGCAAACGTTAAGTTACTCTACGATTCGCAGAGAGCGCTGCCACCATTACATCCGCAAGTCGAAGACAGTAAATTTCTGCCACACCCAACACCTCAAAATGTGATTGAACAGCACGTTCTGTAGTTGATGATGGTTCCTCCAGTGCGCCCCACAAGTCGATGAAACGAACGATTCCAATCAGCTTTCGGTCACGATCAATGACTGGTAAAACATCACTATTTTTCCATAACGGCGATTCCACCGCCTGTCTTAGAGTCGACGATGCATAAATTGGCTCAACCGGTAAATTCATTATTGAGGAAACGGACTGCTCTTCACCTTTTTGTTGCAGCAATTCGACCATCGAAACCGCACCAATCAATTCATTTAGATCATCTACAACATAGATTTGACTATAGACATAAGCTTCATCAATTACCTGCCCTTTTGCATCGGCAATTCGAGTATCGCCGCAAAAAGTAACGGAAGCAGTTTCCATCCAAGCGCCAACCAGAGAACTCTGGTAGCGGAGCAGCATTGAAACTCGAATCGCCTGACGACGGGGCAGTTTTGCCAGCAGTGCATCTCGCACCTCGTCTGTCGTATAGCGTAGAATTGCTGCTGCCTCTTTGGGTTTCAGGCAACTTATGTATTTCGTCGCTGATGCTTTTGAGATGGTTTCTATACACTTAGCAGCTGTGCGAGGTAGCATGGAGCGCAACGTCAAAACGCTCAATGAATCATCGATTGCATCAATTAACTCACCAGCCACATCTGCCTGCATCTCCTGCATGGCACTGACTGCCGCTGCGTTGTACTGTCGGACAAAATATTCAGCAAGCTTCAGCCCCTCAGACATTTCCTGGCTCCCTGGAGACCAATACGCTGGGCTGATCGGAAAACATTTGCGCTGGTATTGTCACACGACCTTCTTCTGTATCCAATATTACGGAAACTGACGTAATTTGAAGAATGGTACCTTCATGCTGACCAATTCGGATACGCTGCCCAATACGGTAGTCGGAGTTCAAATATCGAACTCCAATCAAATTGCTCACCAGTTGTCGAGCACCAAGACTGAAAGCAATGGCAAGACCACCGAGTGCTGCGCCAATGGTAACCGCCATTATCGTAAGCACAACCCGAACGTTTACGCCAATCTGATCAACACCGATCAAGATGAGCAAAATAAGCACGAACAATTGCGCTACCCGGGACAAGGCAGCGCGCTGTGACTCAGGTAAATTGACTGCTGCAGAGCTGATTGCCTGAGCGATCAGTCCACTAAAGACAACACCCGCCCAAATAATGAGAACGCCCGAAAGGATATTCGGTAGATGGCCTACCAGCCGACCAAGCCAATCGGCGAACATACCAAGTCCTAGCAACTGAGTTGACAGTGCGATAAATACCAGAATAATGGCCCAATAGACTATCCTTGATACAACTACTGCAACCGGTTCAGTGATATTTGGCAGGACCGGTGTGCCTGCAAATTTGATTCGCAGGCGAATTCGGTTGAGCACGCCTATGAGTCGAAGGACCAGTACTTTGCTGACGCGTGCGAGAATCCAGCCAATCAGCAGTGTTACCAGAACACCCAGAATCTGTGGCAGAAAATCGATGAATTTCGAAACAGAATCAAGCGCTAGTTGCGCAAGCTGAGTACCCCAGTCAAGTAATTGGTCCATTTTGCTTCCACACAGTGGCTAGCGTCGAGTCGCTAGTAATTCAAGCATTCGCGAAATTGAGCCGCTGATATCCAGCGATGCGAATTTTCAAGTGGACATTATAAATGATTTAATGCTTTGTTTTTATTGGCTATTGCACAACAAATGTACAGTGACGAACACTCATCCATTCTCACTTGAAGCTCGGCGAAATGGCAAAAGTCGAGAGACTCAGTCCATTAGTTGTATTGAAGAGCAACCTGTTCAAAACAAAATCTAAATCAATAACAGCAGAAACCGCACTGATTACAACGCAAACAATTCCTATCAACCAGCTGGAGTCAACCAGGTTTCTGAAATGGCCATGAAAGCGGTGCTTGTTTCTCGTCCAAGGAAATTCCGGGTGGTTAATTGACCCGAGAAATAGTGCCCATTAACAGAAATTTCCGCCGCCTTTGCTTCAAGGAAAACACTGTACATGTCATGCTCGCCAGTGGCTCCAATTTCAGCTGCCACCTCTGCCGCGAAGGGTTCTTGCAAATCCAGCCATGACATAACAACTTCAAGATCACCAGCAATCACTGATTCAGTCCGATACTCCCTGAGATCTCCACGTGAGGTGACGTCGTCTATCTTTCGATAACTCATGTGCTGTAGGCCCTTTCGTCCCCTAAATGACGGAAATTTCGACATGTAGTCAGAAATCAGATATTCCGTCAATTCTTCGTTGTCGGTGAGACAAATGTTATTAGCATCCGGCAGTCCAGCTTCCTCATCCGGCTTTTCCAGCACAATCATTGTTGTGCCAGCGCCATGAGGAGATAAAACAACGCGGAAAAATATTCCGAGTGCTGTCCAGTCCCCATCCGGGTCTTCCTTGAAATATATGCCTGGGTTTTCACCCGACCATTCAACTTTTCCGGGATTACGAGGTTTAGTGGGGTCCATAGCAGTGTCTCCTGATTAGTGATTGAAATACTTAAAATCACACGGAATTATACTCAGGCGATGTTTCTGAAAAAGTTACCCAATTGCCAGCGGCGTTTCTGATTAGGAATGGTCAGAAAATTCACAAAGGTAAAATATTCGTCAGCTTCGAGCTTACCTCACACAGCGATTGGATTTGTTGCAGAGTTGCCCTGAGTATGGAACGGGTTGCAATACAGCAAACTTTTGGATGCAGATGAATATGGAACTCACGACCGATCGGTTTTTCTCACAAGAACACCAGCAACCGGAAAACTGGCTAAATCTAGAGCAGTATCTCCAAAGCCTTGGTCACGAATTTTCCGCTGAACCTGAGCCAAAGCAATTTGTTGGTGGCTTTGGAAACCTTAATTTCCTGATTCAGATGGATGGTGAACCCTGTGTACTGCGCCGGCCACCACACGGACCTCTGCCGCCTGGTGCAAACGATATGGTACGAGAGTACAGAGTCACTTCACGCCTTTGGAGGAAGTTTCCACTGGCGCCAAAAGGCTTGTTGCTTTGCGACGACTCAGAAATTTTGGGAGCGCCTTTTCTGATAATGCAATATCGCCCAGGGGCGGTAATTCAAATGGATGTACCTGAGAGTCTTCATAGTCTGACATGGCAGTTGTCAGAAATGATTGTCGAAGTGCTGGTTAAATTTCAATCTGTTGAACCCGCCAGTGTGGAATTACAAGACCTTGGTCGACCGGAAGGATTTCTTGAACGTGCGGTACGCGGGTGGGTGAAACGCTATCACGTCGCTGCGGAAGATGTCTATCGGAACAGTGTCAGCCCTGCCTCAGCCACGAAGATCATTGACTGGCTGGAAAAGCAACCGGCTCCAAGCACCGGGCACACCTTGCTTCACAATGATTTCAAACTCAACAATATAGTTCTGGACCGTGACAACCTTACCCAGCCCATCGCACTGCTGGACTGGGATATGTGTACACAGGGAGACCCCCTATTTGATTTTGCCACACTACTCAGCTACTGGACTGAACCGACAGACCCACCAGCCCTGAATAAAGTTGGACAAATGCCAACCTCTACAAGCCCAGGCTGGATGAATCGAGAGACGGTTGCAGACTACTACGCCAAGATCAGCGGACGTGACCTGTCCAACCTTCATTACTATCGGGTGTTGACAGCATTTAAACACTGCATTATTTTTATGCAGATTTATGCGAGATTCTGCCGGGGTACAACCACCGATCCCAGAATTGCCGAACTGGGACCGGCCCTCGATTCACTGTTCGAGTTTACACACGATATTGTTCTTCAGCGTTATTTCTAACGCGACGGGAAAGCCTCTCGTCTCTGATTTCTTGATTTACCAGTCTTCGAGCGGATAACTGGTAAGCATTTCGTATCCTGTTTCAGTTACCAATACCTGCTCTTCCAGCTTGACTCCTTCCCCACCGTGAATGGAACCCATGTAAGATTCTACACATAGCGTCATTCCAGGTTCGAATACGCCGTCATAGCCTTTTTTGTCGAAGTCCATGTAGTGTTTGATGCTGGGATATTCGTCGGCCAGCCCCACACCGTGAATAATCACACCATATCGATTGGGTTGAAACTCCTCCGGCACAGGCCACGCATTTCTGGACAGTTCACGGAATTCCACCCCTGGTTTTATCAATTCAGTGTTGAAACGAATTTGTTCTGCTGCCAGCTGATATAGCCGCGCCTGCTCAGGTGTTGGTTTGACTTCGCCACAAATCCAGGAACGAGACATATCACAGCAATAACCATAGGGGCCAATCAGATCAGTGTCGAAACTCATCATTTCGCCTTTCTCCATAACTCTCATCGAGGACTCTCTCATCCATGGATTGGTTCGTGGGCCAGATGCAAGAAGGCGCGTTTCAATCCATTCGCCACCCAATGCAATGTTGGTTTCATGTAACTTCGCCCACAATGCATTTTCCGTAATCCCTGGAGCCATCGCATCGCGCATGTTCGAGACAGCAGTTTCACACACCTGCACTGAATACTTCATCAATTCCAGTTCCTCGGGCGACTTGATGACTCGGGCAATCTCCATGACATCCTGCCCCTCAATCAATTCGATTCCGCATTGTTCAAGCTCATGGATACCCAACAAGCTGCAACGATCGACAGCGAGCCTGCGATTGCCACCACCATATGTGGTGATCAGATCATTAATTTCCTGAGCAAATTTTTTGGCGTTTGCCTCACAACGCGATCCGGCAGCAAAAAAATAAAATGGTGTAATAACCCGGTATTCATCAATCGTTGGCAGATTTTCTGCAAGATGAGGCATGTCTCCAAAATCCCACAGAATCACCGGCCCTTCAGTTGCAACAAACACGCAACGGGCTTCATAATGAGAGCACCAAATTTGCATGTTGGTCGCGTCAGTCACATACCGAGTGTTCAACTGATCAAACAAAAGCACTCCCGCGAGGTCATGCTTTTGGAGCTGTTGACGAACTCTTTCTACCCTGTAGCGCCTGACGGTGTCCAGATCGACAGGAGGATCGGAGTATTCCATTGCGCCATGCTGACGATTTCCAGTGTTTGCCATTGACCGATCTCCATATAAAAGGATGAATTGTACATCGTCTATTCAGTGCCTGAAGCGGATATGTTTTTACACTGATATCCCAATGTTGTTATCGACAATTTCTCTTATGCATTGTTATTAACCAGTCTATTTCGTCAACATCTCTCGCATCGGTATAAATTTGCGATTCGTAAGCCAAATCGACATGTATGAGTAAACTGGATTTCACATAATTTTTCTCACATCGCGGCGGCGGTGTCGCCATCACTGAAAGAAACAAGATTTTACGATTTCAACTAAATCAATGACTTATAAATTTTGTTCCTTAATAAGTGATGGATTTATCCCATGGTACACTTACCGATGTTGCGTTCGACGCTGTGATGGCGACTGCAAGGCGAAAGCATTTCGTTGCCCTGAACAATACCGTTGCATGGCCTTTCGCAACTAACTTATGTGACAGCCTGCGCGATTTTGAAACCTGCTTGCAGAGACAGGTGCGTAAACTGGCACACATAGGATTACCGAATGAGGTGTCTAGAAATACGCTGGCTAAAATTAATCCATTGAAAAAAATATTTACTTAGCACTATCTTATTTGCTATATTCTTTATCATTGATTGACAACCTACGATTTGCTGAGTGGGAATGCTTTCACTTACATTGACAGTATTTGGAGAATTTTTAATGAAAATGAAAATTAGAAAACTTATTCTTGCCCCAATAATGGCAGTTCTTTTTACCGCTGGCGGTATTGCTGTAACCCATGCTCAAGAACTAGTTGTGGTGTCTTGGGGAGGCGCTTATTCCGCGAGTCAACAAAAAGCCTACTGGGACCCATACATGGCTGAAAACCCAGGCATTACGATCATCAACGATGATTCCGCGTCTGAAGGTGTAGCAAAACTTAGAGCACAGGCAGAAGTTGGCAATGTGACTTGGTCGCTGCTAGATGCAATTGCATCTGACACGATCAGCCTTTGCGACGAAGGCTTGATTGAGGAAATCGACCACGATTCTGCGCTGGCACCAGCACCGGATGGAACACCGGCAACCGTAGATTTTGGCGAATTAATTGTTTCCCCATGCTTTGTGCCAAATATCGTGTATTCGACAACTTTCGGTTATCGCACCGATTTAGTGAAAGTAGCACCGACATCAATTGCTGATGTGTTTGATTTAGAAAAAAATCCAGGCAAACGATCGCTTGAAAAGAAACCAATTAACAACTTGGAGTGGGCATTGCTTGCCGACGGTGTCATGGCTGACAACGTTTATGATGTTCTGAGTACTCCAGAGGGAGTCGCGCAAGCTTTCGCCAAACTGGATGGAATTAAAGATCAGGTGGTCTGGTGGACCCGCGGAGCACAACCGCCGCAGTTGCTTGCTGACGGTGAAGTTGTAATTGCATCTGCATATAACGGTCGTTTATTTTCCGCAATTGAGGAAGAAGGGCAACCAATTGCTATGATGTGGGATTGGCAGGTGTTTGACCTTGACGGTTTTGTGGTTCCCAAAAACGCACCTCATCGAGAGGAAGTTATGAAACTCTTGAGGTATGCAACAGATACCCAGAGACTGGCTGATCAAGCGAAGTATATTTCTTATGGTCCTGCAAGAGAGTCATCTGCTGCTATGGTTGGCAAACACGCCGACTTGGGAATTGACATGGCACCGCACATGCCAACCGCACCGGAGAATGCAAAAACCACGCTACTGTTTAATTACGAGTGGTGGGCTGACAATCAGGATGATCTGAACGAACAGTTCGCATCATGGATTGAACAGTAGTAATTCAGTTCAAAACTTTCATTAATGTTCAACAATGCGGGGCGTGTGTCACGCCCCGCATTAAAATCATCGCCTCAAATAACTATCCAATTAGGGCAATAGTTCCTTGGCCAATGCGACCGCTACATCCAGCGAACCTATAACCACCGCTGATGGTACGCCACTAAAAATTAGTCTGGCTCGAGCCTTACGCCGCGACAAGATTAAGTCATTGGCACTTGTCGCACCGTTGTTCTTCTTTATTGGCCTAACCTTCCTGTTCCCTATCGGAGACATGCTCTGGCGGGGCATCGAAGACCCCATTGTTTCCAGTTATCTTCCTCGCACGGCAGAACAACTGGACAAATGGGACGCAGTGTCCGGTGAACTCCCCGATGAAAGCACTTATGAAGCTTTGGTTGCTGACATTAAAGTTGGAGCGAAAGACAAGCTGATTACTCGCGTTGGCAAACGCCTGAATTATGAACTTCCGGGAATGAACAGTCTGTTTCGAAAGTCCCAGAGAAACATTCCCAGAATTGAAGAAGGACCCTACAAGGAAGCGGTAATCAAAGTTGACAAAAGATGGGGAAACGTCGAAACCTGGCAACTAATAAAGACTTTCTCTCCAACCCTCACAACCGGATACTTTTGGGCTGCTTTGGACTTACAGGTTACGCCCGCAGGAGAGGTCCAGTTTCAAGACGAAAAGAAACGGATTTATTTGCAGTTATTCTGGCGCACGCTATACCTGAGTGGGCTCATTACGCTGATGACGTTAATCCTGGGATATCCGGTCGCCTATCTGTTGGCGACACTCCCATTGCGTTCCAGCAATGTTCTGCTTATGCTAGTGTTGTTGCCGTTTTGGACATCACTTCTGGTTCGAACAACATCGTGGATTGCGTTATTACAAAGAGAAGGCGTAATCAATGACATTTTGGTGGGCATCGGTTTAATCGACACGGAGAACCGACTCAGTATGATTCACAATGCGACGGGAACGGTCATCGCAATGACGCACATTCTGTTGCCATTTATGATTCTGCCTCTGTACAGCGTGATGAAAACCATTCCCAATAGTTATATGCGTGCCGCTGTATCTTTGGGAGCACACCCTTTCCATGCATTTTTCAAAGTATACGCGCCTAATACAGTCCCAGGCATCGGTGCTGGTGGAATACTTGTGTTTATCCTCGCAATCGGCTACTACATCACACCCGCATTGGTTGGCGGAACTTCCGGAACATTTATCAGCAACTTCATTGCCTACCATGTTTCAGTATCATTGAATTGGGGACTGGCCGCTGCGCTGGGAATAATTTTGCTGGGATTGGTGCTTGTTCTTTACATTTTGTATGATCGAATTGTCGGTATTGATAACATGAAACTTGGTTAGATGAGAAGCAAACTTCCACCATATACAACACCAACAGAACGAATTTGGCACTATCTGTTTCGCTTTATTTGCGGACTGATTTTTCTGTTTCTCATTTTTCCGATACTAGTCATCGTGCCCCTTTCATTCAACTCGGTGCCTTTTTTTACTTTCACTCAGGAGATGTTGACCTTTGATCCTGCGGGGTACTCCCTTCGCTGGTATGAAGACTTCTTTACAAACTTGAATTGGCGCGGCGCGGTCAACAACAGTTTCATTATCGCAATTTTTTCAACATTGATCGCGACCGGACTCGGCACATTGGCCGCTCTCGGTTTGAGTCGTCGCAACGTGCCGTACCGCACCACCCTAATGGCAATTCTGATCTCACCGATGATTGTGCCGCTGATTATTTCTGCTTGCGGGATGTTCTTCTTCTATTCCCGAGTCAATCTACAAGGTACGCATTTGGGCGTGATATTAGCACATGCCGCGCTTGGCACACCCTTTGTTGTCATTACGGTAACTGCGACCCTAGTTGGTTTCGACCGCAGTCTAATTCGCGCGGCCAATGGTCTTGGTGCGGATGGCGTTACTACATTTTTCAAAATTGTCGTTCCACTGATTTTGCCGGGTGTGATTTCTGGTGCCTTGTTTGCCTTTATCACCTCGTTCGACGAAGTCGTCGTAATTCTGTTTGTTGGAAGTTTTGAACAAAGAACAATTCCGTGGCAGATGTTCTCGGGTATCCGGGAGCATATCAGCCCTACAATACTCGCGGTTGCAACTCTCCTCGTGCTGGTGTCAATCGCCCTGCTGTCAACCATCGAGATGTTGCGACGTCGAACTGAGCGACTGCGCGGCGTCAGGTCCTAATCTGCTCAACACTTAGGGTTGGCGCAATTGTTAGATTTCCCGGTGCTCTAGGGTAAATTCATCAGGCACTTGTCCGAATCCGATGGATTCCAACAACTTCACCTGCATCATCGTCAGCGGCGGAACCGTCGGAGGCGTTCTCGCCAACCGATTGTCGGATTTTCCTCCAAACTCCACGCGTGTACTGGAAGCTGGCTCTCGGGATAATCATCCATGCAATCACATTCCAGCAGGTTCCTTCAAAACCGTGCACAATCCGAAATCTGACTGGTGTTATCAGACAGAATCCGACCCAGGGCTGAATCACAGATTATTCAGTTAACCGCGTGGAAAACCGCTTGGTGGCTCAAGCTCAATTAGCGAGGCGGTTGCACTGTCAAAATTGTGCCAAGTAATACAAGCGATTACAGAGGCATAAACTAAAAAAATTTACCAATTAATCCTGAATTCGGCTTGCGGCGGACTTTTTTGGACGAGAATTGTGTCATATCCACTCCAAACAAGCATCTCAAACACGATGTACAATTCATCGTTTCACAGATGCAACAGCAAAGCCAAGCCTCCCTGTTCACGCTGAAAGAAACAGCCGAACAGATTCGCGCCGTGTGCGCGAACAGAACAGAGTCTGCGAATCGGCAAAGATTCTAATCGATCAGTTGAACGGCGAACAGAGCGATTGCGCGGCGTCAGAACTTAGCTAGACTGGCCGGTCACCGTTAATCGTGAGGCGCCACATAACTCGTCGCTCACCCGGGTAGTCGTTCAGGGCGTAATGTTGCAGACAACGATTGTCCCAGAAAGCAATTGAGCCCGGTTCCCAGCGAAAACTACAGCAAATATCCGGCTGTACTGCATGCTTGACCAGATAACGAAGAATTGATTCTGACTCTTCTTCGCTCATTCCTTCGATTCCAACTGTAAACGGCTCATTTACATAGAGTGCCTTTCGGCCGGTTTCAGGATGTGTACGAACAATTGGGTGAATGACGCGAATATTTGCACTACTGTCCGCGCGAATTGGTGTACCTGCATGTTTGTCCTGGTAATCTGTGCTCGCATACTCGCCCTCATGACTGTAAACGTTTTCGGCGCTATGAATCGCGTTCAGACCCTCCAGCATCATCTTGTAGGTATCGGTAAGCATGTCGTAAGCCAGGTACTGGTTGGAAAATAAAGTATTCCCACCAAATTTTGGAACTTCCATCCCACACAAAATCGAACCCAGTGGTGGTTCTGCCTGGAAAGTTACATCGCTGTGCCATGTTCCCGAAAAGTTGTACTTGT
The DNA here is from genome assembly GCA_022823625.1 of Gammaproteobacteria bacterium. Classification (GTDB taxonomy): domain Bacteria; phylum Pseudomonadota; class Gammaproteobacteria; order Arenicellales; family JAJDZL01; genus JAJDZL01. The sequence continues at coordinate 94,164 of JAJEHQ010000005.1, forward strand.
CTTCTGGATTCTTGATCACCATCATGATTTCGGGATGTCCTTCCAATGAACCAACGTATGGATGAATATGGAATGACCCAAAACTTCTACCGAAATTCTTTAGGGAGTCAGGCTCGATGAGTTGATCACGAAAAAAGATAACCAAGTGGTCGAGGAATGCCTGCTTGATTTCCTCTATCACTTCTTTTGAAACCGGATGTGAGATGTCTACACCAAAAATTTCAGCACCACACGCACCAGCATAAGGTTTGACTTCAATGTGCTGATAGTCTTGCTGAACTGAATTGAGACCGGCTCCCGGAATCACCTTGGGTCGTTGCCATTTCACGTCATTTGCTCCCGGTGATAGTGAACATTCACTCTTCTACATGAATAATTGCTCAGTGATTATAGTTTCGCGATGAGTGTAGACTGAAAGATGTGGATTCGTCTTCCAACCCCTTAGAATTGTGTGTGGAATGCTAACCATTGAAAATAAAATACAGCGAGGCCAATTCAAACCACTGGCAAAAAAATCAGAAACGGCCAAACCTAAGAGCCAAATCCTTTATGTCTAAAATCATCATACTTTCGAATCAAAATCTTTCTCACAGGTCTGCTCTCTAATGCACGCCGACACTTTTGATTACATCATCGTGGGTGGCGGAACAGCCGGATGTGTACTCGCAAATCGTCTTTCGGAAAACTCAAAACACTCTGTGCTGGTGCTTGAGGCCGGGAAGCGGGATACGAATCAATGGATTCACATTCCCGTGGGTTACTTCAAGACGATGCACAATCCAGCAACAGACTGGTGCTACAACACCGAACCTGATCCAGGATTAAACAATCGATCAGTTAAATGGCCGCGAGGAAAAGTACTTGGCGGCTCAAGTTCGATTAACGGTCTACTATATGTCCGCGGCCAAAAAGAAGATTACGATGACTGGGAGAATGCCGGCAATCCCGGTTGGTCGTATGAGAACATGCTACCCTACTTCATCAAATGTGAGCACCAGGAGCGCGGCGCTGACGAGTATCACGGTCAGAATGGAATGTTGAAAGTGTCTGATATGCGAATACGTCGAGAAGTCGGTGATGCATTTATCAAGGGTGCTGAGGAAATCGGCATTCCTCACAACGACGATTTCAATGGCGCAACACAGGAAGGCGTTGGATACTATCAGCTGACTGCCTGGAAAGGTAGGCGATGCAGCTCATCTGTTGGCTACCTGAAACCCGTTTCCAACCGCTCTAATCTGAAAGTCGTGACCAAAGCGCTGACATGTCGAATTGTTATCGATGAAAACCGCGCATCGGCTGTGGAATATGAGCAGGATGACAGAAATTTCACTGTCCGTGCTAGTCGTGAAGTCATCATCTGTGCCGGTGCGATCAATTCTCCACAGCTGCTGATGCTGTCGGGCGTCGGAAATCCTGATCATCTGCGAGAATTTCAAATCCCCGTCAAACACAACTTGCCTGGTGTTGGCGAGAACCTTCACGATCACCTTCAAATTCGGTCGGTGTATCGCTGTTCAGTCAAGACACTGAATGATGAAATTCGAAATCCAATCTACAAAATGCTGATCGGCATGCAGTATTTTGCGTTTCGTACCGGACCAATGAGCATGGCGGCAAGTCAGATTGGCATATTTACAGGATCCTTGCCACATATCAATCGCCCAGATATCCAATTTCATTTTCAACCTCTAAGTTCTGACAGTCCTGGTCAAGGTGTTCACAACTACTCAGGCATAACGTCTTCTGTTACACAGCTTCGCCCAACCAGCCGCGGGAACCTGCAACTAAGGTCAGCCAATCCCCGGGACTACATCGCCATCCATCCAAATTACCTAGCCACTGAGGAAGACCAGGTGATCACGGTCAATGCAATGAAGGTGTCCAGAGCCATTGCAAACAGCAAGGCAATGTCGCAATACGTCGAGGAAGAAGTGTTACCAGGGGATCAGGTGCAAACCGACGAAGAACTGCTCGATTTTGCTAGAAATATTGGCGAAACTATTTATCACCCGGTAGGAACATGCAAAATGGGGCCGGTTTCAGACCCAATGGCGGTTGTCGATTCAACGCTCAGGGTTCACGGTATAAATGGCTTACGAGTCGTGGATGCATCGATTATGCCCGTGATCACCTCGGGTAATACCAATGCACCAACGTTTGCAATCGCTGAGAAAGCGGCTGATATGATTATTGGGAAAAGCTAAACGATTGTTCGGTCAATCAGTCAATCGTTATCGTCTACTTCTGCTCCAGCACCGCTACGTCTTGACAGGTCACTGTTTGGTACAAACGACTCCGCTGCCTTTTTCTTCAATATCTGTAAGCTTTCTAAGTCGATACTGATCCGCCGTGAACTAAGGCTCTGAAGCTTTGACTGACTGAAGTGCCAATTGAGTCCTGTCTTATCAAAAAAAGACAAATCAACAGACAATTGGTTGGACACACACACGACCAAAATCTCTTTAGAGTCCTGCCAATCGCGAGTCCAGAACGATTCTTCAGCCGTCCAGATTTCACCATTATCGATGATGATTCGAGAATTGGGCAGTTGCAACCGAATACAGAGATTTAAATTAGACCTAGCTAGTGCAAGCGGCAAAAGCAAAGCGATTGCCTTTGAATTCTCTACTCTCGCAGTACAGGCTTTATTCAAGGAACCGGCAACTGCGGCAAGCCGATCAAGAGTTTCAATCAAATATAGAGTGTTGAGGCTTTCAGTTTCAGGTTCACGTTGCAATTCAGGCAGTAAATCTGCCAGAAACTTCAATGGAACAGTGTCTGTTGCTGCAAGCCAAACTAGTGCATTTCCAATTTCGATATCAGCACCTGGCGGGATTCCAAGTGCCGATAGAACACGCCTGGTCAGGGTACAACATTCACTGTTTGACAGCTGTACCGTAGCTCGAATCTCGCGCATCAGGATGAGGCAGCCGCAGAGGTTGTCAGTGGTACTACAGGGAAAGCCCAATCGTCCGCAAAATCACGATCGATTTCATCGTGTAGAGGTGCACCCTGAAACAGCGTGATCCGAGTCCAGAGATTGGATTTCGGATCGAATCTAGTCGCCCCGAATATTGCAAGCTTGCAGCGAAGCAAATCGATAGGCAGACATTCCCTGCCGAGCAGGTTATTCTGAATCTCAGCATATTCGAAGTCTGTAAGGGACTGTATGCGAGAAACGATATGTCGAAATTTTGGATGCAGACGCAATAAGTCAGCTACTGACGAGCATTTGTCATTAGAATCGAGATCGCGTATGGTCTTATATAAAGCACTGACATCTCTGGCAATTCCTACCTTCATTTCTAACTCACAGCCAGGTTCCAGATAGCGTTTACCCAATCTCGGCTCTTCTTTTTCCTGTGAAACGTACCAAAAATAATGTTGAGAATCCAGATGTTCAAAATCCACATCCAGTGCCCACGCGTAGCGCATTTCAATACAGTTCTTTAATTCCACCAGTCCCATAGATGGATCAAAATAAGTGAATTCATCAACTCCCATCATGTTTTCGAGTTCATTGATTTCATTTGGATAAATTTCAAGAATCAAACTATTCAGCAATTCCTGACACTCCATACTGGTATTTTGCAGCGCCCAATCTGAAAGCTGTTGCCAGACCGATTGATCATCATTTATCTGACTCAGCTCTATTTTGAGTCTAGTAACTTCCTCCTTTAGTACCAAAATACGTTCTGCCTGTCTTGGATCTTCGGTCTGCCACTGCTTCAAATGTCCTTCGGCCCTTTCAATCAGCTTCTTAAAGTGGTTCAACTTCTGACGTGTCACTTTTGATCTGGATTTTGCAATTACAATTGCAGACTCCCGGATCTTTATCCACTGGCCAATCAGTTGAGGATGACCAATCAAAAACGGTGCCATTCCAAGGCCAGTAGCATTACCGACTCCAATCGCCCGCTTTAGTTCTCTCGATAACCCAACTGCCTGGGCTTGATCGCGCTGTTTAGCAATATGTTCAACCAAATCAATACTCAACTGTCTGGCCATATAGACGGTGAGCATTTCTGCCTGAAACGGCAAACCAAATGGCGTTGACTGCTTGACCTCGTGAAAATCCATCACCCCAAATTTTCCGTTGCCGTAAACGGCAGTGGTTCGAATAAGGTATCCGATCTTCATTATTTCCACTACATCCGGTTGAACACCTGAGGCAAGGCAATCAATGACTGAATTGAACAGGCGAACACTCTTATTGGCTCTGCTCATTACCAGTTCAGATTCACTGAGGCGACCTGCCTCCTGGTACGGCAATTCCCGACTAAGCCGTTTAATGTCAGCATCACTCGGAATTCCGTTGAACAGTGTAAAGCACATATCCCACTTTTCAGCAATTACTCGATCAGTGCGATCATCCGCATCAAGTTCCGCAACAAATGAAATGAAACTAACAGGACCTGAAGGAGTATGAATCAGATAGATTAAAGTTCCGTAACCTGATTCATCGAGAGTGTTTCTGAAAATTTCGAAACGCCACTTTTCGCGATTCATCCGTCGTACCAGCGTTCGTGTAAAGCTCAAGCGACTTGAATGAAACGAGCCTAAACGCTCCAATTTCATCACTGTTTCAGGTGGCCGAAGTAACTGACCGAACTGTTGGTTGATATGTTTCAAGGTGCGATTGAATGAATAAGCGAAGTTTAACTCTGGCGAGACAGTCCTTCTTCAAAAAAACGAAACCAGTTGCCACCCATAATCATCCTGACCTCTCCATCAGAAAATCCTGCGGTTGCAAGACCATCCGCGACATTTTGCAGGTCTTCATTTTTTTGAAACCAAGAAGGATAATCTGGCCACTCAATTTGAGACTGACTGTCCATTTCATCATCCCACGTGCCACGTCTCATGTAATTGAGATAATCGCTACCCCAATCGAGGCATAAATCTGTACCCAGCCCGAGATGCTCGACTCCGATCAAGTCCGCCGTTCTTAAGACCATGTCGCAAAAGTCTTCCAGTTTGCAGTCGCTGCCATTTGCCAGATGAAGTGGATAAATGCTAAATCCCAGCATCCCACCAGTTCTTGCCAACTCTCTAAGCAACTCATCAGACTTATTTCTAACGACCTTGCGGAACGAGATCGGATTGGCGTGGGTGATTGCGATAGGACGTTCACTGCACTCTATTGCTTCGAAACAGGTTCGCTCGGAAGTATGAGAAACATCAACAATAATTCCCAGACGATTCATCTCCCGAACAGCAATACGGCCGAATCGGGTCAATCCTGCATCATCTTCCTCGTAACATCCGGTGCCAACATGATTCTGGTTGTTGTAGGTCAACTGCATGATGCGTATGCCTAACTGATGATAGATTTCGATTAAGGAAAAGTCATCCCCAATTGGCGAGGTATTTTGGAAGCCTAGAACAATGCCGGTGCGACCGGTCTGATGGGCATTTTTAATGTCAGCAGCGTCATTTACACGCAAAATTAAATCCTTATGTTCCTCAAACCAACGATTCCACTTGCCGATTTGTTTCAGTGTTTCACTGCAACTGTGCCAAAACGCAACGGTAACGTGTACTGCAGTTACGCCGGAATTTACCAAAGATTCGAAGTGAGGCCGAGACCAGTTGGAAGCCTGCAGGGCATCAATTACTGGAAATGATTCTTGTACTTTCAATGCTTTAATTTCTACTTGTTGATGAAGTGATCTTATCGCTACGGCAAACGAACGATTGAAACAGATCAATAGATTGAACTGTAATCATAACGCGGATGTCCGAACTGATTGGAACCAAATGACTGATAAATATACTTTTGGTCAGTACGGAACGTTTCAGTCCAATTGTTATTCGCTTCAGCAGTAATTTTAATTTGGGTCCATATGAGTCCAATCGAGATACACCATAATAGTGAACGTGGGTAATAACCCATTCGTTCCACTTTAACAAAGCTATTCAATACCAATTCACGTAAGAAATTGAACTCGTAGTCAAAGCCATCATGAATGAACTTATCTCGAAAACCGCATGTGAAGTTGTTGATCTGTTACGGGCACGGGAAATCTCCCCCGTAGATGCCGTCACTGCTTCTGCAGATCGAATTGAACAGGTTGAAGCAAGCATTAATGCAATGCCGACTCTTTGCATTGATCAGGCTTTGGAAAAAGCCAGGGAGTTGGAAAGGCAGCAACCATTCGGTCATTCAGAGTATCGAGACTGGCTGGGAGGATTACCGATATCAATCAAAGACTTAACTGAAACCGCGGGAGTTCGAACAACTTTTGGCTCACCAATTTACAAGGATTACATACCTGCCAAATCAGACATCCTGGTACAGAAGCTAGACTACCGCGGCACAATTATGATGGGTAAATCGAACACTCCAGAATTTGGTGCAGGAGCCAGTACATTCAATGAGGTTTTCGGTGTGACACGAAACCCCTGGAATACAAGCAAGTCCGTCGCCGGTTCATCGGGCGGCGCGTGTGCTTCAATCGCATCAGGCGAAGTATGGCTGGCGACCGGGTCTGATCTTGGCGGAAGTTTAAGGACACCTGCCAGCTTCAATTCTGTAGTCGGATTGCGACCCAGTCCGGGAAGAGTACCCAGAAGTCGAACACAGGAACCGTTTAGTTGCCTGCATGTACAAGGCCCAATCGCTCGAAACTGTCGAGACACAGCGCCCTTTCTTGATGTAATGTCCGGATTTCATCCGTCTGACCCTTTGAGCTACCCGGCTTCACAAAAGCCATATATGGATTACATTGACAATCCAGTCAAACCAAGACGGATTGGATACACGCCAGACCTCGGAATTACAGTCATTGATCCGGAAGTCGCTCAGATCTGCAAGGATGCTGTTCAAAAATTTCAAACACTCAACATACCGGTTGATGAAGGGAGCCCCAACTTTAGCGGTGCGATTGAAAGCTTCGATGTGTTGCGCGGTGCTTCATTCGTCACAAATCTCATGGGCGAATACAGGAATCACGAACATCTATTAAAGCCAGAAGTTGTCTGGAATATTGAAAAAGGATTCAAGCTGACAGCCGATGCGATCAGTCAGGCACAATTGACACAGGCCAAGATTTTGCAGTCGGTGATTCGATTTTTTGACAAGTTTGATCTACTCATTTGTCCCTGTGCAATTGTGCCTCCCTTTGACTCTGAAATTAGATTTGTCGAATCGTTGGGAGAGCACACATTCGATACCTACTATGAGTGGCTCGCAATTACTTTTGCTCTGACATTGACAGGTTGTCCGGTGCTGGCTGTACCAGCTGGATTCACCCGCGACGGCTTGCCGGTCGGACTGCAGATCATTGGACCGCCGAGGGATGAAGGGCCCATACTTTCAGCCGGATTTTTACTTGAGCAGTTAACCGGAACTTCAAAGCAACTACCAATTGATCCAAATGTAACCCATCTTTGATTAGTGCACCTGTCTACACGTGAGGCATGAGTGCAAATCAGGTGTCATTTTTAATTTTCCGTAATTGGAATTTGGCTCATTCCAATCAAATAGAAAACGATGCAGTTGGTAAAATTGAACCATTGGAACCAGTCCAACTATTGGCCAAATGAAGTCAATTCTAATTTTTTTGTGATTAAATTAATGGCGCACATCCGCGAACTTCAGCAACTGATCAACTGCCGATGAAGTTCTTGATCCTGCCTTTTTCTTTTCTTGCTGTGTTCTGGTTGATCCTTTCCGGACACTACACAACTTTACTGCTAGTTCTTGGTGCTGTTTCATGTATCTGGGTTCTGAGAATCTCGCATCGAATGAAGATTGTCGACCTTGAAGACTATCCCATCCATTTAGTCCCTTGGAGGATTATTTATTATTGGTTTTGGCTGATCAAAGAAATCATGTTGTCCACCTGGACCGTTAGCAAAATCATTCTTACCCCAAAGTCAAGAATCAGCCCCAAAGTGGTTTGGCTGCCGGCAGACGAAATGAGTGATATGCAGAAAGTGATATACGCGAACTCAATTACTCTCACTCCTGGTACTCTCACCATTGAAGCTGATAATTCCAGACTGGAAATTCATACCTTGCGAGGTGATATGCTGGAACCACTTGAACGGGGTGACATGGCTGACCGCGTCAGAAAACTCGAGTACTAGACTTTAGCCTGTCAGTATGATCGCCGGCGCCCTAATTGCAGTTCTAGTGGGAATGGCCCTCTTGCTCATCAGGGCATTCGTTGGGCCAGACATCTACAATCGAATATTGGCAGTCAATAATTTCGGCACCAAGACAGTGCTCGTCATCGCGCTTTACGGTTTTTTGACAGACCGACCCGACTTTCTTGACATTGCAATCGTCTATGCACTGTGTAATTTCATTGCCACCATCGCCATTCTGAAATATTTCGAGTACGGCGACCTCGGTCATGTTGGCGAGCAGCCAGAGGACGAAAGACAGTGATGGATCTGATTCTGTTGATCATCAGAGACATTTTTCTTGTCACTGGTTCTATTGCAGTGCTTATTGGAGCATTTGGCGTACTTCGATTACCAGAACTGTTTTGCAGAATTCATGCAGCTGGGATCACTGACACAGCCGGTGCAGGATTGGTCATTACTGGTCTGATGATCGAATCCGGTTTCACTCTAGTTTCTCTCAAACTCTTAGTGATTTTTGTTTTTCTGTTCTTCACGAGTCCTACATCTTCTCACGCCCTTGCTAAATCGGCCATACACGGTAATGTACTACCTGTTACAGATCTGCCCAAAAGGTGATTGCCATCGAACTTGTCGTTAACTTTACATTGCTCGGTTTTCTGCTTGTAACAGCACTTTACATTTCGCAGACAAATCGGCTGTTTCGCGCGGTTATGTTGTTTGGAATCTACAGCCTGTTGACGGCAAGCCTTTTCGTTGCACTTGATGCGGTCGATGTCGCATTCACCGAAGCTGCAGTCGGCACATGTATAGCCACCATCCTGATGCTGAGTGCACTATCTTTGACCGGCTCGCGAAAAGAGGTCCGCTTCCGTCGCAAAAATGCTACATTCGCTGTTTGTGTTTCTATCGCCCTAGGTGTGGCACTTGCGATTGGTATTATGGACATGCCGCAATTTGCAGACCCGAATGCTCCAGCCAATCTACACGTAGCACCTTACTACCTCCAAGATTCGTACTCGGAGATCGGCATTCCTAATGTTGTCACTTCGGTTCTGGCCAGCTATCGGGGTTATGACACGCTTGGTGAAGTCGTGGTGATTTTTACAGCTGGCATTGGCGTAATCGCCCTGCTGACTGCCAGGACTTCCAAACCCAAGGAGGACTGAGCCAATGAAGCAGCATTTGATTCTGCACGTCATTGCAAAGATTATGATCCCATTTATTATGGTGTTCGCCCTTTATGTTCAGTTTCACGGTGACTATGGACCTGGAGGTGGATTCCAGGCTGGTGTAATCTTTGGTGCCGGATTCATTCTATACGGCATCGTTCTAGGTAAGGAAGCAACGATGAAAATAGTACCGCCGCCACTAGTCTACACAACAGCCGCACTGGGTGTGCTTCTCTACACTGGTGTCGGCGTTGCTGGCATGTTTTTAGGCGGCGAATTTCTTAACTACAGTGTACTTTCTGCCGACTCTGTCGCCGGGCAACACCTCGGAATCCTACTCATCGAATTTGGCGTTGGCATGACAGTGGCATCGGTGATGATCATTCTGTTTCTGAGCTTTGCAGATTATCGACAGCCAGAATCTGAAAACACAAACTAAATTCAAATGGAAAGCATCGGGATCGTCAACTATTGGATCGTCATCGCACTGATGATGATTGCGTTGTATATCGTGATATCAGCTAACAATCTCATCAAAAAAATTATTGGACTGAATATATTTCAAAGCTCGGTTTTCATTCTCTACATCAGCATCGGTAAGGTGGGTGGAGGAACCGCGCCGATTTTACTGAAAGAACCAGCTGTCTACTCCAATCCCCTGCCCCATGTGCTCATACTCACTGCTATTGTTGTGGGTGTTGCAACAACGGCTCTGGGGCTAGCCCTGATCGTCAGAATTCGCTCTGCTTTTGGAACAATCGATGATCAAGATGTACAACAGGACATAGAGCGAAATTAAGGTGCTGAGCTTACACTTAAGCGCCTTGCAGGTCGTCATTCCTCTACTCGCCGCACCACTGTGTGCGATTATTAGAATACCTGGTGTTACCTGGCTGATCGCCCTTGCAGTTGGTATCGCCAGCAGCATCAATTCGATAGCGATACTTCTTCATATCAATAGGTTCGGAGAAATCGTCTATTCACTCGGCGGCTGGGCAGCTCCATTTGGAATTGAGTACAGAATCGACAGTGCGAACGCTCTTATTCTACTGATTATCAGTTTCATTTATCTGTTGGGAATCATCTACGCCCCTGCCAGCATTAAAACTGAAGTTCCAGAGAAGAGTCAGGGATGGCTGTACACAGCCTGGATTCTTTGCTTTACTGGCCTATCCGGCATTACGATATCCGGTGATGTGTTTAACGTCTTTGTCTTTCTGGAAGTATCATCCCTTTCCACATACATTCTGATCAGCTTCGGACAAGACAAACGTTGTCTGACAGCAGCGTTTCGTTATCTGGTAATGGGAACCATCGCCGCAACCTTTTACCTGGTTGGTATCGGCTTTCTTTATTCGCTGACCGGCACCTTGAATATGGCTGATCTGGCACAACGACTCCCAGACCTGATCAGTCAAAATACTGTTGCTGTTGCATTCGGCTTTGTTATTGTCGGACTGGCGATCAAAATGGCGTTGTTTCCATTTCACGCCTGGCTACCAAATGCCTATGCTTATGCACCAAATGCAGTTACTGCTTTTCTTGCTGGCACCGCCACTAAGGCCGCTGTCTATGTTTTCATTCGACTCACATTTGAAGTTTTCCCGGAAGACTATTTCTCAGGATTCACCTCGTCGCACCACATAATTCTTGCTGTTGGCATCTTCAGCGCGGTGATTACCTCGGCCATCGCAATTTTTCAGGATGATCTCAAACGCCTGTTTGCGTGGTCTAGCATCGGACAGATTGGCTACATTGCCGTCGGCGTGGGTTTGGCATCAACTGCGGGGGTCGCAGCGTCGTTTTTGCATCTTTTCAATCATTCAATCATGAAGACTGCAATCTTTATGGCAATTGGAGGCCTGTTTTTCGTAACCGGGTCGACAACAACGGCAGCACTGAAAAATGCGGGTCGACGCATGCCATGGACAATGGCAGCAATTCTCATCGGGGGACTTAGCCTGATTGGCGTCCCATTCACTACAGGATTTATCAGCAAGTGGTACCTGGTATCAGCATCACTTGAACAAAATTTCTGGTGGCTTGCAGGTTTGATTCTGCTCGGATCCTTAGTAACCGCAGCTTATGTCTGGAAAATTGTCGAAATTGCATATTTTCGAAAGGACCCGAATGTAAAAGTTGTACGACAGGAAGCCCCACTGTCGCTTCTGATTCCAACCTGGATTCTGGTTGTAGCCAATATCTATTTTGGCGTTGATGCACGATTTTCTGGTTCGATGGCAACCCAGGCCGCTAACACAATTCTCGGAGTTTCTCCATGATGAGTGCATCCACGATACAGCTTTATTGTCTCGTTGCACCTATTGTCGCGGTTGTCTTGATTGTAACAGTTGGACGCGTATTTCCAATTTTGTATGAAACCATCAATGCCTCAGTTGCAGTAATCACCTTTCTGCTGACTCTTTCCCTGTACAGCGCATTAGGTGAAGGAACAATCGAATCTATGGTTCTGTTTGAGCCTTTTGCAGGCGTGTCTATCGCACTTCAGGCTGAGCCACTTGGAATACTGTTCGCGATGATGGCAAGCTTCCTGTGGATTATCACGTCGATTTATTCTTTTGGATATATGCGAGGTCACGGCGAGACTAACCTTGCCCGCTTTAACATCTTCTTTGCAATCGCAATTTCAAGTGCAATGGGAATTGCACTTGCAGCCAATGGATTTACGCTATTTCTGTTTTATGAAGTACTGACCCTGTCAACATTTCCGCTGGTTACCCACGCTGGGTCAGATAAAGCAAGAAGAGCCGGTCGAATTTATCTGTTTTTACTGCTGGGGACATCTGTCGGTATGCTGTTGCTAGCCTTAATCTGGACATGGATCCTAACCGGCACTCTAGATTTTCGGGCAGGTGGAATTCTGGATGGAGATATCAGTAAAACAACGCTCAACATACTCTTGGTACTCTATGTCTTCGGAATCGGTAAAGCAGCACTGATGCCGTTTCACCGATGGTTGCCGGCCGCTATGGTTGCACCGACACCCGTCAGCGCTTTACTACACGCTGTCGCTGTGGTCAAAGCAGGGGTATTTTCGATATTGAAAGTTTCGATCTATATCTTTGGAATCGATTTGCTACAGGAACTGGAAGTGCACCGTTACCTGGCTTATGCCGCTGCATTTACGATTGTAGCGACTGCAATCATCGCACTCCGAAAGGACAATCTTAAAGCACGTTTGGCGTATTCCACGATCGGCCAGCTATCTTACATTGTGCTTGGCGCTCTCGTCGCCAATGCCGCCGGGATTGTTGGTGGCGGTCTCCATATGCTCATGCATGGCTTTGGGAAAATTACCCTGTTTTTTGGTGCAGGGGCCATACTTGTGGCGACACACAAAACCGAAATCAGTCAAATGCGTGGCATCGGACGACGAATGCCCGTTACCATGATCACATTTCTGATCGGCAGCATTGTAATTGTGGGAGCACCACCAACTGGCGGCATGTGGAGCAAATGGAACTTGTTACTAGGTGCAGCCAACACAACGGATTGGCTATTACTCGCCGCTCTGATCGTTGGCTCTCTGCTGAGTGCGCTATACCTACTACCTATCGCTGTTCGAGCATTCTATCACTCGCCTGATGACGGCAACGAGACGATTAAGGAAGCGCCGGTTTCGATACTGATCGCACTGATTATCAGCGCTGCTGGCTGCATCATTCTGTTTTTTGCCCCAGACTTTGCATTTGACTTGATGAATATGATTACATCATCAGAATGACTGATATGAAAAAGGACCACGAGACAAATTCAGATTTACCGCGAGCTGTCGGACTTCGACGGATACTCAAGTGGTTCTATGCCGCATGTGCAATCGTAGTTCTGCTTGACCTGGTAATTCATCGTCATATTTACCATCCCTGGGAGTCACTGCTGTTTTTCTATTGCGTGTTTGGATTTGTCGCCTGTGTTTTTCTGGTAGTTGCTGCAAAATGGATGCGAAAACTGTTGATGCGCAGCGAGGATTACTACGATGGGTATTGATATCCCTCCTTTTGTAATCTTCTTCGCAGGAGCATTGCTGGCGCTCATGGTGCGTCGGACTCTGCTGTCGTTAATCTGTATCCTCGTTCCGCTAGTCAGTGCAGCCTTTCTGATTTTTAGCAATTCCCCAGAGGCACGCATTGAAACGTCAGTAATCGGCTTGCAGCTGATCCTGTTTAATCCAGATAAACTTAGCCTCGTCTTTGGTTATGTTTTCCATATTGCAGCGTTTCTGGGTGGCATATTTGCGTGGCGCATTAGAGACCCAGTTCATCAAGCCGCTTCGCTTGCTTATGCAGGTAGTGCATTAGGCGCAGTATTTTGTGGAGACCTAATCACGCTGTTTATGTTTTGGGAGTTGATGGCATTTACCTCTGCATTTTTGATTTGGTGCGGAGGAACTCGAAACTCTATCGATGCCGGAATTCGATACCTGATTATTCAAATCATATCCGGATTTCTACTGCTGGCTGGGGCAGTGATGCACTACCAGCAAACCGGTTCTCTAGAGTTCACACATATTGGTCTTTCCAGCACAGCCGCCACTCTAATCTTCATTGCATTTGGTATCAAGTGCGTGTTTCCTCTGCTACATAACTGGCTAACTGATGCCTATCCGGAAGCAACACCCGCTGGAACCGTTTTTCTCAGCGCCTTTACAACCAAAGTGGCGGTTTACGCATTGGCACGGGGGTTCGCTGGCACAGAGTCATTGATTTACATTGGGATGATCATGACCTGCTTTCCAATTTTCTACGCGGTCATTGAAAATGACCTTCGCCGGGTCTTGACCTATAGCATGATTAACCAGATTGGCTTCATGGTGGTCGGCGTCGGCATCGGCACCGAACTCGCCATCAACGGCGCAGCGAGTCATGTCTTCAGCCATATCATCTACAAGGCGCTCTTGTTCATGTCGATGGGTGCGGTGCTCTATCGTACAGGCAAGATCAATGGTTCTGACTTGGGTGGATTGTACAAATCAATGCCGAAAACTGCCACATTCTGTATTATTGGTGCTGCTTCTATTTCGGCATTTCCATTGTTCAGCGGGTTTGTCAGCAAATCAATGGTGATATCAGCGGCATTGATTGAAGGTTATGACATGGTTTGGCTTGCGTTGCTGTTCGCATCTGCTGGTGTGTTTCACCATTCTGGAATTAAAATCCCGTTCTTTGCATTTTTTGCTCATGACTCGGGCATTCGTGTGAAAGAGGCGCCAACCAGTATGTTGATTGCGATGGGGATTGCTGCCGCACTTTGCATTGGTATCGGTATTTTCCCACAATACCTTTACAGTCTGTTGCCGTATGAAACAAATTATTCGGCCTATGATGCAACCCACGTTCTCGCCCAGATTCAACTGCTGCTGTTTTCAGCGCTGGCATTTGTCTGGCTTAAATTGTCAGGAATCTATCCACCTGAATTGAGAAGTGTCAACATTGATGCGGAATGGGTCTACCGAAAAGGATTCACTGTAGCAGGTCGCTGGTTGACTATTGCCACGCAGGCAGTCATTGCTTCGACCTATTCAATATTGCTAGGGCTTATTGACCGCGTCTATCGGATGATTCTTAACACCACAGGGCTGAATTCTAGAGTTGCCAGGGAATGGACAGTTGATCTCGCAGTAGCAATTGTAGTATTGCTATTTTCGATATTCATAATCTTCCTGGTCGCTGCGTGAAATCACACCAACTCAGAAATTTCACCCCTGAGTCACTCGAGCCACCGCGATTCCAGCGATGCAGGCAGCGATAGAAAGTCCTGCAGAGCCGAACGCATACAGCAAAGCTTCCAGGTTACGCCCTTGCTGAAATAGCAGCCAGCAATCCAACGAATAGGCAGAGAATGTTGTATAGCCACCCAAAAACCCTGTCATAACCAGAGCGGTGTAACGTCCAGTTTCTCCACTTAAGCCGCCAAATAGCACAAACAACACACCGACGATGAAAGAACCGCTTACATTGACTGTTAGCGTTCCATAGGGGAAATTGCTACCAAGTACTCTGGCTAATCCGACACCAGTCAAATAACGGCCAACTGCACCTATCGCCCCACCAACAGCAACCTGAATTATTGTCCAACTCATTTATCTAATTCATGTTTCGCCGCGCTGTAAACTGAAACAAATACAATTTATTTTCCAGTACTTGATTTCTCTAGAGAACGCCAGATGCTCCCATTTGCTGATATCTGATCAAGTTCGTCTAAAATCTTTTCATGCAGTTCGAGTTCCGACTCATTGGCCGGAATGACCACAATGTTGACGGGTTCCGTCCGCACTTTTGGTGTTTCAGATTTTGCCATTGAATCTTCAATTTCCGAAACAACCCCAAATTCAAGCGTCGTCTGTCCACTTGTCAGGGCGAGGTAGACGTTGACTAGAATTTCAGCATCCTGCCGGGCACCATGAAGTGAACGTCCTGAAAGGTCAATTCCGAATTCATTTGCCAGCGCGTTAAGACTGTTGCGACGGCCCGGCCGCTTTTCCCTTGCGACTTCCAGGGTATCGAAAACTTCACAAACTGATAGGATTTCAGGGTAATTCAAGTTGGACTCTTTAAATTCGTGATTGAGAAATCCCAAGTCAAACTCTGCATTGTGGATGATGAGTTCAGAACCTTCGATAAACTCAAACAACTCATCGGCGACCTCGACGAATTTTGGTTTGTTTTTTAGGAAATCATTGTCAATTCCGTGCACTTCCAGTGCGCCTCGTTCAACCTCCCGTTCAGGATTGACGTAGTGATGTAAGACTCTGCCTGTTCGTGATCGAGTTTCAAGCTCAATACAGGCAAATTCAATTATCCGGTGACCATCTTTGACTTCAAGCCCTGTTGTTTCAGTATCGATGACAACCTGTCTCATGAAGTCCCTCCAGATATAGCATTTCGAGCCAAAGAATCCGCTCTGTTATTCCACTCGTTGCTGCTGTGTGCCTTGACCCATTCCCAAGTCACTTCATGGAACGAATTTAGTCGGTCCAACTCCTGCCATAAATCAACATTTTTAACTGGCTGACGGTTGCGAAGTTTCCATCCCTTCTGTTTCCATTGAACGATCCATTGCGTGATTCCATTACGCAGGTAAGTTGAATCGGTGTACAAAATCACGACAGATTTTCGCTTCAATAACTGTAATGCCTTAACTGCAGCCGTGAGTTCCATGCGATTATTGGTCGTTTGCGCCTCGCTCCCAGAAATTTCTTTGACCTGATTGTTCCAAAACAGAATAGCACCCCATCCGCCTGGACCAGGGTTTGGAGAGCAGGCACCGTCGGTATAAATTGATACTGTTGGCATGGCGATATCTGGCAGTAATTTAGATTTTCAGATTATCATAATTCTGCATGTTCAATGTTCAAATCTAAACCTTCGTTGCTTTAATTTGAGATTCGAAAATTGAGGCTTTATTCTACTCGCCATGTTCTGTCTGCGCGCGGACAATACATAAACTGAACCCAGGGCTGGCCACCATCTGGCACCTGCAACCTCCCATTTTTCCAGCCGTTTCAATCGACTAGGTCGTCTGAAAGGCGGTCTGAAAAAGCCAAATTCTGCAGCAAATATTTCGAATCCCAGCAATGACAGCCAGTGACGAATTTGATGAACTGAGTAAAACTTGACAGTACTGGGAACCAGATTCTCGATTTGTTTGAAGCGTTTTAGCAGGGCTAGCATGCTTCTAGGATTGAAACCTGTAATCAGCAACACACCATTGGCAGTCATGCACTGTGCTGCCTCTTGCAACAGCTCTTCTGGATTGTCACAAAAATCCAGAACATGGGGGAGAAACAGGTAATCGATGGATTCTGCACCAAATGGCAAACGCTCCCCCACCCCAACAATCGAGTAATCCAAACGACGATTCAACTCTAGCGACACCCTGTACTTCGAAACGGATGTAATACTATCGAAATTGTGTAAATGTGAAGGTCCCTCGACCTGCACACAACTTTGGTAATGAATTCTTGGCACCAGGCGTTCCGCAATTTGAGTCTCACATTGAAAAATGGTCTGCCCTATTGCAGAATTGAAACAGTGAGATGCTAAATTTAGCCTCTGCGATGTCTGTGTGACTGGAATTGAGTACATCAGGTTGTTCCTATATCACGCTTGTGGTATATTTGGTTGCTCACTACAAATTCTGCATGATAAAGTGACCTCCATCTACGACAAAAATTAGATGGTATGGTTGCAAGGCTTCCGTAAGAGTTGTTAAATTCCTCTGTCTTCAAATGTCAAAACAATATAGTCAATCTGGTTACGGACTGCTACCACCACTCGCAGTCGGTTCATGTCTAGCTATTTTGGTTTGGTCAGCCAGTTTGACCATTGACAGCAAACCGCCCATAAGCTATTTTTTGTCCAGTGCACATGCTCAGCAAGTCCATAGTATTGACTATTCCGCCGACGACATAGACTACAGGAACAACCGTCTGCCTAAACCTTACGTACCCGCAGGCAGTATATTTTTTCATAAAAATCAAACACTTCATTCTGATATACCCCAAGTCAAAGATGAAGAAATTCCCGCTGTAGATATTTGGTCAGAAATTAGAGAAAATTTCCAACTCGAAAGCTTTGAAAGCGATCTTGTCAAGCGGCACGAGAAACGATACACGCGAAATCCAAAACATTTCGAGCGAATTCTTGAACGAGCAAAGGTTTATCTACCATTCATATTTGAACAAACCCAACGGTACAACATGCCTTCCGAAGTTGTGCTGTTACCACTGATCGAAAGCGGATACAACCCCAGAATCTATTCCACCCGCGGCGCAGCGGGTCTGTGGCAGTTCATGCCTGCAACAGGCCGAAATTACGGACTTAAGCAGGACTGGTGGTACGAAGGGCGGCGAGATATTACTTACTCGACTCAGGCTGCACTGAAGCATTTGAGAGATCTGAACGAAATGTTCGACGGCGACTGGCCATTGACCTTTGCTGCCTATAACGTCGGTCACAACGGAATGATCCGGGCTATCAATGCAAACAAACGGAGAAACAAGCCAACTGACCTGAAGTCTCTGAAACTGAATTCAGAAACAAGGAATTTCTATCCAAAGCTGATCGCAGTTAAAAACATCATTCAAAATCCAAATGACTACGGCGTCAAACTGCCAGAAGTTACTACCAAGTCTCCATTTGAAATTGTTGAATTCGAATTCCAAATCGATTTAGCAGTATTGTCTGAAGCAATTCAGATTGATTCAGTGAAGCTTGCTTTGCTGAATCCAGGACTTCGAAGGTACGCAACGCCACCCGATGGTCCATTCAGAATTCTGGTGCCGGCTGAAAAACTATCGGAAACTGTCGACTGGAAACGTGACTTACGACCGTCTGAAGCAATTGTTGCTAGAAGCGAACATCGCGTAAGATCAGGTGACACTTTAAGTGAAATTGCTGAATTTTACGGCGTGTCCGTTGTTTCAATTAAAGTGATCAATGCAAAAAGTTCAAACCTCATCAAAATCGGTGAAATTCTCAGAATTCCCTCACATCAAGGAGCAAGTGAAGGTTTAAGCGGACTTCAAGGCGTCGAAATCGTGCATCAAGTTGTTGCTAACGACAGTTTGAGCGAAATTGCCCAGGCTTACAACGTTAAGTTATCTGAATTACGCGCAATCAATGGGTTGAGTGCAAAGTCAGACCTGATTCGAATTGGACAGCAGCTTCGTATTCCGGATTCATCCCGTTCAATCAGCAACAATCCAACTGTAGCTGCCAGTTCTCATGATTTGAGATCTCGTGTACAGCACTCGGTTAGAAGGGGTGAATCACTTTGGACCATCGCCCGAAGATACGGTGTTCGGGTGATCGACATTGTCAATTGGAACAAGATCAGTCGATCCGCTCACATTTACCCTGGTCAGAAACTCGTTATTTATATTCACTGATTCGACCAGTACTGCAATCACCCCTGCAGTATCTGGCGAACCTTCCATAGATCTTCCCAGGATTTTGCTTTTTCTGTTGGCTTTCTCAATAGATAAGCAGGATGGTAAGTCACCACCAGATCAATCTCTGTATCTTTGAATTTGTAGGTTTGTTTTCTCAAGCCACCAAGCGGCATTTCTGAATCGAGCAACAACTGAGCACTGACTCTGCCAAGAGCGACAATGACTTTTGGTTGAATTAGTTCGATTTGTCTGCGTAAGTAAGGAGTACAGGTTTTGGCTTCGATGGGCAGAGGATCGCGATTTCTGGGTGGTCTGCACTTTACGATATTGCAGATGTACACTGCATCCCGATTCAAGCCAAGCGCTGCAATCATGGACGTAAGAAGCTGACCAGCCTTCCCCACAAACGGCAAGCCCTGCTTGTCTTCTTCCGCCCCCGGTCCTTCACCAATAAACATCAGATCTGCCGATTCAGAGCCAGAACCAAAAACAACGTTGGTACGTTCATTGCTAAGTGCACAGAGTTTGCAAGTTGATGCAATGTTTGCAACCGCTCTCAAACTCAACTCAGCTAATGAATCTGTTGCAGGAATTGATGGAGCTACCGTAACTTGCGAACTTTCTGTATTTTGGTAATCAAAAGTTATTGATGGCTGTTCTGCAGACTCCTGTAACTCAGAGTCTGCATCACTCTGTTGCAATTTCCCGGGTTGTGTTCGAAGTCTGTAGACCTCAATTCCCATCGCACTCAGAAAAGCATCTTTTGACATCAATTACGACTCAAATCATGGAACCCGTTTGCGGATGTGGGCGTTCAGAAGTTTCGAGGCGATTCAATGCATTAATGTATGCCTTTACGGATGCAATAACAATATCGGTGTCGGCTCCATGACCGTTAACAACGCGACCATTCTCCCTGAGTCGTACGCTCACTTCACCCTGCGCATCGGTACCACCGGTTATGCTGTTTACAGAATAAAGTTCGAGCTCAGGAGCGCGCTCGATCACTGAAGCAACTGCTCTGAACGAGGCATCAACCGGCCCGTTGCCATCTGCTGTAGCATTGACCAGTTCACCATCCCACTTCACAGCCAAGAGTGCTGTGGAATTTTCCTTAGTACTTGAACTGACCTGCAAACTCTCAAGCTTCAGTCTGTCACCGATTTGCTGTCCACCGGAACCAACTTGCAATCCGATCAGATCATCATCAAAAATTTCGTGCTTACGATCAGCCAGATCCTTAAAACGGTCAAATGCAATCTGCAATTCCTGATCAGAATGAAACTCAAATCCAAGTTCATTCATTCTTTGTTGAAATGCATGGCGACCGGAGTGTTTGCCAAGCACCATTCGGTTAGTCGACCAGCCGACATCCTCAGCACGCATGATTTCATACGTTTCCCGCTTTTTAATCACACCATCCTGGTGAATGCCCGACTCGTGTGCAAAAGCATTTGCACCGACAATCGCTTTGTTGGGCTGCACTGGAAATCCCGTCACCGTTGAAACTAGACGACTAGCAGGAACAATCTGAGTGGTATCAATGTTGGTATCACATTCGAAAAGATCCTGGCGAGTTCTGACTGCCATCACAATTTCCTCAAGTGATGCATTACCTGCACGTTCGCCAAGTCCGTTGATCGTGCATTCAACTTGGCGCGCACCTTTCTGAACAGCAGCGAGTGAGTTGGCCACAGCCACACCTAAATCATTGTGGCAGTGAACTGAAAAAATTGCTTTATCTGAATTGGGAATTTTTTCCATCAGCAATTCAATCGTTCGGGCGAACTGTGCAGGCATGTTGTATCCGACAGTGTCTGGAATATTGATCGTACGCGCACCGGCGTCAATCGTAGCCTCGATGATTCTGCAAAGAAATTCCAACTCCGAACGACCGGCGTCTTCTGGGGAAAATTCCACATCATCAGTGTAATTTCGTGCCCGTTTGACTGACCAGACTGCGCGCTCCAGTACCTGATCCTCGTTCATTCTGAGCTTTTCTTTCATATGAATCGGAGAAGTCGCAATAAACGTATGTATGCGCTTCGATTTCGCAGGTTCCACCGCTTCCGCTGCCCGGTCCAAATCACCTTCAACTGCCCTCGCTAGCGCACAAACGGTACTCTCGGTAATTTCGCTGGCAACTTGCTTTACAGCCTGAAAATCTCCGGGACTTGCTGCCGGAAATCCTGCTTCAATAACATCAACCCGCATCTTTTCCAACAACTTGGCAATCGCGAGTTTTTCATCTGCATTCATTGACGCACCGGGACTTTGTTCCCCGTCGCGTAACGTAGTATCAAATATGATCAATCGATCCGACATTGCTAATCCTGACTAAATGTGAAAATCAAACCAAAAACTGTCCACCAAACACGCTGGCTGGTGAATGAATCATTAGAGGGAATTTTTGAAAAAAGAGATACCGCGCCTATAGGCGCAGCAGAAGCAGCCTGCTAGAGACTTGAATGGCGGAGATATTAGAGATTGCGTTCAACATTTGCACGGGATTTATACATCATTGGCCAATGCAATGCAAATTTTTTGGATTTTGAAACATCACTGCTGCCTAAAAGTTGTGCTTATTTGCCATCACCTGACTTCTCGCGTCTTGCCCGAGCGAGAACGCGCTGACTTTTTCTACCGGTTGAACCAAACATCCAAATCACGGGTCCGCTCAGCAAGTAAACCAGAAATAATACAAACAGCACTCTAGGCGGATCGAATGATATTAATACAATTCCAAACACCATCAGAATACTGGTAACAAAAGGCACCCGTCCCCTGACACCAAAGTTCTTGAAACTGAGATATGGCACCGCACTCACCATACTAAGTGCTAGGACAAACAAAATGGCTGTTGTCATTTCAGCAACGAATTCAAGGTCCCTTCCCCATCCGGTTTCTATGACCCACAACCAACTAACCAAAAATGCCGCTGCCATAGGACAAGGCAGCCCTTGAAAATAGTTTGGGTTCTTTGCAGACTGCGTATTAAAGCGAGCTAAACGCAACGCGGTGGCAGATGTGTAGAGAAACGCACAAAGCCAGCCAATTTTTCCTAGGTCTGAAACTGTCCACTCAAAAACAACCAATGCCGGGGCAAGTCCGAAACTGACTACATCAGCCAGACTGTCATACTCTTTTCCAAAATCACTGGTCGTATTGGTCAGTCGCGCAACCCTGCCATCAAGTCCATCCAGCACTGTGGCAATCAGAATGGCAATAGCAGCAAATTCAAACTTTTCCTGAGTAGCCTGAATTATTGCAAAGAATCCAAAGAACAGTGCGCCTGTTGTCAACAGGTTCGGCAGCACGTAAATTCCGCGGCGCCTTCTTGGGTTCTTTCTTCCGGTTGTAGATTTTTTGGTTTCCAACTGCATGAGTACGTTCCTAGACCGCTAGTTAGAAATTGTAACCGCAATTCCGAAACGAATCTGAAATTTGCCGAAAATTGTGAAATGCAACCGTGAGATTAATGTTAATTCAGAATCAGGACCTTGACCCGATGACATCAGCGCCACCCCGCACTGAATCGCCGATGCTGACATTTACCTGATATTCAGGTGGAAGGAATAACTCTACGCGGGAACCGAAGCGAATAAATCCGTACTTCTGTCCCTTTTGAACTTGATCACCGGTGTCAACATAGCAGAGAATTCGCCGGGCAATGAGTCCAGCAATTTGAATACAGGTGATCTCATGCGAATCAGAGTCGCGAATGACGATCGAATTACGTTCGTTTTCCTCAGCAGATTTATCGACTGCTGCATTTAAAAATTTACCTGTACGATACTCTTTCTTGGTGATCGTCCCGGCAACAGGGATTCGATTCGAATGAACCGAAAATACATTCAGAAAAATTGCAATTCGAGTGGCAGAATTACCACTGATTGGATCAATGGCCTCACCGACAGCGACAACTTTGCCGTCCGCGGGAGAAACCACAAGGTTATCGTCTGCTGGAACGTCTCGTGTTGGATCTCGAAAAAACTGCAGTACGAATACAGCAAACAGCCAAAATGGAATTGACCAGTATCCACCTGCAAAGAAATACACTGCCAGCGCTGCAATTACAGCCACAGCAGTAAATGGATACCCTTCGCGGTCGAGGCGCATGAAGGTCAGTTGACGTCGCGGTCAACCAGTCGGCCGGCTGCGATCCATGGCATCATGGCTCGTAAAGATGATCCGACATCCTCAATTCCTCTGCCAGCCGACGCTTTACGCAGGGCATTAAAGTTTTTGTTCCCATTCGCGTTTTCATCCATCCATTCACGGGCAAACTTTCCGCTCTGAATTTCTGAAAGAACTCTACGCATTTCAGCCCGAGTTTCATCGTTCACGATTCTCGGACCGCGTGTAAGGTCTCCGTACTCGGCAGTATTGGACACCGAGTAGCGCATATTTTGGATGCCACCTTCGTAGATCAGATCAACAATGAGTTTCAACTCGTGCAGACATTCAAAATAAGCCATTTCAGGAGCGTAGCCCGCCTCGACCAAAGTATCAAAGCCCGCTTCAATCAGAGCCGTGGCACCACCACACAAAACTGTCTGCTCGCCAAATAAATCGGTTTCAGTCTCCTCGCGGAAAGTTGTCTCAATGATGCCTGCCCGTCCGCCACCGATGGCAGAAGCATACGAAAGCGCCAATTCACGTGTTCCGCCTGAAGGGTCCTGATGAATTGCGATCAGACACGGAACACCACCGCCAGATGCATAGGTTGAACGTACTAGATGCCCTGGGCCCTTGGGCGCCACCATAAAGGTGTCAATATCATCCGCTGGATCAATGAATCCGAAATGAATATTGAATCCATGTGCGAACGTAATTGCAGCGCCTGATTTCAAATTGGGAGCAACTTCGGATTCGTAAAGGGATGCCTGAAGTTCATCCGGAACCAGCATCATGACTACATCGGCGTCCGCGACTGCTTCGCTGACATCAGCAACAGCTATGCCGGCCTTCGCCGCTTTGTCGCGTGAGGCTGAGCCTGCACGCAGTCCGACAACAACATCCACACCACTATCTTGTAGATTGCCAGCATGTGCATGGCCTTGTGACCCGAAGCCAATAATTGCAACCCGCTTACTCTGAATGTTCGAGAGGTCTGCATCATTGTCATAATAAACTTTCATATTCTTAAGTCCTTATTTCAATTGTTTTTTTTTGATTTATGGCCATTGAGACTCATGGAGCTCTCACCTCTGGCAATGCCTGATACACCGGAGCGAACCAATTCCAGAATCTCAGTAACTTTCAAAGTTTCAATAAATGCATCCAATTTGGAACACTCACCAGTAAGTTCAATGATATAGATTGATTCGGTTACGTCGATGATCCGACCGCGAAAAATTTCAGCCAGGCGTTTCACCTCATCTCGTAAATCACCCGTCGCTCTCACTTTAACCATCATCAACTCACGTTCAATATGATTTCGGTCAGCCAGATTGAGAACCTTGACGACTTCAATCAATTTATTGAGCTGCTTGGTGATCTGTTCGACGACACTTTCAGAACCTGTCGTGACGATCGTCATACGAGAAAGGGACGGATCGTCTGTTGGTGCAACTGTCAGAGTCTCAATGTTGTAACCCCGTGCAGAAAACAGCCCGGCTACTCTGGATAAAGCACCTGACTCATTCTCCAAGAGCACGGAAATAATATGGCGATTCTCCTCCACTTAAGCCAGCTCCCGTTCCTGTGGTGCGGGTTCATCCGATTCTGCCTTCGGACTTAAGTGCATTTCGTTGTGGCCGCTTCCGGCAGCGATCATGGGGTAGACATTTTCTTCCTGGTCCGTGATAAAGTCCATGAACACGAGGTCATTTTTCCGCTTCATTGTGTCTCGCAAAGCACCCTCAACATCCGCAGGGTCTTCAATAAGAACGCCATCATGACCAAAACTTTTCGCCAGTGCAACGAAATCGGGCAAGGCATCCATGTAGGAATGCGAATAGCGGCGATCGTAAAAGAATTCCTGCCATTGCCTGACCATTCCCATGTAACGATTGTTCAGATTGATGATTTTGATTGGAATATCGTACTGCTTACAGGTTGATAACTCTTGAATGCACATGATGATGCTTGCTTCACCCGTGACACATACAACATCCGAATCCGGATAAGCCAAATGCACGCCCATCGCCGCAGGCAGGCCAAATCCCATCGTTCCCAGCCCACCAGAGTTTACCCATCTTCGCGGTGAATCGAAACGATAAAACTGTGCTGCCCACATCTGATGCTGTCCCACGTCAGATGTCACAAAAGCTTCACCATTGGTCACTTCATAAAGCTTCTCAAGCACATACTGTGGTTTGATTTTGCTGCTATTTCGATCGTATGACAAACTGTCGACTGAACGCCAGGAATTGATCTGGTTCCACCACGCTTTGAGCGCGTCGTAGTTCGGCTCCAATTCCAACTTTTCAATGGTTGCCACCAAGTCCGCCAACACAAGCTTTGCATCACCAACGATTGGAACTTCAACTCTGACATTCTTTCCTATTGAGGCCGGATCAATGTCAATGTGAATGATCTTCGCATAGGGTGCAAACTTATTCAAATCGCCCGTGATTCGATCATCAAATCGAGCACCCACCGCCAACATCACATCGCAGTCATGCATCGCCATGTTCGCTTCATAGGTTCCATGCATACCCAACATGCCAATAAACAGCGGATCATTGGCCGGAAAGCACCCAAGACCCATCAGCGTATTGGTACACGGGTAGTCAAGCCGACGAACCAAACTGCGAAGTTCCTGTTCACCACCCGCAGTTGTAACGCCTCCACCGGTATAAATAATCGGTCGCTTTGCGGATAGAAGCAGCTTGGCAGCTTTCTTTATCTGTCCCGAATGCCCCCGCAATGTGGGGTTGTAGGAGCGCATTGAAACAGTCTCAGGATAGTGGTACTCAGCTACTGCCGCAGTCACATCCTTGGGAATGTCGACCATCACCGGGCCTGGCTTGCCAGAGTTGGCGATGTAGAACGCTTTCTTGATCGTCAATGCAAGATCATTGACATCGCGCACTAGAAAATTGTGTTTCACACAAGGTCGTGATACACCAAGTGCGTCGACTTCCTGAAAGGCATCGTCCCCAATCAGGTGAGAAGGAACCTGGCCGGAAATGACCACCATCGGAATTGAGTCCATGTATGCCGTTGCAATACCTGTGATGGTATTGGTTACGCCAGGACCGGAAGTTACAAGTACAACGCCAGGTTCGCCGGTTACACGTGCGTAACCGTCAGCTGCGTGGGAAGCACCCTGTTCGTGTCGCACAAGAATGTGACGAACCTCATCTTGTTTATACAGGGCATCGTAAATGTGCAGTGCTGCACCACCTGGGTATCCGAATATGTACTTGACACCTTCATCACGCAGGCAACGCACCAGAATATCTGCGCCTGTTAACTCCATGGCCTGATTCCTCTTTATTGACCGGCTAGTTGATTGAATTAATTTTAATGAAACAAACGATTATAGTGAGTGTGCATTGCAACATTGTAAATTCTTGTAGTGCTCAATGTCACACGTCCACTCAATCCCAATTGATCTGGCAATCTGTGTGTCTGTCGATCCACTTCACAGTTTTCGCCACGTACTGGTACCGTCTGGACGGTCCTCGAGTTCCACACCAAGAGCCGTCAGTTGCCGTCTCAACTCATCCGCGGTTTCCCATTGTCTGTTTCGGCGTGCTTCTTCTCGCTGAAGTACCAATTCTCGGATGCCAGCAGAATCCACAGAAAGTTCAACACCCAGAAACCTGGAAGCATTCATACACCCAATTCCCAAAGCACCGTTTAGAATCGAAAGCGTTTGATACAAGCTTCCAGCAGTTGCTCCTGATTCAATGTCAATCGCACGATTAAGGTCTCTGACGCAGTCAAAAATTACGGCCAACGCGTCGGGCGTATTGAAGTCGTCATCCATAACCGTCTGAAATCTTGAAAGATAATCATCATTCAATTGATTGGACGGTGAAATTCCCGATTGCTCGAACTTGCGAATTGCAAGGTATATACGCCGCAATGCAACCGTCGCATTTTTCAGTGAACTATCACTGTAGTTGAGCGGACTTCGATAATGACACATGAGGAAGGTGAAGCGCAATATTTCACCCATTCTCACCGGATCCAGATCTTGAGCCAGAATTTCACGAATGGTTAGGAAATTGTGCAAAGATTTGGACATTTTTTCAGAATTGACTTCCAAATATCCGTTGTGCATCCAGACATTGACAAAGGTTTGATCAGTCGCTGCTTCAGATTGCGCAATTTCGTTTTCGTGATGCGGAAAAAGCAGATCTCTCCCACCTCCATGAATATCGAAGTGACTACCCAGCAAACTGGTTGACATAGCCGAACATTCAATGTGCCATCCAGGTCTGCCCTGTCCCCAAGGTGAGTTCCAGCTTGGCTCACCTGGTTTGGACCCTTTCCACAGCACAAAGTCCAATGGATCATTCTTCATTTCGTCTGGTGCAATTCGCGCTCCTACCACCAACTCATCGAGACGCGTTCCGGATAGCTTGCCATACTGCTTGAATTGACGAGTACGGTAGTAAACATCTCCGTTTGCAGCCGGATATGCATAGCCGCGTTCAATCAATTCCGAAATCATCTCAACAATATTCGGAATAAATTCGGTTGCGCGAGGCTCATGATCTGGCTTGACTACAAATAGTGCATCTAGGTCTTCGTTCATGTACCGGATGTAACGATCTGTCAGCGATTCGGTCGATACACCCAACTCGTTCGCTCGATTGATGATCTTGTCATCAATATCGGTAATGTTGCGAACGTAGGTAACCTCATATCCCCGATACCGCAGATAACGCACGATCGCATCAAAACCGACCATCACTCTTGCATGACCTAAATGACAGTAGTCGTAAACGGTCATTCCGCATACGTAAATCCGTACGCGATTACCATCAATCGGCTTAAATTCTTCTTTTTGTCCAGTCAGACTGTTGTAGATATGCAACATCAAACTGCTGAAATTGGCAGGTTGTATAATGAGCGTTCAATCACCCATAAAACCTGCATATTATAAGAGTCTGGGTTCGTTCATTTTCCGTCGATATAGGCTATATGGCTTGAATTTGCAGGTGGTGCAATCCCATTCACAGCCACCTTCCGATCGATTGGGTGATTTTGGTTCAATCGTTGACAACTGAGCAGATTCACCGATCCGTAATGATGTCATACATATTTCAAAATTGAATTGAATGGGCATTTACTTCCTTTCCGATACGCATCTATCTTCAAATCAGCCCGCTGTTTACGATAAGTTTCTTCGCTATTTACGTTCAATTCGTAAAAAAGCGGACGAACTCTACATTCTGGGTGATCTCTTTGACTATTGGATTGGGGACGACGGCAGTACATTGCTTGGACACAGTCCCACAATAGAGGCGCTAGCTGAATTATCTGATGCCGGTGTGCAAGTTTCAGTGATGCATGGCAATCGGGATTTTTTAATCGGGCCTGAATTTATCGCAGAAATTGGAGGGACATTGATTCCTGATCCCACCACCATCGAACTGAACGGTCAAACAGTGTTACTGATGCATGGAGACAGCCTTTGCACCGATGATGTGGAGCACCAGCGTTATCGAGAAGTCGTTCTGTCCCCCCAGTGGCAAGAATCAATTCTTAAGCTGCCCATTTCAGAACGCCTCAATCGTGCACTTGACATGCGTGCTACAAGTGAAAAAAACAAACAAGTAAAAAGTCAAAGGCTGATGGATGTAAACCAACAGTCAGTGCTGCAAACCATGAAACAGTTTGGTGTGAAAATTCTTATTCACGGTCACACTCACCGCCCACAAATTCACCATTTTGAGATTGATGGCTGCGAAGCAACGCGGTATGTGTTGGGCGACTGGGGACGAAATAATGATGCGGTGATTGTGGTTAACTCAGAGGGAACCATTAACCTGCATCACGCAGAGATTTGAGACTTTCTCTTTAACCGGATTCGGCCAATTCTACCGTCTCGTATAACAGTGAGTTCTGATCGGCCTCGCGTGCCTGGTCGTTTCTCTTTTCGTTAAGTTCTAACAAAAGGTTTTTCGATACATCTCCCGTCACATACTCACCGTTGAACACTGATGTCTCAAAATCCACCACATCGGAATTAGTGGTCAGCACAGAGGCAATTAGATCATCCAAACGCTGATAGAGAACATAGTCAGCACCGATCTGTTCGCAAATTTGTTCATAGGTACGATTCGTTGCAATCAATTCTTCAGGGCTTGGAATATCAATGCCATAGACATTTGGATAACGAATCGGTGGTGCGGCAGAAGCCAGGTAAACCGATTTTGCACCAGCTTCGCGCGCCCGCTTGACAATTTGCCTTGCAGTCGTGCCACGCACGATTGAATCATCGACAAGCAAAACATTTTTGTTTTCAAACTCAAGATCAATCGCGTTCAATTTGTGACGCACCGAGTATTTTCGCTGCGACTGTCTGGGCATGATGAAAGTACGGGTGAAATATCGGTTCTTGATAAAGCCTTCACGATATTTCACACCAATCGTGTGGGCAAGCTGAATTGCCGCAGCCCGACTGGTATCTGGAATAGGCATGACAACATCAACATCGTGGTTGGGAAATTTCTCCAAAAATCGCTTACCAAGCCACTCACCCATCCTCAACCGGGTTTTGTAAACGGAAATCCTATCAATCATGGAATCTGGGCGTGCCAAATAAACGTATTCGAATATGCAGGGCGAAGAATGTGCATTTGAATCGCATTGCTTCGAGTGAAGATTGCCTTCGTCATCAACGAATATCGCTTCACCCGGTGCAACATCCCGCGCCACGTCAAATCCAAGCACATCAAGTGCAACACTCTCTGAGGTAAATGCGAAATCCTGACCACCGTTACCTGCATCACGTGTACCGTATATGAGTGGACGTATTCCATTGCTATCGCGAAAGGCGAGTATCCCGCCGCCGACGATTAACACGGTTACCGCAAAAGCTCCTTTACATCGTTCATACACCTTTTCAACTGCCTTGAACACATGCCCAGGTTTGAGATTACCGCTGCTTTCGCGCATTGTCGTGGAAAGCTCATAAGCCAGTACATTCAACATCAGTTCGGAATCTGAACTGGTATTGATCTGACGGCGATCACCTTGAAAGACCTTCACACCCAATTCATTTGCATTCGTCAGATTGCCGTTGTGCGCCAGAGCAATTCCAAACGGAGAATTAACGTAGAAGGGCTGACATTCCGCTTCAGAATTTCCACCTGCAGTTGGATAACGTACATGTCCGATTCCCATACTACCCTTGAAATCCAACAGTGAATCTGCAGTAAAGACATCCCGTACCAGTCCCTTCGAAGACCGAGAAAAAACTCTCTGACCATCACTCGTGACAATGCCAGCAGCGTCCTGCCCGCGGTGCTGTAAAACAGTCAGCGCTTCAAAAAGTTCAAAGCTACAACGCTCAGCGGATCGAATCGCAACAACGCCACACATACTCTAACCTGCCCTCAATGCTAAACACTGATATTTTCGGATCATGGTATCGGAATCGTAAAGATATTGTAATGGGCTTAACTGGTCAATAATTCTGGCGTCAGATATGGAGACACAAGTTCTCGCATCTGTACAACATAGGGTTCAAGCAGTGCTAATGCCACCGAATTCTGCCACCAGGCTGCGTCTGGAATAAATGCAAATGTACTGACTAAAGCTAGCACGAGCACAATGACAAGGCCTCGGACGATGCCAAATGCAGCGCCTAAAGTACGATCAATTCCAACGATGTTTTGAACCACAATCAGACGCGCCAGTACGACACTTACAATGGTAGCGATTAACAATAGTGCGAAAAACAGAATTAAATTTGCAGCGATCACCTGCAAGGCAGGGTCGAGATTGTAGTCTGAAAGATAAGGGATGACCAAATCGGCATATGTCCAAGTACCCCACGCGGCAAATACCCAAGACAGCACAGACAAAAAGGACTGGATAAAGCCCCTGAAATAACCAATCAACAGCGAAACAAAAATGACAACAACGCAGCCGATGTCAATGACGAGTGGAGACAACAGATTTAAACTGATTCAGTTTGTGTAGAGACAGATACGCGCACCGCAAACCAAACTGCGTTACCCGTCTCATAATAACCGATATGGGCTAGAGCGTTTAAAAAAATATCTGACCGTTCGCTCATCCAATTTCCTGCTTATTGATTTTCAGCTAACCTTCGAGCTGACGAACGATGACGGTACCCAAGGAAAGAGCTTTCGTTAGGTCTGGCAATGCTTCAGTTGCTTTTTCTTTAGAAGAATATGGACCTACCAAAACTCTGATCAGTCCATTGGCAGGTTCTATTTTGTATGGCAAATTCCTAGTTCGAATCTCGTTACCGAGTTTTTGCGCATTTTCAGCAATTTCAAATGCGCCGACCTGAATATACCAGGTTCCTACCGGAACAACAGGCTTCAAGGAATTTGCTGATTCTGACTGATTCGTGTCTACCGCGGCAACGTTGTGTGATTCGTCGATCTGTCTGATCGTTACCTGCTTCACACCCAACTCAGCTTCAATCTTGTCTTTGGCACGAGTAGTTTCCGCCTGAGAATGGTACGGGCCGATAAACATATGCAACAACTGATCAGCACTAACTTCAATCTGAACGGGTTCTTGCAAACGTAAATACTTAAGGCGTTCAACTTCAGTTTCTATCTTACTCTGGTAAGAACCCACATGAATATACCAACCCGGATCTAATGACACACTATCAATCGATGATGCATTCAAACCAGTTGCCCTGACAGCTTGATTTCCGGACTGTGCAGTTGAAGCTGCTATATTTGCAGTCACTTGAGACACCGGAAGTTGCCTGTCGTCCTCAGAGAAATCCATAACTTTAAAAATAACAAGATATCCGAAAACACCCCAGATCAACATGCCCGTTAGCATATGCCAAGGGTTCGATTTTGGCTCACGCAGTCTGCTGAGGCGTTTGTTCATAACTTCCCTAGTTCCCTATACCGCTGCATCACTTCACCGACAGTCAGAAAGGAGCCGAATACCACGATTCGATCACTTGCAGAAACTCGGGATAAAATCGATTCAAATCCTGATCTCACATCGAAATGGAGCTCTATTGCACAGTTTTCAGATAGCGCGGGTTGCACGCGCCGATGGAGTTGTCTTGCGGTGATACCCCGTGCATCATGAATACCACACAAATGCCACTCGTCGAATACATGTGCTATAGCCTCGCTCATCAGTTCAATCGGTTTCTCAGACAGCACCGACATCAACGCGATGTTCTTCCCGCCTACCGGATGCTTGATCAGGTAGTCTGCCATTTCACGTATTGATTCGATGTTGTGCGCGACGTCAAGCAATACCTGCGGAGATTCCTGAACAACTTCCAATCGACCATGAATCCGAGTCGCTTCAATTCCGCTTCGAATGGCGTCATCTGGCAAATCGAACATTTGTCGGGCAAGTAAAGCGATAGCCGCAGCACCTGTGGCATTGTCCTTCTGACATCTTCCGGATATAGGTGGCTTTGGAATATCGGAAAGTTCAACCTGCACATCTTGCAATTGCAAGCATACGGACCATTGGTCCAATTCGAATTCAGAAGTAAAGTCTTCGCCAATCACATGCAGTTTTAGCGAAAGCTCTTCGGCCGTTTTTCGAACTGATTGCGGTAAATCTGAATCTGTACACACGGCTAACTGATCGGTACGCAATATACCGGCTTTTTCGTAGCCAATCTGCTCTCTTGTACTACCCAACCACTTTTCGTGATCCGTACCAATTGAAGTAATGCAGGCGATATCGGCATCCATGATGTTTACTGCATCCTTACGTCCACCGAGCCCAACTTCGAAAACTGCCACATCGACATTTCTTTGTATGAAATAATCGACCGCAATTGCAGTGCCATACTCAAAAAATGTTAACGGTACCTCACCGCGACAGGCTTCGACTCGCTGAAACGCCTTCAATGCATCAGCATTAGAAATCTGTTTGCCATTGACAACAAATCTCTCATTAAAATCAACTAGATGGGGTGAGGTATAAAGTCCAGTTGAATAACCCGCATGTCTGAATATTGTTTCAAGCATATGTGCGACAGATCCCTTTCCATTGGTGCCGGCAACACTGATCACCCGAAAGGGAATCCTTTGTCCCGTAATGCGGTCAATTACCGTTCGCACGCGGTCGAGAGTAAGGTCCATCGTCCGATAATGCAACCTTTGGATATAGTTTATCCAATTGTCCAGATCCCGTGATTTGTGCTCTGCACCCAGCTGTAGATTGATAACGCTCGATTCAGGTCGAGGTAAGTGCTGCTTAGTTCGCATGACTTCTCGAATTAGTACGATACGGCGTTAAAATCGCAAGTAATGAGTGGATGTGCTCTCGAAGTCTCCTTCTGTCAACAACCATATCAAGCGCACCGTGTTCAAGATGAAACTCCGCTCGCTGAAAATCATCCGGCAGGGATTCGCGTACCGTTTGTTCGACAACCCGTCGACCGGCAAATCCGATCAGTGCTTTTGGTTCTGCAATGATGATGTCGCCCAACATTGCGAAGCTGGCGGACACGCCACCCATAGTCGGATCAGTCAATACAGAAATATATGGCAACTTCTCTGAATTCAATCGATCCACAGCCGCTGTGGTTTTGGCCATCTGCATCAGTGAAAACATTGATTCCTGCATTCTTGCGCCACCACTCGCTGAAAAACATATGAATGGTGAACGGGTTTCAACACTCGCGTCGACGCCATGTACAAACCGCTCGCCGACAACGGACCCCATGGAACCGCCCAGAAATTCAAAATCAAATGCGGAAACAATGATCGGCATTTCTTTCAGTTCCCCCGAATAAACAGCCAGTGCATCATAGTGCCCTGTCTTTTTTTGCGCCTCAGAAAGCCTGTCCTTATATTTTTTCCGGTCGCGAAACTTCAATTTATCCACCGGCTTGACTTCACCGTCCAATGGTTTGGCAGTCCCTTCATCGAGAAAAGACTCGATTCGTTTGATTGCATTAATTCGCATGTGGTGGTCGCATTTGGGACAGACGTTAAGATTCTGTTCCAGTTCAACCTGGTACAGAACTGCAGTACATTCCGGACATTTGACCCAAATGCCCTCGGGCACCCCTTTTTTGGACAAGCGCCCCCCTGATTTGATTTTTGGGGGTAATAAGTCAGTGAACCAGTTCATAAATCAATTTGGACAGTTGAACTAATTTACATATGTCGTTCGATCAGCTGCCCGAACAGCATCAACGAATTCGCGAATTGCTGCTGGATTCTTTATCCCTTCACTAAACTCAACTCCAGTGCTGACATCAACCGCAGTCGGTTGAATTTTTTTGATAGCTTTTGCAATGTTGTTGCTGTGGAGTCCGCCAGCCAATATGACAGGTTTTTCAATCTGTGGCACGTAATTCCAGGAAAATGTATTCCCGGTTCCACCCACTTTATCTTTGACGTAGGCATCAAGCAGCAGGCCACTCGCTTCCGGGTAGGATTCCACCGCCTGCCTAACCTGCTCAACGCTCCTGACTCGAAGAGCTTTAATGAACGGAATTCCCGGTTCGCGGCAACGACTTTGCGGCTCTTCTCCGTGAAACTGAATAAATGTCGGTCGAACATCCCGTACGATGGCATCAAGTAGATCATCGTCGGGATTTACAACTACTGCAATTGATGTAATATCACACGGTAAGCTTTCACGAATCGTCTTCGCTTTGGTACTACTAAGGTTCCTACCGCTAGGCGGATAGAATATCAGGCCGATTGCCTCCACCCCACACTGCGCTGCAAATAATGCATCCTCAATACGCGTTATTCCACAAACCTTAATTTGTGTTGAGCGATTGCCTCCAATAGACTCTGGAGCAAGGAAGCGAGGAGTAGGATCCATTGTATTGAAATTTCGGTCGGAAAAACTCTGGGACTGCCTGAGAACAAAGCGGTTCAAATCTCACTTTGTCGTTTAAAAACACTCCATTCAGCCCCGTTTAAAGTGTACTCATCAATTATATTAAACGGACTGTAGTCGATATAACATTGTGATTTTCAAAGGTTTCAAGCTGCATCAAATTTCTGCAATTTCTGGTTCTAGAATCTGAAATTTGATGAAATTCTTCATTCAGTTAGACTGCGTTCACTGTCAATAGTCCAAAATGTGAAATAGTAGATCATTACTGTCTGGTGGCTTAGAGGTTTCAATCGACAATCCGACCTCCAATACCCAAAGAAACAACACTCTCTCCATTACACCTAAGCATCGGAAGTCAAAGCAGTGCAAAAATTCGATCTGATCATACGCAATGGCCGGGTATCTCGTAGAGCCGGCTCCACATTCGATTCTGATATCGCGTGTAAAAACGGTCTAATTTTTCAAATCAGTCCAACGATCGACGAGAACGCTGTCGATCAAATAGACGCCTCCGGACACTTGGTTCTGCCTGGAGCCGTTGACGCTCAGGTTCATTTCCGCGACCCTGGGAATACCCATAAGGAGGACCTTGGTTCGGGGTCTCGCGCTGCAGTTGCAGGCGGAGTTACGAGCTTTCTCGAAATGCCCAATACACAACCGCCCACGATTGATCAGAAAGCGCTTGATCGGAAACTGGCTCAAGCGGCTCGAAACTGTGTGGCCAACTATGGGTTTTTCATAGGTGCCACACCTAACAATCTTGACGCAATCAATACAACTACTCCCGTCTGCGGAATCAAAATTTTCATGGGCTCCAGTACCGGTGATCTGTTAGTTCATAAACACTCTGACCTCGAAAGAATTTTTAAAAATGGTAAGCGGTTGATTGCGGTTCATGCAGAAGATGAAGCTCGCATGCGCGAGCGAAAAAATTTATTGCTTGGCAGTGATGCAGATCTTTCTGATCTTAGAATTCACACTCGAATTCGCGACGATGAATGCGCTTTGAATGCTACCCGGCAAGCAACGAAGTTGTCACAAGCTTTTGACCGTCGTCTTCACATCCTTCATCTGACCTCGGCAAAAGAAGTGAAATTCTTAAGGCAGGAAAAAACAGATAAGATCACAGTTGAGTGTACACCGAATCACCTGTTTCTAACTGAGGAAGACTACCAAATCAACGGTAGTCGGGTGCAAATAAATCCACCGATCAGATCCCAGAAAGATCAGGACGCGTTGTGGGCGGGGCTAAAGGATGGAACCATTGACTTTATCGCAACAGACCATGCACCTCATACCCTGGAAGAAAAATCTCAGCCCTACCCCCACTCACCTTCCGGAATGCCGGGCGTCGAAACTTCTTTGCCTTTGATGCTGACCGCGTGGAAGTCCGGCCGATGCACACTGGCTGAGGTCTTGAAATGGATGTGCTGGGGCCCAGTCGAGGCTTACGGCATCATGGACAAGGGGAATCTGAGTGAAGGCTGCCACGCTGACCTGGCGGTCGTCAACGTCGATGACTATCGGCCTGTTCGTGATGCAGAAATGTTCACAAAAGTGCGCTGGAATCCATTCTCGGGTAGAGAACTGACCGGCTGGCCCGTCTGGACCATCGTGAATGGGAAAATTGCATTTGCTGATGGGAAAATCCGTGAGGATGTCAGAGGCGAAGCACTGAGATTCTCTAGCGAATAGCTTCAATCAATCAGTCGGCTCCCTAGCCAACATAACGGTGAACGGTCCATCGTTTTCCAAGCTCACTTTCATATCGGCACCAAATTTTCCTGTAGCAATGGGTTTTTGAGCGGTTCGACCCAGAGCAAGTACGAATTTGTCAAAAAGATCACTCGCTTGCTTTGGAGCCAGTGCCTGCGTAAAATCCGGGCGTCGACCACGGGCAGTCGACGCATATAAGGTAAATTGAGGGACGGCGAGAATCTCTCCGCCGACATCGATCAGCGAGTGCTGTAGACGCCCCTGCTCATCTGGAAATATTCGAAGATTTACAGATTTTGAGGCCAGCTCAGTAACAGTTTTCTCGCTATCACGGTGAGTAAACCCAACAAACAGCAACGCGCCATTTCCAATTGATCCAACACGCTCACCCAATACAGAAACTGAAGCGCTCCGCACCCGTTGAATCAGCACTCTCATGCCAAATTTCGGGCCAGAGACTTGACCTGTCAGGCAGCCTGGTCGATAGCTTTCATGCTAAGGCGGATACGACCCTGTTTATCAATTTCCAGAACCTTAACTTTAACCACATCGCCTTCTTTAAGCACGTCAGACACTTGATTGACCCGACGTTTAGAAATTTGAGAGATGTGTACCAGTCCATCTCGGCCAGGAAGGACGTTAACAAAAGCACCGAAATCCATTAATTTCACGACCGCACCTTCGTAGATCTTACCGACCTCAACATCGGAAGTGATCTCCTTAATCCTTTCCTTGGCCGCTTCACCACCAGATTTGTCAATTGAAGCAATGTTGATGATTCCTTCATCAGATACATCAATCGTTGCACCGGTCTCTTCGGACAATGCTCGAATTGTGGATCCGCCTTTTCCGATCACGTCCCGAATCTTGCTTGGACTTATTTTCATCGTGATAATACGCGGTGCAAACTCAGAGATCTCTTCACGCGGTTCT
This sequence comes from Gammaproteobacteria bacterium, assembly GCA_022823625.1. Taxonomy (GTDB): domain Bacteria; phylum Pseudomonadota; class Gammaproteobacteria; order Arenicellales; family JAJDZL01; genus JAJDZL01. The sequence goes on from JAJEHQ010000005.1 coordinate 131,958, forward strand.
GCCAGCACTTTACTCATTTCTTCAAGCACATGAAGACGAGCTTCCTTGGCCTGTTCCAAGGCGGCATCCATGATGGTTTCTGTGATGCCATCTATTTTGATATCCATCTGAAGCGCAGTGATCCCATCTTCGGTTCCTGCGACCTTGAAGTCCATATCGCCTAAATGGTCTTCATCACCCAATATGTCTGTTAGAATTTTGAAGTTGTCACCATCCTTAATCAGACCCATTGCTACTCCGGAAACGGGTGCCGAAATTTTGACACCGGCGTCCATGAGTGACAGGCTTGTGCCACACACGGTTGCCATGGAACTTGATCCATTAGATTCGGTAATTTCGGAAACAACTCGAATGACATAAGGACAACTTTCCCTTTCCGGTAGCACTGCAGCAATCGCACGCTTGGCCAGTCTGCCATGCCCAATTTCTCTGCGTTTGGGCGATCCGACACGGCCGGTTTCACCAACGCAGAATGGTGGAAAGTTATAGTGCAGCAGAAATGGATCGCGGTGTTCGCCTTCCAGAGCATCAATGATTTGTGCATCTCGTTCGGTGCCCAGTGTTGTAATGACCAACGCTTGCGTCTCACCCCGAGTGAAAGCTGCAGAGCCGTGAGTTCTGGGGAAAACCTGTGTCCGAATATCAATCGGCCGTACAGTTTTCGTGTCACGTCCATCAATTCTTGACTCACCGGCCAAAATTCGACCTCGCACGATATCTGATTCGAGTTGCTTCAGTTCATCCTTTGCCTGTTCAGCAACTTCTTCACCAAACTCTTCTGTGATGGACTCACTGGTTTTTGACTTGATTGCTGAGAGTTGGTCGTGCCGTTCCTGTTTCTCTGCAATTTTGTAGGCATTTTCGATTTCTGTACGTGCCAACTCGTTAATTTTGTCAACCAGTTGAGAGTTAGGTTCCAGCGGCTGAAATTTCCATTTGGGTTTACCCGCTCTTTCAGCAAGATCGGAAATTGCGTCGATGGCAACTTGCATCTGCTGATGTCCAAACATCACCGCGCCTAGCATTTGTTCTTCCGAAAGACACTTCGCTTCGGATTCAACCATCAATACTGCATCCCGGGTACCTGCCACTACAAGATCAAGTTTCGATTCATTCTGCAGAATATCAGATGATGGATTCAGAACATATTCGCCATCAACGAAACCGACTCGGGTACCGGCTAAAGTACCGTTAAATGGAATGCCAGAAATTTTTACTGCAGCCGAAGCACCAAGCATTGCAATGATGTCAGGATCAATCATTGGATCAACTGACATGATGGTTGCGATGATTTGTATTTCATGGACAAAACCTTTCGGAAACAATGGTCGCAGAGGGCGGTCAATTAACCTGCAGGTTAAAACAGCTTTTTCTGAAGGCCTTCCTTCACGCTTAAAAAAACCGCCGGGAATTCTTCCGGCGGCATAAGTACGTTCTTCATATTCAACTGTCAGTGGCAGAAAATTGAAATCCTTTGGTTCAGTTTCTGCTACTAGTGTAACCAGTACTGATGTGTCTCCCATACTGGCTACAACGGCTCCGGTCGCCTGACGGGCTATTCGTCCAGTTTCAAGATGTACTTCGTGTGTTCCATATTGAAACCTGGTTTCCGCAAAGTCGCTCATTAATATTTCTCCAAAATGTTGCTCAATTTATCACTTCCTTAATCCCAGTCTGGAGATCAACTCTCGGTATCTTTCCGGATCCGTAGATTTCAGATAATCTAAAAGTTTTCGACGACGATTCACCATACGAAGCAACCCTTGCCTTGAGTGATGATCGTGTTTGTGTTCCTTGAAATGTTCAGTCAATCCCCGAATTCTTTCTGTCAGTAAAGCAACCTGAACCTCGGGTGATCCAGTATCACTGTCACTGCGTCGGAACTCGTTGACTATATTTGCTTTTTCTACAACAGATAATGCCATTTGAATGTACTCAATAAAAGAAATACGAAAAGGGAATGTGAATGGAAAAACGCAAGGTGGGCAAGCTGAACCTGCATATCATACTTCAGTTCAAACACCTGATGCGTGAAATAGACGCTTCGGTGCGACTCTACCGTCACCGAGTGAAGTTCCAATACCCAAGAACCCCACAGTGTTTTCATATAAACGTACCAAACCGTCGGGTGGCAGATTCCCAGCTCGAACGGTTTGCCCTCTGCACAAGTAATATGCAGCGTCGAAACTCAGATCAATTTTTGGCAAATGGGAAAGAGTTTCATCACCCGGTACGATCAGTCTGAGTCGCTCCTCCAAATGCTCAATCTGCTCGATCTGTTCTAAGGTGCTGCTATCTTCAATACTCAATTGACCAACTCCGAGTCTTCGAAGGGATACTACGTGTCCACCGCAGCCTAATTGTTCACCAATTTCTTCAGCCAAAACTCTCACATAAAATCCCCGCGAGCTGTTGAGTATGATTTCAAACTCGGGAGGCGAAAATTCCAGCAACTCAATTCTGTAGATTTTGACCTTACGCGCAGACCGTTCAACCTCAATACCCTGACGAGCCAGTTTATACAAGGGTTCGCCATTTAGTTTGACCGCTGAATACATTGGCGGTACCTGATCAGACTCACCTACAAAACTTTTCAGAACACTTTTCAACTGGCGTTCGGTCACTGAGACCGGGCGTTCATCAATCAACTGTCCATCACGATCCCCAGTGTCTGTTGATTCACCCAGTCTAATTCGAGTTCGATAACATTTGTCCGCATCCAGAAAAAAACCTGCGACTTTGGTTGCTGAACCTAAACAAATGGGCAATAAACCTGTTGCGAGTGGATCTAAACTGCCAGTATGCCCTGCCTTGCGAATCCGCAGTAAGGACTTGACTCGATGCAGTGCTGCGTTGGACGACATTCCACCTGGTTTATCCAACAATAAAACCCCACTCACCTGAGAGTTAATTATTGTTTGCTTAGTGTTCACTGTGCTTTTTCGCTCAACTTTGCTGTCTCATCAATCAGCTGCAAAACTCGGGCACTGCGAGATGGCAAATCGTCGGCAAAGAATCGAAGTGCTGGAGTGTACTTTAATTCCAGGTGATCGCTCAAGCAGTGGCGTATATACGATTTTGCACGATTTAGATGATCCACGCTTGCCTGAAGCACATCCCTTGATTCGGTACTAGTCAAAAATACCCTGGCATGTTTCATATCCTTTGACAATTCCACTTCAGTAATTGTGGTTCGAGAAATTCTCGGATCGGAAATGCAAGTTTGAAGAATCTGACTGAGTGCCTGATGCACTACTGACCCTACCTTCCTGGTACGATTGGAACTGGAATCAGATCGAATTCGATCCAAGTGAATTGAAGTCATGTCTTGAATGAAGAGCCAGTTGATTTGAAAAGGTAATTTTCCGCTTGAAACAGAAGTCAGACAGCTTCTCGGGCTTCGTACACTTCAAGCATATCGTCGATATGAATATCGTGATAATTCTTCAGTTGTATTCCGCACTCCAGGCCCGCTTTCACTTCGTTGACATCATTTTGAAACCGTCGCAACGAGTCAATTTGGCCGTTATGAATAATGACATTGTCTCGAACAACCCGTACCGGCAGTTTGTTTCGCACCGTCCCATCTTCCACATAGCAGCCGGCGACCGTGCCGATCTTGGAAAACTTGAAAACTTCCAGCACATTGGCAGTTGCAACCACTTCCTCAATGAAAGTGGGACCGACTTTATCCCTGATTGCAGCTAATATGAAATCCAATGCCTCGTAAATAATCGAACTGTAGATAACCTGAATATTGTTGGTGCTGATCAACTGTTTGGCGGTTGCCTCTGCTCTTACGTTAAATGCCACAATCATCGCGTTCGCAGCAATGGCCAGATTTACATCCGATTGGCTGATACCACCTACCATGGCATGAATCACCTTCACTTCAATCCGATCATTTGACAGTTTGGTCACGGCATTCGCCACCGCTTCGGCGGAACCACTGACGTCCGCTTTAACGAGAACGTTAACTACTTTGGGATCGTCGGAATCTCCGAACGAAAATTCAACTGGCGTTGCACTTCCAGTCGACCTGCCTGACAACCTGAATTCAATTAACTGATTGGCCGAACGTTCATCGGGTGGGCAGATAAACTCATCACCCACTTCGGGTACTTTTGAAAATCCAGAAATTTCAATTGGAGTTGAAGGTTTGGCTTCCTTGACGACTTTTCCACGATAATCAGTGAGTTGTCGAATCTTACCCTTCTGCACGCCAGCAACGATAATCTGCTTCGGAGTCAGTTTGCCTTTCTGCACAAGAACCGTAACAACCGCCCCACGCCCCTTGTCAACCCGAGCCTCAATTACGACGCCGCTGGCTAGTCCTTCAACCGGAGCTGTTAAAGGTTCATCCATCAGTTCCGCCTGCAGCTGGATGCGCTCTAGCAGGTCGTCAATTCCTGTGTTCTTGAGTGCGGATATCTCAACTACCTGGACGTCTCCCCCTAAAGATTCCGTAATCACATCATGTTCAGTCAATTCGCGCAATATCTTGCCTGGATTAGCGTTGTTCTTGTCGATCTTGTTAATTGCCACAATGATCGGGACTCCTGCAATTCTGGCATGATTAATGGCTTCCACAGTCTGTGGCATTACACCATCATCCGCAGCCACAACTAGTATGACGATATCGGTCGCTTTAGCACCGCGAACACGCATCGCGGTAAATGCCTCGTGACCCGGAGTATCAAGAAAAGTAATCTTGCCGCGGGGAGTCTCCACCATGTAGGCACCGATATGCTGCGTTATTCCGCCCTTTTCCGATGCGGCAACCTTGGTCGATCGAATGCTATCCAAAAGTGTCGTCTTACCGTGGTCGACATGTCCCATAACTGCTACGACTGGCGGGCGAGGCAGATACTCGCGAGAATCGCTGTCGCGCCCCTTCAATTGTTCTTCAATATCTTGACTTTCCTCTTCAACTGGAATGTGCCCAAGCCCTTCAACCAATAGAGTGGCTGTATCGCGGTCAATTGATCCGTTGATCGTAACCTGTAAATTGAATTCTTCGATCAAATACTTCATGACATCGATTGCTTTGATCGACATCGCCTGGGCTAAATCCCGTATTGCATTGGTATCGGCAATAGAAACTGAATGAACGATTTTCTGGCTGGGGGTCTGAAATGTGTGCTGGGTGATACGATCGTCTAATTTGCGCGACTTCTTTCTTCGTTCCCGTTCCCTTTGAAGTTTTTCCCGGCCCTTTGCAACATGAAGTTGTTCGCGCTCCTGTTTCTTTACGGATTTACGTTTCTGCTTTGTTCGCTTTGGTGATTCTGACTCTCTCTCAGCTATAAATTCAGGCTGGATTTCAGCGGGCTTCTCATCTTTGCTCTGTTCAGATTCTGTTTCAAGTTCTACTTCAGCTTGCGCAGATTCTTCTTCGGGTTCTTCCTGAAATTCTGGAGTCTCCGGTTCTGCCACCTCTTGCGGCTGCAAATCGGTTTGTGTTGGATCGTCAACTACCGTCTCAATCGACTCAACGCTATCCGCAACAATCTGTTCTGTCTCTTGTGATAACTGCTCCTCAGGTATTGTTTCTTGAATAACTGATTCCTCAAGTTCCTCGGTTGACTGAGGTGTAGGGATAGTTCTCGGGGCAAGTGTGTGTCCACCTTTAATTTCAACGACAATTTCATGCGCAGAACCTGTTCGTCTTTGGGGTTGAATCACCGACTGCCCAGTATGCTTGGGAACCTGACGTACACGTCCTTGATAAAGTTTCATCAAGAACTGTCGTTTGTCTTGATCTGTCAGTTCGCTATCTTCGGTCTTATTGACGAAATCAGCTTCCTCTAGCATCGCGACAAGACGCTCGGTCGTAACATCCAACTGTGCGGCTAAATCTTTTACTTTAAATGCCATATTCTCGACCCAAATTTATGCCATCTGTGCATTTGCGTTATTGTTCCGATTGCTCAAACCAAGGGGCTCGTGCGCTCATAATGAGTTCTTTCGCCCGGTCTTCACTAATCCCGGGAATTTCAACCAACGTAAACGTATCCGCTTCCTGAAGATCTTCCATCGTTCGTATTCCGTTCGCCGCCAGGATTTGAGCTGTTGTTTCATCCATGGCCTCGACCTCGTATAGCGTATCGTCCGGAACATTTTCTTCAGATTGCTTTATCGCTTGAAACTCGCGTTGCAACATTGCATCAGCCGCTCGGCTCTGAATGTTGCTGACAAGATCTGCATCAAACTGTTCAATCTGCTCCAAAACATCCGGTTCAACACAGACAATATCCAGAAGCGAGGTGTAATCATTCTGAATCAAGACCGTTGCAACGTCTTCGTCAACGTCCAACAATTCCATAAATTCGGTCGCAATTTTCTGAGCTTCCTCATTTAATTTCTGTTCCTGCTCGTCACGAGTCATGATGTTTATTTCCCAGCCGGTTAACTGAGAGGCCAATCTGACATTTTGCCCGGCTCGACCAATGGCTTTCGACAGTTGAGACTCAGACACAACCACATCGACAGCCTTGACATCTGGCTGGTTTGCGACAACTTTTTCAACGACGGCCGGTGCCAATGCGTTGATGACAAACTGTGCAGCGTTTGAACTCCATTCGACGATATCCACCCGTTCACCTGCGATTTCTTTTGAGACGCTTTGTACCCTCGTGCCTCGAACACCGACGCAAGCACCAATCGGATCAAACTGTGCAGTGACCGCACGAACAGCAATTTTTGCCCGCAAGCCCGGGTCTCGTGCAGCGCTTCGAATTTCAATCAAACCCTCGCGCGTCTCGGGCACTTCCAGTTTGAATAGTTCGATCAATAGCTCCGGACTGGTACGATCTAGTATCAACTGTGGGCCGCGCGGGTCTGACCTGACATCCCTAAGAATTGCTCTGACACGATCACCCTGACGAAATCCATCTTTGCTGATGCAAGACATTCTCGGCAACAATGCTTCAACACCTTCTGTTTCAACGATGACATCGCCGCGATCAACCCGTCGAACAACACCGGAGAGCATCGTACCTTTGCGGGGAGCGAATTCTCTATACACGCGATCCCGTTCTGCTTCACGAACTTTCTGCATCACCACCTGTCGCGTGGCGGCTGCAGAAATTCTGTCCGTCGCCCTCGATGGGATGATGATTTCGACAAACTCACCTGCTTGTATTCCGGAATTCTTCTCCCTCGCTTCGACAAGCGAAATCTGGCGCTCAGGAAATTCAATTTCCTCCTCATCTTCAATGACTTCCCACCGGCGAAAAGTCTCATAATCGCCGGTTTCCTGATCTATTGAGACCCGCGCATCACTTTCGTTCCCGAGTTTTCTTCGCGCGGCCAAGGCCAGCGCTGCTTCCAGTGCCTCAAAAATCACTTCTGGCGCCAAATTACGTTCGTCCGACAAAGCCTGAACAATTTGCGGTATGTAATTCGAACTTACCATGATCATGCACCTCTTTAAATCACTTCATCGAGATTCGGTTTCAACCGGGCTCGACGTATGTTGTTCATATTGATTTTGATTGTGGCTCCCTCTACGTCCACCTCTAAGGAATGGTCTGCCACAGTCAACAACTGACCGAGTATCTTTCTTCGGCCATCGCACTTCACCAAGGTTGCGACCTCAATTCGTTCGCCAATAGCCTCCTCGAAGTGCTCCTTTTTGGCTAAGGGTCGTTCAATTCCTGGCGAAGAGACTTCAAGTGAGTAATTTCCCTCAATCGGGTCTTCAACATCAAGCAGGCTACTCACCTGCTGACTGATGAAAACACAATCATCCAAGGTGACCCCACCAGGAGCATCGATGTACAATCGCAACACTCGCGACTTCTCCCGGCCCATCAATTCCAGATGAACCAGTTCATACCCGTAACTGTCTATAGTTTCATCGAGCAACTCGTAGAGTTTGTGCCTGAAATCACTTGCTTCGTTAATCATGGCTCCAGTCACAACATCTACGTTGCATTCTAAATTCCACTAAACAAAAACCCCGCAGCAAGCGAGGTTTCCCAATTCTCCAATTCGGAGACTATTTCTCCATGGGACCATTTTTAACCGATACGGGATAAAAACAGAACATTTACCACTACTCGTAAATTATACACATAGCTAAATGTTAGTTTCAGCGAGATTTTTGGTTAGGATTTTTGGCTGTTGCATAGTTCTCCAATTGTTCAGTGAATCGCAGTTTTATTACCGTGAGTTTTATAGAATTCGCTCAGACCGATGAATATTCAATTAATCAAGAATCAAATAAGCATAATCAAAATTCACATATTGGTTGAAAAAGTAAACGAAATTCACAATTCATAATTAACAATCACAGATTACGTCTGATGGCAATCTGTCAAAGCGATCGCGTAATAAAGAAATTACTTATCTCACGGAACTCGTAGTCAGAACTATTGGAAACAAGTATGATGAAATATTTTTTCCATCGCGCAAAGTTAATAGGAGTGTTGGATGAAGTGTATTTGTTAAGAATTTAAATCAATCGATAGCATCAGATTTGAGGAAGCGAATTTGATTCTGTAGTCTGTCAACTAATGCGTAATCAGACTTAAAATATCGAAAAAATACGTTTCAATGCAGGCAGGCTGTGCGTCAAATTGCCAGTCCAGTTTGCGTGGTCGGGCCAAGCAATTTGGACTCTACCATTGAACCTGTCAATGACATTCTTCGCTTGCGACACTAACCTGGCAAAGCCAGAACCCAAAATTAACTTGTTGCATTCTGCTCAAGTTTTGAGATTATTCCGAATTCGGGATAGTTGAGATAAGAGACTGTTGTGCCACATTCCCTGGTGCTGTCTGTTTGCCAAAAAACTGTCCGAATTATGTTCAGATTGTGAACGCATATGGAGCCGAGAGTGTGGGAATTTGATCTGTCGGTACAAGAGGGAATTGTTACCGGCATTGCTGGCGGCTATAGAAAGTGCTAAACCAACAGTTTTTGCTGTTCCCGTTTTCAACAATCTCACACCGACAACCGGACACTGGAATATTCTTAACTTTCATTCACAGGACAAAGATATCGTTCGTATCACAGTAGGAGATTTGTCATCCGGCACCAGTCGGCAGATAATGGCAATTCCGTCTGATAAAATCAGATGAGTTGAGCTAAAAATGTCTTCGCTGGAACGATCACCGGTTTTTGGAATTCGAAACAGTCTCGTTCGACGTAATCGAAATCCATAGCAACCTGAAACGCATGCTTCGCATTCGTTTGATTCTGAAAATAATGTAATGACGATGACAGCGATACCTTGCTGCTACTCTTAACTTCTACCAGAAACCAAGGCGTACGGTCCCGCGTCACAAGAAAATCAACCTCTCGTTTTTGCTTGTCCCTGACGTAGTGGAGATCAAACAGTCCCTTCCCGGATTCAGTCCAAAAGTTTGTCGCCTTTAGTAATGAACTTGCGACAAGGTTTTCTGCCTTTGCGCCGGGGTCCTGCACCTGTGACCAATCCCACAAATAGTACTTGGGCTCTTTGCGCAATGCTCTGGCTACATTGTTGAACCAGGGCTTGACTCGAAAGCAGTAGTGGAAAGCTTCCAATATCGGCACCCATCTCCTGATCGTATCGACTGACACCCTGACGCTTTTTGAAAGATAGGTATAGCTTGTCGACTGTCCCACTTGACTGCTAAGGATATGAGCTAACGCTTCTATCTGGCCCAGTTCCTGAATTCTGGTCAAATCGCGCAGGTCATCTCGAAATAGTTGTTCAGACCGTATCGATAGCCATTGTTTGTGGAACGTACTGTCCGCGCTCAAAAAAGGTTCCGGAAATCCACCAAAGTTCCACAGAGACTGCCATTGGTCCTCATCGATTTTTCTGGGTTGTGGATTAACCAGCCCGCCTACGTCAGTACCGTTGCACTCGGCAACCGATATCGGATGGAGTGTATAAGGGAAATATCGTCCCATCAAACTGTCGCCTCCTCTGGAGAACACTCGAAGGGATGCACTTCCTGTAATCAAAAACTTCAATTTCGATTCATACTTGTCGAAGAAACTCTTCAGAAAGTCGCGCCAATGCTGATACTTATGCAACTCGTCGAATATGCAAAGAGGTTTACTGTCTGAAAATTCCATTAAATTGATTGTTTTTACAATTGATTCCGGTCCCTTAAGGATATTTTCCCTGTCATTGAGATCGTCCCAGCTAAGGTACCTGGACCCTTGCAGCATATGCCCAATCGTATTAGCCATCGTTGTTTTGCCAACTTGTCGCGGCCCCGATAGAAAAATCATCTGGCGGTTTCTTTCATAGTGCTTCAAAAGCTGATTATGTAAGTACCTATGCATGACTAAAATGAAGGTTAATCGTAAAATAGTAATGACTAATCTACGATTATATCGAAATTGGTCACTACAAGAATTGAAAGTAAGCTGAGAAAACGACAAAAATAGCTTCAGTTACCCGTTTAGTCGAAACTGAATGATACGGCATTCGTGAATTCGCCTTAGAGTTCAGTGTTCAAGAGCAATCTTGGTGCTCGAATACAGTATCGAAATTACGCATGACCAAATCGAAATGCAATCGTAATACAGTCATGACTATATTACGATTAATTGACCAGACTAATGAGCAAAAGCTTTCCAAACTCGAAACAGTCCAGTGCGAAGTAGGTAAAATCCTTGTGAACCTAAAGCGCGTACTTTGCAATTGATTGATTTTGAAATACCGTAGAATCTGAATCTGCTTGTCTGGGATATTGTTGGAAATATCAAACGGCAATTAGGTACGGAAGTCGCAACCATGGCATTATCGACAGTCTGGCCAAAATCTGGTTGCTTCGCTTGACTCGAAATGTTCTTCCAGCGTGTCTCCGGTGGAGCTCAAATTATGTTATCGGTCAAATATTCGTCGCGGTCGTCAGCGGCGTCGTTTCCCCATTCTGCCTTAACCTTTGTCCGATGACCTTCGAATGCATCAGAGATGTACTTTAAAAATTAAGCCGAGAACGACATGCTTAAACTCAGCAGCATCCATTGAACCGTGCAAAGTATCAGCCATACTCCTCAATTATCTTTGAGGCGAATTACAAAGAAAGACAGATTAAACCTCGTAATTTTCAGTCGGGGTGGGGAGGGGGACTAGTGCGATGGATTCGATTTTCTCAAACTCACTTACCAACGAAGGTGGATGCAACAAAATCCAAATAAACCAAATAATTCATCGGTCGATTAAGGTTATGGGGTAAACTTTCAAGCAGCCACGTACCTTCCTTTGTCGTAGTTGATTTCACCTGTGATGGTGAGATATCTGGTTCTCCTGAAAGTATGGTTGTACGGGGCTGCTTTTTTATTGTCTTCAACCAAATAATTCGGATTAGACCATTTATCCCATTTACCTTACTGATACGATTAACTGTATCGGTCAACTTTCATTCAGAAAATACTCTTTCAGACCTTTTTTCCTAATTTTGGTGGCTTACTTGTATGTCGCTTAGCGAACTCCAGCCAACGGTAGATTGGTTCATTAAATCATGCGTTCAAATTCCACTTTAGCCCCTAGTATTGCAATCGCCGTGAGTGGCGCAATTTGGGGAGTGTACTGGATTCCTATTCGCCAGCTAAACGATATCGGTGTAACTGCTTCATGGGCCTCTCTGATTACAATCGGGTTGACTTCGATAGTCTTCGTATTTCTGTTTGCTCGGCAGTTTATCAAAACCGGCCGCATACCCTGGCACGTACTCATTACTGGTTTGTTGACCGGAATGTGCATCATCTTTTATGCGGTTTCGCTGGTGCTGACCGAGGTTATCAAAACTGTTCTGCTCTTCTATCTCACTCCGGTTTGGAGCACAATTTTAGATCGAGTGGTCTTCAAGGAACAAATATCACCCTACCGGATTGTCGCGGTAATTTCGGGCATATCCGGACTCGCCGTCATCCTCGGCGTAGCCGAAGGCATTCCAAAAATTTCGAACCTTGGTGACCTCTTAGCTTTACTGTCCGGCATCTTCTGGGCTTTTGCCATGATACGCGTGCGAAATAACAACAAAGCTGCGGTATGGGAACAAGTTGGTGCTTTCTATATTGGCGGAACGATCTTTGCTGCTGTTTTCATTTTTCTTCCTGTAGAGCCCAATGCTGTAACTCCTAGCCTGCCAACACTCCATGAAGCGCTTTTTTGGCTGATTATCTTCATCGCTGCGTATCTACCATCAATGTATCTGATGTTTTGGGGTGCTCAGCGACTCCCTCCAGCAAGGGTAGGAATTCTCATGATGACTGAAATTGTTTTTGGCGTGACTTCAGCAGCGTTGTTGTCGGGCGAGCCATTTGGCTTGAAGGAAATGATCGGCATCGTCTTAATTCTGAGCGCTGCAATTATCGACGTATCTGACCGTTATTCAACAACCAGATCAGCGAACTTGCAGGATTGACAGATTATTTGTGCTCAACAGCTGATTCTTCCAGCAATTTGCAAAGCGAAAGCAACAGATCCTCATCACCTGGTTTGGCGATTGCAAAGACACAAATCGGTAGCCCCTCCTTTGATAATCCGACTGGTAAATTCGCAGTCGGAAATCCACTTACTGCGGCGATGTTGCACATTGACGCATAATCTTGCCAACCTGTCAGATTGTCCCCCGCCTGCAAATTTGATGGAACTGCACCATACTTGAATGGCACACAACCGGCCGCCGATACAATTAATACATCAAAGGATGTGAAAAATTCCCTTAGAAGCAACCTCAATCCGTAGATCCGCTTTTGAGCCTCAATGTACTCCATAGCTGATGTTTGCGCACCTTGATCAATCCACTCCGCAGCGATCGTGCCAAATCGGTTCGGATTCTTCTGATGCTGATGTCCATGGCTCGCATGCAGATTGGCACACTGAATCGTTTTCCACGCATCAATCGACTCCCTGATTGGTGGTCGTTTGTACACCACGTTGCAATCAGTCGATTTCAACAATTTTTCGATTCTAGAAATTGCACTTCGATGATCATCGTCGCATGGAGCATTCCACATGGCATTCGTAAGCGCAACTGACAAACCTCGACTCGGACGTTGAATTGCTGTCATATAGTCTACATTGGGCATTCTAACGCTTAAGGGATCCACCTCAGAATGCCCTGCAACAATATTCATCAAGAATGCTGAGTCAGCGACATCTTGTGTAATCAGTGCAACACTCGCGAACATCAACCCGCGCGAGTAGATGGGCGTATGGGCAATTCGGCCATAACTTGGCACCAGTGCAAACATTCCGTTAAATGCTGCAGGCAACAAGACATTACCGCCCACATCCATCGCAATCGCAGCTGCGGCGAAATTTTTGGAAATACCAATCATCACACCAGATGTACCGCCACCACTGACAAAGTCATCACCCCACGGAGACCGGCATATAAAGCGGTCCGCCTCTTCTTCCAGTATCAGGCCCAATTCGGATGTGCTGGCCTTACCCGGAAACAGAGCTCCAGCATCTCTCAATCGTCGAACGACAATCGATTCGACATCCGGCACGTTATTAGAATAAGCTTCACACCCATAACTGGTTCTCATATTTGCAACATCTATCAGGTCGTCGATCAAAATGGGAATGCCATGCAATGGTCCCCGTTCTTCACCAGACTGAAGCATCTGATCAGCAGTTTCAGCCAAAAGTCGGAAGCTGGTCTCGGAAAAGGTGGCTATCGCTTGATAGTGATCATTGTGCTGATGAATCTCAGCGATGTACTGTTCCGTAAGTTCTGCGATGTTGATTTCCCGCGCTTCAACCAAACGGTTCAGTTTGCGAACGCTTTTATCGATCACGCAAGAGCTCGCTCGGGCACTGATTCACGCTGATTGGTGCGCCACTCGGTGGCACGGAAAACCGGTGCTTCCGACGGTGGCAAAGGTATATTGCCACGAATTTTGTCAGCCAGTTTTTCCGCCATCATAATGACTGTGGCATTAAGGTTGCCGCTAATTATGCTAGGCATGATTGATGCGTCGACTACGCGCAATTGTTCGGTGCCATGAACGCGGCCGGAAGAATCAACGACAGCCATATTATTAGCACCCATTTTGCAGGTGCAGGATGGGTGATAAGCACTTTCACATTTTGCACGAATGAATGCGTCAATTTCGCTGTCTGACTGGACTGATGGGCCGGGTGCAAGTTCTTCCCCGCGGTAGGGATCGAGTGCCTTTTGTGCAAAAATTTCCCGAGTCAGCTTTAGTCCATCACGAAACTCTTGCTGGTCCTGTTCCGTTTGAAGATAGTTAAATAGAATTTCAGGTTGCGCTTTCGGGTCAGCGGAGATTGTCTTCACATAACCCCGACTGGTGGGTCGCATGGGACCCATGTGAGCCTGAAATCCATGTCCTTTTGCAGGAGCCCTTCCATCGTAATTTGCAGCAACAGGCAGAAAGTGAAATTGTATGTCTGGATGATCAACACCCGCTTGCGTACGAATAAAGCCGCCGGCTTCGAAGTGATTGGAAGTACCCCAGCCCTTCTTTGTAAACAACCACTGGAGGAGCACCATCGCCTGTTTGTGAATTTTAAGGGCTGGATACAGTGAAATCGGCTCCTTACAAGCGTGCTGAACATAAACTTCAAGATGATCCTGAAGATTCTGACCGACTCCTGGCAGATTGACAATTATTGGCACATTGATTTTTTCCAAATCTTCAGCGGGTCCCACACCCGACAGATGGAGCAGTTGCACTGAGTTAACTACACCGCCACACAAAATCACTTCCCGTTCACAACGGACAGTTCTGACTTTGTTTTGTTGAAGTATTTCAACACCGACTGCCCGGCTTTTGTCAAATACTACGCGCGTTGCGAATGTACGATGTTGAACATGTAAATTATTTCGCGACATCGCCGGTTTCAGATATGCGTTTGCGGTGCTCCATCGAACACCTTCATTGACCGTCATATCCATGGTCCCAAAACCTTCCTGGCGATAGCCATTCTGGTCAGTTGTCGCTCCATAACCCGCTTGTACACCGGCTTCAATGAATGCTGTGAACAGGGGGTTTGCAGCTGGAGGCGTGGTTATCACCAGCGGTCCACTATCACCGTGATAAGCATCGCTACCTGCTTTTCTGGTTTCAGATTTGATGAAATAAGGAAGACAGTGGGCATATGACCACTCGGGATCACCTGTTTCCTCAGCCCAGCGATCATAATCCAACGCATTTCCTCGAACATAGCACATGCCATTAATAGAGGAGGACCCTCCTAGCACTTTACCCCGAGGACAATCCAATCTACGGTTATCGGTGTAAGGTTCGGGTAACGTTTTATATGCCCAATTAAACCTTTCACTATTGAGAGGTCGAGAGAATGCAGCCGGCATCTGTAATTCCCAACTGTTGTCTTTCGGGCCTGTTTCAATCAGCAAGACCGTGACCTCCGGGTCTTCTGTCAGTCGATTCGCCAGTACACAACCTGCCGATCCTGCCCCTACGATCACGTAGTCATATCGCTCGCTCATACTTAAATCTCACTCATACCCAGTCTGCGACACATCTTCCTATAGGACCTACAAGACAAACTTAACCTGATCCAGTTTACCCCGACGCTCCAGGGCTAGCTCAATTAACCGGTCGAGCAACTCGGCGTATCCAATTCCGCTTGCTTCCCACAGTTTTGGATACATGCTGATCGGAGTAAATCCCGGCATTGTATTGATTTCGCTGATGTAGACATCAAAACTGTCTCGATCAACGAAAAAATCCACACGCGCCAATCCAGCGGCATCAATTGCCAAAAATGCCTCGATGGCATAGTCCTGAACTTTTCGGGTCACCTCTTCCGGAAGTTCTGCCGGAATTATGGAAGTTGAAACGCCATTAATGTATTTGTCCTCATAGTCGTAAAACTCACCACCTGGGACAATTTCGCCGACGACAGAAGCCTGAGGATCATCATTTCCAAGAATTGACACTTCGACTTCATGACAATTTTCCAGACCCTGCTCAACAATCAACTTGACATCGAACTCAGCAGCGTGGTCCATCGCCCACTTAAGCTCATCCCGGGTTTTGACTTTCGAAATTCCGACACTGGACCCCAGATTTGCCGGTTTGACAAACATTGGATAATTCAGATTTGCTTCAATTTCGTCAACAACTACCGTTCTGCTCGATTCCCATCTAGACTTCCGATAAACCCGATAATCAGTTTGAGGAATATTTGTTGATGCAAAGACGGCTTTTGCGACTGCCTTATCCATGCCAACTGCAGATCCTGTAACACCAGACCCGACATACGCGATCCCGGCAATTTCCATCAAACCCTGCACGGTACCGTCTTCTCCAAACGGTCCATGTAAAACTGGGAAGATGACATCAATTTTTGACAGCGACGGGGGAACGTTCTCAGGAGAGCCGCGCAATTCGATCTGACCTGTGGTGGTGTAGTCAAGGCTGACTCCTGTTTTCCCTACCGGGTTTACTTCCTTGGCTTTTAGCGCAGGTGAACTTTCGTTGGCCAGCAGCCACTCTCCCGTTTTCGCAATTCCGATCATGGTTATTTCGTACTTCTCGGAATCAAGGGCTTCACAGATGCAACGGGCAGAAGTAATAGAAACTTCATGCTCACAGGATTTACCGCCATAGAGTAACCCGATTTGAATTTTGTTTTCGATGTCCATTTGTAAGTCCGATTGGAGAGTAATGCCTTTCTTCAATCAATGAAGAAACTATTTGACGCATGGGTATCAAGATAATTCTCTATAGCATCTCGATAAATTCGCTGAATTTTTCGTGTTTGATCTCCTCCACCTCTCGGAAAGTCAACAATTTTCCCATCGTCCAACTCCAAGCAATAAACCGGCATCACTTCACGGGTTGCACTGGTTACAAAGCACTCAGTGGCACTCTCGAGTTCGTCAACATGAATTGAACGTTCATATGCATTGACTCCCTGTTCGACACAACCATCCAATACTGCTGCTTTGGTCAAGCCACGCAGGTTTCCGGTTCCTGGTGTCACGATTTCATCATTGATAACAAACCATACGTTGCTGTTCGATGCTTCTGTCACATATCCTTCGGAATTCAGTATCAAGCTCTCATCTGCTCCTCTCTGTCGAGCTTGCATGATCGCGATTACATTATTGAGGTAATTACCGCCCTTGATGTTTGGGTCAAGCGCATTGACAGGATTTCGTTTTACCTGTGGAATGGCCATTGTCATTCCAATGGAGTAATGTTTTGGATTCCATATGGGAACTGATTTGACAATAATGACATACCGAGTCTGTAGTTCCTTTGGCGGATGAAGGTCAATCGGTCCTTCACCACGCGTAATTTGATAGCGTACGTATACGTTGTCTTCAGCAGACGCACCGGTTGCTCGTACGGTCCGCTTGATTTCCTGAGTCAATTCTTCGCGAGACTGGGATATTGTCATATGTACGAGCTGCGCAGAGTTTTCCAACCTTTCGAAATGCGCTTCCATAAACAACGGAATACCGCGATAGGTTCGAAAAACTTCATAAACTGAATCACCATACAGAAACCCTCTATCCAAAACCGGAATTGAGGCTTCGCTGGTCGGCATAATGTTGCCGTCAATATTGGTCATCGTTGGTAGAGTGGTTTCGGACATAGGGCTGCTCGGATCAGGTGATTGATTGTGGGAAAAACAGGACAAATAAAAAGTCAATTGACGAGATGTCAAGTTAGTTCAAACTTCGCCTAAGCGCTAGATATTCCTCTCTTTCCTAAATCTCGAACAGGTGACGATTCTAGGGAATAGATTCATTCGAACTGCAATTTGAGGAACGACGTGGAACCCAGCATCATTTTCTAGCAAATTTATTGTCGATTCGATCGAGATAAATGTATTCATTATCAATAAGATAAGGCAATTATTTCAAGACATCATCTCGACCTGTCATCATGGGTCACAAATTCAGAATATGCTTCACTAACAATTATAAATCGCAAAAAGCGATTGATTTGATACGCTCTTCGTTTAGCCGTAATATCCACCGACTAACGGATAGTCGACAATTTAACTTGCTGGCAATCATCTACAATTCAGCGACATTGAATATCGCCACCGACTTTTTATTTTTCTATCACAATTCAAATTGTCTTTTTGATTCACTATAACCAGACACGTCCCAACTGAACTCACAATTTTTCACACCATTGGATTAGATGCACTTATGGATCAGTCGCACCATTCAAATCGTACACCTACATCACTGGCTTTCGCGGTGGGTGTAATTCTCATGCTCGGCGCTGTTGTCAGTGCATTCGCTTCGCCTGCACAGACTTGCGTGTTCATGCCAATGAACGACGATACCAAGCCTTTTGGTTTGGTCGTTGGCGCCGACATACTGCTACCGGAAGGAAAGATGGAGGACTATGGTGTCCATATCCGATTTAACGGCAGTATTGGTGCAGTGGCAAAATTCGACGAACTACAAACTGACTATCCTGAATCAGCTGTTCTCGACTGTCGCGGAAAAGCTGTGCTCTCACCTGGATTCGTCAACGCCCATGAACACCCAGCCTACAGTTATGCTTTTCCGGATAAGAATCTGAATCCGAACTATTTCCATCGGGACGAATGGCGCCTCGGCGTAAATGACAAAGCTAGTCTTCCGATCCCTGAACGATACGATTTCCAGTCCAATGATTCAAAGCAGCCTGCCGCTCTTGTCGCCATGGAACTGCGTCATCTCATAGGTGGAGCAACCACCATCGCGGGATCAGGTGGCGTACCGGGTGTCATTCGCAATGTCAATCTCCACAAGAGACAGGGCGATACAGAGTTGTACGATGCCGAAGTAGAATCGGCAACCTTTCCATTTTCATTTCGCGCCGTTGAGGACCTCAAAGAGGAATGTTCGACCGGCACTCCCAAGAATCTTCCGTTGCGCATTGACGGCAATCTAAACTTCATGGCTTACATTCCCCATGTAGGCGAAGGCCGATATTCGAGTTGTACCGCGCGGGCGGAAATTACTCGGTATTTGCAGCACGTGCAGCTTCGAGACAGGCGCTACTCCCTGATTCATGGAATCGCGACTGATAACAGCGATTATGTATTGATGCAGAAATACGATGTGACCTTGGTATGGTCGCCGCGCTCCAATCTTGCTTTGTATGGAGAAACTGTTGACATCGCTAACGCCTTGGAGCAAGCTGTGAAAATCGCCCTGTCGACGGATTGGTCACCGAGCGGATCTTTCAATATGCGCGAAGAAGTGAAATGTGCCAAACACGCAGCGAAAGAAGCCGGAATAGAAATTTCAAGCGAGATGCTGTGGAAAATGTCAACTATCAATGGTGCCTACGCATTGGGGTTGGAGGATCGATTCGGCAAAATAAAATCCGGTCTGCGAGCTGACTTAATTCTCATACAGCACGAAGAAGGCGACCCATATGACTCTGTTTTGACAGCAACTCACGAAGATATTTTGGCGACTTGGGTTAACGGGCAAGTTATCCTGCTTTCCGAAATGCTGGATGACAGGCTGACCAAACAACAATGCGTAAAATTGGATAGCGTGTCACCGAGAGTGTGCGGCGTACTTGAAAAATTCAATTTGTCGAATTTGGAATTTCAGAATTCAATCAAGGATATCGTGCCACTAGTCGATACCGCTGGGCAAGCGCCTTGCGAGGTGCCGGGATGAATCGCCACTGAACCCAGTTTCGGGCTAGGGTGGCAGAGTAAAAATTGTTGGCATTCGGATACGGTAACCCGCTCGCAGCAGCTTTTCGATTCCTAAAATCTGGTGCGTTGCATTTTTCACAATGCAGTTGGACCGATTGTATTCACGAAATTCTTAGAAAGTTGTTTGGGGGACTGCTTTCCTCAACTGGTCAAACCAGAATCAAATGCCACCATTCCAATTTAGTGAAAATCAATTTTTCTGATATTGACTTGCGATCTGCTAGTCTGATAATGAAAAAGGTAAAATGGGTGAAAGATACATTTGAACTTTGAGAAATCTTGTGTTGTTTTAGCTCAATTCGAAAATCTCATGAATTAATTGGTGGACAGCGATTCAAAATGTAAAGAGCATGTATAGAAATCTAATCATAAATTCGCAAGCCTAAATTTACTGTCATTAATTTGAAGCCCCCTCATGAAACTTGAAAAACCGTACTTGATATTTGTTGGCGATGCTCACGATGAACTCGCGGCCAAAACTTCATTTGGGGTCGTTGACTGGTGTCCCGATGATTGCGTAGGGCAGTTCAGACTGCCTGGATGCGCAGCAGATATGAAGCTTCCAGACCTTAGCATGGAAGAAGCCCACCAGCGCGGTGTGCGCACCGTCGTTATTGGCGTTGCTAACCGAGGCGGTGTGATACCTGATTCCTGGATAAAGCCACTGGCAGAAGCGTTGCGTAAAGGGCTGTCTATAGCTAATGGTCTGCATACACCACTCGACTCTATTCCTGAGATTGCAGAAGCGGCGAAAACAAGTTCTGGCCAATTGATAGAAATAAGAAAACCTGTTGGAATTGATCATATTGCAACAGGCAAGCCTCGCGGGGGGCACCGACTGCTGACCGTTGGCACCGATTGTTCAGTCGGAAAGATGTATACCGCGCTTGCTCTGACAAAAGAAATGCAACAACGCGGAATGGATGCTGATTTCCGAGCCACCGGACAAACCGGCATCTTTATTGAAGGCGCTGGTGTACCAGTTGATGCTGTTATTGCTGACTTCATATCCGGTTCGGTCGAAAAGCTTTGTCCCGCCGCGGACAGCGAACATTGGGATGTTATTGAAGGCCAGGGTTCGCTGCATCACCCATCATTTGCTGGCGTCAGTCTCGGGCTTTTGCATGGTGCACAGCCAGATGTACTCGTTCTGTGCCATGAACCAACCCGTACCAATATGCGCGGACTGCCTGACCGCCCGATACCAGACATTGTCGAAGCAATGGAGATGAATCTTGAGGCCGCCAGTATCGTACAGCCGAATGTCAAATTTGTGGGTATGTCTGTCAATACCAAGCACGTTCAGAATTCCGAACGGGAATCGTTATTGAAATCGATGGAAGACAGATACCAACTGCCGTGTGAAGACCCCTTTCTAACGGGTGGCAAGTCTATAGTTAATCAGTTGAACTAGCCGAATCGTTTCTGATTTTTCACCCACATTCTGGCTGGCACTTCATTGATCATTTCTGCACATTCAGAATCCTGGCCTTTAAAGGGATCGTTTTCGATATCTAGAGGATCAAAAACCAGCGTTAACGTTGTCGTAGTTGAAATTAGCGATGGTTCAACCCGAGGGATCGGCGAAGCAGTACCCTATCCCAGATATAACCAGGGGGTCGAAGAAACACTGGAGATAATTCAGGACATTGCATCCAGACAAGGTAGTGAATTAACGCGCGATCTCCTGCGACAACAGTACCCTCCAAATGCCGCACGCAATGCACTTGACTGTGCGTTATGGGATTTTGAAGCAAAAAAAAACGCCACATCAGCTTGGAAAATCGCCGGTTTGTCGAAGCCGGTTCCAGTGACTGGGGCCTATTCATTGAGCCTTGAACCTCCTGAACGGTTGGCAAAAAACGCACGAGATGCCATTAATTTTCCTTTGCTTAAGGTCAAACTGGGAAAGGACCAAGTTGTTGAATCAGTTGCAGCAGTCCGAGATGCCCGTCCAGATGCCAGAATCATCCTGGATGCAAACGAAGCATGGGACATAAACATGTTTGAACGCGTTGTATCGGCCCTTAAACAATTAGAAGTTGAAATGATTGAACAACCACTTCCATCTGAGTCTGACGAAGCGTTGGATGGTATCGAAAGTGAAATACCACTTTGTGCAGATGAGTCGTTTCACAATGCAGATGATTTGCAAAGACTGACCAGCCGCTATGAAATTTTCAATATCAAGTTGGACAAGACCGGTGGGCTGACTGAAGCCCTAATTCTCGCTGACAGAGTATTGTCCGAAGGTAAGAAAGTTATGGTTGGAAGTATGATGGCGACATCTTTGGGCCTGGCCCCAGCCATGCTGCTCACTCACCGTGCTGCTTATGTCGATCTGGACTCGTCTGTATGGCTGGCTGAGGACCGTCAGAATTCAATCTGCTTTGAGGATGGCATATTGCAGCCACCTGACCCCAATCTCTGGGGATAGAACTATCAATTGACCGGTCAATTCTGTTTTACCGGTAGTACAGACTCCCTGTAACTGTTCGGGATGAATTATGGATTTAAGAAATCGATTTGAATGTGACATAGCGTTTCTATCAGAGCAACTCTCAAGTGGTCAACTGACCAGTGAAGAGTTGGCACGCCGCGCGATCGACAACCATGAAACCTACGGAACCACACTCAAGGCATACAAGTGTTTGCAGCCGGAAAAAGCACTTGAAATGGCTCGTTACTCAGACAACCTGCTTGCCAGCGGTGTACCTTATCGAGCACTGCACGGCATCCCTGTCTCAGTGAAAGACATATACGGTTTGGAAGGTTACCCAATTTTCGTGGGTAGCAGCAAAGAACTACCAGCCAAATGGCAGCGCAGCGGTCCATTTGTTAAGAGCTTTGCTGCACAGAATGCTGTGTTCATCGGCAAAACGCACACAGTTGAGTTTGCATACGGAGGACTCGGTGTCAATAATCACTGGGGCACCCCACAAAATCCCTGGGATTCAGAAAGTCATCGCGTGCCTGGTGGCTCAAGCTCTGGATCTGGCATCAGTCTTTGGGAAGGATCGGCATGGGTCGCACTTGGTACAGACACGGCAGGCTCAGTCCGAGTGCCTGCAAGTTTCACCGGGAATGTTGGACTGAAGACATCGCTCGGGCACTGGTCAACAGAGGGTATCGTACCGTTGAGTCCTACTCTGGATACTGCCGGATTTTCAACGCGAACCGTTGCGGATGCGCAATTGGTCTTCCACGCCATTTCACATTTGGAAGCCTACGAAAACGTGTGTAGACAGATTGAAAAGCAAAATGAACAGGATCAACACATCAGATTTCGCATTGGAGTAGATGACGGTCTGATGTGGAGCGAATCGGAACCAGATATTTCAGAAATTTGCTTAAATGCGCTAAGAGAACTCGAGAACGACAACTGTCAACTGGTATCTTTTGAATTCCCACAGGCGAAGCGCGCTGTCGATATGCGAAATCTTGGTGGACCAGTCTCAGTGGAGCTCATTGAATTTCTGAATTCAGAACTGCCAGAGTGGTTTGATGTGCTTGACCCTGTAATCCGGCAACGTATAAAAATGGGTGGAGACATTTCAGCAACTGAATATCTGCGCCGAGTACGTGAAATTAAAAGTGCTAGAAAGGAAGTGAAGGAGATATTTCATGCCATAGACGTCATCGCGAGTCCAACAGTTCCAATCTCCCCACCCCTGTTGAGCGAAGTTTCGTCACCTGAAAGTTACATGAAGAAAAACTTGCTTTCTTTGCAAAATACCACAGTAGGAAGTTTTCTTGATCTTTGTGCAATAACGGTTCCTGTCGGATTAGATCGTTTTGGAATGCCGGTAGGATTGCAGTTCATGACTCGTGCTGGAAGTGAATTGTTTTTGTTGGCACTCGGACTTCGAATCGAAAATATTGTTCGCAATCAAAAGCGAATGCCATTTTGATGGATACGGGAGTAGTCTGTGAATTTTAGTGAGCCATTGTTACTGCACGAAGATAGAGTGCGCGCAGAGTGGGTCGATGAATTTGATCATATGAATCTCGCATTTTATGTGGCGGTCTGCGACTGGGGTTCGTACAAGTTCTGGGAACTGGCAAATGACGGCCACAAACTGGAAGAAAGAGATGGCATGGAGTATGCCATCGTTGAAACCCATGTGAACTACATTCGTGAAGTACGACTGGATGATGAATTAATTGTTGAGACACAACTGCTGGGATTTGACGAGAAACGTTTTCATCTTTTCCACACTCTACGACACGCGCAGCAGGATTTCGTTTCCGCAACCAATGAAGTGATGGGGTTGGGTTTCAATCTCAATGCCCGGGGCATTCAACCTTTTACCAGCCAAGTCCAAAAGAAACTGGCAGAGATTTACGAAGGTCAAAAGACCCTTCCAAGACCCACAAACGCTGGTCGATCTATTGCACTACCTGCAAAGAAACCGATCGAATACTGAAATTCCGATAGCTGAGTAGAAACTAACCAATTGCGAGACTCGCGCTGAGCCTAATCGCAGTAGCGGTAGAAAGGAGTCGCTACAGATACTCGATTTACGATTCAAAACTTTCCGAAGTACTAACAAATCTGATTAAACCCGATCCCGTTTGAGTGGCTGTGCCATACAGTGAACACCCCCACCTGCATCGGTAAACATTGTCATATCGGGGTCGAAGACTTCAAATCCCATCGCCCGCAGTTTTCCATTTAGATTATTGGCCGCTGCAGTCGAAACCACGCGATCATTACCCAACGCAACCACATTGCAAGCCAGATTCATCGTATCGCGAAAGCTGACAGGAATCATTTCGACGTTTTTCGACCTTAACCACTCCAGTACGTCATCAGGAGTTGTATCCAAGCACACTGCAGCACACTTTTCGGCCAGCATACAGACCATCAGATCAATGTGCACATAGAATTCATCAATTGGAGCATATTTAACTTCCCATCCTTCTTTCTCCATCCAACCGCCAACCTGTTTGGCTGAACGCTCTTCGGAGCGGTGACCTGTGTATCCGATCATCACTGCGCCTGGCTCAATGATGTTGAAATCGCCCCCTTCAAAATTACCTGCACTCACCAAATCGTAAATTGGAATTCCGTTTGAAAGGTAAAAACGAAGTACTGCGGCATACTCGCCCCGCCGTCTAGGATTCGCCAACTGACAAACTACCGCTCCAAACGGAGTCATGAAGTTTGAATCGCGAGAATATACCTGGTACGGCGTATCTTCATCAGGTTGCAGAGTGTGCACATTGACTCTAGCAGACTGATAAGCATCAACTAATTCTGCATGCTGACGAATCGCAACGTCTCGATCAAATACCAGACCATGGCGATCAGAGGTGCGGCAGATCGAACTATATTCAAGATTCTCTTCGCCCATCCAGCGAAAGCACTCTGGTGAACCCAAAAGAACATCACGGAGAACGCCATATTCTGAATTCACACCCCAATTGCTGAGTTCGGGGGTTGAACCACCTTCTCGTCTTGCTCTTAAAATGTCAGTTTTGGGAACAGATAGATCCGCTTCAGCATGTAGTAATTCTTTCTTCATGGTGCAATTTCACTTGTTACATTGGTGGGTCACTTAACAATCGAAACAATCGTTACCAAATGGCAGCCCTTTGTGTATGGCTCCACTATCGGTTGAATTTTAACCGAGTGTCGACATTTTGTCTCGGTTCACAAGGTTAACTTTTTTTCGTTTGATTAAACGGTCTCTTCAACTGAAGCGGGGAATGATACGTATATCTGAATGGACCAAGCGCGTAAAGTTAATCTTTTTGCATTTAATTCTATGTCAAATGAATCGATTCTTGAATATCTCATGAGACATTTCAGAGTCGAACCGTCACTTTTTGAATAGTTTTAAACCCCTCATCACAATAAACTGGAGTCACAGAGACAAAACGTATCACATTGCACCGGATTATTTTGCAAGAAGAATCTTTGAAACAGATTGTTGCACTGTGAACTGAATCAGACACTGAGAAAGACCAGTCCGGATGCTGATCATCGGCACATTTTCAGACAATAGTCACTTACTGTTCAATTAACTTCGTTGCGCTTTCAAGTTCAGTAGAATACACATGCTTGTTGTCACCAGATTCGTTGCCAATCGATTTTCGTGGGGTTTTTCATCTGATATGCGGGCTTCCTGACAGACGCGATTTAACTTAATCGAATATTAACTTCCCTCGTTGTCATTCCAAATGTCCACACAGAATGCCGAATTAGACACATCCGTATCCACGAGTTTGAGAAAAATTCATGAGCTACCTGGGCCTTTGCGCCTGCCGCTCATTGGCAATCTGCACCAAATTTCTCCTAGCACGCTACACCTGACACTGGAAGATTGGGCGGACCAGTACGGTGATATTTTTCGAGTTTATTTCGGACCCCGTCCTCATGTGGTCATAGCTGAGCGCGAGACCACCCAACGCATTTTGCGTGATCGTCCGGATGGCTTCAGGCGCACCTCAATTCTTGAGAAAGCAGCGACCGACCTGCACCTCAATGGAGTGTTCTCACGCGAGGGCGAGCTGTGGCGACGTCACCGCGCGATCGTAACGAAATCTTTGAATCGTACCAAATTGAAGCCCCTCTTTCCCAAACTACAGATGATGGTAGAGCGATTGAAGCGACGCTGGGAGCATTCATCGGACCAAGCACAGTCAGTGAATGTGTGCAGTGACCTGATGCGCTTTACAGTCGATGTGACTATGCAGGTCGCCTTCGGTATCGATCCAAACACCCAGGAAACCGAAGGTCCCGTCATTCAACGTCACCTCGACAAGGTATTTCCCATAGTACATCGACGGGTTTATCTTCCCTTTCCGGTTTGGCGCTATATTCGCCTCCCTTCTGACTACGCTCTTAAATCTGCCCTCAAGGCTTTGCGGGAAGAGGTGAATGGAATGGTACGGGCTGTGCGGCAGCGAATGGAGGCAAATCCGCGCTTGAAAGACTCACCAACCAATTTTCTCGAATCCATTCTATCGGAGATTGATCAGGGGGCTTCCGATTTTTCGGATGACGATGTATTTGCCAATGCAGGTACACTGTTGCTCGCGGGTGAGGACACGACAGCAAACACCATTGCCTGGTGTATCCACTATTTGATGAGATATCCGGAGCACTTTCACAGGATGCGAAGCGAAGTTGATGAGATTGCGGCATCGAACAGCGCTGCGATACTAGAACTGGAGCAGACCAACAGGCTTCCCTTTCTGGACGCGTTTGTCAACGAAGTGATGCGACTTAAGCCTGTCGCCCCCTTTATAGCAGCTGAATCAAATACTGACACGGAAATTTTGGGGTGCCAAATTCCAAAGGGAACGACAATCCATATGCTTACGCGCAAAACAGCGATGAAAGACTCGAATTTTATCAATGCAGACCTTTTCCAACCCGAGCGCTGGCTTAACACTGAAGCTCAGCGATACCACCCGCACGAACGCCAGGCGTTCATTCCATTCGGCTCAGGGCCGCGCCTGTGCCCAGGACGCAATCTCGCCCTGTTTGAAATTCGAATGGTGCTGTCCATGCTGTGTCGCAATTTTGACCTCGATACTATCCATGGAACAGGCGAGGTAAACGAACGTTTGGCATTCACGATGATGCCGGAGAATCTAACCGTCAATCTTCGAAAAAGACGAAGTTCGTAACATTTGGGAGTACTTGATACCGGACACGCTTGAATTGGCGCAATCGGTTTGGTGAGCGCAAATCGTCTCCGTCTCTACGACTGCGCCAACAATTCGTAGTCTGGCAGATCAGCCTGCATGCGCTTTTCTGCATCGGACGACACCGATGCATTACCTGTAAAGCAATAGTAGCCAATTACCGAGAAGATCACACAAGCGTTGGAGTATCTGAAGCCGACTTGTAACACAAGGCTGAGACGGCCACCTCTCAATCAGCCATGGTTGCTTGCGGGCTAACCAAACCGTATAGTCAATCCATGTTCAAATACGAGTCGTGGTTCAGTGTCGCGACTCGTGAGTTACAGCTTCGAGATTGAAATCTGCGAAATCAGATGTTCAACAGAAGGATGCATCATTTCCAACAGCGGAAAGGGCCATACTCCTAGCAGCAGTACCAGAATGGCCAGCACGCTCAGCGTGATTTTCTCCTGAATGTTGAGATCGGTTAAGGTAGAAACTGCCTCATTTACAATCTTTCCATAGATAACGCGCTTATACATCCGCAGTGTGTAAGCTGCACCCAAAATCAACGTCAAAGCTGCAATTGCGGCATAAATTGCACTTTCCTGAAATGCGCCTATGATTACCAAAACTTCTCCAACAAACCCAGAGGTGCCAGGTAATCCAACATTTGCCAATGTGAAAATCATCATCAAAGCGGCAAACACTGGCATGCGATGTGCAACACCACCATAGGTCTCCAGTTTCCTGGAGTGGAGCCTGTCATAAAGCACACCGACACATAGGAAGAGAGCACCTGAAATGAAACCGTGCGAAATCATCTGCACGATACCGCCTTCTATGCCGTGTGTATTGAAGACGAAAAATCCAAGGGTAACAAATCCCATGTGAGAAATTGATGAATACGCAATCAACTTCTTCATATCGGTTTGTGCCAGCGCCACCAACGCAATGTAGACGATCGCAATCAGTGACAATGCAATGATCACCCCTGCCAAAGTTCGAGATGCATCCGGCAAAATCGGTAAAGTAAATCGTAAAAATCCATAGGCGCCCATCTTCAGCATCACAGCTGCCAAAATGACCGATCCACCAGTGGGTGCTTCAACGTGTGCATCAGGTAGCCAGGTGTGCACCGGTACCATTGGAACCTTAACAGCGAAGGCTGAGAAAAATGCGATGAAAAGCAAAATTTGGGCGGTATGCGCAATTGGCAACGCGTGCCAGTTAACAATACTGAATGAGGATTCACTGACGTTGTAAAGATAAAGAAATGCCACCAGCATCAGTAGTGAACCTAGCAACGTATACAGGAAAAACTTGATGGTCGCATAAACCCGATTTTCACCGCCCCAGATACCGATGATCAGAAACATCGGTATCAGCATGCCTTCCCAGAAAATGTAGAAAAGCACCGCATCCAATGCTGAAAACACACCGATCATCAGTCCTTCCAGCAGCAAAAACGCGGCGAGGTAATGCGAAATTCGATATTGAATGACTCGCCAGCCAGCAATCACTACAAGAACTGTCAGAAATGTCGTTAGCAAAATCAAAGGCAATGAAATTCCGTCTATGCCGACCGAATAATTGACGTTGAATGCATCAACCCATACAGCATGTTCTGCCAGTTGGAAATCTGCGGTGGTTGTATCAAAAATTCCGTAGACGATCATGCTCAAAACAAAGGTGAGCACGGAAACACTCAAAGCAACCCAACGGACAGAATCTGAACGTGCAATTCTGCCAATTGCAAGCACTGCAACTCCACCGACAATTGGCAACCAGATGAGTGAACTTAACCAGGGGAACATCGAATTAGCAGCAGTAAGTTATCTGATCAAAAACCAAGTGATCAGCAACAGCAGTCCGATAATCATCGTAAAGGCGTAGTGATAAACAAACCCACTCTGGATCACGCGAATTCTTGAAGAGATGCGTCTGACTGAATTAGCCAATCCGTTGACAACTAAACCGTCAATTACATACATATCCATGAATTTCCAAAGTACATCTCCAAGTCCCCGGGTACCGCTAGCGACTACTACTTCATTGAATTCATCGAAGCCATACTTGTGATCTAGAATCTGCCACAATAACTTGAATCGAGATTGAATTAGGGATGGCCACTCAGGCCGATGGATGTACAGAAGCCAAGCTACAAAGATACCTGCAACCGCCAACCAGAATGGCAGAGTGATAAATCCATGTAACACTATTTTCCAGGCTGAGATTTCGCCACCTTGCCCTGCGAGTCCCGCCCCAACATGTGCCAGTGTGTCATGTTGAGACAATACAAATATCGACTGATCGTAAAACTCACCGTACAGCATAGGAACGGCGAATATCGCTCCAAAAATAACCGACGGAACAGCCAGCACGACTAGTGGCAACGTAATCACCCAGGGCGACTCATTGGCATGCGCAAGTTCATCTTCAGACATTCGTGGCTTGCCATGAAAAACAATAAATAGCATCCTAAATGAGTAAAGCGCGGTAACAAAAACGCCAATAGAGACTGCGAATAGTGCAAAGCCGCTTCCCGGCAATTGACTGGCGTGGACTGCCTCAATGATGGTGTCTTTGGAAAAGAACCCCGCAAACGGCGGCAAACCCGCCAGTGCCAGCGAACCAACCAGTGCTGTCCAATAAGTAATTGGCATGATCTTTTTCAATCCGCCCATATGTCGAATGTCCTGCTGATGATGCAGTGCGACGATCACCGAACCGGCGGCGAGAAAAAGCAATGCTTTGAAGAATGCATGAGTGGTGAGATGGAATATACCTGCTGCATAGGCCGAAACGCCAAGTGCGACTGTCATGTAACCGAGTTGCGATAGGGTTGAGTAAGCAACGATCCGCTTGATGTCATTTTGCACCAGACCAATCAATGCCATGAACAGTGCCGTTATCGCACCAATTGTCACCACCACTGTCAGTGCAACTTCTGAAAATTCAAACAGTGGTGACATTCGTGCGACCATGAATATTCCGGCAGTCACCATGGTTGCCGCATGGATAAGTGCGGAAATGGGTGTCGGACCCTCCATTGAATCAGGCAGCCACACGTGAAGCGGTACCTGAGCAGATTTTCCCATCGCACCGACAAACAGCAACAACGAAATAATTGTCAGCCATTTCCAGTTGACACCTTCGAATGCCTCAACCGTCATATTTTCAACGGAAGCAGCCTGAGAGAAGACATCCGAATAGTTCAGTGAACTGAACACATAAACAATTGCTGCGATTGCCAAAATAAATCCGAAATCTCCGATACGGTTAACCAGGAACGCTTTCATATTGGCATGAATTGCAGAATCCCGATCAAACCAGAATCCAATCAGTAGGTAGGAAACCACGCCGACGCCTTCCCAACCAAAAAATAACTGCAGGAAGTTATTTGACATAACCAACATCAGCATGGCAAATGTGAAAAGCGCAATGTAGCTGAAGAAACGCTGATAGCCGGGATCATCGTGCATGTAACCGATAGTGTAGATGTGCACCATCAGTGAAACAAAAGTCACTACAACGGCCATACCTGCCGATAGTTCGTCAATCAGAAACCCGATTTGAAAAGTCAGAAATCCACTGGTTCCCCAAGTGTAGAGCATGCCGTCAAAGTAATTACCCTGTAGCACGTCAAACAACACATAGACCGATAAAACAAAACTAATTGCAACACCGGTAATCGCAACACGGTGGGTTGCTGTGCGACCAATGATGTGTCCACCCAGTCCCGCAACAATAGCTGCGACCAGGCAACTGACGGGGATCAGCGTATAAATCGTTAGCACGTTAGCAGCAAACTCTGGAAAGTTCTCAACCGCTTAGACGGTTCAGATCTTCAACGTTGATCGTGTGTCGATTTCGAAACAGCACGATCAGAATTGCAAGTCCGATCGCCGCTTCTGCTGCGGCAACTGTCAGGATGAAAAATACAAACACCTGTCCAGCAATATCCTGCAAGTAATGTGAGAACGCAACGAAATTGATGTTAACTGCTAAAAGCAGCAATTCGATTGCCATCAACAGAATGACAACATTTTTCCGGTTTAGAAAAATTCCGACAACAGCGATAGAAAAAAGCACCGCTCCCAGCACCAGGTAATGAGTCAGGGAGATCATTCTGTGCCCGCTCCTGCGGCATCAGGGTCCGGCTTTTCTGATTTCATGGAAACCACGCGCAACCGGTCTTCTTTTCTGGCAGATATCTGCTTCGCAGGCTTCTGATAACGCGTTTGTGGACGACGACGCAACGTCAGTGAGATAGCTGCAACAATCGCTACTAGCAGAATGATTGCAGCAATTTCAAACGGATAGGCATACTGCGTATAAAGAATCTCGCCCAATTTCTGTGTGTTACTGTAGTCCGCTGGCTGCCCGGCGGGTCGGGGCATCGAATCCGGACTGAACACTTTGGCGTTGAGAATAATAATCAGCTCCGCAACCAGCAACAAAGCAACGAATCCTCCGACTGGCAGGTACTTGCCAAATCCCTCACGCATCTGAACCAGATTGATATCCAGCATCATGACGACAAACAGAAACAGCACCATCACCGCGCCGACGTAAACCAGAACCAGCACAATTGCCAGAAATTCAGCCTCTAACGTAATCCAGATACAGGCTGCGCTAAAAAACGCAAGCACAAGAAACAAAGCCGCTTTGACTGGATTTCGAACCGTAACCACCATTAGTGCCGCAAATATCAATACTGCTGCAAATGCGTAGAAGGCAAAATCAAGAAAACTGAAAGTCACTGACGTCAACCCTACCGAAAAGTAGAATCAGCTCTCCGAGCATCCGCAATTTGTTCTTCGTACTGATCGCCAATGGCGAGTAGCATTTCTTTGGTCATGATGTTGTCACCACGCGTCTCGAAATGGAATTCGTGAATATCGGTTTCAACAATCGAATCAACTGGACAAGCTTCCTCGCAAAACCCGCAGTAAATGCACTTGAACATGTCGATGTCATAACGAGTCGTTCGTCGAGTACCATCGCTTCGCTCCTCCGATTCAATCGTGATTGCGAGTGCCGGGCAGACTGCTTCACACAACTTACATGCAATGCAGCGCTCTTCACCATTCGGATAACGTCGAAGTGCGTGCAAACCTCGAAATCGCGGAGACTTTGGAGTTTTTTCTTCAGGATACTGAACGGTTATCTTGCGCTTGAAGAGGTGCTTGCCAGTCAGTCTTAAACCGCGCAGCAGTTCAAGCAACAAAAAAGTTCTGAAATGTCGTTTTAACCAGTCCATCACTCTATCCTTGCGCGCTACTGAAAGATGAAACCAAAGGGAGTGAGAAATCGAAAAACACCGATCACGGTAATCCAGACTAGTGTTACAGGGATAAACACTTTCCAGCCGAGCCGCATAATCTGATCATAACGATAGCGGGGAAATGTAGCACGTAGCCATAAGAATACAAACAGCATCAGTGCGACTTTTCCCAACAGCCAGAAAATCGGTGGTATCCAGGTAAATGGTGCGAATTCGAATGGGGCGTGCCAACCACCCAGAAACATAATGACGGCCAAAGTTGCGATGAGCACCATATTGGCGTACTCTGCCATAAAAAATACTGCGAATGTTACGCCAGAGTACTCAACGTGAAAACCAGCAACAATTTCAGATTCACCTTCCGCCACATCAAAAGGTGCTCGGTTTGTCTCAGCAACACCTGAGATGAAATAAACCAGGAATAATGGAAAAAGCGGCCATAAATACCACTGGTGTATTCCTCCAGTTTGTGCAGTCACAATCTGAACAAGATTGAGACTCCCGGCAGCCATCAGTAGTCCCACCAGTGCAAATCCCATCGCAATTTCATACGCCACTATTTGTGCCGCTGATCTCATGGCACCAAGAAATGCGTACTTTGAATTGGACGCCCAACCGGCTACGATTACGCCATAGACTCCAAGTGAAGTCAGTGCAAGAATGTAAAGCAACCCCGCATCCAGATTGGCTAATACTAATGTATCTGTGAACGGTATCACCGCCCAGGCTGCCAAGGCAGGAGCCAGCGAAAGGATCGGAGCAGACAGAAAAAGAAATCGATTTGCATTGCTTGGAATGACAATTTCCTTGAAGAGCAGTTTCAAGACATCTGCAAACGGTTGAAACCAACCTTTCGGGCCCACTCGGTTAGGGCCGACTCTTACCTGAATGTAGCCAATGATTTTTCGCTCAGCATAGGTCATGAACGCTACGCACAGAAGCAGCGGCACCAAAATCGCAATGATCTTGATCAGGCTCTCTATCGTAACCTGCAGTTCAAAAGGCAAACTGCCATACGTTGACCAAAGCCAATTCATCACACAGCCCCCGACTCTTGCTCAATGCGAACTTCAGCGCCAATTGATGCAGAAGGTCCAACGTCGCTGCCGGCTGGAAAGTAAACGCAACCACGGGCTACGCGCGAATCGGAAAAGACCTGGGTGTGCACAGAATACAAATCGTGTCGGAGAACAATTGCCGTACCGTTTTCCAAGGCCAGTGCTTCCAAGTCATCCGGGTGAACGCCTACACTGACTGGACTTGCATCAGCCGTTAACTGTAAAGCTGCGGCCCGACGGACTGTCGCATCTACAGAGTAAATTTTCGGGTCAGATATCAACTCAAAGTAACCAGGGGAAACCCTTGACTCCTTTTGTATACAAGGTACTGGACGGCTGCTTGATCCATTGAGCTCTCTAACGTCTTCTGTCTCGGTAAAAGCTTCTTTAAATACATCGCCGACATGAACATAGTCAAAGCCGGGTAAATTAAAGAAATTACCCAACACCCGAAGAATTTTCCACCCAGGGCGCGACTCCTCCATGGGTTCGATAGCTGCAACCGTGTGCTGCACACGACCTTCGCAATTGATGAATGTTCCAGCGTTTTCGGTAAATGAGGCAATTGGCAAAACGACATCAACGTAGTCGGGCACGTCGTCAAACGACTGCAGACTGACTACAAAACTGGCATTTTCCATTGCCTGACTGGTATGCATGCCATCGGAAATGTCTCTCGAAGGCTCAATATTGAAGAGGAGATAAGCAACACGTGGGTTATGAATCATTTGGCGGACATTCAATCCAGATGTTTCGACGGGAACGCCATTAGCACCGCGATGTGGCAGACAACCTGCCATCCAACCGGCTACACTGTTCGCAGGCGGCAAAATCGCCAGAGAAGCACCTGAAATCTCGGCAATGAACTGCGCTAAGTGTTCAATACAACTAAACATCGGATGCGATATGGCCGACTGTCCCAAAACAATGACAGCATCACCTGTGATCTCACACAGCATTGCAGCGATTTTCCTGCACTCTTCATGCCCAGAAAACTCGTCAGCTCCATCGAGAAAGTCCCCCGAGATATCCGCTGGAACTTCAGCGTTCTTCATGTCGCAAAGTAGCAGCAGAACTTGGGCCAGCGCATAGGGAACCAGACCTGGAGCAACAATAGTTTTGGCCTCAAGACCAAAATTCAGTGACCAGTCCATTGAATTGATCGCTGCTACTTTGGCACCAGCCTGCCATGCTTTTCGAACGCGCAAACCCAGCAATGGCTGTTCCTTTCGAATATTTGAACCGACCAGCAAGATATTGCTGCAATCGGAAATGCGCTCGATCGGTAAACTCGTCCCAGGATAGAGTCCTGCGTCATCATCTCCTGAAAAATCAATTTGTCGCAATCGATGATCGACGTTGTCTGAGCCAAGTGCCCGCATCAGTTTTTGAACCAGATAAAACTCCTCAAAACTTGCTGTCGGTGATACCAGAGCACCTAATTCACTTGCATCGTACTCATCAATTACTGACCAAATTCCATTAGCAGCGGCGTTGAGAGCGTCTTCCCAGCTGGTAGGAGTCAGTCCAGATTCACTCCTGACCATTGGCTGCAACAGTCGATTTTCGGCACCCGCGGCTTCATAGCTATAACGGTCTCGGTCTGAAATCCAGCATTCGTTGACGGCCTCATTAATTCGGGGAAGGACTCTTTTAACCTCTCCGCGCAATGTCTGGATGCTGATGTTGGCACCTACACAGTCGTGTGGACTAATGGACTCATGATCGATGAGTTCCCAAGACCGAGCTGTGAACCGGTATGGTTTTGAAGTCAGCGCACCCACAGGACAAAGATCAATCACATTCCCGGACACTTCTGAATCCACGGTACTGCCAAAAAACGTGTCAATCTTTAGGTGCTCGCTTCGACCAGTAATGCCGAATTCCATAACCCCTGCGATCTCGTCGCCGAATCGAACACATCGAGTACAGTGAATGCACCGAGTCATTTCGGTTTCGATTAAAGGTCCAATATCGTGATCCGCTACGACACGTTTCTTCTCTTCATACCGGGATAAATGGCCACCGTACCCTACTGCCTGATCCTGCAGCGGACATTCACCACCCTGATCACAGATTGGACAATCCAGTGGATGATTAATCAACAAAAATTCCAGCGTGTCCTTTTGGGCATCAACAGCCACTTTGGAATTCGTCTTGACTTTCATTCCATCCATGACCGGCGTTGCACAAGCCGGCAAAGGTTTAGGTGCCCGCTCCACTTCGACCAGGCACATTCGGCAGTTGGCTGCTACCGAGAGTTTTTCGTGATAGCAGAATCTAGGTATATATATGCCAGCTTTATCGGCGATTTCGATCAGCATGGAGCCCGGCGCAGCTTCGAATTCGCGTCCATCAATCTCAATTTTGAACATTTGGCTATTTGGCATGGCTATTCACTCAGGCAGCTTTGCTCACCGGTTTGATTTTGGCTTCGAATTCATGTCTAAAATGCTTGATGAAACTCTGCACAGGCCAAGCAGCCGCATCACCTAGTGCACAAATTGTTCGCCCTTCAATGCGATTGGCGACATCCACCAGCTGATCAATCTCGTCCATTCGAGCAGCACCGCGTCGAATCCGCTTTAACATTCGGTACAACCACCCGGTTCCCTCGCGACACGGAGTACACTGACCGCAAGATTCCTCCCAGTAAAAATATGCAATCCGTTCCAGCATTTGAACCATACAAGTGGACTCATCCATCACAATAACTGAGCCAGCTCCCAGCAAAGATCCGGCATTCTGAAGTGAATCGTAGTCCATGTTGCAGTCCATGATCAATTCCGCGGGCAGAACCGGAACCGACGAACCGCCTGGTATCACTGCTTTGAGTTTGCCGCCGTTCAACATGCCACCTGCCATTTCAAGTAATTCTCGAAATGGCATGCCTAAAGGCACTTCATAATTACCGGGACGATTGACATGCCCGGACACTGAAAATACCTTGGTGCCTGCATTATTTTCCGGTCCGAGGCTGACAAACCATTCAGCACCTTCTTGAATGATTCGTGGAACTGATGCCAGGGTTTCGGTGTTATTGATGGTCGTCGGCTTGCCAAAAACACCATACTGCGCTGGAAATGGGGGCTTAAATCTAGGTTGGCCACTCTTGCCTTCGAGAGATTCCAGTAAACCTGTTTCCTCACCGCAGATATATGCGCCAGCACCCAGGTGAGAATACAACTCAAAATCCACCCCACTGCCAAGTATGTTCAAACCCAATAAATTCGCTTCGCGGGCTTCCTGCATCGCTTGTTCGATTCGCAAATAGGGCTCTACAAATTCACCACGCATATAGTTGTAACCGACTGTTGCACCCATTGCGTAACCCGCGATAGTCATCCCTTCAATCAGCGCATGCGGGTTATATCGGATAATGTCCCGATCCTTGAATGTGCCGGGTTCGCCTTCATCGGAGTTGCACACCAGGTATTTTTGACCGGGCGCGTTTCGGGGCATAAAACTCCACTTAAGACCTGTGGGAAATCCAGCACCTCCCCGCCCTCTTAGACCGGAAGCTTTGACTTCGTTAATCACATCTTCCTGCGAAACCTTCTCTTTGAGAATTCGAGTGAGCGCCTCATATCCACCAATGCTTCTATAAGCATCAATCGTCCATGGCTTCTTTAGATCATGTGGTGGCAGGGTGATCCGTACTTCAGAACCCATCAGTCCAACGTCTCCAGAATTTCGTCAATTCGCCGTGGCGTGAGGTTTTCATAGTAGTTCGTCCCAATCAGCGCAGCAGGTGCACCACCACATGCAGCCAGACACTCTACCTCCATGAGCGTAAACCGCCCGTCTTCAGTCGTTTCACCGAATCCAATTCCAAGTCGTTTCTGCAGATGACTGGTAATTGTTGCTGAACCTCTCAAGGCACATGAAATATTGGTGCAAAGCGAAATTTTGTAACGACCAATGGGTTTCAAATCGTACATGGTGTAAAACGTCGCAACCTCAGCCACCTTGGCAGGCTCAACGCTAAGAATTCCCGCAATATAGGTCATCAAATCGACACTAATCCAACCACATTCGTCTTGCGCAATACGTAGCGCAGCGAGTAATGCGGCCCGCTCTTGACCTTCAGGATACTTGGCAACTTCGCTATCGATTTCAACCAATGCTTCCTGCGACAGCATTATCGGTCTACCTCCCCAAATACTATGTCCTGTGTCCCAATAACCGCAACCACATCCGCAAGCATATGACCGCGGCACATCGCGTCCAAAGCTGACAGGTGGGCAAATCCAGGCGCTCTAATTTTGAGGCGATAGGGTTTGTTGGCTCCATCTGAAATGAGATAGATTCCAAACTCACCTTTCGGCGCTTCTACTGCAGCGTAGACTTCACCCTCTTTAACGCAAAAGCCTTCAGTAAACAGCTTGAAGTGATGAATCAGCGATTCCATATCGCGTTTCATTGTTTCGCGACGAGGTGCGATGAGTTTTGCGTCATCGACCATAACCGGCCCCGGATTATTACGCAACCATTCGACGCACTGACGAACAATTCGATTCGACTGTCGCATCTCTTCAACCCGGCACAGATATCGATCGTAGCAATCTCCATTTGTGCCAACTGGAATATCAAAATCTAACTTGTCATAGACTTCGTAAGGCTGTTTCCTGCGTAAATCCCACTCAATCCCAGAACCCCGAAGCATTGCACCTGTGAAACCTCGCGCGAGTGCCGTTTCAGGTGGTACGATGGCAATATCGACAGTACGCTGTTTCCAAATTCGGTTTTCAGTCAACAGAGTTTCGTAATCATCTACACACCCCGGGAACCTTTCTGTGAAAGCCCAGATGAAATCCAATAGTGAGCCTTGGCGAGTTGCATTTAGTTCTGCCAGTTTGCCTCTGCTTCGAAATTTAGATGGTTCATATTGCGGCATCGTATCAGGCAGGTCTCGATAAACACCGCCGGGTCTGTAATAGGTTGCGTGCATACGTGCACCTGATGCGGCCTCGTAGCAGTCCATCAAGTCTTCACGCTCTCGAAAACAGTATAGGAAAACCGTCATTGCACCGATATCAAGCCCATGTGCACCAAGCCATAGCAAATGATTGAGGATGCGTGTAATCTCGTCGAACATCACCCGAATGTACTGCGCTCGAATGGGTGGGCTTACTCCGAGCAGTTTTTCGATTGCCATCACATAAGCGTGTTCATTGCACATCATAGACACGTAATCCAAACGGTCCATATAGCCGATGCTCTGGTTGAAAGGCTTGGATTCGGCAAGCTTTTCGGTCGCCCGGTGGAGCAAACCAATGTGCGGGTCGATGCGCTCAATCACCTCTCCATCCAATTCCATGACAAGGCGCAACACACCGTGGGCAGCCGGGTGCTGCGGCCCGAAATTCATGGTGTAGTTACGAATCTCGGTGACCAAAACTATCCTCTCGAATGACACGCGGAACGAGTGTCCGCGGCTCAATTGATACCGGCTCGTAAACAACACGTCCCTTCTCGACGTCATAACGCATTTCGACATAGCCGGACAAAGGAAAATCCTTTCTGAACGGGTGTCCGATAAAACCGTAGTCGGTCAGCAGTCTTCGAAGGTCTGGATGGCCTTCAAACACAATCCCAAAAAGATCAAATGCTTCACGCTCAAACCAGTCGGCACAGGGCCAAACATCAATCACGGAAGCAACCATTGGCATGTCGTCATTGAGAAAGGTTTTAACACGAAGGCGATGGTTGTGCTTAACCGATAACAGGTGATACACAACAGCGTAGCGAGCGCCCTGCCAGGCTCTCGGCGGGTCTTGCTCTCCGTAAGTTGAATAATCGACACCACAAAGATCAATGAGCTGCTCGAAGCAAGTGTCGGTGTTATCGCGAAGCGTGGTACACACATCAACGATCAAACCCGCGTCTACAACAATGGTTAGTTCACCCCTGGATTGAACAGAGTCCAAAACCGTGTCACCCAGCAGGCTTTCGACAGCGCGGGAGAGTTCAGTCAGGAACGCCATTGGTGCCAGTTATTTGGCTATAGTATTTGTGCGTTGAATTTTTCGCTGTAGCTGAAGAATGCCATAAACCAGCGCTTCGGCGGTTGGTGGACAGCCCGGAACATAGACATCGACAGGAACGATTCGGTCGCAGCCTCGTACAACCGAGTAGGAATAATGGTAGTAGCCGCCGCCATTTGCGCACGACCCCATTGAAATCACCCAGCGGGGCTCTGGCATCTGGTCGTAAACTTTACGCAATGCCGGCGCCATTTTATTGACCAGAGTGCCTGCGACAATCATCACATCTGACTGCCGGGGACTAGGGCGAAAGATGATCCCGAACCGGTCAAGGTCGTACCGTGCTGCTCCGGCATGCATCATTTCTACGGCACAGCAAGCAAGACCGAAAGTCATCGGCCACATTGCTCCCGTACGCGCCCAGTTCACTAATTTGTCCATCGATGTTGTGACAACACCTTGTGACATAATGCCTTCAATCGACATGGTTTACTCCCACTCTAGTGCGCCTTTCATCCATTCATAAATGAATCCGACTACTAATACAGCCAGGAATATCATCATTGCAACGAAACCGAATATGCCAATCTCGTCGAGTGCAACCGCCCAGGGAAACAGGAATGCAATTTCCAGGTCGAAAATAATGAATAGAATAGCAACAAGGTAATAACGAACATCAAACTTCATGCGACTGTCTTCAAATGCTTCAAAGCCGCACTCATATGGAGAAAGTTTTTCCTTGTCAGGTCGGTTTGGTCCCAGAAGTCTTCCAGCAGACAACATGGCAAGCCCCATTACGATTGCCACCACCAGAAAAATCAGGACAGGAATGTAGTTACTCAGCATCGTTCCGATTGAACTTATTTAATTTTGGACAATCTGCTAAGAAAGGTCTGGTGCCGAAGGCCGGACTTGAACCGGCACGGCTTGCGCCACCGCCCCCTCAAGACGGCGTGTCTACCAAATTCCACCACTTCGGCTAACATAAACAACTGACCTTACTCAGGAGCCTTTGGCACCTCATCCTGTGTGGTCTCCCCGGGCGCCTGGGGCGTCTCCGATTCTGCAACTGATTCGATTACAGATTCAGTTACACTTTGCGGTGTACCAACACCGGTGTAAATATAAGCAAGGCCCAAAGCAATTCCAAAAAATATGGTTGCCAGCACTGCAGTTATTCGAGTCAAAAAATTGGCAGACCCTCGACTGCCAAATACTGAACTTGAACCGCCACCAAATACAGCCCCCATATCTGACCCTTTGCCTCTTTGCAGCAAAATCAGCACCACAAGGGCAATTGATACAACAAAAAACAATCCTAACAAAATTCTGACAACGAGTTCCATTTTCGCAACCTACCTTTGTGCCGCCCTGCAAATTTCAATAAATTGTGCTGCTTTTAGTGATGCGCCACCCACCAGGCAACCATCAACATCAATTTGACCCAGCACCTCGGCAGCGTTCTCCCCAGTTACACTTCCGCCGTAAAGGATTCTGCATCCGTCCGCGGCACTTTGACTCAGTGTTGCAATGCGATTGCGGATCAAATGATGAACTTCCTGAGCTTGCTCGGGTGTTGCTGAACGACCCGTACCAATTGCCCAAATCGGTTCATAAGCAATTGTAATTCGGTCAACTAACTGCTTTTCGCAATGCTCCAAAATCGAATCAATCTGACGTTCAATGACCAAATCTGTCTTTCCAGACTGGCGTTCATTCAATGTTTCACCAACGCAGACAATTGGAGTTAACTGCCTGTCAATGATGGAAATTGCCTTCTGGGCAACGTCCTCATCGGTTTCACCATTGTACTGACGTCTTTCAGAGTGACCACAAATTACGTACTGGCAACCGACATCTTTCAGCATATTAGATGATACTTCACCTGTGTAGGCACCTGCTGAGTGTTCGCTACAGTTTTGCGCTCCAAGGGACACTGAAGAATTCGATTCAATCAGTTGCGCAACATGTTGAAGATAAACAAATGGTGGGCAAATAACGATAGATGGAGATTTGAACTGCCGGGTACCATTTAAAACTTCTTCCAGAAGCGAGTTCGCCATTTCGAAGGCACCATTCATTTTCCAGTTTGCAACAATCAGATTTTGCCGTTCTTGCGTCATACAACTCCAATTTACCTATGCGTTACTTCACAACTTTGTACATATGGCCGAAAAAAATCCCTTTGATGAATTTTTACTCGTTTAGCTATAAAAATATTACTTACGTACTGAAATGAATTACTTCTGAATTCAAGTACTTATTATGTGGATTTCGATAAGAAATTTCGCCCATCGAAAGACGCATATTATATGTGCCGTGAATAGAAAAAGACGTCTCGCAATCGCTGAAGATACAATACCTGCGCATAAATTTGCTAATAATTTCACTGTACTTGTGAAATCACATTTTGATTCTGATTGGTTTCAAGCCACTCGAGGTTTTTCAAAATTGCGATTTGCTAATTTATCGTTTCTGTTGCAAAATAGAATGTCCGGGATTCTTGAATTGTCTATCTCGAATTTTGGTTCGTGAAAATGAAAAGTTCACGCTCCATCCGTAGTCATCATTTCACGATCTCTCAATTGCCAGGTTGGTTCAGGTCACTCAACGGCTAAAAAAATTTAAATTCCACAATAGGTCAGGAGGCGAACCATGTATACGATATCTTCCTTAATTCGCTCGAGGGGATTGGTCTGGACAATTGCGCCAGACAATACGGTTCTTGACGCTCTGCATCTATTGGCTGAACGCAATATAGGGGTCCTGCCGGTAGTCGATGCCGATGAAAAACTGGTTGGGATATTTAGCGAAAGAGATTATGCAAGAAGGGTGATTTTGCTGGGAAGAACCTCCAAGGACACACAGATTTCAGAAGTCATGACTGAAAATGTGTACACGGTCGGTCCGGAAGATGAAATTGAAGACTGCATGAAAATTGTCGTTGAACGCGGCTTTCGTCATCTGCCGGTCGTCGACGACGATGTTTTGATCGGCGTTGTATCCGCCAATGACTTACTGGCAGAGGTCATCAGAACCAGAGAACAGCAAATCGGCAATCTCGAGAACCTGCTCACAGGTGCTGGTGAAATCACTTAACTAGCACAGCGTTTTGAAGGTCATCATGCGAGGACGTCCAAATTTTCAGGATTGTTCGAATCATTAACTCCGATAAAGAGGTTGGAAAGTTGAATATCGTCCACCGAAGTTTCGTTCTATTCTGTCTGCTGTTGCTCGTTCCGCTAACTACGAACGCTTCGCTTAGGGATGATATACAGGAGATTTCCGGGCCAGCCGCACCTTCTTTCGACAATGTTCAGTGGTTACATCAGACTGGCGACCTTCCGGATTCTTTGAAAGGTAAGGTGTTGCTGGTGAATTTTTGGGCAACCTGGTGTCCGCCCTGCATTGAAGAACTTCCATCCATTCAAAATGCACGTAATATTTTTGATCAGGATCACTTTGAAGTAGTCTCCGTTAACGTCGGTGAAAAAGTCACCGATATTGAAGCTTTTTTAGAAAAGTTACCAATAACATTCACATTCCCAATCGTTGTGGATGAAAAATTATCAGTCTATGCAGACTGGCGGGTTGGCCCTCTGCCAACCACATTCTTGGTTGATCGAACCGGCAAAATTCGTTACCAGGCACTTGGTGGAAGAAACTTTGCTTCGGCTAATATCCGAGCAATTATTCAAGAATTGATAGACGAATAATTTACTCGAATGTATTGTGGGCTGTGAATCGCTAGTCCAACGCCATCAAATCTTTAGTTAATCGTGTTGTTAGACAGTTATCGACCCAAGGTGATCGTCACAAAGATAGGACTGGATGGTCATGATCGAGGAAGCCGCCTGGTAGCTACTAAACTACGAGACAGCGGAATGGAAGTTGTCTATACACCACCCTGGCAGTCAGTATCAGCAGTTGTACGTCTGGCCGCTGAAGAAGATGCAGATGTTATCGGCATTAGCTCACTGGCAACGGACCACCTGCTTGTTCCGGACTTAGTCAGTGCACTGCACGATGCGGGTCTCGATCATATCGGAATTATCGTTGGTGGCATAATTCCAGACGATGATGAACAAACATTACTTGAGGGTGGTGTACATCGAGTCTTTCATCCGGGTAGTTCGCTGGTCGAAATATCGGATTTTGTACGCGATCTTGCGATTAAATCACGAACCCGTTCTTTGCGAAAATTTCAGGTAGTCAGCAATGAAGAAAGCTAAAGTTGTGAATCTGTCAGATTCAGGCGCACAGAATTCCAAGAATCTTTGGGAACAGCAGTACAACCAACTACTCCCGGAAGATCGAGATATCTCAAACCGGTCTGGAATTCCAATCAAGCCTTTATATACGCCGGACGACTGGAATGACGAGAACTATGCGGACAAACTTGGCTATCCTGGACAGATTCCCATGACTCGCGGCATATACCCCACGATGCACCGCGGGCGTACCTGG
Source organism: Gammaproteobacteria bacterium (assembly GCA_022823625.1). Lineage (GTDB taxonomy): Bacteria > Pseudomonadota > Gammaproteobacteria > Arenicellales > JAJDZL01 > JAJDZL01. The sequence goes on from JAJEHQ010000005.1 coordinate 176,043, forward strand.
AGTCAAAGACAGCTCATCGGATACGGCATTCCTTCAGACTACAATGAACGGCTACGTAAGCTGCTAGACGCTGGCAACAATGCTATCAGTCTGATACCGTGCAATTCAGTTTATCGCGGTTTCGATGCTGACGAAGTCGATCCTAAACTGATCGGCACCTGTGGGGTGATTGTCAACACAGTTGATGATATGGACCGATGCTTCCGAGACGTCGACATTGCTGCACTGTCAACAGCCATGAATGATCCATTGCCATTTACACTGTTGGCGTTGCTGTTAGGTGTTGCCGCCAGGCGAGGTATAGACTGGAATCAGGTTTCGGGGACATCAAACCAAAGCGACTATATTTCACATTACGTCGCAAACCACATGTTTTTCAGACTTTCGCTGGAAGGCTCCAGACGAGTCCTGGTGGATCACATTGCTTTCTGTCAAGCGCGCGTTCCAAATTGGAATCCACTATCCGTTGTGGGTCAGCACACCCAACAGGCAGGTGCTACTCCAGCCCAGGCTATGGCATTCACGCTAGCAACAGCAATTCAATATGCTGAAGACTGCGCAAATCGCGGTATGGACCCAGACATTTTTCTAGAGCGATTCACGTTCTTTTTCGACATTTCTATCAGTTTTTTCGAAGAAATTGCAAAATGCAGAGCTGGTCGGAGAATCTGGCAGCGTATCGTCAGAGAAAGGCTAGGTGCGAAAAATCCTAAAACCTGGCGGTTCAAGTTTCATGGACAAACATCAGGCGTTGATTTAACGCGTCAACAACCACTCAACAACATCTCACGAGTCTCGATTCAAGCACTCGCCGGTATCTTCTCAGGACTGCAATCTCTGCACACAGATGCTTACGATGAAGTTCTGAGCGTCCCAACGGAAGAAGCCGCTCGAATTGCAATTGCGACTCAGAATATTGTTCGTGAAGAGGCAGGTTGTGCAGATGTAATTGACCCGCTAGCGGGTTCCTACTATGTAGAATCGCTGACCGATCAGATGGAAGAGAAAATCGTTGAAACCATGGATCAGATAAATGCAGTTGGCGGTATGTTCAAAGCGGTAGAATCGGGTCTCATTCAGCGATGGATTGGTGAATCTGCAATGCGATTTCAAAGCCAGGTAGAACGTGGTGAACAAACAATTGTTGGCGTAAACAAATATCAGTTGGAAGAAGAGGACTCAGTTGCAGAACCTCTCAAGCGCCCAACTGAGTCGGTAATTCAATCTCAACTTGAAAGTTTGGCGAACTTCAAAGCCAACCGAAGCCAAGCAGAATTCAATTCAGCGCTTTCACAACTTCAAAGTGCTGCACAAGACCCGCAAAAGAACATCTACGAGGCGATTGTCAATGGAGTCATTGGTGGGCTCACTCATGGTGAGGTTGTTCGATATGTACGACAGGAATTGGGATTCGGACAACCGCAAATGATTTTGTAATGACTTTGAGTAATGTCGAGCGGTCCGAGAATGCACAAGAAAAGCTAGCCCAACTGATTCGCTCGGACCGAAATGCGCTAGCAAAGACAATCACAATTGTCGAAAACAATCTTGATGGCACCAGTGCGGTATTGAGTGCAATTCAATGTCATCTTGGCCGCGCACACGTCGTTGGAGTGACAGGCCCACCAGGCGTTGGGAAATCAACGCTCATCGATGCCTGTATTGCAGAATTTCGAAAGCTTGGAAAATCGGTGGCGATACTTGCAATTGACCCGAGCAGTCATTTCAGTGGTGGTGCGATTCTGGGCGATCGTGTCAGAATGGTCGAACAATCGGACGATGATGGTGTATTCATTCGGTCAGTTGCCGCCCGCGGCCATCTTGGAGGCCTCTCTGCAACTGCGCTCAACATAATTCACCTGTTTGACGCTGCAAACTGGGATGTCATTATTGTTGAAACAGTTGGTGCCGGTCAGTCTGAAATTGAAATTGCGGAACTGGCGGACACAACGGTCGTTGTTGAATCACCTGGATTGGGTGACGAAATTCAGGCAATTAAGGCAGGACTACTGGAAATCGCTGACATTATCGCGGTCAACAAATCAGATCTTCCTCACGCGGATATTACAGTAAGTGAATTGTTGCATGCACTATCTATGCGACACTCCTCGAAGTCTGTTCAAGTTTCAAAAACTTGTGCAACGGAAAGACAGGGAGTGCAAGAACTAGTTGCAGAGATTGTCAAGCATGGTGTGGAGGTTATGCAAACTAACCGAGCTAAATGCGTTTCGGAGCGATCCAGAAAAATTGTCGCGCGTGTGGTGGGTGAAAGTGTGACGCGTCAGTTTAGAAAATTGAATTCAAAGGAGGCTGACGCTTTCTCTGAATTAGTGCAGGCCGGGGAATTAAACCCCGACACGATAGCTGAATCTGTAATCCAAAATTTGATATCAACTCTGAGAGAACCGAGCAACTTTCCAGAAAACGAACAGAATTAGTCCGTTAACCGTCAACGTTTTTCGAAAATTCTCTCGCCGGATTCACGGATGATCTGCTGGCCCTTGAACACAGCATGTTTACATGCTGCGTCAAAATCTGTATGCGTATCAGCACGTATAAAGTAGTGTTCGCGCATGTTTCCATTTTCATCCAACTTTCGAACGTAGCCAGCCGTGACGAAATTGCCCTTTTGTTTTAGCGGAGCCGGTTTGATGACGAATCCTTCATAATCTACCTGCTCGACATCAGGCTCAGCTTGAGTGGCATCACTTTTTCCCATCAATCGACTTAAAAGTCCCATTTTTCCTTCCGCGGTGGTGAATTCTGATTATCGTGATTGATACAGACTGTAACCTACATAAGATTACACTGCTTCACTTTTGTTCTCTGCATAATATCACGATAGCAGGTTTTGAGTGTTAAATGGTTGATCCATTCGAGATTCGAAGGCGAGTTGAACCGCCATGTAGAGGTTCATCTGTTGCTATTCAACTACTACCACTAATCTCATTTTTTTGTTAGTTTCGGAAATCGCATATGTCTACTCCACTTGTTCTTTTGCTGGTTATCACGTTTTTATACGCTGGCTACAATCTTCTAATCAAAGTGTCTACCAGTCACGTTCCTCTAGCATCATCATCGACAATTCTTGCAACAATCGCACTACAAATCGCAGCCCTTTCGGTCTCCTGTATTTTTGCTGCCGGATTACTCATTCGGGGTGGGGGCTCTCTAGCCCTACCGCCTCCCGCTTACATGTGGGCGATTTTTGCGGGACTTTGCATCGGCGGTGCTGAAATTGGCTATTTTTACCTTTTTCGAGGAGTCGCTGGTCATCCTCCATTTCCAGCAAATATTGCAATTCCATTTATTGTGAGTGGCACCATCGTATTAACAGTTCTGATTGCTTGGTTAACACTTAAGGAACCATTATCCTGGCAAAAAATAATTGGTGCAATTTTGGTAGTGACTGGGGTCGTTGTAATCTACTTGGATAGTACTACCGTCAAAGACATTTAGAACTTAAGGTCCCCCAAAAGCCCGTAATAATCGATGTTCATACAGCCGCAAGAGTTGCCTAATTTAATTTAGGAAAATAAAGCTTGATAGGAGGATCAAGTAAGTTCTAGTCGGAGTTTTCGACCAACAATATCTGCCGCACGTACTAGGACACCAATGGAAACTCTGTCGTTTTGAGGATCAAGCACACGCGAAAGTTGAGACCGGCTAGTGCGAAGTCGTCTGGCCATCTCTACCTTGGATATCCCCTGTTTTTTCATCTCCTCTGACAGCTGGTAAGCCAGCACTCGCTTTACAGCACGTTCCGTGGTGTCCTCAAATTCGCCTTGCTCTTTGAGAAAGTCCTCAAAGTACTGACCTGGATATCCCTTTTCGACTTTTTTTGTCATGTCAAACCTCTCATTCTTTTTTTTGCAATATCTATATCGGATTTTTTAGTTTTCTGAGTTTTCTTGATGAAACCATGGAGAAGAATCATCTCGTTCTCATGAACGCAAAATAAAACGCGAGCGATCTTGTTATTTGGCAAATTCGTTCGGATTTCCCAGAGACCTCTATGATTTTTCATGGGTCGGCAGAGAGGCATTCCTACCGGCCACCCGAACTCTGCTGTACAAATATCATCGCCAATAGCTTTTCGTTCATTTTGCGATAGTTCCAAAAGCCATTCACGAACTGGCATTCGCCCACTTTGCAATGCAAAGAACCGAGCAGGTAAGCGCTTTTTACCTTCCAAAGATAGTGTACCATAAATGGTGCATGAAATCTAAACATTCATTGTGTTAGTTTTCTAAATAATTATTCAACGGTTGAAAACTATTGATACAGTAAATTACCTACATTAATAGGAACATAAATGAAAGTCATGCTTCTCTTCCAAAAGTTTTATGAGCTCTACTGATTCCGTTAATTCTGATCTTTCATCACTGCTGTCCCGTTGTTCAGAGAAGAATGTCTTGTATCTAATTGATAGTATTAAAATAAAACCCTGTTGGAGGGTGTCCGAGACTTCAGCGGATGCTGACACATTCCGCCGCCCTCCAAACAGAGCAGCCATCAATCA
>JAJEHQ010000025.1 GCA_022823625.1 Gammaproteobacteria bacterium
GGATTAATCCCCTTGAGCCATTTCGGTAACACAAACGGACTAGAGCGGTAATACAGCGGAATGATGGGCAAGTCTGTCGCATATAGGTGTTGAATCTTTGACCACAGTTCCAGCCGTTCAGCTTTGTCCAGTGTAACTTCAACCTTATCAATCAATGCATCCATCTGTTCACTTCTGTATCCGGGATAGTTGCTTCCCTGCCAGTTGTTCTCAGCAGTCGGAATTTCAGTCGAATGTAGTGTACCTCGCGGCGAACTTTCAGGATCGCTGATCCAGGCATACATGGCCATACCAGAAAACTGACGTTTCCCTACAGTGTCGCCAAAATACACGCGCGCAGGTTCATTTCGAATTTTGATATCAATACCAACTTCCCGCCACTGAGCCTGCAATACCTGCTGCACAGTCTCTCTGATCCGGGACCCTGCAGTCGTCCCAATTTCCAGAGTCAGGGGCTCTCCACTCTCATTGTGGCGAATGCCATCGATGATTTTGCTCCATCCGGCTTCATCCAATAGTGCTCGAGCCATTTCTGGATCAAAGTGATAGATTGGAATGGTTGTGTCATAAATCGAATCCAGCGGACTGACAAACGAATTGGCGACGGGTTGCTTTCCTTCAAACAATTGTTCACTAATTGCACGCCGGTCGATTGAGTGAATCAACGCCTGCCGCACTCTCTGATCAGCAAGAATTGGGTTATCCTGGTTTAGATCGATGTGTTCGTAAATCAGGCCGGGTTGATAATGAAATTCAAAGGTTGAACCATGTCTCTTTTCCATAGTCAGAGCCTGATCGAGTGTGATTCCAAGCGTACCAGACATGTGATCAATGGAATTTGACAGAAGATTCGCTTCCAAAGCGGCAGTATTTTCAATTGTTCGTATCACAATCCTGTCAAAGTATGGCTGACGTCCCCACCATGTTTCATTTCTCGCATACTCAACGTGTGAACCAGGTTCTACATTAACAATTCTGTAGGGCCCAAAGTACAGTCCAGGATTGTAGGTGTCTGTGTCGTATGAGTTACGATGGCGATACTCTTCCGGCTCAGCAAATGCGGGGCGATCAATATGCTCTGGAACCAAATAGAGATCAAGTTCGTTGTATTTGTAATCCAGTCGGTCCATATTCAGGGTGAATGTTTTGTCATCGACGACGTCGACTGACAGAACCCGTCGATAGAATTCAGCTCCCACAACTCCACTTTGTGGATGCTTCCCGATTTCGATGGTATATTCAACGTCTTTCGTAGTAATTGGGGTACCATCACCCCATCGCGCTTCAGGCTGAATTGTGTAGGTGATTGCAACACCTACTTTACCTTCTCCAAGATCAGTTTCCACCGCACCACCGTTTTCGATGGTCGGCAATTCTGTGCACAGCATGCAGATTAGATTCCAATTTGCATCATAGGCTGTAAACGGTCGCATTGCGAGATTCAAAACGTAGTACTTGGCCACCATCGAATCAATGCTGGGATGAAATGTTGAAGGGAACTGGGTGACGCCAATTACCAAAGTGTCTTTTGACTGCGCAACATTTGAAAATGGCAACAGCAATACAAACAGTATTGCAAGAATTCGTTTAATCATCTGATATCTCCCTATTCATGATTTTGTCCCCTTTTTGAATTCGTGAAACACTATTACAACGAGTGCCTTGTCAATCGATTATAGGCAGAATATCAAACCTTTGAATAGTCCAGCGAGGGAATTTCTATTCCTAGAGAACAACCGATTATTCAGTTCATCTGCACGGCAGATACACAATGTTCTCTCGACAAATATCGATCGGTCTGCATTTCATGCAATCTGCTGGCGGTTCGCTCGAATTCTTTCACTAAGCGCTTCCCTGTGTAGAGTGAATTGATTGAGGAATGAGCTGAGATAATCAGATGTACACCGCGGTCATAGAACTCATCGACAAGTTCAATGAATCTGCGCGCCTGGTTTTCGAACTCCCAATTCAATTCAGGAATGTTGGAAATCATCACGGTTCGGTATAGACTGGCAATTTCAATGTAGTCGGCTTTAGAACGCGGACCATCACAAATTTCCGAGAACTCAAACCAGACAAGGTGGTCCGAATGACTTACAGTCTGGATATTCCGTTTCAATACTTCCAGTGAATTTGAGTGTGTGGGCAAGCCAGCGCTTAGTTCTGTGAATAATCTTTTAAACTCTGCATCCGTCTCAGGTGATAGCGAATCGTAGTAGAGCTTTTTACCAGCTAGTGTCTGTAGACGGAAGTCGGTCCCGTCATCGATCTGAACCACATCCATTTGCGAATTTATCAGCCGAATCGCGGCTATAAAGCGATCTCTTTGTATCCCTCCGAGGTAGAGATTATCCGGACTGGTATTTGAAGTGACCACAATCACGACACCATTTTCGAGTAGCGAACGAAGCAGGCCTGAAAGAATTACGGCATCACCAATATCGAGGACAAAAAACTCATCAAGACACAAGAGTTTGCAACGTTTCGAGAATTTCCGACCTATCTTTGCGAGAGGATCAGTCGTATCCCTGAACTCTTTAAGATCGTGGTGAACTGACTGCATGAAACGGTGGAAATGCGTACGCACTTTGAGGTCAACCGGTGCAGAACTGAAAAACAAGTCCATCAGGAATGTCTTTCCGCGACCAACGCCTCCCCAGATGTAAATTCCTTTGATCGAATCCTCATGAGGTCGGAATAATCGCTTTAACAGTCTGCTGTGTCGAATCGAACCGGAGTTTGACAGCTGGTTCAGCAGGCGCTGAAGGTGCTCTATAATTTTTTGTTGACCAGAGTCTGCCACTACCCCATCTTCTTGAACTGCTTGCCTGTAGCGATCAATCAACGACGAGTCCGACACAATAGCGCTCCAAATTTTGAATCCGTTGTGAGGTGATCTGGGAAAATATCATGAACATCAATCTACTATAGGTTGCTTGAATATTTCACGATATAAGTATTTGATAATCAATAATTATATGGGTTAACCGTGTGAATACCTGATGTTCAGCAGTGTGTCTGTCGGGCTGATATTTCTACAAGCTATGCTATTTTGACCGATCTTAGAGTATTGAAGTTTCGGCAGGAGCATCACCCGATACTTTAATAATTGATGTATCGAATGGCCAGCCAGTTTTCAACAATAATCTTGAAGTGAGCAATATAGACAAATGACAAAAGCCAACCCTATGAATTTGGAATCAATCGTTGGTCGCGTTACCAAAATTTCAATTCAGACCGGGCACGAAATACTTCGGTATTACAAGTCTGACTACATCGTCCGGAACAAATCAAATAACAGTCCGGTAACTGAAGCAGATATTGCAGCCAATGAAATCATTGTCTCAAGTCTTGCGAAACTCACACCTGAAATTCCGATCATCTCAGAAGAGTCCGCCATTGCTGATTACTCGGTGCGATCTCATTGGCAACGTTATTGGTTGATCGACCCACTGGACGGCACACGCTCGTTTGTTCAGGGTACCGACGAGTTTACGGTTAATATTGCGCTGATCGAAAACCACTATCCAATTCTAGGTGTGGTCCACAGCCCAGTCGAGCAAAGCACCTACTGGGGCGCCGTCGGCGTCGGCGCTTACCGCTCAGTCGCCGAATTTGACGAACCAGCATCGATAAATACAGGACAGTTGAACAACAGTTACATCAGAATGCTGATATCAAGGTCTGGAATGAATGATGGAGTTGAAGCGTTCAAACGCAACCTTGAAGCGGACTCATTTACCTGTGAGATTCTGCGAAGTTCGAGCTCAATAAAGTTCTGTAGGGCTGCTGAAGGCACAGTCGATGTTTTTTTGAGATATGGACAGACATCTGAATGGGATACGGCGGCTGGACAATGTGTCCTAGAGTGTGCAGGTGGATCCGTGATTGATATGGACAATAACCGGCTCAAATACAACAAGGCCGATGCGAAACTTAGAAACCCAAAGTTTCTCGCGATAGGCTCCGGTGGGTTGGATTGGCAGCGCTACCTACCAGAAATGTAACGGCTAAATCCGAGGTTTGGAAAGCTACTCAATAATTCTAAATCGTCCGCGTTCAGAACGAAGTTGCTTGAAGATTCCGCTTGCTGACCGGCACTAAAAAGGCAGATTTTTCATTTTGTTGCACCGGTCAGATGCGTGTTTTTACTGCCGCTTTAGACTAAGTTACGACCCTAGTACTTTCTGAAGCAGTGCGAAACTACGAGAATTAGCTGTATCAGCAGCAGCTTCATCATAACTTTCTCGACCGGGAGTTGCAAACGCATGATCAAGTCCCGGATAGCTGTAGATTTCGATATCTTCGCAGCCTTTGAATTTTTCACTGATTTGCTCAACTGCTTCCGGTGGGACAAAGCCATCTGCTCCAGCGAAGTGCATAACCATCGGACAGTGGATGTTATTAGCTTCATCCAGTGAATTTTCAATCGAAACACCATAGTAGCTGATTGAACAGTCTACATCAGTTCTTGCTGCAGTCAAATAGGCCAAATACCCACCGAGACAGTAACCGAGTGCACCAACTTGTCCAGTACTGCACTGCGGCAGTTCCCTGACTGCGGCAATTGTGGCAGCAATATCTTTGATTCCGTTATCGACATCAAACCGGCCGTAGTAGTCAAAAGCCTTTGCGAAGTCTTCATCGTGATAGCCAAGCACGATACCGGGTTCAAATCGCCAGAACAGATCCGGTACCACGGCAACATATCCTTTATTGGCAAAATCTTGTGCTGTCTCACGAAGAAACGAGTTGATACCGAATATTTCCTGTATCAGAACAAGTCCTGGCCCAGAACCGCTTTCTGGTGCGACCATGTAGGCATCGAATTGGCCTCCATCTGATGAGTTTATGGTGATCATTGATCTAGACATGATTTACCTCCCAATTTGTCCAGCCGAAATTACAGTTAGTGCTAAGGAAACAATTTTAGCGAAGTCCTTTGTTCAAGCCAAAATTGATTGCCCTATCACAGCAATATTCGTTTGTCGGAAATTTATGACTGAATCGCCTGTTCTTGTCCAAATGACAGTCTAGGTATTAGCAGAAGATTTTTCATTGTGGAGTTCCGCATTCAAGGCAATGACTGCCTAACTATCTATTGCAGGCGCAGTCAAATCGATATCGCAAGGTATGGTTACCGTTCCCCGCAAGCATCCAAAAGCTGGATGAACGTCTGATTTTTTCAAGGTCGGAATTGATGGTGCTTTTGCTAATTTATCTTCGGCTCCGATCTTGACAAATACTAGACATTCGTTATTCATATTAACTTTGGTCACCTTGTAGCCGGCTGCAATCCACGACCGGGTCACTGTGCCGTTGGATGGATTGTTGCTCCACCAAGGTCGGTGCTTGCGAGCTGAAGCAGGTAAACTGTCATTTATGATTAGTTCAATTTTTGTAAAAGTCATGGGAATTGATTCGAAATCGACCGACTTCAAATAATTTGCCAGAGGTTCATATTTAGACATTATTACTTCCTCCCATCGAACTGCAAGTATTTACTTATTTGGGTCAATTAGGTGGAATATTGACTGCAGTTCATCACTCTATCCAATCCTCCACCTATCAAGGACAGAATGTTCAGTCCTCGGAGTGTTTTTCGTAAGCTCCAATAATTTCCGCTCTAAGACTATCCGCCAGTCGGTGATTGTTTCAGATGAACGAAATGTCCTGCTTTGTCTGAAGCAGCATCTAAGAATTTCAAGCCAGAACTAACATTCAACTCGTTCGGGCACGAGCGGCTCGCCTTCTTTTCTTCTTGAAACGATGAATCAGCAAGCGGGACCTGACGTAAATGGAGCGTGCAAACCGATAATCCGCTGAGAGTACAATAAGGCCAAGCGGAATCATCCAGAATCCAATAATCGGCAAAAATCCCAGAAACCCTAAAAATATCAGTGATATCCCGATGATTTTGCGTAACCATGCCGGAAAGGAATGGAGCAAATTAATGAATTTCTTAGTTCGGGATACTGACATTTACTTGCTGCTTACCAATTGACCATTGCCATGTTCGAATTCACAAAAATGCACGCATTGGGTAATGATTTCGTGATCATCGACGGTGTTGAAAAGGTTGTGTCTTTTGACCCAACACAGGCAAAAATCATTGCTGACCGGCACACTGGAATCGGATGCGATCAAATTTTACTTGTGAATAACGCCAGTGAGAATAGTTTTAATTTCAGAATATACAATGCAGATGGGTCTGAATCCGCACAATGCGGCAACGGCGCTCGCTGTGCGGGCCGATTATTGCATGATCGTGGCTACTTGACAGGGAGAGAGTTTTTCCTCAAAACTTCTGCTGAAGATATATTGTGTCATGTGAACGACTCTGAAATATCGGTTGCCCTGGGAGTACCCAGATTCAGACCGTCTGAAGTTCCATTTATTTCGGAATCGGAGCAACCAACTTATGAACTTGAAGTTAATGGCGATAACATTCAGTTCTCAGCGCTCTCCATCGGCAATCCTCATGCTGTGATATTCGTTGAGGATGTTGAGACAGCCCCTGTCACTGAATCTGGACCCAAAATTGAATCACATCCCCGGTTTCCTCAACGCACCAATGTCGGCTATCTCCAGGTTGTCAGTAGAAGCGTAATCCGACTTCGAGTATTCGAACGCGGTGTGGGAGAAACGTTCGCATGTGGAAGTGGCGCAAGCGCTGCGGTCGTGGCTGGAATCCGACTGGGACTTCTAGATCATTCGGTCGAAGTGAAACTCACCGCCGGATCACTGTTCGTCGAGTGGGAAGGTGGTGATAGACCCGTTCACTTGTCAGGCCCAGCTTCGTATGTTTATGAAGGTCGATGGATTGCAACCTGAGTATTGATTGAGCAGCTTACTCCACTCCGATGCCAGAACAGAATCTGATTGATGACTTTGTACTGCACCTGGAAAATGAACGCCGGGTATCTCCTCATACTATTCTTAATTACCGCCGCGATCTGGAAAAATTAAACAAATACCTAGAAAATCACAGCATTCGATGTTGGAACGAAGTACAGGTTGTTATGGCAAGAGGTTTCGCTGGCGAAAGCTATCGCAAGGGTCTGTCCGGCAGCAGCATCGCACGCATGCTGTCCACGGCGCGAACCTTCTTTCGCTACCTGATTCGCGAAAAACTGGTTCAAAACAATCCCTTTGATGGCGTTTCCGCACCAAAGTCAAAGCGCAAGCTGCCAAAAATTCTGACCGCTGAACAGGCAATCAAGCTGGTCGACATACCTGGGGATGATTTACTCGCCATTCGCGACCGTGCAATTCTCGAACTTTTTTACACTTCTGGAATCCGTTTACAGGAACTTGTCGGACTCAACCTGACAGATGTAAATTTACAGGAAGGCATCATGCGAGTGCTGGGCAAGGGGTCGAAAACCCGAATCGTACCGATTGGCAGCTTCGCGGTTGACGCCCTGAAGAACTGGCTGTCCAGTCGTGGCAACTGGGCATCGGATGAGGAAACTGCATTTTTCGTCACTCGACGAGGCGCAAGACCCACTACCCGCGCGATACAGCAGCGAATTCAGGTAAGAGCTGTTCAACAGGGTATGCCGACTGGCGTACACCCTCACATGCTAAGGCATTCGTTTGCGACACATGTGCTGGAATCAAGTGGCGATATCCGCGCAGTACAGGAGTTTTTAGGACACTCCAATATTTCGACGACACAGATATATACTCATCTGGATTTTGGACATTTGTCCAGAGAGTACGACCGGGCCCACCCTCGGGCCAAACGAAAGTCAAAAAAATAATATTCTGGTTTTCACTTGCTTTTTCTGATAGCTAAATTCGATGAGTCTTGCACCACTGACCATTGGACAAGTTGTTAGCGCTCACGCACGACTTCAACCGGAAAAAACTGCAGCGCGCGATCTTACGCGATCAATGAATTACCGCCAGTGGAATGAGCGCTCCTGCCGTCTGGCGAACGCACTTATTGGGCTTGGACTCTCGCGAGGCGAACGGGTTGCGGTTCTGTCCTACAACCGAGTTGAGTGGGCGGAAATTTACATTGCAATGGCCAAGTCTGGCCTAATCACTGTTCCCATCAATTTTCGTTTTACGGGTCCAGAAGTGTACTACATCCTCAAAGACTCCAGTGCAAGTGCACTCATTGTTGAGGACGAACTGATACCGGTTGTCGAAAGCATTCGCGGCAGCATCGAAATTCCAGAAAAAAATTTCGTCGGCATTGGGGATCTGTCGAAGCAGGTCGGATGGCGAGAATACGAAGATTTGCTTTACACAGGTGCTGCAACAGAACCAGATGCAACTGTCAATGCAGATGATCCCTAGTGTCTAATGTACACGTCGGGGACAACAGGAAATCCGAAAGGCGCAATTCGCGGTCACCGTGGTATGGCAATGCTGGCTTTGATGACTGAGGTTGAGCTGAAACTCCATCGTAGAGATGATGCACTGCTCGTCATGCCGATGTTTCACGCCAATTCGCTGAACTTTTTTAGTGCATTTACGTATTGTGGCGGTACAGTAACAATCTTTTCGCGCAAGAGTTTTGATCCTGCGCTGTGTCTTCGCACTTTCGCTGAGACGGGAGCCACCTTCACTTCAATGGTTCCTACGCATTACACTTTGCTGCTTGACATACCAGTTTCGGAACGTAATCCGAGAGACTTTGAAAGGGTTGAAAAACTGATGATCTCATCGGCTCCGGCACGAGGCGACACCAAGAGGGCGATAATGGAAATGTTTGTGAACTTGGGCCTGTTCGAGCTTTACGGTTCCACGGAAGCGGGTTGGGTAACCATGCTCCACCCTCACGAGCAGTTTGACAAGTTGGGAAGTGTCGGTCGAGAGGTGGTTGGGTCGGCGCCAATCAAGTTAATCGACGACAGCGATGAAGAGGTACCGGACGGAAATCCAGGTGAACTATATTCATGCAATCCCTATTCGTTTGATGGGTACTGGAACTTGCCAGAAAAAACTGCCGAGGTGTTTCGCGGAAAATATCTGACTGTCGGCGATATTGCACTGCGCGACAAAGACGGCTACATTCGACTGATTGATCGAAAAAAGAATCTGATCATTTCTGGTGGTGAAAATGTGTATCCATCTGAGGTGGAATCCGTTTTAGCCTGTCACCCGGAAGTGCGCGAAGTCGCTGTCGTCGGTCGCCCATATCCCAAGTGGGGAGAAAGTGTTCAGGCTGCAGTCGTTCGAGCTCCGAATTCTCAAATCGATGACACGACTTTGATTGAATGGACAAAAGGCCGACTCGCCGGCTATAAGCGCCCACGTGAAATTGTTTTTCTGAGTGATTCGGAGATGCCACGAAATGCAACTGGGAAAATACTTCACCGAGTGTTACGTGAAACACTTGCACAACGACTTGGCGTCGACTGACGCTTAGACTGAATTTGATTCGACGGGAGAGAAGAAGTGACAGGTACTTCAACCAGGAACCCGCAACGACTGGACTTGAATGCTGACAAAACAAGCGTTGCCGCATGGATCGCGCGCTTACTGAGAGAGCGTGGTGTGAATCGGGTGTACGGACTTCAGGGCGGACATATTCAGCCACTCTGGGATCGTGTCGCTCAGGAAGGAATTCAAATTATTGATGTTCGAGATGAGCGCGCCGCTGTACATATGGCTCACGCTCACTCCGAACTGACTGGCTGTCTGGGTGTTGCGCTGGCAACAGCCGGTCCCGGAGTCACGAATACCGTGACTGCAATCGCAAATGCTTATCTATCACGGATACCGGTGCTTCTAATCGGGGGATGTCCTACCACGATGCAAGCGAACATGGGAGGGCTTCAGGAAATATCACACACAGAGATAATGCAACCGATTACACGCTATTCAAACACTGCCAGAGTAGCAGATCAGGCGATTCGGGAACTGAATAATGCGATTGCGAGAGCAAACGGTGATGCCGGTGAACCTGGCCCAGCTTATATTGAAATTCCACCGGACGTTTTACGTCAATCTGTAAGTCCGAATCTAATTCTCAAGGACTGGCTAAAACCCACTCCGCCACGCCGTCTCCTGCCTGATCCTGAAAGAGTCACCGACGCAATTACTGTCATTCGAACCGCGAAGCGCCTACTCGTCATCAGCGGTCGGGGTGCACGCAATGCGGGCGAATCATTGCTACGTTTTCTTGATGCCGTTGACGCGCTCTATCTTGACACCCAGGAAAGCCGCGGACTGATACCGATGGACCATGCATCGGTAGCTGGTGCAGTACGAGGTGCTGCTATGACTCAAGCTGACCTCGTAATTACGCTTGGCCGCAAACTTGATTACCAACTCGGATTCGGATCACCAGCAGCATTTCCGAATGCTCGATTCCTACGCATTGCAGACAATGCGAGCGAACTGATTGATAATCGACGAGGATCACCCGAAATTCTTGCTGACGTAGCCCTTACCCTTGACGCGATCGTCGATGAGCTGGGAGATAACCAGGGAACTCGCGACACGACCTGGCTGGACGCACTTCGCAACAAACATCGCGAGCGAATTGCCCGAGGTCAGAAAAGCGCATCCCCAGCACTTGAAGCGGATGGAAAAATTCATCCGATGGCAATTTTTGAAGCGATCAAGGAAGTCGCAGACCCAGACTACATCGGTATTGCTGATGGCGGGGATCTATTGAGTTTCGCTCGAATTGGACTTCTAGCTCGTACGTACATGGATGCTGGAGCGTTCGGCTGTCTTGGAGTTGGTGTACCGTTTGGAGTCGCTGCAGCTTTGCTCTATCCAGAGCGTCAGGTGATATCTGTAAACGGAGACGGATCATTTGGATTGAATGCAATGGAGGTCGACACTGCAGTTCGTCACGGCGCAAAAGCTGTCTTTATCGTTTCAAACAATGCCGCCTGGAATATCGAGCGAATTGATCAAGAAATCAACTACGGAGGTCGAATCGTAGGAACCCTGCTGAGGCACTGCGATTATGCAGCAATGGCGCGCGGCCTCGGTGCTTATGGCGAAAGGGTCGAAGACCCGGATGAACTCGTTGGCGCCATTACTCGCGGGCTGGAAAACGCACCAGCAGTCATTGATGTAGTTACCTCACAGGAGGCAGTATCGTCCGATTCACAAAAAGGGCTGGGCTTCGTACCCAATTACCAACCACTTCTGGCTTGGGACGAAGCAGAAAATAAGAGACGTCATAACAAAACACACTAGTAAGGATATAGGTGAATATTCACTGTCGTTGAATGGTTCCGGAGAGCCAAATGTATCTCTATCTAAATGTCCAAGATAAGGGTGTATTACAAGTACAAGGGATATTGACTTTGAAATTTCTGTCGTAGTCACCTGAGCGCAACTCGCACAGACTACCGCCCAATTTAATTTCCTCCCTCAAACACAGGATAACCGACAGTAGCAATAATGTTTCATATTGCACTGCAACATAAGTGCCAATTGAATGTAAAATATTGCTTTTGTATTTATTTCGTGCACGATGTGCCCACTCAACGAAGTTCAGTTTACGGTGCATCCAAACCTTTTCAATTTGGCAGGAAACTATCACGCCAACCACTACTGAGAGTCTATTCGGTAAGGAATAAATTCGCCGATCATCGGTGCATATAGTGGTGTCAATTCATACAATTTTGGGGAGACTATCATGATTGCAGGGAGTTGGGTTCCTGTCACATTAGGAATTTTGGGACTGGTAGCCGCATTCATCATTTTCACCATAGTCAAGCGCTACCCCGCCGGAGAAGGAAAAGTCGTAGAAATTTCGGATGCGATCCATAAAGGCGCAATGGTGTTCATGCGACGTGAATACACCATTCTCGTGGTATTCGTAATCGTCGTTGCGGTGCTGATCGCATTTTCAGATCTTGGGCTGAATACCATGTACGCGTTCTTGCTCGGTGCTTTTTGTTCCGGTAGCGCCGGTTACATTGGTATGTACACCGCCACCCAAGCGAATGTCAGAACCACAACCGCAGCGAATACTAGCGGTGCGTCAGAAGCACTAACAGTTGCTTTTTACGGCGGTTCAATCATGGGTCTCACCATAGCAGCCATGGGACTATTTGGACTGGGTCTGCTTTATCTTTTCTTCGGTTCGGACCCGGAACATGCGCATGCGATTCACGGATTTGGCATGGGTGCATCATCAGTGGCGCTCTTCTCCCGTGTGGGCGGAGGAATTTTCACCAAGAGTGCTGATGTCGGCGCCGACCTCGTTGGAAAGGTTGAGGCTGGTATACCTGAAGATGATCCAAGAAATCCAGGTGTAATTGCGGACAATGTTGGTGACAACGTGGGAGATGTCGCAGGCATGGGTTCTGACATTTTCGAATCCTACTGTGGCTCAATGATCGCTACCATTGCGATTGCTGCAACTCTTAGCGACACTGAAATCGGTGCACAACATGTCTTGATGTTTCTGCCACTGGCACTCGCATCCGCCGGAATCATCTGTTCATTGCTTGGCATTATTCTGGTTCGAATTTTTACCAAAAAATCGGCTGAAGTTGCGCTCAGAATCGGTACGGTCAGCGCGTCAGTTATCTTTATTGCCGCAGCCGCTGCAGTGATTTCGTGGGTTGATGTCAGTCTGGCGGTTTGGGGTTCGGTGCTTGTTGGCGCAGTCGGTGGCATCGTTATCGGCCTGGTAACTGAATACTACACAGCTGGCAAACCCATTCGCAAGATTGCTGAAGGTGGTGAAACCGGCCCAGCGACCGTCATGATCAATGGATTAGCCATTGGTATGCAGTCCGTTACTGTTCCCCTACTGATGCTCTGCATCATTATTTATGTGTCAAGTTTACTGGCTGGACTCTACGGTGTTGGAATTGCTGCAGTCGGCATGCTGGCAACGGTCGGGATGACAATGGCAATTGATGCCTACGGGCCAGTCGCGGACAATGCCGGAGGTATCGCCGAAATGGCCGGACTTGGTGAGGAGACCAGAGAAATTACTGATTCGCTAGACGCTCTCGGCAATACTACAGCAGCGATCGGCAAAGGATTTGCAATTGGTGCGGCAGCGCTAGCAGCACTAGCAATCATTACTGCCTTTATTGAGACAGTTGCGCACAATAATCCTGATTTTTCACTTGAGATCAACAATCCGCTTGTGCTTGCAGGTATGTTTCTTGGTGGAATTTTTCCATTCCTGGTCAGTAGCATGACAATGACTGCAGTCGGTGACGCTGCCTTTGACATGATCAAGGAAATTCGTCGCCAGTTCCGAGAAATTGATGGCCTGCTAGAAGGCAAAGCAGAACCCGATACGGAGCGCTGCGTAGACATTGCCACGAAAGCAGCTCTCAAGCGAATGGTACCTCCTGGAGTCCTCGCCGTGGCAGCACCTGTGGTGGTTGGTTTTTCACCTTTGGGGCCAGAAGCGCTAGGCGGTATGCTTGGTGGTGCCTTAATCGGATGTGTGCTACTCGCACTTACCATGGCCAATGCCGGTGGTGCCTGGGATAATGCCAAAAAGTTCGTTGAAAGCGGTAATCTCGGCGGTAAAGGCTCCGAGGTTCACAAGGCGGCGGTCGTTGGAGATACCGTTGGTGATCCTTTCAAGGATACATCCGGCCCATCAATGAACATTCTCATCAATGTGATGGCTATCGTCAGTCTGGTTATCGCGCCCCTCCTTTAACCTGACGATCAAACTTACAGTCTAAATTAGCTGGCGCCTTCGCCAGGCGTCAGCTAACTCCATACATCAGTCGCTGACCGGTGTACTGAACGGGTTACCGGGCTCTATTCCGAAAATGTGCGGCTTTAGTTTCCGCCGAACTCTACCTGTACCTGCAGTAATTCATAGGCACGATCTATAGTCATCGCCATGACACTTAACCTCCGATTTTCCAGTCAGATGGCAGTTTCCTGGGCACCAGAACATTCTTGAGCCGAACATAGTTTGGCATCCCGTTGGAATACGGCGGGTAGTCTTCGCCTTCTATCAGTGGAGCCAGATAGCGGCGCGCTTTTTCAGTAATGCCGTAGCCATCTTCTGTGATGTAGTCACGCGGTAGTGCTTTTTCGACATTTGCGACTTGATTAAGGTCAGCAGGCACGATATCCCACTCGTACGGAGCATCCGCCAACCTTCGAATTGCCGGCATGAGAGTGGTTCGACCCTCACTCGCATACTCAACCGCTCGCTCACCCAGGGCATAGGCTTGCTCATAATCGGTTTTGGATGCAATGTGTCGAGCTGACCGCTGCAGATAATCTGCAACCGCATAATGAAATTTGAAGCCCAGATCTTCTCTAATCATGTTGGCAACAACCGGTCCAACACCACCTAGTTGCGCATGTCCGAACGCATCTCGAGTCCCTTGGTCTGCTAAAAATGATCCGTCGTCGTAGCGTGCACCCTCTGATACCACCACCGATACATAGCCCGACTGTTCAACACTCGTCTTTACCCGTTCCATAAACTTTTGTCTTTCAAACGGGATTTCTGGAAAGAGAATAACAATCGGAATGTCGGTTTCAGCATCAGACGCCAAGCCACCTGCTGCCGCAATCCAACCGGCGTGTCGCCCCATGACCTCAATCACAAAGACCTTGGTTGAGGTTAACGCCATTGCCGCGACATCGAAACTGGCCTCGCGGGTTGATATGGCAATGTATTTGGCAACTGATCCGAAACCTGGACAGCAATCGGTAATGGGAAGATCGTTATCGACCGTTTTGGGAACGTGATTGACCGTCATTTCTAGGTTACGAGCTTTCGCCTGTAATGCCAGTTTGAGACAGGTATCTGCTGAGTCGCCGCCGCCGTTGTACAGGAAGTGTCGAATGTTGTGCTGTTCAAACACCTCAAAAATTCGTTCGAACTCTCTCTGCTGACGTTCGGGGTCCTGCAACTTGTAGCGACAGGATCCGAATGCGCCTGACGGTGTATGACGGAGTGCGCGAAGCGCTTCGGGTGACTCACAACCGACATCAATCAACTCCTCATTCAGCACACCGAGAATTCCATTCTTGGCAGCGTAAACGTTGTCAATGGCTTCGGGGTGCTGGGCGCTAGCGTCAATAATCGCGGCCGCGCTGACATTAATTACAGAAGTTACGCCACCCGATTGGGCGTAAAGTAAATTTCCTTTAACCGTCATTTCTCACCATGCAAGGTATGAATTTATTTCAATCAATATCGGCAGCGGTTGCACCAGATACATATCCTTGAGACTCACCAAATTGGTCTGCCTGAGTTTGCAAAATTGCAATGACACAGTTCACTGCATTCGAATAAGTCTGCTGCGCACTGGCAAAGTGTTCGTCGGGCTGATAGAACAAGAAACCCTGAAATTCGTCATCCGCCATTTTAATTAGCACAAAATTACAATCCAGAGCGTTCCAAAATATTGCAGGACGTTCAACCCGTTCATCGCTGTCCTTACCGGGCTGAACTTCACAGTCTGCGAGATGAATCTCGATGTGTGACTTGTAGCGCTCGTTTAGCACCTGCTGAACTGCTTGACATTCCTGTTCCATGTAATCAAGCATGATACGAAATTTTCGGAATTACCAAGATTAGTTAGAAATTTCTAAGACATAGAAATTGTTTACAGATCGAATAATAAATGAACGGAAACGAGAATATTATGGCAAGAAGGAAGCAGTTTGAGAATGAAAGATTATGTCTTTATATAAATTCCATAGAAGAGTTTACGCGCGAAGAAAAGGCCAAACAGCACATTGAAGCGGTTCAGCAGTAAGATGATCGAAAAATTCTACATTGCAACAGAAAAAGAACAATTGAAGCTCCACACAACACAATACTCTACTGATGCGAGAATGGTCGGAAAGAAATTTGCGTCAAGGCAGGGAACAAATCCAATAGGGTGTTATATTGACTACGATAACTGAGCTGCAGATGATGTCAATTTCAGGAACCTGTTCTTTAGTTTACAAACCTCTGTGTGACCGAAGGTAGAAACGTACAATCGTCCATGAATGGACAAAAAAATTGAATGGCCGTAGTCCAACCACTAAACTTGAGATTTGCTATCAGATGTTAAGGCAGTCAGGCACGATGGTATTCGCTAGAATTTTGAGTTTGAATTGATTTGTTCAGGAATAACATCAGCAAAATTGATGATTGTCTGGGGTCTGTAGAGGTATGAAATTCGCGGAACTTATGCCAGCTTTGTATGAACTTTGGATAAGCCAGCAAGCAAGGGGAACGGTACACCTTAGTTTTAGTGAAGAACGGATAGGATGACCGAGAGTTTGCAATCGCGATTGTCGTTCGTACGACAACAGTCCATGTTTGGTCTTTGTCCAGTTGAAAAAGCGCTAGAGCATCTGTCTCAAGCCGAACCGGAAGAGCGAGGCGCTGTGTTCACTCGGCGAGAAGTCGTGGAATTCATACTCGACCTTGTTGGCTACATCCCGGATAGACCGCTTTGGAAAATGCAGATTCTGGAGCCTTCCTGCGGTGCCGGAGACTTTCTTCTTGTTTTGATAGATCGCTTACTTGATGCTTGGAAGCAACAGCACACACCGGGTTCAGTTGGTCAGTTGTTACCCTGCATTCAAGCCGTCGAAATACACAGCGCCACATTCGAAAAAATACGTACCAAAGTTCTAGAAAAACTTAAGGAAGCAGGCGTTGGACACTCCGATTCAAACATGCTTGTAGACTGCTGGCTTGTTCACGGAGATTTTCTTCTGACCAATTTTTCTTCGAACTTCGATTTTATCGTCGGTAATCCTCCTTATGTTCGTCAGGAGTCGATTCCCAACGCTCTTATTTCTGAGTACCGAGCTAGGTATACAACCATATTTGATCGGGCTGACTTGTATATTCCATTCATTGAACGATCTCTTTCACTGCTTTCGGCTCAGGGAAAATTGGGAATCATATGCGCCGACCGCTGGGTCAAGAACCGCTATGGAGGACCCTTACGCCAACTAGTTGCCGAACACTTTCAGCTTCACTTTTATGTGGACATGGTGGGCACGGACGCCTTTCATTCAAATGTGATAGCATACCCGGCAATTTTTGTTATCGGACGTGAAAAATCCGGCAAGCCGCGTGTCGCCCGTCGTCCAGAAATCAGTACGAAGGCTTTAAACTTGCTTAAGCAGGAATTTCTCGACCAACACAGCCCTACCAAATCCAGCCTCGTATCTGAAATTATTCAGATTACAAACGGCAGTCAACCTTGGATTCTGGAGGAGTCTGAACAACTAACTCTTGTCAGACGGCTCGAAAGAGAATTTCCCACCATTGAGGACGCAGGTTGTAAAGTCGGTATTGGTGTCGCGACCGGCGCGGACAGAGTATTTATCGGACGATTTGACGAAATTGATGTCGAAGACGATCGAAAACTCCCTCTAGTTATGACAGGTGACATTCAAACAGGTGATGTACGATGGCAAGGGCTTGGTGTCATCAACCCTTTTTCCGACTCTGGAGGTCTAGTAGACCTCTCAAATTTCCCTCGTCTAAGTCAGTATCTTGACATACACAAACAAGTTTTGATGAAAAGGCACGTGTCGCGCAAATCACCAGCCAATTGGTATCGAACTATTGATCGTATATATCCTGAGTTAGCCGCCACACCCAAACTCCTGATTCCAGACATCAAGGGTGAAGCGCATATTGTCTTTGAAAACGGACGTTTTTACCCCCACCACAATCTCTATTTTGTGACATCACAGGAATGGGAATTGCAAGCATTACGTGTCATTCTAATGTCGGGAATTGCACGGCTTTTCGTATCAGCATACTCCACGCGAATGCGTGGGGGCTATTTGCGCTTCCAGGCACAGTATTTGAGACGAATCAGAATTCCACTTAGGTCTAATGTACCAAATGCAACTATCAAAGTCCTCACTGACGCTTACACAGAAAATGATACCGAAACCTGCATTAGGGCTGTAGCCGACATTTATCGATTGAGTTCGGAAGAGTGCACAATTCTAGAAGGCCGGTTGAACATCCATGAACCAAGAAACTCGAAAAGTGCTTGATCTCGTTGAATTCGAACAACAAGCCCGAAGTGCTGTGCAGACATTCTGGTCTAGCCGTACTGAGGCACGACGACAGCAGACTAAATTCGGTAAACCCGATCAGGGAGAACGTGCTGGAGTTACAGCTGGAAAAAACATGGATGGATTTATCCGTCTATTTGTCGACTTAGTACATGCGAATGGTCTAATTGACGCGGACGTTCACCTTCATCGTGCAGCTGTTACGTTGCCAGGTTACTTTCGGCCAACTAAATTCTGGGATGTGTTGGTTGTTCATCGCGATCGTCTAGTTGCAGCATTGGAATTTAAGAGTCACATTGGTCCATCGTTTGGCAACAACTTTAATAACAGAGCAGAAGAAGCGATTGGTTCAGCGCATGATTTTTGGACTGCTTACAGGGAAGGTGCATTTGGTGAGCAACCACGTCCATTCCTCGGGTGGGTTATTTTGGTGGAGGACACTGAAGCATCAAGAAAACCGGTACGAGCCACATCTAAGCACTTTCCAGTTTTCAAGGAATTCAAAGGAGCCTCTTACGCTGACCGCTACGACATTCTCTGCCGCAGGCTCGTACAAGAACAGCTTTATTCGGCTGCAAGTGTGCTCATGTCACCCCGGTCGGGAATGAATGACGGTCGCTTTACGGAATTGACCGAAATGACCAAGCTACGAACTCTTGTATCGGGGTTTGCGGGTCACATTGCTGCTGAAGTATCCCGCACAAATTTCAGTTAACCTAGCGCAGAATTCACCTGAATTATGACCCCACCAAGACGCAAATAAAGCGCAGATTCTTGAAGAATTGGCCATGCAAGATTAAACTCAAACCGTTCAAGAATGAACTATGACTTTGAATACCAATGCTTTCGGAATTAGCGAAATTGAACATCGCGAAGAAAAACTAGCTACAAGATGGGACAACAGGAACGAATACTTCAAGCAGTTCAATCACTTCAGCGATAACAGTCACATTCAGCAACGCTAGCAATCCCAAATGATCTACCTGTCAAAGGTTTGCGAATAAAATGAAAATTATTGATTATTGGGAGTACAGGAAGCTGACATGTTAAGAGTGGTATTCTTGGGCCCACCCGGATCGGGCAAGGGCAGTCAGGCAAAGTATGTCATTGATGAACATGGCGTTGATCATATTTCAACCGGAGAGTTGCTTAGAAGTGCAGTCAACGAAGGGACCAGTCTCGGCAACCAGATCGCTGACATCATGCAGCAAGGCGGCCTGGTACCCGACCAAATCGTACTGCAGTTGATATCGGACTATCTGGATTCAAGTGATTTATCAAAGGGCTTCCTGTTCGATGGCTTCCCCAGGAACTCGATTCAGGCTGAGCAACTGCAGGTGATTCTAGCAGAGCGTAATGTGCCTCTATCATTTGTATTGCATCTGCAGGTGGACCCGACAGCTGTCGTCAAACGTTTGTCTGGTCGACGAAACTGTAGCAATTGCGGCCGAATCTATAATATCTATTTCGACCCACCGCAGGTTGAAGGTCAATGCGACGACTGTGGAAGTGCAGGTGAATTGTTTCAGCGTGCTGATGACAACGAAGCGTCAATTCGAAACCGATTGGACGTCTATGAATCTGAAACAGCCCCATTGCTCGAATTCTATGAAAATGCCGAACTATTGGTCACAGTCGATGCCTCCGGAGATCTTGCTGAGGTTGCTGAATCGGTCCGGCAGGTAATTCTGACAGAACTGGCCAAGACTTGACGCGACAGCAAGGCTAACCCTGATGGGACTTTTGCCTGAAGGAACCAATATGACAAATCCTAAATTTCCAGCGACTCGTATGCGAAGAATGCGAAAGCATGAATTCAGCCGTTCATTGATGCGCGAATCGATTCTTACGCCAGCAGACCTGATTCAACCGGTTTTCGTGTGCGAAGGTTCCAACTACAAAGAACCTGTTACATCGATGCCTGGCATAGAGCGTCTCAGCATTGATCTGTTAATTCAAAAGGGAAAACGGCTACGGGACCTTGGTATCCCTGCAATGGCAATATTCCCGGTTGTGCCAAAGGAGAAAAAATCCCCCAACGCCGAGGAGTCTTATAACCCTGACGGACTTGCGCAGCGAGCCATCGCCGCCTTGAGCGAAGCGGTACCGGAAATTGGCGTGATGGCCGATGTTGCACTTGATCCATTTACACATGACGGGCATGACGGAATTTCTAATGACTCTGGATACGTACTCAATGATGAAACGCTTGAAGTCATCGTAAAGCAGGCAATCTCACAAGCACGGAGCGGCGTTTCGATTGTTGCGCCATCCGAAATGATGGACGGACGCATCGGCGCCATTCGCAGTGCGCTTGAATCGGAAGGATATCAGAATGTATTAATCATGTCTTATGCAGCCAAATATGCTTCTGCGTTTTATGGCCCGTTTCGAGACGCAGTAGGTTCAGCGTCCGAATTGGCGGGACGCGACAAACGAACTTACCAGATGGATCCCGCAAACAGCAATGAAGCCCTGCGCGAAGTGGCACTGGATATTTCTGAAGGAGCCGACATGGTGATGGTAAAACCCGGTATGCCGTATCTTGATGTAGTGCAGCGGGTCAAGGCTGAATTTGCCATGCCAACATATGTCTATCAGGTCAGTGGCGAGTATTCGATGCTGATGGCCGCAATTAAGAACCAATGGCTGAGCGAAAAATCCGTTATTCTGGAATCTCTGACCGGCTTCAAACGAGCTGGTGCAGACGGTGTGCTCAGCTACTTTTCTGAACGTGTCGCCGAGTGGCTGCAGTAGACCCTAATTTCACCGAATAGAATCTTGTGATCAGGCGCGTCAGGCCCACAGAGATTAAGCTCCACAAGCAATCTCGCGTGGTTGAAATTTCATTTGAAGACGGGAAAACATTTGAGTTCCCCTGTGAGTACCTCCGAGTCTATTCACCATCAGCCGAGGTTCAGGGGCATGGGCCGGGTCAGGAAGTGCTCCAGTATGGCAAGGAGCGTGTAAATGTCTGGGCGATCGAGCCGGTGGGCAATTACGCAGTCGTCTTCAAGTTCGACGACAATCATGACACTGGAATTTATTCCTGGGATCTACTGTATGAGCTAGGTATCAATCAGCAAAAGTACTGGCAAGCCTATTTAGATCGCCTGAGTGCAGCAGGCTATGAGCGCAGGGTAGTTGACAACTGAGTCGTATGATGGAATCTCACGATAGAAGGGATGCAAAAACTCAATTCGGATTTCGAAAGGTAATTGAGTCTGAAAAGGATCAGCTGGTAGAACGGGTTTTCAAATCGGTCGCTGAGAACTATGACCTGATGAACGATCTGATGTCATTCGGAGTACATCGGGTCTGGAAGCGATTGGCTGTTTTACATCTTGGCGTTCGACACAACAGTTCGGTTTTGGATGTCGCCTGTGGCACCGCTGACATAAGCCTCGCAATTGCAAAAAAATTGGGGCCGAGGGGAAGGCTTGTTCTGACTGATATTAATTCATCAATGCTCAGACTCGGCCGTAATCGAATGCTTGATCACGGTCATCTTGCCCGCTATAGCTACGTTCAGTCTGACGCAGAGAATCTGGCCTTTGCCGAGGGCAGTTTTGATCGAGTCATCATTTCATTTGGACTAAGAAATGTCACTCGAATAAATCAGGCACTTGAATCGATGTATCAGGTGATGCGACCCGGTAGCCGACTACTGGTGCTTGAGTTTTCCAAGCCGGTAATCCCGCTTCTTGAAAAAATCTATCACGAATATTCGTTCAGAGTCATACCCGCAATCGGGCAAATCGTCGCGCGCGATCGGGATAGTTATCAGTACCTGGTTGAGTCAATTCGTCAGCATCCGGACCAGGATACTCTGGCTGATATGATGGCACGAGCGGGATTTGAACGCGTTGAGTATTTCAATCTGACGGGTGGCATTGTCGCCATGCACGTGGCTTGGAAACTTTAAGTCTTATCGTATGATCCGCAATCCATATCTCAAACTAGTTGGAGCAACCTTCTCAGAGGCGCTCGCGAAAGCGATTAATCAGGGTGCGAACGCATCTCCCGCAATTCGTGAAGTACTCGATCAGTTTGAAGGCAAATCCATTCGTTTTGAACTAACTGATTTCAATTACCAATTCGTCCTGAGAATTGAAAGTCAAACTGTATTGATTGACAGCGAATCCGATATTCCAGAAGATGTTGTCGTACAAACAACATTACCAGTTCTAGTCAAACTATTAGCTCGGGGAAAACTTGATCCAACCATTCTCCAAGA
Source organism: Gammaproteobacteria bacterium (assembly GCA_022823625.1). GTDB lineage: Bacteria > Pseudomonadota > Gammaproteobacteria > Arenicellales > JAJDZL01 > JAJDZL01. Next base: position 22,214 of record JAJEHQ010000025.1, read on the forward strand.
AATTAAGATCGTAGGCGATGTCCATCTGATTCAACAGTTCTATCAGATATTCACCAGTCTTGATTTTGATTGGGAAGATGAACTGTCGAAGCGAATCGGAGACATTCCAGCGCGTCAGGCCGGTAACCTGTTTCGTTGGGGAAAGGTGCAGGCTTCAGAGTTCCGTGAAACGCTTCGGGAACGAACTCGAGAAGCACTTGTTGATGAACACTATCTAGTGCCAGATCACCGAAGAGTTGAGACATTTCTGAATGATGTCGACAGTTTGCAAGCCGACATCGACCGGCTTGAAAAACGCGTCGAACGACTCGAGAGACAAACAGCCGAATGAACCTTCTCTCCCAGTCTGGACGGTTATTGCAAATTGCCAGGACAGCGCGTCGACATGGACTTGATGAGGAACTTGAAACTTATCTGAGATTTCGCATCATTAAATTCGCAGTTAACCTGCTATTTGGCAGACCGAGTTTCGACCCGCAAAAGCTGTATGGCACCAGATTGAGGGAAGCTCTTCAGGATCTTGGGCCGATTTTCATCAAATTCGGACAGATGATGTCAATGCGTCCGGATGTATTTCCCGATCATATCGTCGAAGAGTTGCGACCGCTACAGGACAGGGTGGAACCATTTCCCAGCGAGGCGGCTCGCAACAGGATCGAAAAAGCAATTGGCAAACAGATCTCGGAGGTATTCAGCCAGTTCGATAATGTCCCGGTTGCATCCGCATCGGTGGCGCAGGTTCACAATGCAGTTTTAAAATCCGGGGACGAAGTAGTTGTCAAGGTGCTGCGTCCGGGTATCGAAGTCCAGGTTCGTCGCGATATTCAGGTAATGATGACATTCGCGAGAATCGTTAGAATGATTTTGCCGGGGGCCAAAAATTACAACCCCGTCGAAGTAGTGCAAAGTTACGCACAGACAATAACGGACAGCCTTGATCTTACCATTGAGGCTGCAAGTTGTAACCGCTTCCGTGTTCAATACGCCAATGACGCGTTCCTTAAAGTGCCGCGCGTTTACTGGAACTACAGTCGCTCCTCAGTTATGGTCATGGAACGCGTTGGCGGCATCCCGATTCGCGAAAATGATACCCTGAAGGAGGCCGGAATTGACACTGGCAGACTCTCAGAAAATCTGGTCAAGATGTTTTTTACACAGGTGTTTGAGGATGGCTTTTTCCATGGCGATCTTCATCCGGGCAATATGTTTGTTTCAGAATCCGGAGTGCTCAATATTGTGGACTTTGGAATTACCGGATCGCTTTCAAATCTCGATCGCAACTACCTCGTTGAAAACATTACCGCAATTTTGAACCGCGACTACCGAGAAGTAGTCAATGCGCACATTCGCTCAGGTTGGGCGCCACCCGATATTTCCCCTGAGCGTTTCGAAGTCGCGGTTCGAACGATTTGCGAACCGTTTAATGACCAGCCAGTTGGTGAACTGTCGTTCGGAACGCTGATGGGTCGGTTGTTTCTGATGACAAGGGAGTTCAACATCGTCATTCAGCCTCAATTGATGCTGTTTCAAAAAACTTACTTGAGCCTAGAGGGTTTGACCCGGATGCTGAATCCGGAACTCAATATTCCCGATACTGTTCGACCCATTCTGGAAAACTGGGTAAAAAACAGATATACGCTGCGTAACATTGGGAAGAAAATAAAGGACGAGGTCCCTCACTGGATTGCCGACAGTCCCGACCTGCCAAGACTTATTCATACGGTGCTTACCGATATGCACCATCAGCAGATTCGTGAACGCAGTATCAGGAATACCGGAGCATCTACTGGTGCAAATCAGTTGTACCGGAGTCTGTTTTTTCTGGTAATCGGGTTCATTGCACTACTGGCACCATTGATCGAATGGCTGATAAGCGGGTTCAGTCCACTCGGAATTCTGCTAATCCTCGTTGGTGCAGTCTGTCTGAGTGAGGCGTGGCCGCGTCGCAACAACTAGCCCACTTCTTTTAAGGTCTGAGACTGCGTAATCGAAGGGCGTTGCCGATTACCGACACTGAAGACAGGCTCATGGCGGCGGCGGCAAAAATGGGTGACAAAAGAATGCCAAAGGCTGGGTAGAGTACTCCTGCGGCGATCGGTACACCAACCGCGTTGTAGCAAAACGCAAAAAAAAGATTTTGCTTGACATTGGTCATGGTCGCCCGAGCGATGGAGTGGGCTCGCACAATGGCCTTTAGATCTTCACTTAGAATGGTCATGCCGGCGCATTCCATGGCGACATCAGCACCACCACCCATCGCAATTCCCACATCCGCCTGAGCCAGCGCCGGAGCGTCATTGATCCCATCACCTGCCATTGCGACGAGTTTATCGTTTGTCTGAAGCGATTTGACAAGGTCCAGTTTGTCCAGTGGTGACAGTTCAGAATAGAACTCCGTGATACCGCATTTATTGGCGATTGACTTCGCGGCTTCCTGACGATCACCTGTCGCCATGATGACATTCACACCACGCTTCTGCAATTGGCTGACCGCAGCTGGACTATCGACACGGATGCTTTCTTCCAGTTCTATCGCGGCCGCAATTTCGCTTCCTATGGCGACATAAACAACAGAATTACTAGCCTGCTGTAAGTTCTCAAACATTGTTGCGGAGTCCAGATCCGGAACGTCTAGTGATTCCATAAACTTTTTGTTTCCAACTGCGACATCCCATTCTTTGACTTGAGCCTTAACACCTTGGCCAGCTACCGCCTCAAAGTCAATTGCTTCATACACTTTTGCATCTCGCCGCTCCGATTCATCAACGATTGCAACTGCAATCGGGTGACCACTCAGGCGCGAAACTGCAGCGGCGTACGCCAGTACTTTAGATTCCGAAATGTTTTGACAATGGACTTGAACAACTGACGGTTTTCCTATGGTGATTGTTCCTGTCTTGTCAATAATCAACGTGTCAATTTTTGGCAACAACTCAAGAGCCTCAGCTTCCTTGACTAAAACTCCCGACAAAACGGCCTGCCCAACGCCGACCGTAATCGACATCGGTGTCGCCAAACCAAGTGCGCAGGGACAAGCGATGATCAGGACCGAAACAAATGCAATCAGTGCAAAACTGAAATTTCCGTCTGGACCCCAAGTCAGCCAGCTAATCAATGCAATGACAGCGACCGACACAACGATTGGCACAAACCAGGCGGCAACGATATCGGCGGTTCTCTGAATGGGTGCTCGACTAAGCTGAGCATTGCTGACCATACGAATGATTTGTGAGAGAGTTGTGTCAGTCATCACTCTTTCAACTTGCATATCAAACGCCCCGCTGCCGTTTAGTGTTCCCGCGCTGACCGCGTCACCGACAGCCTTTGTTACCGGCATTGATTCTCCTGTGAGAAGTGATTCATCGACTTCAGATGTGCCATAAACAACAACACCATCCAGCGGAATGTTTTCACCCGGGCGAACCCGCAACCGATCACTCGCGAGGACCTGGTCGATATCAACCTCTTCAAGTATTCCCGAACTGGTAAGTCGCATCGCAGTCTGCGGCATGAGTTTCATCAAAGATCGAATTGCTTTGCCGGTTCTCTCACGCCCCCTTAGTTCGAGTATCTGCCCGATCAGTACCAAGATAATGATGGCTGCCGATACTTCAAAGTAAACGCCCGCATCGGTTACGACGTTGCCAAAGACGATATCAAACCAGCCAGGAAACAGCACAAGTGCCAAACTGTAGAAATATGCTGTGCTAGTACCGAGTGCAATAAGAGTGAACATATTCAATGCGCGGTTCCTGACAGACGACCAACCACGCTGAAGAAACGGCCAACCGCACCACAGAAATACTGGAGACGCGAGCAGCAGTTGGAGCCAATTGGAAGTTCGCTCTTCCATGAACTGGTGAAGTGGAATTCCTAGATGCGGTGCCATCGCCAGAAGCAGCACTGGCAGGCCAAATACCAAACCGACTCGAAAACGTCTCGTGAAGTCAATCAGCTCATGATTTGGTTCATCGGCTGCGAGCAGCGGATCCATTGGCTGTAGTGCCATTCCGCAACTTGGACACTCACCAGGTCCTTCCTGAACAATTTCCGGATGCATAGGGCAGGTAAATTTCGTGCCAGACGGAGCGGATTCGTAGCTGTCTGCTTCGTTAAACTCAGGATTCAGATACTTTTCGGGATCTTTCTGGAATTTTTCGAGGCAACCGCGGCAACAAAACCAATAGGTTGTGCTGTCGTACATAAAATGATGCTCTGATTTTTCCGGGTCCACTCGCATGCCGCATACGGGGTCCTGAATCGGAGATACAGAATGTGGATCAGCTGCCGGTTGTTCCATTTGTACTGAAGTGAATGAACTGATTAAGCAATATGTGCGATGTGTAGATATCAAATTTCAAGCATTCGATTACGCTTCCATCAATCGAGACAGAAATTTCGTGCCATTTGTGGGAGGGTAAACTGTTATTTGAGTCGCTTAAATCGATTTTAGTGTAATTTGTAATGATTGATTGCTGAGTCCACCATTCGAAATGCAACGCCAGAAACTAATGAGTTATCTTCTTCGGACTCCCTAAAGTCTTTGTTGCCGTTGAAATCCCACTCCTGATCGGTGACAGAGTAATGAGATTTTTTAATGGTGTTAAAATTTATTTTCCCACTGGCTCGATTCACTGATCCGTATCGATAAACTGTCTTTCAGCCAGTCAACTTTTGGCAATGTGGGTTACATGAATGCAATTCCATTACTATTCAAATAAAGAGGATTTTTTATGAAATACAAAGCTACCATGATTAGCGTGGTTGCAGTGCTGGTATTCAGTGTTGCATCAATTGCCCAAGCGGAAACAACGCTTCGGTTACTCACGTGGGGTTCCTATGCGCCGGATGAGTTAATTCAAAAGTTTGAAGCGGAGTATCCCGACATCACCGTTGAAGTGACTTTCTCAAACAACGAGGAAATGATCGCCAAGCTGCGCGCCACCGGCGGTGCTGGATTTGACCTTGCTCAACCCAGCCACGATAGAGTTCACGCAGCACAATTGGAATACGACATTTACAAACCAATGGATCTGTCACAGATTGATACATCAGTGATGTCAGAGGTCCATCTGGAAGGTGTGAAAGCAAATACCACGATTGATGGTGAAGTTTACTCAGTTCCACACCAGTGGGGAACTTCTGGCCTGATGGCGGACAAGTCGAAAGCACCAGATTTCAAACATTGGTCTGATCTTTGCGATCCCATGTACAAAGGCAAGACTTCGATGCGGTTGAAGCGCACAATTCTGCTTGGAACAGCGTTTTCAATGGGCTATGATCCATTCGCCGCGTACGCGGACCTAGATGAGTACCAGAAAATTCTCGACGAAGTTGTCGAAGTGCTGATTGCGTGTAAAGAGAATGTGAAGGCCTATTGGAAAGGCGGTGACGATCTGGCAGCGTTGATGCTGTCGGGTGAAATTGTTGCTTCCGAAACCTGGGATTCAACTGCCTACAGAATTTACGGTGAAAATCCGAACATCGTATTTGTACCACCGTCAACTGGTGCATTGACCTGGATTGACACGTTTACCCTGCCTCGCAAAGGTAAAGCTGATGATGCAGCCTACAAGTGGATCAATTTTGTCCTGAGGGCAGAAAATGTAACCATCATGTCAGGTAGTTCCGGTGCGATTGCAGCGGTAAACGGTGGCCAGGATCTGCTACCACCGGACAAAAAAGCTGCAGTTAATGCCGCTTTTACACCGGAAGATATCGCTAACCTGAAATTCTTCGCCAACATTCCTCCAGGTATCGAAGACATGGAAGGAAAGGCTTTGGAAAAAATCAAGGCAGCAACCGGCGGTTAATCAAAATCATAACCAAACTGTAGACGCGTTGTACGTGAGAGAATAAATTCCTGTGCAACGCGTCTCAGATTTCTTTCTCAAAGTCGGGCCACAGCAGCATGCCTGATTCAACAGCCATTGATCTGGAATGTATCAACATTTCAAAGACTTTCGGTGATGTTCTTGCTGTAGACAACGTCTCGTTTGATATACCCAGCGGGAGTTTTTTCTCGATACTTGGGCCCTCCGGCTGCGGCAAAACCACTCTCATTCGAATGATCGCAGGCTTTGAACAGCCTGACTCAGGAGAAATCCGCATCAAGGGTGCATCCGTGCTCAATACCGCACCCAACAAGCGAAACGTCAAAATGGTCTTTCAGCATCTGGCGCTGTTTCCAATGATGAATGTCTACGAAAACATTGCCTATGGTCTTCGATGCCGCGGGGTTGCAAAACAGGAGATCGACGAACGGGTTAACAACGTACTGGACCGTATTGCTCTGCCAGATGTCGGAGAGCGCGAGATCCACCAGTTATCCGGGGGCCAAAAACAGCGCATCGCCGTAGCAAGATGCATGGTTCTGGACCCGGACGTTCTTTTACTGGACGAACCACTTGGCGCACTCGACCTGAAGTTGCGAGAGGCAATGAAAATTGAACTTAAACTGCTTCAGCACCAGTTCGATACGACGTTCATCTATATCACACACGATCAATCCGAAGCACTGGTGATGTCGGATCAGGTAGCCATTATGAATCAGGGAAGATTTGAACAGGTCGGTACGCCGCAGGAGCTTTATCACAATCCGCAATCAGCGTTTGTTGCAGGATTTGTCGGCGACAGCAATCGCTGGTCTGGAACTACAGTTGAATCTGCCGGAGAAGCGCTGAAAGTTAAAACAGATGATGGCCTTGAACTGCTGGCCATGCCGAGTGATTCCGGTAGTACAGATCGCTCTCAGAAGGTCAGCATATTTATTCGACCTGAATTCATTCAGGTCGAGCGCACCCGTGATGAATCAGAACACACTCAACCCGGACAGAACAGACTAACGGGCGTCGTCGACAGCCTGTTGTTTAACGGTGCGAACAGCCGAGCGCTGGTACGTAGTCCCACCGATCAGCTGATTGAGGCTGACATTGTTCTCACTGGTGGATTCGAAGACCTTAAGCCGGGTGAAGATGTACAGCTAATCTGGTCTTGTGAGCAGACCATGTGCTTTAGCGTCTGACGAGCCTCGCCAATGCAAAAGGACATCAAGCGCCTGTCGCTGATCCTGTTATTTGCCCCTTTTGCACTGTGGATCACCCTGCTGATCTTGCTGCCCCATATCGGTATGGTCGTTTTGTCGCTGCGAGAGAAGGTAGCACCGCGGGTTTATGAGTATGGATTCGCGAACTACATTGAGTTTTTCAACGAACCCATTTACTGGAATACACTGATTCGAACGGGTTCGATGTCCCTACTGGTGACTGTTCTTGCTCTGATCATCGGTTTTCCAATTGCTTACTACATCGCCAAAATTGCCGGGCCGAGACTGCGCGGTGCCTTGTTTCTGTTGTGCCTGATTCCACTTTGGGTGAGCGATCTCATTCGAGCATTTGGCTGGATTCTGCTGCTGAGGGAAACTGGCGTCATTTCCAGCTTTCTACAGTGGTTGGGGATTCTCAGTGGTCCGATTGAAATGCTATACAACGATGTTGCGGTCATCATCGGACTCGTCTATACAGTAATTCTGTTCATGATCGTCCCTCTGGCGTCAACCCTGGATGGTATGGATAACTCAATGATTGAAGCGGGGTACAACCTCGGCGGGCGCGGAATTACCGTACTGCGACGCATCATTATTCCGTACGCCATGCCGGGTATTGCATCCGGCTGTATCATCGTTTTCATGCTGACTGCGGGCAGTTACCTGACTCCGATTTTGCTTGGCGGTAAGAATTCGAGTTGGTTTACTGAGCAGATTTATGATCAGTTCATCACTCGCTACAATTGGGAATCCGGTGCTGCGTTTGGCATGCTCCTACTCGCTTTTACCTCAATCGTTGTATGGCTCGGCCTCAAACTCACTGGCCAGACTCTGGCCAATACTGTCACCAAAACGTAGTTGTCGATGCTTATCCAAGGAAACAAAAACGACAAAATGCTATGGGGGTATCGAGCCTATGTCGCGGCGTTTTTCATTTTTCTGGCAGCGCCACTGCTGTCAGCGGCAACTTTCGCATTCAATGATTCGCTTTTCCCGGCATTACCCTGGCAAGGGTTTACGCTGAACTGGTTTTTCGGTGATACAGAACCCAAGCTTGGTATGTTTTATGATCGGCGGTTGTTAAGTGGGCTCTATTATTCGTTCATTATTGCGGTCATGGTTTCACTGCTGACCGTCTTTATCGGTACCTGTAACGCATTTCTATTTGTCCGAAAGGATTTTCCGGGAAAGAACTTTTTCTACATTCTGATGATCGTTCCACTGGTTATCCCCGGTGTCATTCTCGGCATCTCAATTCTAGTGCTGGCGAGTTCTGCCGCCAACGGGCTGGAAAATCAGTTCAATTTTGAGCTAGAACTTTTAAGGCCGGGCATTTTTCTTGTGATCCTTGGCCAGATATCGTTCACCGCAACAATCACCTCACTCGTGATTGCTGCAAAACTCAAAAAGTTCGACATTACGATGGAGGAGGCAGCACTTAACCTTGGCGCAAGTACGAATCGGGTACTGTGGACCGTGACTCTACCGTTTCTTCGCTCAGCGATGATTGCTGCAGGTATCGTTGCTTTTCTGGTTTCGTTCGAAAACTTCAACACTACCCTGTTTCTGGTCGGCTCTGAATCACCACTTACTATCACCATGTTTGATCGGGTTCATAAAGTGGGCTCGACTCCAGTGTTGAATGCAGTGTCGTTCTTCCTTATGATCGGTTCTGGACTACTGGCGCTATTATCGATTTTTGTCCAAAGAGACAAGTCAGCTCGAAATTAATCAGAAATCTCAGCAGTTCGCTGGATACGAACCGTTTAGTGCAGAACGAATCAGCCGGTGACTGCAGCAGTTGCTCCGAACTGCCAGGCGCGCCACATCATGCTGATTCCTGAAACGATCAATACGCCGAGCACAAGGCGATAAAAGATCGTATCTTCAACGCGTTTTCTTAAAGCGCGACCGGCCGCCAATCCAATCGCCAGCGGAATAACCGCCAATGCTGACATGATGGCGAGCCGTCCATCGAGTACCCCAACCAATATCATGATAATAACCCATGGGACAACCGCGCCAATGTAAAGAAAGCTGATGGTGTTGACAAATCGGTTCTTGCCAAGTGTGGGAAGCGAGACTAGATAAAGAATCAGCATCGGGCCGAACATAGACGACAATCCGCCAATCACTCCCGCAGTACCACAAAATGCTGCACCAGCAGGCTTCTCCATGGCGGACGGAATGGTAATCTTTCGTGGGGAAGCTTGTACGAGTGTAAAGCAGATTACTAGAAATCCCACTACATATAGCAGAGTCTTCTCGTCGATACCGGTGAGAACCTTAACCCCGATCCAAGTCCCAATCAAAAGCGCAGCGAAAGCAGGCCAGAAGCGCTTAATCGTAGCAACGGGCTGGTCTGCATCATAGACTTGCCAGAGGTTTGCCACCACGACCGGAAATGCCATGATTACCACAGCATGGTGAGCCGGGAGAACCAGTGCCATCATTGGGACAGTCAATAGCGGCGTACCAATTCCCAGTAGCCCTTTGATCAATCCACCACACGCCATGGCGAGCGCACACCATGCGATAACCCAGGGTGACAATTCAAAAAGCATGCCAGAACTCAGGAAGTGTTGGGGATATTTTGGGTGGTTAAAAACAATCTAGTTGCACTCGCCTCAGCAAACTGAGTGCGAAATTTTATCACTCATCCAACATGCCGCTACTGTGCTCGATCTAGATCTCGTTTACCATTAGCGAGCGGATATAGGACTGTGAACATGATTTCACTTTAAATCTGTTTGGACAAGCAAATTTATTTGCGTAATTTCTGGCTTCCCCTAATCCGTAATTAGTCGTCCCTGAATGATCCATAATTCAGCGATATATCTTTGTTACTATTGAGTAATGGTGTCATATTCCTGGGTTTGAAATTGCAGGAAACGGTATGATTGGGTCCTGTTTCCCTGCAATTCCGAGAGTAAAAATGAAGCCTCTAAAACCACAGAATCCAAACCAGAGAGAACTGTTCCGCTACCGCCCTGATGGCCAGATCAACATGAACCATGAGCTAGTCCGACTGGCGGCTCTGATTGACTGGAGCGTGTTCGATGATCGTTTCGGTGCGCTGTATCACGCCGGGGCCGGCTGCCCTGGAAACCCACTCAGCTGATGTGGTGGGTCTGCTGCATCTGAAGCACATTCACAAGCTGTCCGATGAGTAGCTGGTCATCGGCTGGCTAGAAAATCCTTACTGGCAGTACTTCTGTGGCGAGAGTCATTTTCAGACCGGCTGGCCGACAGAGAAGGCGGTGAGTTTTCCGACCGACAGCAAACTATCACCAACGATTAATCTTCCCCACTTTCACCGATTAAAAATCCTGTACCATTCACGACGGTACTACCTGACCCACCAACATTTGTTATATCGTTATTGATGATTCCAGACAGTTTCACGAAGTCGAAAGACACATTGCATGGCGCCCATGGCTTACGACCGCGAGTGCACCTTCTGTCTTTTGTTTTTGACGTGAAGGCCCCGACACTTTAAATGCATCGGTGCGTGATACGCGCTTAACCGTAGGTGAAATGACCTACACGCAATCAAATTGTTGAAGAAACCGAATTCTGGGTATGTGTTCGCTGATTTGAGCGAGCCAGCGAGTACTAAAGAATGCTGCAGCTGTCTTCAAATTCAAGTCGTGGGCTTCGCGGAAATAAGTTTTCGTCAGTGCCATACCCAATACTGCAGATGAAATTAGACTGATATCGGCCGTCCGGAAAAAATTCTGCGTTAACTTTTTCCTGGTCAAATCCAGACATAGGGCCACAATCGAGGCCATGTGCACGGGCAGCCAGCATGAAGTATGCTGCCTGCAGTGTAGCATTACGAAATGCTGTTTCGAAAATAAGTGCATCATTACCTTCAAACCAAGTTCGTGCTTCAGGTGCATGAGGAAAGGTTTTCTCTAAATGCTCGAAAAAGAGTAGATCAAATGCGAAAATGGCCACAACCGGAGCTTTCATTGTTTTTGCTAGGTTCCCTTCTTCTAACGCTGGTGCAAGGCGTTGCTTGGCATTTGTTGACGAAACAAAGGCAATTCGCATAGGAAGGCAATTCGCCGAAGTCGGACCTAGAATTGCGTCCGCATAAACTGCCCGAATCAGCTGATCTGGCACCGGTTGATCCTTCCAGCCATTTCGAGTACGTGCTTCACGAAAAATGATATCTAGAGCATTTTCGTTGAGCGCGCGCAGAGTGTTTTCAATGTTGGGGGACTGCATCACTTCTCTCTTTCTGTGAAGGGTGTGGGGATGATCAGAACATCGTATTGTTGTGCGCAAGCTTTTCTGGGATCGGCTGCATAACGTCCCAATGTTCCACAATTTTGCCTTTTTCTACCCTGAAAATGTCCATAACAGCTTGACCACGGTCATCCGCGTTTTCCTTCCAATGTGCATGAACAGTGACGTAATTGCCCTCACAGAAAACTCGCTTGATGTCGAAAGTCGATTCTGGCATATTCGCGAAGAACGCGTGAAAAAAGGCACGAAACGCTTCCACACCGTTCTCAACTCCCGGATTGTGCTGAATATATGTTGAGCCCATGTAGTTGTCTATCCCTTCGTCCACTTGGTGACGATTGAAAACGGTATCAAGAAAAGCAACCACAATCCTCTTGTTTTCTTCTACTTGATTCAATATTGCATCCTCATTTCAAAAGTTTCATGCGAAATTGATCTGCGACGAGCGACAAAATCAAAACCAATCCCAACACAATTGACTGAATATATGACTCCACCCGAATGAGATTCATACCGTTAGTCAAAATTGTGATGAAGAAAGCACCGAGCAAAACGTCACGCACTTTGCCGATGCCACCGAATAGAGATACACCACCGATAACACATGCTGCAATCGCCTGCAGAGTATAAGCACTACCGTTCAATGCTTCGGCCGACCCTGTCCTGGCGATGAACAAGACGCCAGCCACACCTGCAAATGTTCCGGACAATACATAGGCAAAGAACATTTGGCCACTGGCATTGATCCCGGAAAGCTTCGCGGCTCGGAGGTTTGAGCCAATCGCATAGAAGTAACGCCCGATAGTAGTCCGGTTGAGAAGCGCATACACCAGTACGACAAGAATAATAGTCACGAGCACCGGAGGTGCGAGTCCAAAAATGCGGCCATATCCCAGTGCACGCATAAATTCATCGGGAACTCCTGTTAGCGGCATACCTTTCGTCAGTAGCAAAGACACCCCAACCAGACTGGTCCAGGTACCTAATGTCATCATAAATGGAGGTACATTCAGATACGAGACACCAATTCCATTAAAAGCTCCGGCTAATGCGCCTGCCGAAATGCCCGCAAGCACGGCCACTATGCCACCTAGCAATAATGCGTCTGGAGCGACTCCGAGAACTGCCTTCATTGCCAACGCACCGACGACACCCGAAAACCCAACCACAGCACCCATTGACATATCGAGCCCTTTGGTCAGAATCACGATCATCTGTCCCAATGCGACAATCAACAGGAAGGTTGTTTGCCTCACTACATTGAAGATGTTCAGGCTCGAATAGAAGCGCTCCTCCTGAATTGCGAACAAAAGAATCGCAGCAACCAGCAATAAAGGCAGAATACCCAGATGAATAAATGCCTGACGAAGCCACGAAGTTGCGTCGGCAGATCTTTTGTCGCTATCTCTACGATTCATTTTCACGCAACTTCCTTGGTGCCACTAAAAAAGGCGTTCAATAGTCTTGGCTCGGCTATTTCCGATTTTTCCATATGATCCACTACTTCGCCATCTTTCACGACGTAAACGCGATGGCTCATGTTGATGATCTCAGGTAGATCGGAACTTATCATGAGAACCGACTCACCAGCAGTGATGAGATCCTTCATGAAGTTGTACACCTCAACCCTTGCCGAAACGTCAATGCCGACAGTGGGTTCGTCAAAAATGAACACGCGAGTATCACGAGCGAGTGCCTTGGTAATTAGGATTTTTTGTTGATTTCCCCCGGAATACGCAGACACAGGCTTGGAAAGATCCAAAGGTGTCACCTTCATTCGCTTGGCGACACTCTGTGCCATCTGCTGCTCCGCACCACGATTTATCCAACTTGCCCTTGAATATTCTGATAGCGAAAGTGCTGACAGACTGATATTTTCCTTAGTAGACCGCAACAGCATTAACCCCTCGTTGTGACGATCAGAGGTTATGTATACCACTCCCCGGTCAAGCATTCGGCGCGGTGTTGGTCGTTTTATTTCTGTTCCCTCGTGCTTAACACTGCCCGAGAGGATTGGCTCAAGGCCGAATACCGCACGTCCGATCTCCGATTTTCCGCAACCGACCAAACCCGCTAGACCTACGATCTCCCCGGCATGCACTTTTATCGTAGCCGATCGAACATGACCCGATACCGTCGAGAGGTTCTCAACAGCAAGTCGCTCCTCAGTGGGCTCGCAGGTGAATTGTGGGTAGAAATTGTCGAACGTGCGACCAATCATCAACTCGACAAACTCCTTGTGGTCAGTCGAGCCGGCATCGACAGTCTTGACCGATTTGCCATCGCGCATTACAGTGACGCGATCGCCGATTTCCTTGATTTCCTTTATTCGGTGGGTGATATATATGATTCCGACACCTTGAATTCTGAGATCACGGATAAGGCTAAACAGAGTTTCGGTTTCCTTTTCTGACAACGACGCAGTCGGTTCATCCAGGATTAAGACATCGGGTCCTGTGCGTAACGCCTTGGCCATTTCCACCATTTGCTGCTGCGCACGAGACAGCATTCCCACCATCGTCGAAGGGTTAAGATCAAATCCAAATCGTTCCAATGCTTCCTTGGCACCGTGACGGCGTACGCCTCGCTTCAACCACAAACCCGCCTTTGGCTCATCTCCAAGATAAATGTTTTCTTCTACGGATAGATGTGGAGCAAGGCTAAATTCCTGAAACATCGCTGAAATGCCCCTGCTTCGCGCATCGTGCACATCGCGGAGCTTAATTTGTTTACCTCGCAACGACACTTCCCCTTCGTCCGGTGGAACTGCCCCGCAGATGACGTTTATCAGTGTGGACTTGCCCGCGCCGTTTTCCCCGAACAACACATGAACTTCACCTGCAGCCAGATCAAAATCCATTCTAGACAATGCCTGGACAGCACCGTATCGTTTGGATATTGCCCGGACCTGAAGTAGAAGTTGTCCAGCTTCCCTGATCAAACGTTACTAGACTTGTTGAAACTTGACTTAAATCCGTGCAAATTTCGGGTTGCCCATTCTTCCGGGATGGGCTCGAGAGCAGTCTGAATGATTTCGTTCCATTTATTCAGAAATGCGACGCAGGAAATCAATCCGATGACATACAGAATCTCAGATTCGGAAAAGTGATTACGCAACTGTTCTATATCTTCATCCTCAACGCGTGCCGGCATGTAAGCTGCATGTCTGCAGAGGCGCAGTAGACATCTTTCGGATTCTGAATAGACAGATGAAGTTTCGTAATCCTCAATTGCTTGGATTTTTTCAAGTGATAACCCTAACTCCTCCGCACCGCAGGCGCAATGGGCAGCGCTATATGGAGAACCGGCGAACCAGCTATATGCATAAGTGACAAGGCGACGAACCGGCTCCGAAACCCTGTCGGGGTACCAAAGATGGTCCATTAAGCCGCTGACTGCGTGCATAATCTCTGGAACACGTCCCATAGTGAAGAAGCTATTCGGAACGTAACCCAGAGCGTCCTCCATTTCTTTAAATACTGATTCAAACTCAGTGAGTTTGTTTCTTTCGAGAGGAGATAGCCTTGGCATGAGAGTTTCCAGATGTTATGTTTTTGGAAAAAAGGTGGCAGTTCACCTGCCACCTAAAATTTTCCTAAGCAGAACTAGTCCACGTTCATTTCGGTTTGCCAGTCCGCTGGTGCAAAGTTGGCAGCCGGCGCGTCATCTACAGACACACCATCAACCAGTGACACGACAGGAACCACATCAAGCAAGGTGGGATCGGCTTTGCCTTCGAGAACTCGAATAGCAAGGTCGACAGCCAAACGGTTGACGATCACTGAGTTCTCAAGGACGACGCCTTCAATAATTTTGTCCTTCAAGCCCTGGATAACGGTCGGTGTCAACCAAGTTCCATAGAGTTTCACCTCACCAACACGACCTTGTTCCCGAAGGATGTTTACTGCCGCTTCAACGGAGCTTCCCATTCCCGCGATGTAGTCCAGATCGGCATACGCAGTCAAAACATCCTCAACCAATGGCTGCTGGTCAATTTTGCCCGGCGCACCGTAAACTACCTTTTCGACACTTACGCCAGAACCAACAATTGCGTCATTAAGGCCAATAACCATATCTTCTGACCATGCTACACCGGCAGGTCCGGGCATCACGATGACCGATACACTGTCACTGGGGTGTCGTTCCGCCAATGCTTTACCAATAACGTCGCCAACAAACTTGAAGGTGACAACCACACGTCCATCGACCTCGGCATCAACACCGATATTCAGGTCAATAACCTTAACGCCCCGTTCTCTAGCTGCAGCTATTTTTTGTCCGTAGGCGGTAGGTGAGATCGCCATAAGAAGAATTGCGTCGGCACCTAGAGTGACACAATCGTCAAATTGGGACAGTTGCGTGGATAGCTTGTCATAACCTCCAGCGTCGAATGTTGTCAGCTTTGCGCCTAGACGTTTAGCTTCATCAACTGTACCCCAAATGTAAGCACGTAAAATCTCATTGGTCGTATGTGGAACCAGCATGCACAGGCTCCATTTTTTTGTCACCTCGGATTGGCTTAGTGCTGTATATGTTTTAACTGAACCATTGAGAGGTTCCATTGCGGTTTTACGAAGGTCGTCCCGGGCTAAAACGTCGAAGCTCCAGTCAGCAACCGTCGAACCCACGCCCACAGTCAGGGTGATCGCTCCTGCGATTACCAGTTTGGCACAGAATCTCATTGTTTTCATATAATTACTCCTCTTCAAGTGTTTTTTTTGCGTCTGCGACCCAAGGAAATTCTTCCACGGCCAAGAAATCAAAATCACCACATTCGCTCCGGAACTCCCAAAGCGATTTGTAGTCCGGGTCGTTATACCAAGCCTCAACATGTTCAATACTTGGGAAGCTGAATATCGCCACTCGATCATGTTTGTGTGACCCAGTGAGAATCTTCTTAACCTCTCCAGTGGAAATCCATTGTCCACCATGCCTAGCCATGATTGGCCCAGATAGTTCTACATAACGCTCCATTTTTTCTGGATCCTTTAAGGTTCCTAGTGCGATAAAGTATGCTGTCATTTGCAGAAATTTTATGTGATATTTTTTGAGAAATTATACACAAATTACATTTTTGAGCAATAGCAGGGTAAAAAAGTTAACGTACAATCGGCAGCCACAATTCCTCTCCTCAACTGCACATGCACCGCGAGCCGGAAATAGCACCCTTAACTTAGAAAGACGTTAAAGGTGTACACTGGCAAGTCCTAGAATTCCACCGATCAGAGCTACATGCTCAAACAAAAAGAACTTGTGAATAGTTGACTGCTCTGGGTCCGGATAAGTCCAGAATCTGTGAAACAGCATGTCAGCCACCAATGTGAAGATGATCAGTAAAGCGGCACCGTATAAAGCGACCGCATCAATCAGAAACATTACACTGCCACCCAGTGCGAAAACCTGCCCAACCAAGAAAAGGATTTTCCCACCACCTACGCCGATTCGTTCAAACTCGGATAGATGAAATCCACGGTTCGCGAAATTGAACCAGACAGCCCAGAGAAAGTACGCCGCAACCAGCACTCTTCCGACAAAATTTAAGAGTTCAGATATGTCCATAACTGCATCACCTTTTTGCTATTGAATCGGGACTCGCATACAACACCTCAATCCTCTTCTCAAGTGGAGTCAAATTGGATTGAAATGACTTTCGATTCTGTTCGCATTTGCTGAACAAAATTGCGTTGATAGAAGATGTTTGTTGCCTCAGGATGACGTTTCGAGCATTCTCGCCACAATTGGGGCACCTTCTTTACCACCCATTGCCATTAGATCAAGCCACATTGCCACATGGGGTTTCTGAATCGCCTGGTCCCAACTTTGACGCTGCTGTAATGCCTCGTACCAGCGAGCTACATCACTTCGATGGGACCACATACCTGACAAACCTAGGGTGTCGAGTCGATGAATGTAAGGTGCAAGATTGAAATCTGCCAACGACACGTGATCACCAACCAACCACTTGGACTGTGTTAGTGCCGCATTCATTTGCTCGAGCAAATCATCGAATGCCAAGATAGCGTCACGAAAAGCCGGTGCCTCGTAAGCCATCTCAAATCCTTGGCGCTGCATTTCGCGACTTACCGGATCCATGACATTTTGCAAATGCGCTGCTATCTTTTCCGGTGTGTCCAGCTTGTCCATAAATGCATAACGCAGAGCCACGACAAAACTAACCACAGTGGTGTGGGGGCTATGTAACCCTAAGTCCACTCGAAGCGACCAGTTACGGGCCATCGCCCGGTGATAGGCATTTTCGGGTAGTAGATTTGGTCCTTCAAACGCTTCCTCTATATATTCGTTGATTACCGTCGACTCGGTTATCACTCGATCATTGTGTGTAGCTACCGGAACAATAGCCTTTGGATTCAGTTTGAGAAATTCGGGCTTAAACTGAGCACCCTCATCCAGCGGCACTGGCACTTCCCGCACCGAGAGACCCTTTTCAGCGATGACTAGACGCACTTTCTGGCAACAGACTGACTCGGCAAAATCATAAAGAGTTAGTTCTGACACTGTGTTACCTCCACGTTATCTATTTGTCAAAATGAAATTCCGACTTCCATCGACGTTCAATACCAAATATCAAAATTAGCGTAGAATTTGTTGATGGGTCGCGCTTAGATGGGTCGGGCTTAAATGTCTAGTAAGATATTACAAGAAATATTATCATATCACAAACAGCGCATTTAATCTGGCATGACGACCGCTAACAGAAGCAGGGTCGTATAGTCAAGGTAACTACCGAGGAGAGAACATTGGCACTTACAACACTACAGGGGTTTAGTCAGCCCAATAGCGTCGAAGAGGCAGTTGCGATACTGCAGGCCTGTCAGGATTCTGCGATGGTTATCGGTGGTGGCACGTTTATTCACGGTTTGGTAGCAAGAGGCCTCGTTACCGATGTTGAACAGCTCATTGATTTGTCGCGTCTAAATCTGAACCATATGACGTTCGACGAAAATGTCATTAGACTCGGTGCGAGCACTTCATTTGCCAGTCTTGAGGCCTCTGCCGAGATTCAGAGTATTTCGTTGCTGGGAGCATTACGCGAAGCGATTGCATACCCGCCTCGACAGGTAAAGAATGCAGCAACTATTGGGGGAGGCGTGGCAGCGTCGTGTCCTTACCTTGATATGCCGATTGCCTTTTTGGCATTGGACGCGATGGTTTGTGCAACTGGTCCTGACGGCACTAGGGAATTTCCAATTGATGAGTTGTTCGTATCTCTATTTGAAACTAATTTGGTTCCTGGCGAAATCATTACAGAGATCAAGGTACCTCAACCGTCAGAACAGTCGGCATCGTCATTCGAAAAAATGGAGACTACCGCCAACGATCTTTCAATTGTCAGCGTCGGTGTCAGACTTTCATTGAGCGGTGGTTCACAGTCAGGTGCTCGAATTTTTGTCGGGGGCGGAATCGGTGAAGTCCCGTTTCGCTGCTGCGAAGCTGAGGCGGTTCTTGAGAATTCAGAGTTGAATGCGGAGGATATTAAGCGGGCGGCCACAGCAGCCAAAGGCGAAATTGAGCCTTTTTCGGATCACCGAGCATCGGCTCAATACCGAAAGCATATTACCGGCGTTTTGGTAAGACGCTGTCTAGCACGTGTTGCCAATCAATTGTCTTGAATTTGGGAACTATCAGGATGAAACAACAAATTGAGATTAATGTTAACGGCGAGGTTCAACCCGCGATAATCGAACCCTTCGATACTCTCTTACATACGCTTCGGAACGAGTTGCATCTTATAGGGCCGAAACAAGGTTGCGATACCGGTGGCTGCGGTTGTTGCACCGTGCTGGTTAACGGTGAATCTCGCTATAGCTGTATGACATACACAATGACCGTCGCAGATGCCGAAATCACAACGGTTGAAGGATTAGCTGATGGTCGAAATTTGGATCACATTCAACAGGCATTCATCGACAGTGGTGCGGTTCAGTGTGGTTACTGCACGAGCGGTATGATATTGGCAACTAAGCAGCTGCTTTCCATTAACAGCAAGCCAAATGATGCCGAAATACGACAAGGTCTTGCGGGCAATTTATGCCGCTGTACCGGCTATCACAAAATTATCGAAGCTGTGAAACTAGCTTCAGGCCAGACGACCGGGGAGTAGAACATGTCGAAATTCAGCGATACCGTAGGCACCCACGTCAAGTTTCACGATTCCGAAGACAAGGTCACCGGCGGCCGGGGCTTTCCAATCAATGCATCATTACCTGGAATGCTGCATGGAATAATGTTACGTAGTCCGTATCCCCACGCCAAGATTGTCAGCATCGATGTTTCCCACGCAGAATCGCTTCCTGGCGTTAAGGCAGTGCTGACCCCGGACGACGTGCCTCAGATCAAGTACTCTCCAATTTACTTTATGCCGACTGAGGGTCTTGGCTGTATTCAGGACATGACCCTAATGAGTCGAACCGTACGTTACGCCGGCCAACCTGTTGCAGCGGTAGCAGCGACTACACCAGAAATTGCGGAGCAAGCTCTGGATTTGATTGACATCGAATATGAAGAATTGCCTGCGGTCTTCAATGTTGACGACGCAATGATGGATGGGGCGCCTGCAATTCACGATTACACCGAAAAAAACATCGCCAAGCATGAGAAGGTTGAAACTGGAGACCCCGATGCAGGTTTTGCAGAAGCTGACCACGTTTTCGAGCAAACCTACGAAACCCATCGTATCAACATTTGTTCGATGGAACCTCATGTTTGTATAGCTGATGTGGACTTTAACGGTAACGTCACTATTCAGAGCTCCATGCAACATTTGTTCGGCCTTCGCGAAAAGCTCGCGTTCGTGTTGGGACTACCGCAAAGCAAAGTCAGAGTGGTCAAGCCGCCTTACATAGGAGGTGGATTTGGTGGCAAGCTCGACATCACACCAATTGAGCCAATTTCTGCGATCTTCAGTCAAATCACCAATCGTCCTGTCCGGATGGTTTTGACCCGAGCCGAAGAGTTTGTGACCAGCAATAAGTGCCCAATTCGAATGGAACTCAAAACTGGTGTAAAGTCTGACGGGACAATAACCGTAAGGCAAGCCCGTAGCACACTGGATGCCGGCGCGCATGCAACTCACGCCTCAACCGTAATAATGGTCCATGGCCTGTTCGGCTACTGCTTCACTTATAGTTGTGCGAATAGACGTTGGGAAGGCTTATCCGTTCATACCAACAACGTAATCAGTGGTGGTTTTAGGGGCTATGGCGCCCCTCAAGCATCCTTTGCTGTCGAACAGCAGATCGACGAAATTTGTGAGGAACTGAATCTGGACCCTGTTGAGTTTCGAATCAAGAATGCACATAAAGAGGGAGAGCCCCACCCAATCTTTAACGGAACCTTTAGTACTTACCGTTTTGATGACTGCCTGCGGCAAGGTGCCGAGCGTATAGGCTGGAGCCAACGCAAGAAAGCTGGTTCAGACGAAGGTGTAGTCAAAACAGGCATTGGCCTCGGTTGCGCCGTTACCTGGACATCGAACTGTTCTGCTCAGCCCGATCTGTACGAACACTCGGGAGCATTCATCAAGCTAAATGTAGACGGATCCGCCGACATTTGCTCAGCGGCTATTGATATCGGGTGTGGGCAAAATACTGTGTTCTGCCAAATTGTTGCTGCCGAACTGGGCATCCCTGTAGAACAGGTGCGAATGTCCTCAACCGATACCAGCAATGCTCCATTTGATGCTCCAATGCATGCCAGTCGCGGAACGAATGCGGTCGGTAACACAGTAAAGGCTGCCGCTGCCGATGCCAAGAGGAATCTTCTCAAAGTCGCAGGCACCATGCTGGAAGCCAGTCCTGAAGATCTGGATACCCGGGACGGTATGGTGTTCGTGAAAGGAGTGGAGAATCTATCGATAAGCATAAGCGACGTAGCGTCTCGTGCTGATTCACCGTTGGTAACCATGACCGAGCAAGGACCCCAGGGTGATTCAACCCCTTATCGCGGTACTATCATTGGTAGTGCCACAATGGCACCCACTTTCAGCCCGATTCCCGCATCTGCGATGTTCGTAAAGGTTGAGGTCAATACCGACACTGGAGAAGTTCGGGTGGTTCGCGCGGTTTATGCCCATGACATTGGTCGAGTTATCAATCCGGCTGGAGCAGAGGGTCAAGTTGAAGGTGGTTTACAGCAAGCCATCGGCTACACGCTGACTGAGCAGGTTCAGTTTGATCCAGATACCGGTGCCTGCCTGTCCAGTGACTTTCTTGATTACAAAATGCCCACTGCTGTCGAAATGCCGCCAGAAATTGAATGTATTTTTATTGAGTCCAATGAACCGACCGGTCCTTTTGGCGCAAAAAGCCTTTCGGAGTGTTGTTTGATTGCACCGCCAGGAGCGATTGCAAATGCTGTCTACAATGCTACGGGAGCCCGTATTCGTGACTTGCCGATTACGCCTGAAAAGGTACTCCAGGCATTGGGAAAACTGTAGCCTTGTTAATCAAAAAAACATTCGAAGTCGAAGCGCCGATTGACAGGGTTTGGGGAGTTGTCACCGATCCCAAACAAGTTGCGCAATGTGTACCCGGCTGTGAAAATGCTGAACAAGTAGACGACACGTACCGTGTAACTGTTCTCGTGAAACTTGGACCGATAAAAACAAAGTTCAATCTCAACATTGCTTGCGTCGAGCAGCGCCCACCTGAATATGCCAGATATGAGAGTAAAGGAGACGAAGGAAAGAAGTCCAGTCGGCTTAAAGCCACAAGCACTCTAGCTTTGAGTGGAAATGGTAACAACACCTCGGTTACCTACGAATCGGATTTTAGCCTAGTCGGGCGTCTAGGAAAATTTGGTGGAGGAATGATGGAAAAAGTTGCCGATTCAATCGGAAACGAGTTTGTATCTGAACTGAAACGAATTGTTGAGAATTAGGACTAATTCCTATAGTTGACAGCATAGACTGGTGTCGGTGCCACTATACTGCATGGTTCACACTGGCCGAGGTTGAAAGTGCAATCCCCGCACGGTAGGTTGTATTCGGTGACTATTGAACGCTCACGACTTTGTGAAGTTGTTCCCCGAGTCCGTCGATGCCTAATCTGAGCGTCTGTCCAGGTTTAAGGTATACAGGGTCCGGTTTTTGACCAAGACCAACTCCTGCCGGGGTTCCTGTAGAAATGATGTCTCCAGGTAACAACGTCATAAATTGGCTAAGGTAGCTAACCAAGTAGCCGACTCTGAAGATCATATCGGACGTAGATCCATCCTGGTAACGATGGTCGTCTACCTCATGCCAAATTGTCAGCGCGTTAGGATCAGGTATTTCCTCCTTTGTGACCAGCCATGGACCGATCGGTCCATAACTATCCAAACTTTTCCCTTTGACCCATTGGCCCCCTCGTTCTGATTGGTATGCGCGCTCAGAAACATCGTCCACCAGACAATAGCCAGCAATGTGATCAAAGGCGCTGTCCTCAGAAATTCGCTTGGTGTGCTCACCGATGACGATACCTAGCTCAACTTCCCAGTCGGATTTTTTCGAATCTGCTGGCATTTCGATGTCGTCGAACGGACCACTGATAGACGTCGTAGCTTTCATAAAAACTACGGGTTCTTTGGGAATTGGTCTGCCCGCTTCTCGGGCGTGGTCGACGTAGTTCAGACCGATACACACAAACTTTGAGCTAGCGCCAACACATGGTCCTACGCGAGTATTTGCCGAAATTTTAGGAAATTGCGACAAGTCGAGGTTCCGAAGCTGATCCAGAGTGCTGCGTCCCAGATACTCGCCGGAAATATCGGGAATAACCTTTGATATGTCCCTGGCCACTCCTTTCGAATCCAAAATAGCAGGTACTTCGGCTCCAGTATCGCCAACTCTCAGTAGTTTCATGTTTTCGTCCAGTATCTAGTTTCATTTGGGATAACGTTTACTATAACATTTCACATGAAATACATAAAATATTCCTGAACGCAAAATGTTGCGACCAAACTCGATCTATGCAGTTCCGTTGGAAATGAGAATTCTATTTTCGAGTTTTGGGTAAACCTTCATCATTCTTGGGTGCTGATTTAATGATTACCGTAAGAGATTTGGCTTATGTCCATTATCAGGTGACAGACCTGAACGTAATGATCAAGTTTATGCATGACTTTGGGCTTGGAATAGGTTATCAAACCGAAAGCGAAGTCGGTTTCTCCACTGCCAATGGGAACCCGTATGCATATATCGCTACTTTGGGTAGTTCCAATAAGTTTCTAGGTCTTGCGTTGGAAGCCCGAAATGAGAAGGATCTAGAAATACTGGTTGATAATGGATTGGCAACGAATGTGGAATCACTGGGCAGCCATTATGGTGGGAAAAAAGCCACAGTAATGCACCCTGATGGTCACCGAATAGATGTTGTGTACGGGCGCCAGTGGCATCGTCCGACTGACGTGCGAGAGCCATTGATTCACAATTTCGGAACCCACAAACAACGCGTAAACGAGTCGCAACGCCCACCAAAGGGAATTGCGCATGCTTTGCGTCTTGGCCACGTGGCGATAACTGTTAGTGATGCTGACGATTCAGAAACATGGTTCGGAACGCATTTCGGGTTGCGAGCTGCAGATTATTTGGCCACTCCGGATGAGCAGCAAAATGTAATTGGCGTGTTCATGAGTTGCGACCCTGGAGATGGGACCTGTGATCATCATAGTATTTTCATCTCGCAGTCTGACGACATAAAAATCCATCACTGCGCTTTTGAGGTTCAGGACATTGATGCTGTTATGTCAGCTCACGATTATTTGATTTCTCAAGGATATGAAATTGAAGTTGGAGTAGGGCGGCATATGGCCGGTAGTCAGGTATTTGATTATTGGATGGATCCTTTTGAGCAAAGGATTGAGCACTACAGCGACGGGGATGTCGTTGATCGCCATCACTCCCCATCTGTTATAGCTGGAACCCCGGAAGGGGTGACTCAATGGGGACCAATTCCACCGGATAAATTCTTCGAATAATGGTTGGCCTCCAGAGAGGCAACGAGATTTCTGAATTTACGCAGAGCAACCAAGGTGCGCCGTGGCACTTATTTCAACCAGAATCTCTGGTTTGGCAAGTTTGCTGACCTCGACCAGTGTGCAGGTTGGAAAATCACCACTAAAAAATTCTTCTCGCGCACGCCAGACTTCATGATTATTGGCCATGTTGGTCACATAGATAATCATTTGCACTATATCGTCCATAGAGCCATCGACTGATTTCATGTAAGCAGCAAACTTAGAGAAGATGTAGTGTGATTGCTCGTATTCATTGTCTCCGGCGAGGGTTTCACCATCATGTTTTCGAGCTGTAAGTCCGGCGATGTATACCGTGTCGCCAATGCGCATGCAATTGGACCATCGTTTGGGTGGGGGTTCTGCTACATCAGATGTTAGAATACGTTGCTTTTTCATACTAACCACGGTGTTCATGCCACGGGAAAATCTGAACACTCATATAGAGACCTTCAGATGTGTAGGGATCATTAGATGCAATTTCGCGGGCATGTTGTTCGCTTTCGGCACTGATGATATAGGTCGTGCCCAGCGACTCACTCCCAGACTCACTGCCTAGACTGCCACTGAGATGACTTAGGTTTTGAGCTGATAGTCCGCTAATGAACTGCTGGTGAGCGGAATATGCAGCACTGTCACTTCCGGGGAGCGGATTGGCCGCAACTGCAATAACCATGTAATATTGCTCGTCACTGGTTACCTTTCCAATTGTGCTATCGGTATGGTAATCCGGCATTTCGTAGTAGTGCGGTCCATCGTAGACCTCAATGAGAATGCTGCGCTCATGTGCTAAAGTTGGGCCATGGGGATGGTCTTTGGGGTTTGAGTAGAAACTACCGGGTGTCAGCACTAGATTCGAGTCCGTATATTCGTATTTGCCTTCAAGGCAATACATAAACTGATTTGAAGCATGCGAGTGTTTTTCGGGAATTCCCGACCCCTTGGGAAAATCCAATAAGGCAATACTCGCTCCAGTCGTCGGATGCTCCCACAGGACATATTGCTTTAACGCAAATTTCTCGAATGATTGCCAATCATTGGTGCTCAGGTGTTGGGTGTGAATTAACGTTTCGTCAGTCATACTGTTAGTTCCGGTAGTTGGTAATACTCCGTAAAACATTTTATATAAAATTTTAGTTAATATTGATACAACAGGTATCTTTACAGTATTTCTCGCCGAGCAGTCAATCAGGCGAACGGGGACATTTGAAGACTGGTACACCGACGGACGGAATCATGAAAGGGGTTGAAACCCACATGATGTTTGCCTAGTTTTCGGATCTAGTTACGACATCACCCGGAAGGTATACTATCGTATCCACCGACTACAACCCGATGAAAGATTCGGAATCAATCTGCTGACAATCAAACGTGAATTCTTCCGTCGCAGAAGATAGAAGGTAGGCTCATCGGAGAATTAGTGTACCTGTCGCTCGTGCCCAGCCACTGGCTCATGCAGTCGCCTCATAACAGGAAAATTCAGATTCGAAGAACTAACAACAATTGAAACTATTGTTTCAACTCATTCATCGGATAGATCATGAGAATTACCCTATAACTTCTGACAACTGTTTTATGTGATCGCGCAGTGCTTTGACAGCGGCTTCGGGATCAGCTTTTTTGACCGCCTCAAGGATCGCCCTATGTTCAGTTTGTACCACTTCGAGTTTATCGCGTCCTGTAATCCGCAAGAACCACAATGGATTGGAACGCTGCTTTAGTGATCCAATCAGTTCTGCAAGTACTGGATTGCCAGATGCATCCGCTAGTCCAATATGAAAATCGTGATCAACACGCATCAAGCTTTTCCGATCTTTTTTTTCCAAAAATTTGTCGGCGTCATTCATCAATTGATCTAGATATTTGATTTGCTCGCTTGTAGCATTTTTAGCTGCCATTTCCGCAGTGGCGGACTCAAGAATTAGGCGTGACTCCATCACCGACCTGAGTTCGTCTGTAGACCATCCACGAATAAACATGCCCTTACGCGGAACAACCTTTATGAGACGGTCGTGGTTCAATCGAAACAGCGCGTTTCGTACCGGCGATCTTCCCAGGCCACTGACTTCGCAAAGTTCCATCTCTGTGTATAACTGACCTAGCGCGAGTTCGGAGTTCAGAATTTTCCACTTGAGAATTTCATACGCCTTATCACTTTGAGATTGCTTTGACACCTTTGCTTTAACGTTATCGTTCATTCCGCTCCATTTCGATTTGTAGAATCGTCCCTCATTTGAAATGCTAAATGATTATTTCACATGAAATGACTTAGTGAGTTTATCAACTAATATTTTATAGGAACTTCTTAGTCTCGCTTGGCGTTGGTATTCCACACAGATGCAATGATGTGAACTGCAAAGTCCATTTACAGCGATTTGGAGATGGTTTCTGAAAGTGTCCAATGATTTTGCCATGACTTCAATCCAGACCCATGGTATCGGCGATTCCACCAACACGTCTCGACGAATAAATGAGTTTGGTTGACGTGAAGATGGTTTACTAAATCGAATACTCACGTATCGGCCTTTGAACCCACTTTTGGACAAATCGAGAATATGACACTCGCCATCTCTGCCAATGCAAAAGTTGTTCCTGCAAACCTGGGTGAGTTCTAATTCGATTCAGTGGTGGCTTTGCTATGAAGTCCGTCTTCCGCAACACTTAGATTGAGCAAAATCGTTTAACATTTCATATAAAATGTTAAACTCATGACCTAATTTTTGAGGAAAAATTGCAGAATTCCAGTACTACTGACCAATTGTCCAGCAACGACAAATTGCTCGCATGCAGCACATCAACAATCGCCAATGCGTTACTTGCCCGAGGACTTAGAAATAGGTATCTGATGGGCCTCAACCCTTTAGACCCTCAACAACCTCGAATGCTGGGAAAAGCCTACACACTGCGATTTATTCCAGCACGTGAAGACTTGGACAACTTGGAAATTTATGAGCTTGACAGTAATGTCCATCGACGTGCGATCGAGGAAATTCCGGAGGGATCGGTACTGGTAATGGATACCGGAAATTGTGTAGCAGCATCATCGATCGGCGACATTATGGCAACCCGCCTCAAAAAAAGAGGGATAGCTGGGTTTGTCACGGATGGCGGATGTCGTGATACTCCAGCCATCGTGGCAGCTGGACTTCCAGGGTATCAGAGGCAATCAGCCCCCCCTTCAACAGTAATCGCGCTGCATGCAGTAGACTTGGAAGTTCCAATAGGCTGCGCGGGTGTCGCTGTGTATCCGAATGATACTGTGGTTGGAGACAGGGAGGGTGTCGTAGTCATTCCTGCCCATTTGGTTGACGATGTTGCAGATTCGGCCTATGCGACTACCGACTATGAAGAGTTTGTTGAAGTTCAAATCTCTCAGGGTCGTTCTATTTTTGGCCTGTTCCCCTCCACTGAAAATAGCCGAGACGAGTTTCAGAAATGGGTTGCTGGTGGCAGACCCAAGAACTAGTTATTCAATATGACTACTTTCGTGAATACGACAGGAACAATCTTATGAAATTTGAAATCAGTGAAGTCTTCGATCAGCTTGGCATAGAAACTGTGAATTCTGGAGCATTTTGCAGTGCAGATGGATGGTTCCCAGTTGACGAAAATGGAGTTTTTTCTCACGTGTTTCCTGCCAACGGTGAGAAAACGGTCGGAATTTCATCTGCAACACGTAATGATTACGACCGCATCATCAATTGTGCCGTGGATGCCCAAAAACGTTGGCGCATGGTGCCGGCACCGGCCCGCGGCGAACTGATTTCACGAATAGCTGATCTTATGGCCGAGAACCATGATGCACTCGGCAAGATTGTAGCGATCGATACTGGAAAATCAGTAATGGAAGGCAAGGGCGAGGTCAAGGAAGCAATTGACATGGGCCGTCTGGCAACTGGCCAGTCACGTATGTTATACGGCCATACCCAACAGTCACAACGCGAGAAACACCGAATGTACGAACAATGGTTACCGCTCGGTGTTGCTGGCTTGATTACCGCGTACAACTTTCCAGCCGCTGTGTGGGCACAAAATGGATTTTTGTCAGCAATTGGTGGCAACACTGTAATTTGGAAACCCAGTCCCAAAGTGCCCTTGACTGCTATAGCTTTACAGCATCTGACTAATCGCGCCATGGAGGAAACCGGACACAGCGGAGTTTTCTCGCTCTTCATACCAGAAGACAATGAGGTTGCCGAGCAAATGGTCAAAGACGAACGAGTTGCTCTAATTTCATTCACTGGGTCTACAGCAGTGGGACAGCATGTTGCCAGTACAGTTGCCAAAACTCTTGGGCGACGATGTCTATTGGAGTGTTCTGGAAACAATGGCTGCATCGTAGATGAAACCGCAGATCTGAAGCTTGCCGCACGTTCAATTACATTCGGTGTAGTGGGTACGACAGGTCAGCGTTGCACCAGCACTCGACGGATCATCGCGCACAAAAGCGTTAGAGATGAACTAATCGCAAACTTGGTCAGCTCTTTCGAGCAAATCAGCATCGGTGATCCACGGGAAGAAACTGCGATGGTTGGACCTCTTATCGACCCTGCTGCGGTAGGACATTTTGAGACTGCCGTTTCCGAAGCTGTCGAAAAGGGAGGAAAGATTGAGTACGGTGGGAAACGAATAGATCGTCCTGGCTACTATGTTGAAGCAACCATCATTTCTGATTGTCAGGCTGATTGGCCGTGTATCCAGCGAGAAACATTTGCACCACTGGTTTTCGTAATTGACTATGAAGACTTGGACGAGGCAATCGACATTCACAACGGTGTCGCCCAAGGGCTGGCATCGGGAATTCAAAGTCAGAATTTGAACAATATCGAAAAGTTTTTATCTGCGTCAGGCACTGACTGTGGAATCGCCAAAGTTAATATGGGCACGACTGGCGCTGATGTCGGTGCCGCATTTGGTGGGGAAAAGGAAACCGGCGGCGGCCGAACCGCAGGTTCGGATGCCTGGAAGGGTTACATGCGAAGACAGAGTGTTTGCATTAACTGGAGTAACGAATCACCTTGGGACAATCTGATCACTCTAGATGACAGCTGATTGTAATGATAAAACTTAATTTGACGAGTTGCCTGCACCACTTTGCCTAGCCAATTCAGGTGATTGAACGAAACTAACCGACGAGAGGAAATAACTGTGTCTACACATAAGCACCATGATTCTAAAACGATGTCTCGACGAACATTTATTAGTCGAACTACGTCTTTACTTGCGGCTACCGCTCTGCCAATGCCACTATTCGCCAGTAAACACCCACTCAAAATTGGATACGTCTCACCGCAAACCGGTCCGTTGGCAGTTTTTGGAGAAACCGACAATTTCATTCTGGACGGTGTAAGACAGTCACTAGCCAATGGAATTGAAATCAACGGAAAAAAACGCCAAATCGAAATAATCGTAAAAGATAGTCAATCCTCATCGAGTCGTGCAGCGACCGTTGCCGCTGAACTTATTGAGCGAGACGAAGTCAACCTTATGCTAGTTACTGCGACACCGGATACTACTAACCCTGTCGCTGATCAATGTGAGCTGGCTGAAGTTCCCTGTGCGTCGACCGCGGCCCCTTGGGAAGCCTGGTATTTCGGCCGTGGCGGGACTCCTGATAGTGGTTTCGACTACACCTATCACTTTTTCTTTGGACTTAACGACGCACTCAACGCCTACACTTCGACCTGGAATCGACTCGATACTAATAAAGTCGTCGGTGGCCTTTTCCCGAATGATGCGGATGGTGCAGCCTGGTCACATCCAGAGGTGGGTGCTCCAGGACTGTTACCGGGGATGGGTTACAAATTAATAAATCCTGGTACATTTACCAACCTAACCGACAATTTTTCCGCACATATAAGCGCCTTTAAAACAGAAGACACCGAGTTGCTGACAGGTGTGCTTAATCCGCCGGACTGGAATACCTTCTGGCGTCAAGCTCGCCAACAGGGGCTCAGGCCAAAGGCAGCCACTATAGGAAAAGCTTTGGTATTTCCAGCAGCGGTAGCGACATTGGGCGACCTCGCTGACGGGCTTACTATGGAAGTTGTTTGGGCACCAAACTTTCCATTTTCTTCATCCTTGACCGGACAAAGTTCAGCCGAGCTAGCAGCGGCTTGGACTAAAGCTTCAGGAAAACCCTGGACTCCACCTTTGGGATGGACTCATGCAATATTTGAAGTTGGTATAAACGCACTGGTTACTGCGAGCGATCCGGAAGACCGAGAATCAGTTAACGAAGCTTTGGCGGCAACCAATCTTGAGACGACCCTTGGACCGGTCAACTTCTCGACCGGCCCATTTGGTCGCAACGTGTCTATCACACCGCTTGTGGGTGGCCAGTGGCGCCTTGGTGGTGAATTTGGCATTGAGGTTGACATCATATCCAATGATTTTCTCCCTGAGGTGCCGATAACGGCTGAGCTACGTAATTTGCGTGACGTCTAGATCACTTTTTGAACTAAAGGGAATTACATTCCGTTATGGTGCATTAACTGTTACCAACAACGTTTCGCTTCGAGTTGACCAAACGGACGTCATTGGCCTCATTGGCCCCAATGGAGCCGGTAAGTCCACATTGCTTGACTTGGCGATGGGTACCAAGTTGCCCGCCGAAGGTGCTATTTTTCTCGAAGGAAGGGATGTAACCAGAGTTCCAGCGCAACAGCGAGCCGCCTTAGGTATTGCACGTGCCTTCCAGGTGCCCAGACCATTTTTGGGTATGAGCGTATTCGAAAACGTTCTCGTAGGTGCAACACTTGGCGGCAACCTGCCAGAGCGCTCCGCTTATGATCAGTGTTTTGATGTGCTGGAAAATACAGCGTTGCTCGCACATGCAAAATCACCGGCAAGTACGCTACGTCTTCTGGATCGCAAACGCTTGGAAATGGCGAGAGCCCTCGCTACGAAACCTCGCATTCTACTGCTCGACGAAGTAGCGGGTGGCCTAACGGATATGGAATGTGAGAGTCTAATTCAGACAATTCGTGAAGTTGCCAAAACAGGAGTCGCGATTGTCTGGATAGAACATATCGTCCATGCTCTACTCGCCGCAGTCAATCGTCTGGTTGTAATGGACCAGGGGAAATTGACTGCAGAGGGGGAACCGAATGAAGTAATTGCTCTGCCAACAGTGAGAGAGATCTATATGGGGACGCCTGCGTGACTTTGCTGCAAACGCATAACCTCGATGCTTACTATCTCGACTTCCAGGCGCTTTATGGTGTTTCCATCTCTCTTGACGCCGGTCAAATTGTAGCGATAATCGGGCCGAACGGCGCTGGGAAAACCACGTTACTTCGGAGCCTTGCCGGATGGGTCCCAGTAGAACGCGGGTGCGTAACATTTGATGACGAATCCATAGGGGGTTTCGCCGCAGAGAAAGTTGTTGCACTCGGAATAGCATCCGTCCCCGAGGGGAGACGACTTTTTCACAGTCTCTCAGTAGAAGAAAACTTGCTGATGGGTCAAGAGTCCAATCGGTCAGGTGACTGGTCAACAGACACCGTGTTCGACCTCTTTCCAGTATTGCAAGGCTTGCGTAAGCGTCGTGGTTCAGACCTTTCTGGTGGTGAGCAGCAAATGGTGGCAATTGGTCGGGCACTGATGGCCAATCCAAAAGTACTGTTATTCGATGAGCTTAGCCTTGGTCTTGCACCAACAATTGTGGGTGATATCTGTCGCACGCTACCTGTACTTCGTGATAAAGGCGTAAGCATGATTGTCGTAGAGCAAGATGTTCGTCGCGCGTTGGATTTATCTGACTATGTCTATTGCATTCTCGAAGGCAAAATAAATTTGGAAGGCGAAAGCAACGAACTTGCATTCGACGATGTCGCAAATGCCTTTTTTGGAGTTTAACCATGAGTGAACTCGTCAACACAATCATTCAGGGAATCCTTATCGGTGGTCTCTATGCTCTGTTCGCAGCGGGACTCTCATTGGTATTTGGTGTGATGCGCGTAGTCAATCTTGCCCACGGTGATTTGATTGTTACAGGATCTTTTCTCGCGTTTACTGCAACTTCGATACTCGGCATACACGCGGCACTCAGTGTTGTTTTTGTCTTGCCTTTAATGGCTCTTCTTGGTTACAGCATTCAACGAGCAATTTTAAACAGGACTGTTGGTACGAACGTATTGCCTCCACTGCTCGTCACCTTCGGTATCGCAATAATTTTGCAAAATGGGTTGCTGCAAATTTTCACTGCTGATGACCGCAAACTCGACTTCGGAAACATTGAGATAGCCAGTATGCAAATCGGTAACATCTCGATTGGGTGGTATTCGATATTGGTGTTTGTATGCGCTATCGCAATCATTGCGGGGCTGCAGTTCATATCGTACAAGACTCGCATCGGCCGGGTACTTAGGGCAACGGCAGATGATCCGGAAGTGGCTCAGGTAATGGGTGTAGATACAAGACACACTTTTTCGGTTGCAATGGCGATTGCGATGGTTGTTTGTGGGATATCTGCTGTATTGTTCGCTGCATGGACTAGTTTCACTCCGCTGTCTGGACCTTCGAGACTATTGATCGCGTTTGAAGTTGTAGTGATCGGGGGGTTAGGGTCAATATGGGGAACACTGATAGGTGGACTGACACTAGGCGTCGCCCAAGCTTTCGGCGGTTACCTGAATCCCGCATGGCAGATGCTAGCGGGACATATCGCATTCATCATCATTTTGGTTTTACGCCCAGCGGGGATTTTCAAAGGGCGCTAATAACGTGCCAAATTACAAAATTGAACGGAATGAGAAATACCATACCGGAGTCTTGATAGGCTTCGGTGTTCTGCTCGTATTTCTCGTTCTATTACCCTTCTGGGGCGATAAGTCCACCATGCGACTGGCCACAGAAATGGCAGGTTATCTTGCTTTGGCCGTGATGTGGAATTTGCTGGCGGGGTATGCCGGTGTGATGTCAATTGGGCAACAGGCGTTTGTCGGAGTTGGCGGATATACCGTATTCACTCTAGCAGGCCTATGGGGTGTCCCGCTGATTCCATCCATATTGCTGGCGGGTTTGGTCGCCGGGCTTTTAGCAATTCCGGTCGGTCTCATTCTGTTTCGGCTAAATGGTGCTTACTTTGCGATTGGGTCGTGGGTGATGGCAGAAATTTTTCTCTTGTTGACAGCACAATCTGATTATCTGGGTGCGGGTTCGGGGATGAGTTTTCCCACAGCTGTTGCTAAGTCCTTTGGAAATTCGACGGAAAGAGCTGCGCTTTTCTGGTGGATTGCTTTAGCAATTGTGATTGCCGCACTGTTGATCGCCTACTTGTGGCTACGTTCGTCTCGTGGACTTGCTCTGACAGCGATGCGTGACGATGAAGTGGCAGCTTCAGGGCTCGGCGTGAATGTCATGCGAAACAAACTACAGGTATTCCTGGTAGCCTCCGCTGTCGCCGGACTTGTAGGCGCAATTTTGTTTCTGGGTAAACTAAGAATTTCTCCAACTTCTGCCTATGACGTTAACGAGTGGACTGCGAACATCATCTTCATCGTTGTGATTGGTGGCCTTGGACGATTGGAAGGCGCTGTGGTTGGGACAATAATATTTTTTCTTTTGCGCGGTTTTCTCGCAGATTTTGGATCTTACTATCTGATTATTCTGGGTTTGATTGCGATTATTACCATGTTGAAAATGCCGCAAGGGGTGTGGGGACTCATCTACGACAAAACTCAAATTGAACTATTTCCCCTGAAGCGAAAAATTGTCAGTTAGGTTGCGGGAGATCATGCACACAAAGAATTGACGGGACGGATTGGCAGTCAAATTTGCCCGAATATTTGATCCACTTGTTCGCTAGTCAACTTCTATCGGAAGTGCGTCGAGGGCTTCCAAGACGATATGTTGCCCAAGAAGATGACTTACCGCAGCTTCGCGGGAAGCTAGATTTTGTGTAGCAATATACACGTTTGTCTGTCAGACCAGACTTGGTTGCCTGCCGATATGACGAGTTGTCTTCTGATACTCCACTTAATCGCGTTCTTAATACCGCTGCCGTAAAACTCATGGGCATAAGTCGCTCTGCAACAAATTTTCGATTGTGCAGGAGGTCAGAATTCGAATCAATTCTGTCAGCAATGTCATCAATCCCCTCCAACAGCCAGTAAGAATTAACCGTACAAACAGAACTTACAAGACTCTTTTCAATCGGCAATGTTATTTCTTCGATCGGAATATCAAGGAACATCCAATGGTTACTCGGACGGTTATTCAGCTGTTCGGCTTTGCTGGATGTCTTGGGATGGAGGCGGTAGCGGATGTTCCGATAATTCATTAAGTCAACTATAACATATTGATATTATGCAGTATTTGTTATTTGTCAACCTTTGTTTCATTAGTACTTATGGCGTAATTGCTACCAAGTGGCTTGATCACCTGTAAACACGAAAAATCTTTCTACTTGAATAATAACCAAGTAAAATAGTCGGAAATAACATCAGTATGTGTGATCAGCGATGAAATTGACAACGAAAGGCCGTTATGCCGTGACCGCGATGATGGATCTGGCGCTGCACCAGTCGGAACATGAGCATGTCTCGCTCAAGTCGATTGCAAATCACCAGGAAATTTCCGTTGCATATCTTGAGCAGATATTCTCCAAGCTTAAAGCTGGTGGGTTAGTCAATGGGATCCGCGGGCCAAATGGCGGATACCGTCTCTCACGATCTGCCGAAAGCATCTCGATTTTCGAGATCATTGATGCAGTTGATGAACCGATTGACATCACCCGCTGCCATGGCAAGAAAGACTGCCAAGATGGGGAAGTGTGTCTCACCCACGAACTGTGGACCGATCTCAGCAACCAGATCTCATCGTTTCTGGATCAACTTAAACTGGGAGACATCGTACGGTCCGAACGGGTGCGAAAAGTTGCCGCACGTCAATCAATGCGCTGTACGGAAGCACAACAGACACAACACGTGTCATTTAACTGATTCATTGTTTTAACTTTTTCACAAGGACTACACTGTGAACACTTCAACCGCCCAAGACATTAGTGAATTTGTCGGCCGTGAGTACAAGGAAGGCTTTACAACAGATATTGAATCTGATACTTTTCCGCCCGGTTTGGATGAAGACGTTGTCATCGCACTATCAGAAAAGAAAAATGAACCTCGGTTCATGACGGACTGGCGGCTGAAGGCATTTGCCCGCTGGAAAAAAATGCAGGAACCCGTCTGGGCACACGTGAATTACACCCCGATCGACTATCAGTCGATCAGTTATTATTCTGCTCCCAAGTCTGATGCTGACCGTCCGAAAAGCCTGGATGAGGTGGACCCGAAACTGCTTGAAACCTACGAAAAGCTCGGAATTCCGCTATCGGAACAAAAAATGCTGGCGGGTGTTGCAGTTGATGCCGTGTTCGACAGTGTTTCAGTAGCAACAACGTTCAAGAAAACACTGGCAGATGCCGGAGTTATTTTCTGCTCATTCTCTGAAGCTGTTCAGGAATATCCGGAACTTGTTAAGAAATATCTGGGTACAGTCGTGCCGTCAGGAGACAATTTTTTCGCGGCATTGAATTCGGCGGTCTTTAGCGATGGATCATTTGTCTATATCCCGAAAGGCGTGCGCTGCCCAATGGAACTTTCGACCTACTTTCGAATCAATGCAATGAACACAGGTCAGTTTGAGAGAACACTGATCGTCGCCGATGAAGGCAGTTATGTCAGTTACCTCGAAGGCTGTACCGCACCGATGCGCGACGAGAATCAACTGCATGCAGCAGTTGTTGAACTGGTTGCCATGAAAGATGCAGAAATCAAGTATTCGACTGTGCAGAATTGGTATCCAGGTGACGAAGAAGGTCGCGGTGGTATCTACAACTTCGTCACAAAACGCGGAGCCTGTCGCGGTGATAATGCGAAGATTTCGTGGACCCAAGTCGAAACAGGTTCGGCAATTACCTGGAAGTACCCGAGTGTGATGCTTGAAGGTGACCGCTCAATCGGTGAATTTTATTCAGTGGCACTCACTAACAATTACCAGCAGGCCGATACCGGTACCAAGATGGTTCATATCGGAAAAGACACTTCAAGCACAATTATCTCCAAGGGAGTCTCGGCCGGCAAAGGCCAAAACTCATACCGCGGGCTCGTGCGAATCTTGAAAGGTGCGGCTAATGCCCGCAATTATTCGCAGTGTGACTCACTGTTGATGGGAGATAAGTGTGGGGCACACACGTTTCCATATATCGAAGTCAAGAATCCAAGCGCCAAAGTAGAACATGAAGCCACAACTTCGCGAATCAGCGAAGACCAACTGTTTTACTGCAAGCAGCGCGGACTTTCAGAAGAGGACTCGGTGTCCATGATCGTAAATGGCTTCTGTAAGGAAGTCTTCAAGGAATTACCGATGGAGTTCGCAGTCGAAGCGCAGAAACTGCTGGGCATCAGTTTGGAAGGCGCTGTCGGTTAAGCAGCCGCCTTCCTTTCTCAAGAACACAACCACCATACAAGAGGCTTGACAAGAATGCTGTCAATTCGAAACCTGAAAGTTGAAATTGGAGACAAGAAAATTCTGAATGGTATAGATCTCTCCGTCAATGCTGGCGAGATTCATGCCATTATGGGACCCAACGGGTCCGGTAAAAGTACCTTGGCAAATGTGATCACCGGCAAGATGGAGGAAAACATCTCCGGCACCGTTGAGTATCAGGGCTACGATCTGCTGGAACTCGATCCTGAGGAACGTGCTCGGGAAGGTATATTTCTCGCCTTTCAGCATCCGACTGAAATTCCTGGTGTGAACAACATATATCTCATCAAGGCGGCAGTCAACGCATTGCGCAAACACCACGGTGAGCCGGAAGTGGATGCAATTGATTTTCTGAAACTGATTCGAGCAAAGATGAAACTTCTCGAAATCAACGAATCATTTCTATACCGATCAGTAAATGACGGATTTTCTGGCGGTGAGAAAAAAAGGAACGAAATTCTTCAGATGCTGATGCTGGAACCGCAACTCGCACTACTCGACGAAACAGATTCAGGACTCGATATTGATGCGCTTAAAGTTGTATCGCGCGGCGTCAACTCTCTGGCTGATGACGGTCGCTCAATCATCATCGTTACTCACTTTCCCAGAATTCTAGAATACATCGTTCCCGACCGCGTCCATGTCCTGCTGAACGGGAAGATTGTGCACTCAGGCGACAAGGACACCGCACATGATCTAGAAAAGTATGGCTACACTTGGGTGACCGAGAGAATCAACAATCCGAGCGAGGCTGTAGCATGAAAGAAAGCCCACTGACCGGTCACTTGCTTGGGCTTCATGAGGAACTTTCGGGTGGTTTGCCAGGAGCCCAGGACGCGACTGTTGCCGCAATACGTCAACGCGCCATTACCCGACTGACCGAAATTGGTCTGCCCAAAATAACTGACGAAGCTTGGCGTTATACCAACATTCGCGCGTTTGACAAAGTTGCATTCAGACCTACTGCTGAATCCAATGCTGCGCTGACGAAGCAGGATATTGCAGTACTGGAAATTCCATCATTGGTCCGATATCGCATCGTTGTTCTGGATGGCTGGGTTAGCGAGGCGCATAGCACCCTTGATGAGTTGCCAGAAGGCGTAGAATTTAACCGCCTTAAAAATGTGCTTGAAGGAAGTACTGATTCAGAGACAATTCAAATCCTTGAAGATCGAACGGCGCGTGCCGGGCACGGATTCGAAGCGTTGAACTCTGCTTTCGCGGCAGATGGAGTAGTACTGCGATTGCAAGCCGGACTAAAACTCGACAAGCCTCTCGAAATTTTGCACATTACTCAAAACGATGCCAGTTCGCGTCTCGCCAATATCAATCACCGCATCACACTGGAAAAAGGCGCCAAACTAAACCTGATCGAGCGCTACGTCTCAATGGCTGAAACCCGACACATGACGAACGCATCAGTTCGTATTGATCTTGCGGAGTCCGCTCAACTTAGCCACTACCGTATTCAAGATGAAAGTGATGCTGCAATGCACATCGGTTATGCCACCGCCAGACAAGACTCAGGCAGCTGTTACCAGATATTCTCCATATCACTAGGCTCGCTGCTTGACCGTCACGAAGTCTGTCAAAGCCTGGAAGGTGCCGACGCGCACTGCGAAATGAAAGGGCTCTATATCGGCCGCGGCAAACAGCACATCGATAACTACACCACTGTCGTGCATGCTTCACCGGATGCCAGCAGTGACGAATTTTACAAAGGTATTCTGAATGATCGCTCGCGGGCTGTGTTTCACGGCAGAATCCGGGTTGATCCAGATGCACAGCATACTGACGCTCAACAGCAAAATCGAAATTTGCTACTGTCAACAAACGCCGAAGCGGATACCAAACCGCAGCTCGAAATATATGCGGATGATGTCAAATGCTCTCACGGTGCCACAGTCGGTTACCTGGAAACCGATGCGATCTTTTACCTTCGAAGCCGCGGTCTTAGCGAAGCGGAAGCTCGTACGATCCTCACAGAAGCATTCGCCGCGGAAATTCTGGACCAAATTGAACTGCCACCCGTTCGGGAATTCCTTCTCGAACTCGTACGTGACAAACTTGTCGGCAACCACAATCTTAAGGAGGCGGCATGAGTGAAGTTGCACTCAAGACTCCAACAGAGACCCAGTCCGGAAACTTGCTGGATGTTCAAGAAATTCGCGCTCAATTTCCCATTCTGGGGGAGATTGTGCACGAAAACACACTAGCCTACCTGGATAATGGAGCAAGCTCCCAAAAGCCGATTGCTGTTACTGAAACTTTGGAACGGTACTATGCTACACAGCACGCCAACGTTCATCGCGGCGTGCATGAATTAAGTGATCGTGCGACTGAAGCCTACGAGTCAGCTCGTAAAACCGCCTGTAAATTTGTCAATGCGAATCGTACGGAAGAAATCATTTTTGTTCGAGGGACGACTGAGGGTCTGAATCTGGTTGCCGAATCCTATGGCCGCTGGAAGCTGCAGCCAGGCGATGAGATTCTGGTCAGTGAGATGGAACATCATTCCAATATCGTACCCTGGCAACTCATTGCAGAACGTACTGGCAGCATCGTTCGCATGATTCCGATGAATGACAACGGCGAAATCATTCAGGAAGACTACCTAAATCTGCTGAACGACAAAACTCAGATCGTGGCCATTACCTACGTGGCGAACTCTTTAGGTACGGTTAACCCAATCAAGGAAATGGTGCGCATGGCGCACGATGCCGGTGCAGTGGTTGTTGTTGACGCTGCTCAGGCTGCACCTCACATTAGCATTGATGTTGTTGATCTTGACTGTGATTTTCTCGCACTTTCCGGACACAAAATGTACGCACCAACCGGTATCGGCATTTTGTATGGCAAAGGGGAGCTTCTTGAGGCAATGCCGCCATACCAAGGTGGCGGTGAAATGATTCGACGCGTATCGTTCGAAGGTTCGACTTATGCAGATATCCCTCACCGTTTTGAAGCGGGTACACCAAACATCGCAGACGCGGTTGGATTCGGTGCCGCTTGTCAGTTCATGTGGGATATTGGTATTGACGAAATTGCTACACATGAAAAAGAACTACTTGACTACGTGCACAAGTGTGCAGATCGGTACGAAGACATAAGAATTTACGGTAACGCGAAACACAAGGCCGGTGTGTTCGCCTTCACTCTAGACAAAGTTCATGCACACGATCTGGGAACCGTTCTCGACCGACAAGGTGTGGCGATCAGGGTCGGACACCACTGTGCCATGCCGGTCATGAAACACTTTAATGTTGCTGCGACTGCACGTGCTTCGTTTGCAGTCTACAACACGTATGACGAAATCGACCGCATGTTTGAGGCAATCAACTTCGCAAGGGAGCTCTTTGGCTAATGATGGACGATCTAAAGGCGCTCTATCAAGAGGTCATCATTGACCACAGCCGAAATCCGCGAAACTTCGGTGCGCTGGAGTCAGCCAACTGTTCGGCAGAAGGCGTCAATCCACTCTGCGGTGATGAACTGACACTTCAATGCTGGCTCGATGGTAATGATGTGATTCAGGATGTGAAATTTGTTGGACAAGGCTGTGCAATCTCAATCGCGTCAGCGTCCATCATGACCGAAATGCTAAAGGGTCTCAAAAAATCAGAAGCTGAGAGTTTGTTTGAAGACTTTCGGGCGCGAGTGACGGGACTGGACGAGTTTCGATCTGCCGACATTGGCAAACTTGAAGTGCTGAGCGGAGTGCGGGAATTTCCAACTCGAGTCAAGTGTGCCACACTCCCCTGGCATACTGCGATTGCAGCGATCAACCGCAGTGAAGAACAAGTCACAACGGAGTAATGAGACAATGAGTGGCAACAAACCCCCTAGCGAATCAGGTATTACCGCTGACGATTTTTTCACCGACTTCCTGAAGTCAGATCAATCTGATTCTGAGGTTCAGAATCTGCCGGAACTGGATCAGCAAACATCCATTACCGACATGGTATTGGAACAGCAAATTGTTGATGCACTGCGCAATGTCTACGATCCGGAAATTCCAATCAATATTTATGACCTTGGCCTGATTTATTCGATAAACATTTCTGACAACCGGTCAGTCAATATTGAGATGACTCTGACGACTCCCGGTTGTCCCGTTGCACAAACGTTTCCGGGTACTGTCGAGTGTGCTATCAAGTGTGTCGATGGTGTCGAAGATGTTCATGTCGAACTGGTATGGGACCCGCCCTGGACAAAAGATCGAATGAGCGAGGATGCATTACTGAGCCTGGGGCTGTTATAAAAATTCTGTACCTGCGGACCCGTGAAAGTCGTTCTGATCAGCCCTTACGAAATCGGGCGTCAGCCGTTTGCGCTGGCTGAACCGGCAGCCTGGCTGAAACAGGAAGATTTTGATGTAGAGTGTATTGATCTCGCGAACCAGCCTTTCGAACCGTCAATATTCGCTGACGCGCGTCTGATTGCGATACATCTCATCATGCATGCAGGTGCACGCCTGGCAGCCGAAATAATTCCACAAATCAGTAAGGAAGCCCCAAATGCGTCCATCTGTGTTTATGGATTGTATGCACCGGTCAATGATGCCTATTTTCGCTCGCTTGGCTGTGAATACGTCTTCGGTGGCGAAGCAGAATCTGACCTGCGTTCTCTCTGTCAGGCACTTCGCGAAAAACACCCTACCGATGAGTTTAGACTGACCCGAAATTCACTGGATAAACAGGAATTCATCACGCCTGACCGTTCGAGTCTGCCCGCGCTTGATCAGTACGCGTCGTTAAGGTTAGCCGATGGTCGTGAAAAAACCGTCGGCTTTGTAGAAACGACCCGCGGATGCAAACACTTATGCCGACACTGCCCTATCGTACCAGTCTATGCCGGCGTATTTCGAGTCGTTTCAATCGACGTGGTGATGCAAGACATCCGCCAACAGATGGCGGCAGGTGCACAACACATCTCCTTTGGTGATCCTGATTTCTTGAATGGACCGGGACATGCACGTCGCATAATTGAGCGATTTCAGAGTGAATTTCCAGGCACAAGCTGGGATGCAACCATCAAGGTTGAGCACCTTCTGGCACATACAAAACACATTGAGTATTTTGCGACCAATCATTGCCTTTTTATCACCAGTGCTGTCGAATCCATTGAAAATCAAGTATTGGAAGAGTTGGAAAAGGGCCACGAAGAGGCAGACTTTTACCAGGCTCTGGAGTTATTGAGATCACTAGGAATTTCAATGTTACCCACTTTTGTCCCATTTACACCGTGGACCACTATTGAAGGCTATTTGCGACTCTTGAAAGCAATCGTACGACTGAGGCTAGTCAATTGCGTTGCCCCTGTTCAACTGAGCATTCGCTTGCTGCTGCCGCACGGAACGCGTCTTTTGGAGTCTGAACATCGTCACGCCGACTGGCTAGGTGAGTTCGACTCTCAAATGTTGGGGTATCAGTGGACGCACCCAGATCCGCTGGTCGACGAGCTTCAGGTGCGTATTCAGGATTGGGTGATGGACGCCGAACAAGACGGTCTTGATCGGCAGAAAATTTTTACTGGTGTCTGGAAACTGGCATACAGCATAAACGGATCGCAACCTCCGGCACTGATTCAGGGCGTACAACCTCACGCACCGCAAATGTCTGAGCCCTGGTACTGCTGTGCAGAACCGACTGCCCTTCAAATGTCTCAAATCAGTACTGCAACAATACCCGCTGTCTAATCACTGGCTTGCCACGCGGTATTGACCGCTTTTTGTTCTACGGAATTAATACTGTTGCCCCGGTTGTTGTACCGCTTTCTATTGCTCGGTGTGCCTGGGGGGCATCTTTCAGAGGATATTCGTAATTGATCTGGGCGCTCACGAAGCCACTTCGAATAGCGCTGAAAAGACCGTCGGCAGTCTCCAACAGATCTTTGCGTTTGGCGATGTAATGCATGATCGCTGGACGGGTTATGAATAGTGAGCCCCGCTGACCCAAGTCTTTAATGATGTCGACTGGGTCTGGAGGACCGGAAACGTGACCATAGGCCGCACACATGCCCATCGGCCGCAAACAATCGAGTGAATGCTGCAGGGTATCTTTTCCGATTGATTCATAAACCACTGCTGCGCCTTCGCCATCTGAAACTTCCATGACTTTATCGACAAAGCTCTCTTTCGAACGCACGATTGGATGTTGGCAGCCTGCCTCGCGAGCCAGTTCAGCCTTTTCTTCGGTGCTGACCGTGCCGACAATCGCGGCTCCCATTGCATTGGCCCAAGAACACAGAATCAAGCCCATGCCACCTGATGCAGCGTGAACAACAATCGTGTCACCTGCTTGTACTGCATAAGTACGGTGCAACAGATAGTGCGCTGTCATACCCTTGAGCAATACTGCAGCCACTTGACGATCTTCCAAGTCATCGGGAATTCGCACCAGACTCGCTGCGGGGTAATTTCGATACTGTGAATAACTACCAAGCGGTGGAATTGCGTATCCGACTCGATCACCAACATCAAGGGTAGTCACTTCACGTCCAACCGCCTCCACAACTCCAACTGCTTCAAATCCGATTACAACTGGGCAAGGCGGTACGAGCCACGGGTGTGGAATCCCCGCTCGATGATAGGTATCTGCAAAATTAAGACCGATGGCAGTTTGACGAAGCTGTACTTCTGTCGGTCCGGGTTCAGGAACGGTCCAGTCCTCCCACAGCATGTTCTCTGGCGGACCTAACTCATGGAGAACTAACGCTTTATTGGACATTTCTCACTCCAATTGCATGAAAGAGGTACCCGGCAGCTAGCTGGCAAGTGCTATGGGGAAATCAACCAGAACAAACACCGCTCAAGGTGACATCCACAACCGCATTTTTTAATTGCAGTTTTTTTAGTAAATCTGCCTTTGTGACGACTCAACCGATCTGTCGTCGTGCGATGCTCAATCCCTTCAGTAGATTAAGGGCTTCCTGAAGTTGGTAATCCTCCTTAACTGCTGGATTCAGGCTGGATTCGTTCCCCTCTTCCACACCATCATCCAGATCCTCGCCATCTAAAGACCCCTCAAGATCAGCTTCACGTAAACGTCCGATCTCTTCCTGCTCAAACGCTGGCAATTCCCTACTCTCGATGGTAATATCCGGAACGATACCAAGAGCCTGAATTGAACGATCCGACGGAGTGTAATACAGATGCGTGGTTAATTTGAGCGTCGTTTCTTTGTCGAGAGACCAAATGGTCTGTACGGAACCTTTTCCGAATGTCTGGGTACCCATGATGATTGCACGGTTATGGTCCTGCAAGGCACCGGCGACAATTTCTGATGCTGATGCCGAACCTTCATTAACCAGCACTACAATTGGAATGCCTTTCGCGAGATCGCCTGGTGTGGCGTTAAAGACCTGCTCATTAGTATCGTTTCGAGCCCTGGTTTTCACGATAACGCCCTGATCAATAAAGAGGTCGGATACACCGACAGCACTCTGCAGTTCTCCACCTGGATTATTTCTGAGATCCAATACCAGCCCCTCCATCGCATTTGACTCTTTGAACAATTCCTGAATTTGTTCGCGCGCCAATTCCGGCGTCGGAGTTTGAAATTGTGTAACTCGCAGATATCCGAAGTTGTCATCCAGAAAATAACTTCGGACGCTTCTGATCCTGATCACTGCCCGAGTCAAGGTGAAAACCAGTGGGACATCTGATCCCTGACGGACAATCGTCAGTTTGATTTTCGTGCCGGGTTCACCGCGCATGATTCCGACTGCATCGGCCAGTGTCATCCGGTTGACTGGTCGGTCATCCAGTCGCACAATCAAATCATTTGGCAGAATTCCTGCGGCTTGCGCGGGAGTGTCATCTATCGGTGAAATGACTCGGATTCCACCGTTATCCTTGGTAACTTCAATTCCGAGGCCCCCATATCGGCCTGATGTCTCGCTTCTAACGTCATCCAGTCTGTTATCTAGCAATGCAGAATGAGGATCAAGTCCGGAAAGCATGCCGCGAACTGCAGCCTGCAGAAGTTCTTCGTCAGAAATGTCCTCCACATAGTTGT
Organism: Gammaproteobacteria bacterium; assembly: GCA_022823625.1. Taxonomy (GTDB): domain Bacteria; phylum Pseudomonadota; class Gammaproteobacteria; order Arenicellales; family JAJDZL01; genus JAJDZL01. The sequence continues at coordinate 67,034 of JAJEHQ010000025.1, forward strand.
TTTTAATCGTTTCAAACACTTTGGCAAAGGTGGAAATTTCTGCCAATGGCAACGGGTCTTGGGCGGCCTGGGAATATCGTATAGTAAACGAAGCAATAATCACCAAAGCAAGCGTTGCCGTTAAAAATCGAGGTAGGGGTGAACTGTACATGCTACTGCCTAAAAATTTGATTGATCACGAACTTGCAAAAGGTTCAATCTCTTGCGAATTTCATTTTGGCACGTTCATCTGATAGAAAGGGGAGTAATACTCTGATTATACGTACTTCAGCCAATCGTAAAATTAACTCAATAATCTGGCGAGCCTTGATTTTCTCTGAAATTTGATCGCGAAATCAAAGTAAGTCCTGTTGACTACAATGTATTAGTCAACATTTGAAATGAACAGTTCCATCTCGAATTGCCTGGTCCATTAACTGAACTTCCCACTCTAGGTAATTTTTCATCCGTTGTTCCTGACCAATTTCATTGTCATAGGGGCGTTCCCAGATGTCATCCACCTCAGTGAGGCGCGGTTCCATACCGTCAGTCATCGGATAGCCAGCGGACTGCCATGCCTGGTTGCCGCCGTTTAGCACCCGTACAATTTGACGGTTATCCGACTTAGTTAAATCAGCGGCAGCTAGATGTGCCAACACCCCGTCTTCTGATGTCAAAACCAAAAGCCCGATGGGTTGACGTAAAGTCAGTGCGGACTCAAGGCGCTGACGAATGCACCAGATGGCGTTTTCAATATGCCTGATGCGGAAATTCCGGCTTGAAGACAGATCGACCAACAACATTGGCTCTCCTGACTGCATGACGGCCTTAAGTTCGCCGGATTCGAGAGTCTCACACTGTTCGTATCCGAGAATAGTACGTTGCTCTTTTCCGGATTCCAGGTCCAGCCCTTCAAATGGCTCTTCGAGTACATAAACATGGCGATGCCCCATTTGCAGCAACCATGATGCCGTCATTATTGCACGCACACGGTGGTCGTCCACCAGAACGATTCGTGCATTTTGAACTGCGACAAACTCGTCGGTCGTCTGTACCAACTGACCGCCTGGTGCATGACGTGATCCAGGCAGATGCCCGCTTTCAAACTCTTCTGGAGTGCGAACATCAAAGACATAAAGCGTGCGCGATTCATCGCGCTGCCACTCTTCTAGCGTTTCACGATCAATTGTTTTTACATCGAATCGTCTGGCAACTCGGGCCGCCGCTGCGCTGGACTTCTCATAACTATCCGGTGAAGGTGTCGGAGCGATCCGGGTCTGGGAATGATCCAACTTCAAACCGGCGAGGTGCCAGCCCATGGTACCATCTTTGAGTAGCATTACGCGATTGGATATTTCTGCGTTAATCAGTGACATGGCGCCCACAATGCTACGCGTCCTACCAGCACAATTGACGACGACATCTGTCTCAGGGTCGGGTGCGATTTCAAACACGCGGTAAACCAATTCTGCGCCGGGTACATCAACGGCGGTCGGGATACTCATCGCGTGGTATTCATCCATTGGGCGACTGTCCAGTACTACCAGATCATCCTGCCTCTGTAAACGGTCGTACAAATCATTCGCCAGAATTTCAGGTGGTTTACGCTGCTGGAGCAGATATTCACCGAACGTTTTGCTTGGTACATTGAGTCCCGAGAACAATTCAAAACCTGCATCTTTCCAGCCAGCGGTGCCACCGATGAGAGTAGATACGTCGGAAAACCCGAGCTCTTCCAACCTTTTGCGCGCCTTGCGCGCGGTCGATTCCTGACCAACGGGGCCACTGTCATAAACAATAATTGGAACGGTGCGACGAGGCAACAGCGCGTCGACTTCAAGTTCAAACTGACTTAAAGGTATATTTGACGCCCACAGTAGATGACTGTCATAGTAGATGCCCTCCTCGCGCACATCAAGTATCGCGAGTTCCTGCCGCGCCAGAATCAGGGACTTTAGTTCGGCAGCACTAACTTCCTGCATCACTGAACTATGTGAGATGCATCAATGATGTTGCTGTCGGATTCAAAAATCTTCCAGTCGTTATTCTTGCGGTCGTAGTAGACCCGTTCAGTCAGACACTCTAGGGCAAGACCATACATGTGAAAGTTGATGACGGCTTGTTCATCTTTGATATGAATGGAATGCAGATCATCAGGCAACAGGGTAACACCCGTTCCCGGCTGAACCATGTGTGAACCGGTCTGTTCCACTCCATTCTCCGTTCGTCGATAAAACCTATTCAGTTCATCTCCCCGAATTCCCGTGATTACAGCCCAAGTGTCATGATTGTGCGGTGGTGTATCGGTTGGTGATCGAGCAACCTGTACATAAAGCGCAAACCGATTATCTACAGCATCCTGCGAAATGCGATAGACGCGGGAGGTATCTTTCGAGTCTTCTGGTGCGGGGAAGTCGGACTCGGTAAACCATTCGGTATTTGCAGCAAGTTGAATCAACTGCAACTTTATTTGTCCTAGCGCTTTCATTGTTATACCGTGAGCCGCTTCAATATTGCGAATCGCTTCAATGGTGTTTCTCACTGCATTGCTTCGTTCTTCGTTAAGTGTCATGGCTATTTCCATTGGAATTTTTAAATATCAGTTTGTACTGCTCACACTGCTTCATGAACCGCTTGGTTGTTTCAGGCATCGGTACCCTCGCACCTGAGATGTGTCTGATCAGGTTTTTTCCATCTTCAATGAGTTTACAGCCCGCGATGATGAATGAGCGAGAGTCAGAATCGACAGAGTCCTGCAACTGCGAGATCAGCGCTTCAATATTTTCGGAGTTGGTAACGAACTTTGGCCAGATTGCATACCATCGGGGGTCGCGTTTGATGGTTTCACTATTCAATTTTGCGTAATTTGAGAACTCGTCCAAAATTGGCCATAACGGTTTGAAGTCGGGGTAATCTGACAGACATTCGCGTAATTCGGCGACAATACGGTCAATGTCCCGCATGGTGTTGCTGATTTTGACATAGCGAGTTTCGTAGAACATTTCAAGCGGCATTGTGAATGCCTTGAGCGGCTCGCCCCACAACTCGTCAATGCCCTCTACCCCGCTGACATGACGCACCATTTTTCCAAGCTTCATGGCTTCAAGCAGACATTCGTTACACTCCTGCATCAGTTCGTTTTCAAGACTGAGATGCACACCTTTGTCCTCAAGTTCTACAATGATCTTGAAGATGTCCGTTGCGCGGTTGAACAGTGCACCAGCGAGCATCGCACCATTCACTCGCTTTTCCTGTTCGTTAGATGCCTCTTCGTAGCATTTTCTCGCGAGGTCGAGTTTGTCACCCGGTGTATTGATCCCCGCCTCTGTGTGATGAAAGGTTCTGCGAGTCAGCCCTTCGATCAGCCTTATTCTCGCAGTCCATGTTTCGGCAGGCGGTTCGTAATAAAGAATCCAGTAACCGTAATAATAGATTCGCTGTTCACCGTCAATAATCGATAGCGTGCCATTTACTACGTCATCGATACCGGACTCGACTTCAGCCATGTCATTCATCTCTAACCACAGAAGTGTGAAGAATTCTAATTTTACCCAAATTCGGCCTTGGTCGGCAAATTTGAGAAATCTTGGATATTTAAGGCCGCTGCGACCTTAGAAGGTGGATTTTTGGGAACAATTTGCAAAATCGGAACAAATACACTTAAAATGCTATTCAGACACAAATTTGTACAACAAGAAGTTATGTATGAATCTAACACTGGTTGAAGAGATACTTCTGCTCCTGCTGGACGACGAAAAAGGGACTTTGCCCCCTGTACCACAGTTGACACTACACTTTGTACTGGCAGGCGGAGTGTTGATGGAACTCGCGATCAACAATCGCATTGACAGTCACATTGAAACACTCGATATCATTGATTCAGCGCCACTAAACGATCCAATTTTGGATCAGTATCTCGAAAAAATCTGTGCACATCCCGAGCATCAAGATGTAAAGTACTGGATTAACTCCATTGCTGATGACGGAGCCGAAATAGTTGATCAAGGCTTCAAACGTTTAGTCGAACGGGGGATTCTGGGGGAATCTGAAAAGCGGTTTCTCTGGGTCATGAAAACACGCTCCTATCCCATGATTGATGGTTCGGTCGAGCGGGAAGTCAAGCTCAGAATTATGAATATTCTGTACAGTGATGAAATTCCCGACCAGAGGGATGTGGTTATATTCTGCCTGATGGATGCCTGTGACATGTTCCGCACTCTACTGGGGCCAGTCGAACTCAATCGCATGCGACCCAGAATTTCTGACATTTCTAAACTTGACTTGATCGGTCAGGCAACAACCAAACTGATCCGTGAAATTCAGGTTGCCCTGGTCGCAACCCACGCACCACTCTTCTGAAGACCTCGGACCATTCCCGGTCCTCACAAATTCGATTTACAACTTGACGCGTTCGGCTTAACGCTGATGGTGTAATTGATTAGTAGACCAAATTATTCCATACCGGAAGCTTTGCTGCATCAATCTGTGTACTTCATTCATAAAATCAACAGGTCAAAAAACAATTTCAATCTTGACAAGTCCTTTAGTTCTTCAAGAGAACGGTAAGTTGAAATGCGACTCTGTAACACCGTGTGAGTCTCCACACCAGTGGCAGACTACAGTGGTGAACTACCACTAGCATAGTTGAAATTTTGGAGTGTTTACCTCCTGTTATAGCGGTGCAAAGCATCAGCGATTGTTGCTCTGATTTGGCTGTAAATCAGAGATTTTTTATCCAGCGATGGGAGGTTCTAAGAGATAAACGAATTTTGGCTCGGGAGGCGATGTCGGCAAATGCAGCTTTAGCCTTGGATATGTCGAAACTATGTTGTGAATTCAAGCTTTTCGACTCTGATGTCAAATTTTTGTAAAAGAACTGTGTCGGACTGGTATTCACCCGAGAGTAGGTAATAGACCCGAAGTGACGAGCGCTCACTTCAACACTTCAGCCGACTCTATATCAGACTGCACACGCGGTGTTTCTCTGTGGGCGGTGGGCGGTGGCCACAAATCACCGAGATTGAATTGTATTGCGTCAAACGGCGGTAGCGATACCGTGACCTCCCCGTAAAGCCGATCAATCAGTACCCACTCAGTACCGCGCAATACATAAGCCTCCAGCAACCGGGTATCAGGATCGACAAACCAGTGGAAACAAACACCGGCACGGGCATAGACTGCCCACTTGTCACCAAGATCAAGCTTGCGCGTGGAGGGAGACAGCACTTCACATACCCAATCTGGAGCCAGTGTACAGAATGCTCCAGTTGGAAACTCAGGCATCCGCTTACGCCGCCAACCTGCAATATCAGGCACCACGATATCTTCACCAAAGTGGAGCTCAGGTTCATTAAGAATCCACCAGCCACCTGGTCCCCCGCGGCCGAACTGAAATGACGGGTTAATAATGCCCCCGAGAACCGAACTGGCAATCGCATGAGTCATTGCAGGTCTTGGAAAAGTGTAGAGTGTGCCATCAACGACTTCTGCGACCATGTGTGGAGGCGCATCCAGCACGTCTTGATAAGTTGCTCGACGTGAACTTGTCTCAACTTTAGACGTCTGCATTTTGTTCATAGCCATCTCACCCGAAAAATCTTTCCTGAATCAAATATAGCGCATTGCCAGGTAGTATATCGGTCAAAAAAATCTACTGAAATTAGCACATTCAACCTGACAAAATTATCTGCAGAATTCGGACTTACTAGACAAATTTCGCACAATACTAATAGATATTAATCCCGCCAGCGCTAGTACTGCTGGTCCGACGCCCCGTAAGGGGCGTTTCTTTTCTTGTGCCAGAGCATAACACCACTCTAGCACACGTGGTAGTTGGATGACTTGGAGGGGAGTGCCCTACCGACCTGACAAGGGTGTCCACTGCAGAGCGAAATTCCTAGAAATTGGACTAACTTCAAAATAGGAAATTAGTGCTCAACAAAACCAGAGCAGTAGAACTCATAGAAGCCCTACTCAAAGAAATTCTAGTGTCTACAGCTCAGGTAGACACCGTTCTTGAAGACCTATGAAAAATTTTAACGTAGATGACAGCCTTGCTTGATGTAAAACAATCCAATACATCCATCAACTGAGCATTAGCAGGTTGAGAACTTCACCCTTATGGCCCATAGATGGCTTGAGGCAACCAAGTGGCTAATTCAGGAATGAACCACAGCACCACCAGCATGAGCAACTGAATGCACACAAAGGGTATGACGCCTTTGTAAATTTCAATCGTGTGAATTGATTTCGGCGCGACACCGCGCAGATAAAACAGTGAAAATCCGAAAGGTGGTGTCAGAAATGAAGTCTGCAAATTAACCGCCATCATGATTCCGAGCCAGACTGGACTCATCGGAACACCAGGTGCAATTTCCAGTTGAAGCAGCACTGGACCGACAATTGGAACGACTATAAAGATGATTTCCAGAAAGTCAAGAATAAATCCAAGCAGAAACATGACCAACATGATCAACAGTAATGCAGTTAATGTGCCGCCCGGTAAATTGTGTAACACGTTTTCAACAACGGCATCGCCATGAAGTCCGCGAAACACCAGAGAAAACATCGATGCACCAATCAATATGACGAAAACCATGGTCGAAACCAGGAGTGTTTGACGCATAATCTGCGGTAGAATCGATTCGCCGCTAGAATCTTGAGCCGAATACACCCGAAGAATTGCTGTTGCAATGCCATACACCAACCCGATTGCACTTACCAAAGCCACAAAAATTGCTGCCCACTCAATTGTTGAGATTTCATCGCGCTGCATACGAAGGTCAAACAAAGACGTAATTGCCAGCATCACGACAAGGCATACGAGTCCGATCACAATGGGCCGTCCGCGATCGGGACTGACGCGATAACCAGCCATCATCAAAGCCCCTGTCCCTCCCATCGCTGCCGATTCAGTCGGTGACGCTAGCCCAGCAAGTATTGACCCAAGCACAGCAACAATCAGAGCAAGCGGTGCAAACAACGTGGAAATCATGGTCCAAACAAAAGATCGCCCATCCTCCCGCAGATCCTCTTCATTCTTCGGAATAGCAGGACTTGCGTCGGGCCGAATGATCGCAATCACGACCTGATAGAGGATATACATGCCTACCAACACCAATCCGGGAATCAGCGCGCCAGCAAAAAGATCGTTCACCGATACCGCATCAGGTGAAAAATTACCCATCGCAAACTGTGCCTGCTGGAAGGCGGTGGATAGTTGATCACCCAGCAAGATCAGCACAATCGACGGAGGAATGACCTGACCCAGAGTCCCGGATGCACAGATCGATCCACAGGCCAAAGCCGGGTTGTAACCGCGGCGTAACATGGTTGGAAGCGATAACAGACCCATGGTAACGACCGTGGCACCGACAATGCCTGTTGATGCTGCCAGCAGCGCACCCACGATACAGACCGAATAACCCAATCCTCCCCGAATCCGACCAAACAGTTTACCCATGTTGTCGAGCAGCTCCTCGGCGATCTTGGAACGCTCCAGTGTCACACCCATAAAGACAAACAGCGGGACTGCAACCAAGACTTCGTTTCGCATAATTGAAAATATCCGCTGCGGCAGGGCTGACAGGAATGCCACTTCAAACAGGCCAAACGCACTCGCAACAATAGCGAACACCAGAGAACTTCCAGCTAGTGTGAAGGCGACTGGAAATCCAAACATCAGCAGGACAATAACTGACACAAAAAGTGCAGCGCAGAGAAATTCGGGAGTGGCTACGAATTCCATGCCACTATGTCTCGGCCGTTGTGCCTGACTGGCTGCGTTCAGTTAAGGTTAACAGACTTCGAATGGCCAGTGCGAGACCTTCCATTACAACCAGAATCGAAAATACCAGAATAACTGTCTTGAACAAATAAATATATGGTAGACCCGTGGTTTCAATTGACCCCTCCCGAACTGCCCAGGAATTGAGCACCAGCGACCATGCAAATTCGAAATTAACGATACAGAACGGAAGCAGAAATACCAAAGAGCCGATCAGATTAATCCATGCCTTTGTCCTCTCAGATGCCTCGCGGTAAAACACATCCAGTCTGACATGACCTTCTTTCACCAGGGTATAGCCAGCACCAAGCATGAACAGCAACCCATGCATATACCAGATAGACTCCTGCATCTGAATCGAGCCGTACGAAAATACGTAGCGCATGATAACCACGACGAATTGCATGAGTATCATATAGAGTATCAGCCATGCCACAACTCGACCGATCACTGAGTTAAATACAGTGAGCCAATTTGCGATGAGATTCAGTGATCTTCGCCAACCGGAACGGCCAGACAATTCATTCAATTGAGTCCGAGTTGACTTCAGAATCTGCCGCGGTTCAGAAACAAACAGCAGTACGGTGGGTAAAACAAAAAAAGCGAGGACTGTAAGAACTACCAGACCAAATATAGTAAGACTGAACAGAAAAGGTAGTCGCTCAAGGGAATGCCACAGCCCGATAAAGTCAATGTTCATAAGCTGATAGCTGCAATGTTTCCGAGAGGCTGGACGTAATTGGGTGCGAGGTCTGGGGCAGTACTGATTACGAGGCGAAAAGACAGTTCAATTAGTGGGGCTTAGCTCCGGCTAATAAGCAACTGAGCTACCGCTAGGGATGTGGCTGTCGATACACTTTAACGAACAGCGTCATACTGTAGTTGGTTAACCAGACTCTCAGTGTAATTTAACGACTGGGAAATCCGCTTTTTGACAAACTTTTCCACAAAAGCGAAAAAGTTGACAATTGTCTAATGACCCAATAACTCAGGCTGTCTCGATCATCGCTTTTAGAACTTCGCACCAGCCAAGTGCAATATTTCTACGGTTGTAGCCGCCACCGCCCGTAGCGATAAATCTGCCATTACAAAACTCTTCAGCCATATTGCAAAGTTGGGTGGCAGCATGTCCGTGTGCCTGAGGTGAAAATCGCATGTGGGTGATTGGATCACCATCTATGCTGTCAGCACCGGCCTGAAGAATAATGAACTCCGGCTTAAACGACCGAATAAACTCTTCCAATCTTGGCCAAATCGCAAAGAAAACGGCATCACCACTCTCAGGCATCACCGGAAAATTCATTTTTGTGCCCCTTGCATCACCCCTTCCGGTTTCTTGAACAAATCCGGTGCCCGGATAAAGAAATCTGCCATCTTCATGAATGTCAGCAATGATTACATCAGGGTCTGATTCAAAGGCATAAAACACACCGTCTCCGTGATGTGCATCAATGTCAACGTAGGCTACCCGTTTAACGCCATACCGTTCTCTTACGGTCTCGATCAGTACACCGAGATCACTGACCGCACAAAACCCGGCAGCGCGCTGGCGACCAGCATGATGAAGCCCAGCAATCGGAATGAAAATCCGGCTCAGTTCACCACGATATATTCGGTCGAGCGCATCAAGATCAGAACCGACTACAAATGACGACGCTTCATAAACACCCGGTACCGCTGGAGTGTCTCCGCCATCCAGATAACCAGATCCGTCGCGCGATTTCTCCTTTAAGAACTGAATGTAGTCTTCATCATGGAAGCGGGAAAGATCGTTGTCCAGACAGGATACGGGGTCCAGCACCTGTACCTCTTTTGCCAAATCGGTCTTGATCGCTTCATTCCAGAATGCATCAAGTCGATCTGTTCCGAATGGGTGTCCGTCACCAAATCCATACTGACGCAACCCATCTCCAATATAGACGCCAACGCCGGAACTCACACCACTCATCGGATTACCATGTGGAAACGAGAACGCCGGAGCGCGAGTTGCTTTCAGTGGATGTGGAAAGACGGTTGTGATCTACGATGTAAATTGCACCAGAGGCATCAATGACTTCTACATGCTGCAATTGCTTGCCCACGTGATACTCCCGGACTGTTTTGGCGCCGAGTCTATATTCTTTGATTCCAGGTTTTGGAAGTTGCTCCGATTGAACTTCCAAATCAATCACAATCGCACGTCGAACTGCTTCCCCCAATTCCGAAATAGGGACCCCCGATTGTAATACGACGGGTTTTGGCAACTCAACTTCTTCTACCAAAGTCTGAGCACTGATATTGGGACAGGCAAGAATCAACAGTACAGCGCCAATAGTCGCAATACAGCTTCTGCCTAGCGAACACGACACAAATTCAGTTTTTATTACGCGTGAGTTGTCGAAATACATCATCCAATCGTCCTCCCTGCTCCGAAATGGTCTTGACTTTCCAACCATTTGAAGTCATCTTCTGCCATACGGAATGGACGATGCTTTGACCGTCCATCGGGATGAGTTCAAAGGAATTTTCCTTTTCCTTATATTGTACGCATCTGATACCTTCAATTTGGCGCAGTTGCGATTTGGCGGTTTCAGGGTCAATATCAAACAGACTGAGATGTACCGTATTGTGTTTGCTGGAACGTGTCGCAAGTGTGCTCGGTTCACTGTCTACCACGATTTCACCGCGATTAATGATGATGACACGGGAACAAACAGCTTCCACCTCATCCAATATGTGAGTTGACAGAATGATAGCCTTGCTTCGCGCGATGTTTTCAATCAGACTGCGCACCTGGTCCTTTTGATTGGGATCCAGTCCGTCTGTCGGCTCATCAAGCACCAAAGCCGGTGGATCGTGAAGCAGCGCCTGAGCAATTCCGACACGCCGCTTGTAACCCTTTGACAGACTGGCAATTGATTCAGTCAGCACATCGCCTAACTGCACAACCTCAACCACTGCGGCGATACGAGCAGCAAGGTCTGATGGCCGAATAGATCTTATTCTGCCAACAAATGCGAGAAAACTGTGAACTGGCATATCACCATAAAGCGGCATGCCCTCTGGCAAATAACCCAAGCAGGATTTTGCTTTGATCGGTTCATGCTCGATGTCGATACCATTAATCTTCACTATGCCATGATCCGGGGTGAGAAAGCCGGATATCATTTTCATTGTGGTTGACTTGCCGGCACCATTTGGGCCCAAAAAACCCAACACTTCGCCCTTATTGACAGCAAATGAGAGATTGTTGACAGCGACGGTGTCACCGAAGCGCTTGGTCAGTCCTGAAACTTCGATCATTGGTGTTTAATTCTGCAGCCGCAATTACCAGTGAATGTGAATGAGTTCAATTTTATCGTCTCTCTGAATATAGAATTTGACATTGCCTAACTTGAAACTGTTGAACTGTTCCATATGAGCACACCTAGTAAATCCCTTTACCTGATCGATGGCACTGCGTATGTCTACCGTGCCTTCCACTCCACCAATCTTTCGACTTCTAGCGGTGAACCTACGGGCGCAGTCTATGGTGTTGGCAATATGCTCAGGCGAATCATTCGGGAGCACGAACCAGATTATCTAGTCGCAGTTTTCGATGCCAAAGGTAAGACGTTCCGTCATGACCTTTATGAGGAATACAAGGCAAATCGCCCACCCATGCCGGATGAATTGAGGAGCCAGTACGATCTGATCAGAGATATGGTTGTGGCGATGGGAATCAAGTCCATCTCCATCCCCGGCGTTGAAGCAGACGATGTTATTGGCACACTTGCAACCGCGGCGTGTGAGGCTGGTTTGACGACCTACATATCGAGCAGTGATAAAGACCTGACTCAACTTGTAAACGAACGAGTTACTGTGATCGACGACTTGCGCGGCACCGAGCTGGGGCCCAGCCAGGTTAAGGAAAAGTTTGGAGTGCGACCGGATCAGATAATTGACTACCTTTCGCTCGTTGGGGATACTTCCGATAACATTCCAGGGGTTCCGCTGGTTGGTCCGAAAACAGCTGCAAAGTGGTTATCCGCACATGATTCAGTTGACAACATCATTGATATTGCAGACACATTGCCAGGGAAAGCCGGAGAGAACTTCAGGAACGCGATTCCTCAACTTCAGATGGCAAAAGATCTGGTTTCTCTCAAACTGGATGTTAATGTTGAGCTTGATCTTGAGGACTTTAAAATTACACCGCCCAAGGTAGGCGAACTGCGTGAACTCTACACTCGGCTTGAATTTTTCAGCTGGATCAATGCACTGGAAGGCGAAGAATCCGAATCGCAAGTCGAGCCTCTGAAATACTCGACGATTACCGAAGAATCCGATCTAGATGTTCTGATTGAGCGAATACAAGCCTGTGGCTTCGTCGCATTTGATACTGAAACTACCGGTCTGGATGTTCGAAAAGACCACCTGGTTGGAATTTCAATCAGCATCCAGGAGAGGGAGGCGTTTTACATTCCACTAGCACATCGGTACCTGGGCGTACCACAACAATTGGACGGGGACCTGGTTTTCGCAAAGTTGAAGTCTGTAATGGAAGACTTTCAGATTAGCAAGATTGCCCACAATCTTAAGTTCGATGCCAGCATTTTGTCTAAAGTCGGCATCGAAATCACCGGTCCGATATTCGATACCATGCTGGAGTCTTACGTGCTGAACAGTTCCGCCGTACCGCAGCATGGGCTAGACAGACTGGCGCTCAAATACCTGAACACTGCTACCACAAAATACGAAGAAGTTGTAGGTAAGGGCAAGAATCAGATCACTTTCGATCTCGTTGACATCGATAATGCAACTGAATACGCTGCCGAAGACGCTGATGTGGCTCTGGCTTTGCATAACACATTATGGCCACAAATTGAGCAGGAAGAGCAGTTGCGGGATGTATTTGAGAATATTGATATGCCACTGGTGCCGGTGTTGATGCGGGTTGAGGACAATGGCGTACTACTAGACGAAACCGCTCTCAGACAACATAGCGCTGAATTGCAGGAAAGGATTGAAAAGATTGAAGACGCGATATACCAAAGCTCCGGGTGTGTATTCAATTTGTCTTCACCCAAGCAGATTCGAGAGGTTTTATTCGACCAGCTTGGTCTCACTACATCAACTAAAACCGCCTCAGGTGTGATGTCGACTTCCGAATCGGTGTTGACTGAACTCGCGATTCATCACGAAGTCCCTAGAATGCTGCTTGAGCATCGTAGTCTGTTCAAAATCAAATCCACCTACAGTGACAAGCTGCCGGATTTAATCAACAGTAGTACAGGCCGAGTGCACACTTCGTTCAATCAGGCAGTCGCTTCGACTGGGCGCCTTTCCTCAGCAGATCCTAACTTGCAGAATATCCCGATTCGCACTGCAGAAGGAAAACGAATTCGTGAGGCGTTCATACCAGATTCTGGTTCAACATTAGTTTCGATTGACTATTCTCAAATCGAACTTCGCCTTATGGCCCATCTGTCCAGCGACCCTGGTCTTCTTGATGCTTTCTCCAGAGGTGAAGATGTACATCGTTTCACCGCATCAGAGGTATTCAACTGCTCTCCAGACGAAGTAACATCCGATCAGAGACGGCATGCCAAAGCAATCAATTTTGGTTTGATGTACGGTATGTCTGCATTTGGATTGGCTCGAACGCTGCAAATTGAAGTTCATCAGGCCCGTGATTACATCGAACAGTATTTCACCCGCTATCCCAGTGTTCGGGATTTCATGGATAACGTACGCGAACAGGCGCGTGAACACAAGTATGTCGATACCATTTTTGGGAGACGCGTGTTTCTGCCTGATATCAACTCCAGTCACTACGGCCGAAGACAGCACTCAGAAAGAGCTGCAATCAACGCACCACTTCAGGGGTCAGCTGCCGACATTATGAAGCTCGCAATGATTGGTGTCGATGCATGGCTGGCAAACTCAGACAGCGGCGCGCGTATGATTTTACAGGTTCACGATGAACTGGTTCTGGAAGTCCCGCACGGGGAAACCGACCGGGTTCTGGACAACGTCAAACGCCTAATGGAGAACGCCGCAAAGCTCTATGTTCCGTTGGTAGCTGACGCGGGAACAGGCACCAACTGGGCACTTGCTCACGATTGATTGAGCAGTTCAATAACGCGTTGTCGGGCATCAGCCACGCCCAAGCCTGAAAGCGCAGAAAAAGTCTGAATAGACAGCTTATCCCGATTAGCGAGATCTTTCTTTACCGCTGCCATTGTTGCCAGAGATTTAGATTTTGAAATTTTGTCCGACTTGGTCAACAGAATGTGTGAATGAAGGGCACTTTTTTGGCACCAGTCAAGCAACTGCTGGTCGAGTGGTTTGAGCGGATGGCGAATGTCCATCATCAGAACCAATGCACGCAGACATTCACGGGTTTCAAAATACTGTTCGATGACATTTGACCAGTGAATCCGCAACTGCTTCGGAACTTTGGAGTATCCGTAACCGGGTAAATCAACCAGTCTGATTTCTGGTGTAACCTCAAAAAAAACGATTTGCTGGGTACGACCTGGTGTCTTGCTGGCAATCGCCAGCCCTTTTCTTCCGGTAATTGCGTTGATTGCGCTTGACTTGCCACTGTTAGAACGGCCAGCAAACGCGATTTCACTCCCTTGATCGGGCAACCACTGTGAGGGTTTGTGGGCCGCAACAATGAACTGTGCGCTGTTAAGTTGAATACTCACTCAATTATTCCGTGTGACTCATCAAATCTGTCATTCCAGGCTTTGACGCTATATCGTACATATGTTATTGATTTTATTAAATGGCTACCTCAATTTTGACACTATACTCCTTTGACCTAGCATGTGCATCAGCAACAGAACAACTACTAACATTGAGCACTCGATGCATACAGGCCCTGCCTCAAAATTTGTAGTCACATCAATTTGTGTTTCCATAGATTTGTGCTGCGAACAGATTTAGATTACCTTTCCAAATCTGATATATTAGCGTTTTCTTGACCAACTCGGTCAGATCGATTCAGGTCACTTTTTCTGCGATTCATTTGGATAGTAAACAATGGAAATTTCGACTATTCGGAAAATTATGACTTTCGGTCTCATATTGGGACTCTGTATAACAATTTTCGGAAAACCTGCTTTCGGTGCAGGCAACGCTGAAGCTGGCAAATCAAAAGCGGCCGTCTGTACCGCCTGCCACGGTGCAGATGGGAACAGCACAATTCCCGATTTTCCAAAAATTGCCGGCCAAATTCCTGGCTACGTCGCTAAACAGCTTGCCGCTTACAAATCCGGCGAACGGGCCAACGCCATTATGGCTGGGCTGGTACTGAGTATGACCGAACAGGATTTTCTGGACATTGACGCTTACTACGCACAATTTGACGGCAGTAAAGCCTCGGTCGATGAATCCGAACTTGTCGCTGCAAATCGCGGTCAGGAAATTTACCGCCGTGGACTGAGTCAGTTTTCAGTTCCTGCGTGTATGGCCTGCCACGGACCTGCAGGCAATGGAATCCCTTCCCGTTACCCCAAAGTTTCCGGGCAGTTCAAGGAATATCTCGTCACCGCTCTGTCAGAGTTTAAGTCTGGCATTCGGGTAAACGAAGAAATGAACACCATTGCGTTCCGACTATCTGCACAACAGATTGAGGACCTGGCCCTCTATATGCAAGCACTGGATTAATTCAGTCAGTTAACCTTCCGCAAGCTACGAAACACTGAACCTAACTGTTGCAGACTGTCTACGACGTCAGTACTGCACTTGACAAGACTCGGCGTCGCCCGCTCAAATTGATCTGGGTGAGACAGTGCCTTGGCGTCAAGTTGTGCCTGTCGCTTAATCAACCACCCAAACGTATATGGGTGCCCAGGGATATCAAAGTCACAGGTGTCATCTGCCGTAATGAACAGAAAGTGACCTGTTTTTTGTGATTTTTCACCGGACGACGAGTCAGTTAATTGGTTCTCTGACCTTAACCAATCCAACCGATTGACTTTTTCCTCTGTTACCGAATCCCTTAAAAATCTTGCGTTGACTTTCGCCTTGTGAAATTGACCCGTGGAATGAAGATACTGGGGGCCAAAATTAAACACAACGCGAACCCGATACCCGCTAAACAGGGATTCCAGCAACTGCGCCAGATTGGCAAGTTCTCCTTCCGTTTCGTCCGTTGGATTGACATAGGCAAAGAGCACAATGTAGTCGTTGAATCGAAGCGAAGACTTCAGATCCACTACAAAATCTGCAACCATCTGAAAGCAATGCTCTGAATCTATTTCAATTACATTTTGAAATGGCAGTCTCGTATCAGTGGCCAAACTGACTGCACCACAAATTTCACAATCAAGTCCATTCAATTTGGACTTCTCGAGTTCAGGTTGACTGTATGGGTCAACTCCAATCAAATACGCAGCCATTGAAACGGCAGTCTGCCAGGTGAGGAAAATTCTGGCTAGACTTGCCGAACATATCCCTCTTTCCCGGTACTCAAAACCAAACTCCCGTTCAGTGGCAGGCACACAAACTCGAATCTCCCCAGATCGGTCCAGTTCTCCATCTCTACAGTTGACGGTCGGCAGTACGCCTAGGCCAGCCTTACCCAGGCTTTCAGCAACAATCTGCTCAATCCATCTCGCAACCGGCAACAGTCTGCGTGGTGCATCGATTTGCAACTCACCTCCAGTCAAGGATGCCAACGCTAATTCTGCTGCCAGTCTATGGACCTGTTTCGCAACTTCTCCAGTATCCACAATTACCGAGTTGACAAAATAATTTCTTGTGGACTTTAGTGTTGCCAGGTCGATGCCCAACATTGCTGTCGGTATCAACGTCAAACTACAAACACCAGAGAATCTACCGAGTACGCCCGGATCTGAATTGAGAGTCCGAATCCCTTTCGAAAATGCCCATTCGCGTAGCGTACTTTGTCCTGGGTCCGTAATTACAGTGAACTTTTGTGCCGAGTTTTCATGTTCGAATAATGACTCTGCCATAACCAAAGTCTCCAGAGTTTCCCCTGATTTACTCGCAATCACAAAGTGACAATCTTCCCGCGGCGGGACCGCGAGAAAGTACGCCAGTGACTCAGGTGCTGTACTGCTTAGTTGGTGAAGGGAGGGCCGGGACGAATGGCGGGAAACGCATTCATATGCAGTAGCGGAGAGTGTCGCACCACCCATCCCAACAAGCACCAACGTCGAAGCGTTGGGTGGCAGATGTAAAGTATCGTTGGTGTCTGGTAAGGAAAATCGCGTCCAATCAAAACACCGCTCTCCAAGGACGGTATCGACACCCACCTCGGACCAAAGATCAAAGGAGTTTTCGAAGATTCTCGAGCAAACCCGACGGTCGATCAGCAGCCGTTCGAATTGTGTTACCCGAATCAAGCGCTCTACAAATTCTCAACCAAAACAAATAGAGTACCGCAATAGGGACACCTTACCGTACCATCCTTTTCCAGCGGCAAGTAGACGCGCGGGTGAGAGTCCCAAAGTCGCATTCGATCAAGTGGGCAATGCAACGGGAGATCATCCTTTGTCACATTGACATAAGCCTGATCATTGGGCGTATCGCCATGTTTGGGCTGATAAACTTGCTCACTCATCGTTTAAGTTCACACAAATGTCAGCCAATCCATGTGGGCTTCACTGCGTCCTTCCACAACATCAAAGTACTTGGATTGCAGTTCTCTGGTAATTGGACCCGGGGTGCCATCCCCAATTAAACGGCTGTCCAATTCGCGAATCGGGGTTACTTCAGCTGCGGTACCGGTGAAAAATGCTTCATCGGAAATGTAAATTTCATCCCGGGTGATGACTCTCTCCTGCACCTCGTAACCCATTTCAGCGAGCAGTTCGAACACCGTCCGCCGCGTGATTCCATCTAGGGCGGAAGTTAGATTGGGGGTAATTACCTTACCATTTTGCACCACAAAAATGTTCTCCCCGGAACCTTCCATGACATAACCATTGGTATCAAGGAGAAGAGCTTCATCAGCACCGTTGTCAAGTGCTTCCTGAAGTGCAAGTATGGAGTTTGTGTAGTGACCACATGCCTTTGCACGGCACATGGCCACATTAACATGAAGTCGAGAAAATGATGAAGTTTTGACCTTAATACCGTTCTTGATGCCGTCCGCACCAAGATAAGCACCCCAGTCCCAGGCAGCAATCATGATATGTGTCGACAGATTATCAGCCCGCAGACCCATCCCTTCTGAACCATAAAAGATGATCGGACGAATATAGCCGCTCACAAGTTTGTTCGCGCGCAGAACTTCACACTGCGCCTGATTGATCGTGTCGCGATCAAATGTCGGCTTCATGCGCAAAATGTGAGCGGATTCAAATAGTCGGTTTGTGTGTTCCTGAAGACGAAAAATAGCGGGACCCTTATCAGTCTTGTAGGCGCGTAAGCCTTCAAATGCTGCCAGACCATAGTGAAGCGAATGCGTGAGAATATGAACAGTGGCCTCTCGCCACGGCACAAGTTCACCATCATTCCAGATAAATCCGTCTCTGTCGCTAAAGGATGTTGTCATGTTTTGAAGTGTTGTAAATGAAAAATGGAAGAAATATCAATGAGTTTTGTATCTGAGGCCGATCAGGTTGTATGCGGTCCGAAAGGTTCACGATCAAATATTCTGCGGACCATGGGATCGAAGAACTCAAGCGGCAATGTATCGTATTCAGGATCAAATGCAGACTGATCCCACTTCTCGCAGAAATCAACACAGGCCTGATAGTGTTCGGATGTGCGATACTGCTCGCGGGCGTTACGGTCCCCGCCCATATGGTGGAAAAAATAATATCCCTGAAAAACTCCATGATGCTTGAGCACCCAGTAAGTCTTTTCTGATACATAAGGCCGCAATACTGCCGCCGCCAGTTCACCATGATTTTCAGGCGCCAGGTGGTCTCCAATATCATGTAGTAAGGCTGCAACCGTCATCTCTTCTCCCGCTCCGTCTCGCCAAGCGCGGGTTGCGCACTGTAAAGCGTGTTCCAAGCGACTGACTTTGTACCCGCCCATACTGTTCTCCAGGCTTAGCAAATGGCTGAGAACGCGATCAGCCGTCCCTGCAATAAATTCGTCTTCATATTGCTGGAGCAACTGGTAGTCTTCGTAAGTTCCATCCTTCATCTGGATGAACTCAACTGTTTTGTCTGATGTATCCATATCTGATTAAAACTGGAATTCAGATCGTCTAAATCCGCCCAAAACCTAATATGTTAATGCACAACATGCGATATTCACGCTGAATTTGTGTAATTGTGCCAGCCAATTTCATGCTGATTAAAGACCGATTGAATTGCGAACTTAATCACACTGCAAGACTATGTTGGGTGCTAGGAATCAATACTGACAAATTCCGAAAGAATGACTTTTGTACCCACAGTTTCGAAATCAATGGTCAAGTAAAGGATGCCAACATTTGCTTCGACATCGGTCACAACTCCCTCTCCAAATTTCCTGTGTGAAACAGACTTTCCAAGCCAATCAACGTGTTCGGCATCATTAATAACGGTTGGCTCAGGAACTTCTGTAGAGCGAACAAGTTCAATTAGATCTCTTGGAACCTCCTGAACAAATCTTGATTGGTGGTAATTCTCCCACTGCCCTCTGAGCATTCGTCGATTAGCGCGCGTGAAATAAAGTGTCTCTTTTGCCCGCGTCATTCCAACATAACATAACCGCCGCTCTTCCTGCATTTCCTCCTGTTCCTTACTTTTTCTGAAAGTAGATGACTGCCAACTTCCAAATGAATGGAAATGTGGCAGAATCGTTTCGTCAAGTCCCGTTAAAAATACAATCGGAAATTCCAGTCCTTTCGCTGTATGCAGCGTCATCATCTGAACTTTTTCCTCGGGATCATCATCGTGTGTATCACCGGGATCCAGTACGACAGAATCCAGATACCTGTCAAGAATGTCAGCACTGCCGGTGGACTCTTGTGATTGCTCAAATCCAGCCGCAGCATTGATGAGTTCTTCCAGATTTACGACTCTATTCTGCTCGGTAGGATCAGTATGCTGCTCGTAATGCTCACGTAAACCACTCAATTCAATTGTCAACTCCATTAATTCACTCAGCGAATACGTAGCGTGCAGGCTTTGAAGATTGTTGATCAATTTGATAAACGGCCTCACCTTCGCCCATCTGCGACCTGTATCTGCGAGCGCGCAGGTTGCTTCCCAGTAAGAAATTTCCTGATCAGCTGCCATTTCAGCTATTGATCGCCTTGCAACTTCACCAATTCCACGTGGTGGGCAGTTAATTGCCTTCACCAAAGAAGCATCATTTGAATTTGGATTGGCAACCAGCCTTAAATAACTCAGAGTCTCCTTCACCTCTTTTCGCTGGTAGAATCGAACCCCGCCGTAGACCCTGAAGGGAATTCCTTCAGCTCCAAAAGCTTCTTCAAAATTTCGGGATTGGGCATTGGTTCGATACAGTACTGCGAACTCAGAAAGAGATCTTCCCTTATCAGCAAATGCTCTAATCTGATCCACAATGAACTCAGCTTCTTCGTTACTATCTCCTGCACTCATGTACTTGATTCGACTTCCTCCAGAGTTTCCTGTCCAGAGTTTTTTCTCGAATCTGTTGGTATTTTGCTTAATCAGTGCGTTAGCGGCATCCAGTATCGGTTTCGTGGATCGGTAGTTTTGCTCCAGTCGGACTACCAGCGAGTCGTCATACTGCCTCTCGAATCGCTTTAGATTGCCGGAAAGAGCACCTCGCCAACTGTAAATTGACTGATCTTCGTCACCGACGGCAGAGATGTTGCGGCGCCATCCTCCGAAAAATTCCATCCACTGATACTGCAGTTCGTTTGTATCCTGAAACTCGTCAATCAGAACATGCAGGATTCGTTGTTGAATTCGCTCTCGGACTTCGGCATTGTGTTCCATCACTTCCACGGTTCTGAGAATCAATTCAGCGAAATCGACTTGTCCCTGTTCTTCACATTCTCGCTCGTAAATCTCATACATGTGTTCAAGCAGTTCTGAACGGTGGTTATAAACTTCGCTTTCTCCGGCGCGCTTCTTAGACTCTTTACACTTATTGATATAGGATTGGACTCCTGATGGCGTCAATTCTGTGTAGCGCAGATTGCGCTCTTTCATCAGATTTGATATGAGCGATTTCTGATCGTCCTGATCCATGATGTTGAAGTATCGATCCAAGCCAGCGGCTTGATGGCGCGTGCGAAGGAACTGATTACACAATCCATGGAAGGTGCCGACGACTGGATTGACTTCTTCGCCCTGAAGTATTTCCTGCACCCGTCGTTTCATTTCTCGTGCCGCCTTGTTGGTAAAAGTGACGGCAATGATGCGATTAGCCGGAACAGACTTAACGCCGATCAGCCAGGCGATGCGATTGACCAGCACTGCGGTTTTTCCGCTCCCAGCGCCTGCCGTGACCAGCAACGGTCCATCCGGTGCAGTAACCGCCTCCCTCTGATGAGGATTTAGTGCGGCAAGACGTTCTTCAATACCATTCAAAATCAGGTCGCTCCGCAATCTATAATCAAAGACAATTACCCATGCAACTCAGCGTTAGATGAAGGAGAAAATTCGCTTCATTGCACTTGAAAACTGATCAAAAAAAGACTATTTTTTGATTGAAGTCATTATCCAGTAAATTTGAAGTGTTATGTCGATAATAGCCAAGTACAAAATTGGTCAGATTGTGCGTCATCGTTTTTTTCCGTTTCGTGGTGTTGTGTTTGACGTCGATCCTGAATTCAACAATACTGAGGAATGGTATGAGTCCATTCCGGAAGATATTCGACCGCGAAAGGACCAGCCGTTTTACCATCTGCTTGCAGAAAACGAGAAAAGCAGTTATGTGGCCTATGTCTCGGAACAGAATTTAGTCCCAGACGGAGGTGGCGGTCCGGTGGAGCACCCTGCACTGAATGAAATGTTCGACGACATGCAGGACGGGGAATACACGATACGATCACACCGCGTTCACTAAGACAGCACTCTAACTAGCTCGATTAGGAGCCAGTTGGCTCCCCTCCCGGAGTGGTGTCAACCACCCTTTATATATAGTTCTAATGCAGGCTCAATTTGAGTGTTTGAGCATTTATGCAATGTGAAGAGTATTGGTACATTGGAGGCCATGTCTTACACAACTTATGGAATGACCTTGAATGTAACCCTACAGAGTTTAACCTCGAATGACCGGAATACAATTCTACATCTCCAACTGAGTGTTAGCAACTAGACCTCATCGATTGCGAAGGGCACCTATGTCACGTGCTCCAATGCGACTTCTCAGCACAATCAGCCACGAACCATTGCTGAAGTAATTTGAGTAATTCACTGCGCAGTAAATATAGCATTTATCTTGTATATACGCTATAATCAAGTTATTTACTGCACAGCAAATAAATAAAAAACACTATGCTTGACTCAATCACTACGGAAGAACATTTGCTTGACGGTTTGCTCGAAACCTTACAGGAGTTGCCCGAGGCACAGGCTAAATTGAGTGGGACCGAACAGTTGGGGAACTCAGCCCGGAGATATGATGCCCAGATTGACTTGTGGGTAGGTAGTAATGAAGCTAAATTGCTCATTGAAATAAAGAAAACCTTGTATCCTCGTGATGTGCAACAGACACTTTGGCAAATTCGGAATTTTGCAGATCAAACACCGCAATCGGTCTTCTTCTTGGTTGCTCAATCAATTTCACCTGGAGCAAAAGATCTGCTGAGGGAGGAGCAGGTCGGATACTATGACAGCGGCGGCAGCCTGTTTCTGTATGCCAACAACATCTACGTATACATGGACAAGCCGCCCCCAAAGAGCATGTCGAAATCCATTCGTTCCTTGTATTCAGGTCGTCGTGCACAAGTTCTGCAAGCGATATTGATGCGTCAGGGCGACTGGTTCAGAGTAAAGGATCTTGCCCAACGAGCGAGGGTATCACCAGCGACTGCCTCGCAGGTGCTAATGAAACTGGAAAGGTTCGATTGGGTGGCTTCGCGTGGGCAGGGGCCAAACAAGAAACGCCAACTGCGAGACCCTAGTGCTTTGCTTGATGCTTGGGTGAATCAACTGGCGATGATGCGGCCTCTTGCTATGCGGAGATACTTTGTGCCCTCGATGCACGCTGAAGGACTGGTGGAGAAGTTTGCCGAGGTCTGTGCTGAGAAAAATGCCGAGTATGCGATCACTCACGAGGCAGCAGGTCAACGGTACGCGCCCTTTCTGTCGACTATCTCTCAGGTTCGTTGTCGTATGTTGGCCGGTCCAGCAACGGATGAGGCCCTCAGCGCACTCGATGTTCGATTAGTTGTTCGAGGTGCGAACCTAGCGATTATCGAAGTCGAGTCGTCTAACGAATTGCTGTTTCGACAGCTCGACAATCGGATCTGGCTTGCAAACCCCGTACAGGTGTATCTCGATCTGATGCGAAGCGAAGGCCGCGCTAAGGAAATGGCCAGACACCTGCGTAATGAAACGCTTCGATTCTGATGACGAAACCCACGGCGTTCGACGGTTACAGCAATCAACATACAGTCGACTGCGAGCGTGTTCTTGTTACACTCTTGCGCGGACTTGGCCCGTGGAAGAAATCAGTATATCTGGTTGGTGGCTTGGCACCCAGATACCTAGTGGCGGCTAAGCCACCGGTAGTACCAGCACACACCGGCACGCTGGATGTGGACATCGTTATCGATCTTCAAGTTCTGACTGATACCAAAGGCTATTACACGCTCGAGGAAAACTTACGGAAAATGAAGTTTGAGCGATCAATAAACAAAAGTGGCCAGAAGCTTTCTTGGCGGTGGCAAACCCGCACGGAACATGGCGCGCCGATCGTGCTCGACTTCCTCACCGATTCTCCTGAATATTCTGGAGGAAAAGTCGAGCCGTTACCCACGAAAGGCAGGATCTCGGCGCTCAACATTCCACATTCGTCCATCGTCTTCGACCTGCACCAAATTTTGGAGATTAAAGCAGAACTTCTTGGAGGCGTAGGTACCGCCACCGAATTTGTGAAACACGCCAATCTAGTGAGCTTCACTTGCTTGAAAGCGTTCGCTTATGATCAGCGTTTCGAACCAAAGGACGCGTACGACTTAATTTACTGCATTGAGCACGCGGAAGAGGGATTGGACGGTGCGGCGCAGATGTTCCGCGAAGCTTTGGAGGGCAACCACAGCACTGTAATTCAGGATAGTTTGTCAATTCTTCAAAATCGTTTTGCAGGGGACGAAAAAGTCGAGGGATATCGAAAAGATGGTCCGGTAGCAGTTGCTCGTTTCGAAATTCCTGAGAGTAACGAGGCTGATCAGAGCGAGCTCCGGATTCTGAGACAGCGGGAGGTTAATAGCATAATCGAACAACTGTTGGCTCTGATCTTTTAGAAAAGAGCATCGCGCTAAGAGCGGTTTTAGTCGGTATCAACATATATATAGTTCAAGATTTGGGAGAAATGTGGCTCACGACGCGATACCACGGTGGCGCACGCTTTGTATACCGACACCATTGGAGTGCTGTGGCATGGCGAATCCTGTCGATTAGGAACCAGTTAGCTCCCTTCCTAGAGTGGTGTCAACCACCCTTAGTTTAAATTTCTAATGCAGACTTAGTTGATTATCTAAACACCCAAGAATTTTCTTTGTTTGGAAAATTTTAAACCTTCGTCTGTCGGTTTCACTTGGTTGCCCGTTCAACTGATCACTTAAGCAGTCGCAGTCTCGTCACAATTCAGCTCCTCCATCATTTCTTCCCGCATCTTAAATTTTTGCGCCTTGCCGGAAACTGTCATCGGCAACTCGCGTTTGATTCGGATATAGCGAGGAATCTTGTAGTGAGCGATTTGATCATTGCAAAAGCTCCTTAGTTCTTCTTCGGTTAATTTACAACCCTCTTTGGGTACAACCCACGCACAAATTTCTTCTCCAAATTTTTTGTCCGGTACTCCAAATACCTGAACATCTTTAATCTTTTGATTTTTGTAGAAAAAGTCTTCAATTTCTTTTGGATAGACATTCTCACCACCACGAATAACCATATCCTTAACGCGACCCACCACATTACAGAAGCCTTCGTCATCGAGCACTGCCAAATCTCCGGAGTGCATCCATCCGTGGGAATCTATTGACTCACTCGTTCGTTCTTCGTCTCCCCAGTATCCCTGCATCACAGAATACCCACGCGTACAGAGTTCGCCAGTTTGCCCAATGGGTACAACATCGCCTTCACTATCTTGAATACAGCACTCAACATGGGGATGAACCCGTCCAACTGTGGAAACTCGTTTCTCCAATGAATCATCTAAATTGCTTTGAAAAGATACTGGGCTCGTCTCCGTCATCCCGTAGGCAATCGTTACGTCCTTCATATGCATTTCATTCACGACGCTATTCATCGTTTCAATGGGACAGGGTGCTCCTGCCATGACACCTGTCCTCAGTGAAGCCAGATCGAAATCAGAGAACGTTTTTTCTGCCAGGATTGCATTGAACATAGTCGGCACACCGTAGAGTGCGGTACACTTTTCCTTTTCGATTGCTGTTAATGTTTGAACTGGATCAAAACCCTCACCCGGAAATACCATCGTTGCACCTTTGGTTACGCAGCCCAGAGTACCCATTACCATGCCAAAGCAATGGTAAAGCGGTACGGGAATGCAGAGTCGATCAAGATGCGAAAATTCCATAGTTGCGGTCGTGAAGTGAGCATTGTTCAAAATATTCCTGTGTGTCAGCGTAGCACCTTTTGGTGCACCAGTCGTGCCACTGGTGAATTGAATATTTATGGCATCATCAGGGTTCAATCCAGCACTGATGACATCAAGCCGACTCTGATGTGCTGGCCCTGCCATGGACATTATCTCGTTGAATTTCAGCAGTTTATCAGGAACAGGATTGTCTGTATCTGTTGCCATGCAAGCAACAATTTTTAACGCCGGCACTCGATCAGAACGAATATTCAAAGTACCTGCTCCCTCACTACTTTGAATGAGTGAGAGAACCATGTCCAGGTAATTGCTGGATTTAAACTCTTGTGCGGTAATCAGGGCAACGCATCCCGATGAATTTAGAACATGTTCAAGTTCAGCCAGTCTGTAAGCTGGATTTATCGTGACCAAGATTGCTCCAATTCGGGCTGTAGCAAACTGAGTGAGAAGCCATTCAGGTCGATTGGGAGACCAAATGCCAATTCGATCACCGCGTTTTAGTCCAATTGCAAGTAAACCCGCCGCCAGGGCATCAATTTTCTCTGAAAGAGTTCGCCAGCTCCAGTGAATGCCACAAGCAGGAAATGCCACGGCATCAAGATGAGAATACTTATCAACAGTTTCAGAGAAGAAAACTGGGATAGTGGTTTCAATCAGCGGCTGTCGTTTGTCCCCTACAACATGAGAAACTCCCGGTTCTACAAAATGTCGTTCTAAATACTGTTGTGAATTTTCAGTATTCAGGTCAGGACTCAGAGCAAATTTCGAGTCGAATAATGACTCATTCAGATCTGTAATCGGTGTATCAAGTCCACCCATATTTTCTCTACCTCATTGGTTCAAATTAACCGCATTACCGATCTTTCCAGTCTTTCTGTTGCTCGAATGCATACGCGGCGCGATAAATCGTTGATTCTTCGAAGTGTCTGCCAATCAACATCATTCCAATTGGCAAACCTTCTCGCAGTGCACACGGCACATTCATTGCTGGATGTCCAGTGCAACTAAATGGCGTAGTATTCGGAATCATTTCGAAGGCGCGTTGAATGTAGAGTGAAAGTGGTGCATCCGGCGGAGGGAGCAGAGTCGCTTTCATCGGTAGGGTAGGCATCAACAACAGGTCATACCGTTGCAGTTCAATATCGTAGGCACGTCTGAGTCTTCGGGAAATATTCTGTGCCTTTCCATAGTATCGACCGCGGTAGTGTTTCTGAAAATATTCTCCGATAAGCATATTTATTTTCAGGCTTGGGGAAAGTTCGTCTGCTCTAGATCTCCAGTTCCCATAAAAATCGATTAAGCTCGTAATAAAAAGCCCGCGGTAGTTGGTACCGAATGAATTTCCATGCATCATGAAGTCCGTTAAACCTTCAACAGCAATTGGAGTCCATATTGCACTGCCAAGTTTGTGAATAGGTATGGAAATCTCATCGACTTCAGCGCCTAAATTCTTTAATGATTCTCCGGCCAGGCGAACAGCATCGCTGACATCCCTCTCACTTGTGGGCCAATCAAACGCTTCCGAAACAATTCCGATTCGCAAGTCTGATATTCCTCGCGAAATCTGACCGGTGTAGTTATCCGTCCGAGGAGCATATTGACGTGGGTCGAGCAAGTCATCACAGCCTGCTATTGCTTCAAGTAACAGGGCGTTGTCTAAAACGGTTCCCGTCATTGGACCAATGGTGTCAATTGTCGCTTCTATCGACATGACACCGGTATAAGGTACAAGTCCGTGCGTTGGTTTAATTCCATAACACCCCGACCAAGATGATGGGATACGAATGGATCCCCCTTGATCACCCCCAATTGCCATGGGAACCTCTCCTGAACCGACCAGTGCACCGCATCCTGATGAAGAGCCACCTGACGAATGTGTAGGTTTCCAAGGATTTCGAACCGGCCCCGTCGAATTCGTATGACTTCCTCCGGACAGGCAAAGACTCTCACAGTGTGCCTTTCCTACAATTGTGCCGCCAGCGTTAAGAATTCTCGAAACCACCGTCGCATCAACGTCAGGAACGTATCCTTCAAGAACTGAGGTACCGTTCATCATGCGTACACCAGCAAGACAAATGGTATCTTTCAAGACTACCTCTTTGCCCGCGAGCGGTCCACTGGGTTCTCCACGCACCTCACATTTCATATACCAGGCATTTAAAGGGTTGTCAGTTGCATCAGGCTGGTAACCACCGGTTCTTGGATATTGCACATTGGGAAGTTCATCAGGTAAGGAATCGACAATATCGTAGGCATCGAGTGTACCCTGCATCAGTTTCAGATAATCTTCAACTTCAGAATCATCCATGTGCATGTGGAGTTCACTCGCTATGGTACGAACTTGATTAAAAGTAGGACGTTTTACTGTCATTGACTTCTCCGTGGACTCTGGCTCTTGAATTTCAGAGAGAGCGCTTATCGTGGGATTTAGATTAGGGTGTTGCGATCTTTGTGAGTCTGAAGCATCCGGCATTGCAGTTGGTTTTGCACGCACTGGATTTCCCTTATTCTCCTGCTCAACAATTGCACCGTTTTCGATGCGGATTACTTGATCAGCCAAAGAACGAATGAAATCAGAATTTTGCTCAACGAGAACTATGGTGAGTCCTGTATCAGCACGAATTTCGGAAAGGATTTCTGAAATTTGTTTCACGAGCGATGGCTGAATTCCTTCAGTAGGTTCATCCAGCAGGAGTAACACCGGTTCAGCGATTAACGCTCGCGCGAGTGCTAGTATCTGTTGTTCACCACCACTGAGTGTGCCGCCGGTTTTTTTCAGCAAAGGATCCAGAATCGGAAATCGATAAATTGCGTTTTTTACAGCGCCTTGCTCACTACTATCTGATGTATCCGGATTGTGCGCCATACAAAGGTTGTCCTGCACTGTCAAGTCACTGAAAATTCCCCGTCCCTGCGGTAAATAGCCAATTCCCAATCGGGCTCTCTGCCACGGTTCAAGATTTGATATGTCCCTGTCGTCAAATCGAACTGAACCACTAAACAGTGGAATGAATCCCATCAACGTTCGCAGCAACGTTGTTTTTCCCATTCCATTAAGTCCAAGTATTCCGATACATGCTCCTTCTTCGACTTGAAGGTTGACATCGTGCAAGACCGGGACACCGTGGTAACCTGCTCTGACGCCTTGAGCCGATAGTATGTAGTTTGCGTTAACTTCAGTCATCGCACTTAATTGCTGCCGAGATATACCTTTTTTACACTCTCGTTCTGAAATACCTGATCAGGCGAACCCACTGCCAAAATACGTCCCTTGTGAAACACAGTTACGGATTCGGCAATCATTCGTACAAAACGCGTGTTGTGCTCAACGACAAGAATTGCTGTTTGGTTTTTGAGTTGCTGCAAAATCGAACTGAGTTCATCCACTTCTGTTTCAGATAACCCGGCAGCTGGTTCGTCCAACAACAAAATAGAAGGCTTGGTCGCCAAAGCGGAAGCAAGTTCGACATACTGTCGATGTCCATGTGCCAGATCTGAAACCAAAGAAATTCGATTTTTTTCAATTCCAGTGAGATTCATCAGCGTTTCAACAATGTCCTCTGCTTCTCTAGCCGAGTGACGACATCGAGCGGCTATCCACAGATTTTCTTCAACACTTAGGCCTTCAAGTAGATTGGGCACCTGCATTTTGATTCCTACACCGAGACGCGCAACTCGGTGGGCAGGGAGCCGTGTCGCTTCGTAACCGTTAATCCACACCCGACCTGAAGAAGGGCGAACAACACCAGATATTGCTTTGAAAAAAGTGCTTTTCCCAGCACCATTGGGTCCGATTAGACAATGCAATTCTTGACGTTTCAACGAAAAACTTACATTGTCTACAGCCAATACTCCACCGAAACTGACGTTAAGCCCCTCTACTGATAGTACTGTCTCAACCACCGTAAGATTCTCGATATATGAGTTAATCGTTACTCAGTTTTTCTTGGGTACGATTGGACCGGGTCTGCCATTTACCTTTCTTTTTTGAACTGAGAAATGAAACTCGACGTCCCATAAAAGCACCGGCTATGCCCCTTGGGAATACCAGAACTGCTGTAATCAGTAAAATTCCCATGACAAAGAAATTGTCAACCACCGTTTGATGGCCCAACCCGAGCTTCAGCGCTGTTAGTACGGCCGACCCTATCATTGGACCAAATAGTGTGCCGAGCCCACCAACCACCGTCCAGATGATGATTTCTGCTGATACAGTCAAGCTGAAAAGATTGGGAGTGACGATACCAGCCCAGTTTGCGTAGAGCACACCTGCCATTGCGGCAAGTCCTCCTGAAATCGAGAATGCAGCCGTCTTGTAGAGCCGAACGTCATATCCCGTCAGTTCGACGCGTTCTTCATTTTCTCGAATGGCGACCAACACCCGACCAAAGTGGGAACGTAAGATCCAACGACAGAACACCCACGATATTACCAAGACGACGCAACATAGTATGTAAAACACCATGTCTGAAAGAAAAGCCGCGTCGCTCCATGGAAAATTTAAGGTTGGAAAGCCTGGTATACCATTGAAGCCCCCAAGCGCGCTGACCCGATTTGATACTCCGGCCCTGCGGTTGAATTCAAGAATCGATTCAAGATCAAAGTGAATACAAGCGTAACTACTGCCAGATACACATCGCCCAATCGGCCATAAAACATGGCCGCTCCAAAGCAGGTGGTGACCAGTACAGTAAAAACGATGGCAAATAAAACAGATGTCCACGGTAGTCCAAAATTGATTGAGAAAATTACGTAACTGTAGGCACCGATTCCAAAAAAAGCGCCTTGTCCGAAACAGAGAATGCCTCCGAATCCCCAAATCAGTCCCAGGCTGATTGCAAGCAATGCATAAACACACAAAAGTGAAAGCGTATAGGTACTGGCGAATACTGGAGCGAATAGAAATACCGGTGTACCACATACTATTGGTACAAAAAAGACGTGAGTAAACCCGCCTGTGTGTTGAGACGTCACTTCCCACTCCTTTGCCATATGCTTGAAATTCCTAATGGAAACAGGCGAAGCAAAATGAGTGCTGCAATTAATAGTGCAATACCTCCGGCAGCGGAACTGAAGATCAAAACAGTTGATGTCGATACAACCCCGAGAATTCCAGCACTTGCCAAGGTTCCCAGCAACGGAGCGGTGCCTCCAGTGATTACTGTGATGAACGCATCAGCTATCCAGGTGGCTCCACTGAATGGTGAGACACCAGTTGTTGGGGCCAATATTCCGCCTGCCAACCCCGCGAGCATACCACCGACGACGAATGTCACCATGGAGATACGTTTAACTGGATAGCCAAATGCTTGGGTCATATCGCGATTTTGCATCGCGGCTCTGGCAATACGACCATAAACAGTTCCATAGAGTACCCAAGCAACCAAGATTGATGTTACTGCCGCCGAAAAAATAAGAAATAAGTTGTATCCATTGACCTGATAAACTCCTATGGGTATTGAACCTATATCGAGAGCAACTCCTTCAGTTGTATTGCCAAATATCATGGTCAAACCACCAGTCATCGCAAGGCTTAATCCCCACGTTGCCAGCATGGTATAGATTAGCCTTCCATACAGAAATCGGATTATCACTCGCTCAATCAAGAGACTCCAGACACCCACTACAAGTGGTGCCATCACCAGCATTGCAACCCAAATGTTGAACCCCGCTTTGGTTGCCATAATCGTCGCATAACCCCCGAGTGTTATGAATTCACCATGAGCGAGATTAATGATTCGCATCATGCCGAATACCAGCGCGAGACCGAGCGAGATCAACGTCAATACCGCCACCGCATAGATAATTTGAATTGCAAAAATGAATGCAATATCCACAGTAAAAACCTGAAAATTCAGAACGTCTGATTACACTTTTAACGTTTGGGTATTGAGAAAAACTTCACCGAAAACAAATTCTGGTGGAGCATTGGTTTGATGAAACACCCGGGAATGGCGTCGCAAGAATTACACTCTTTAATTCGATCAACGAGTTGAAGGCGGCGTAAGTCGCCGCCTTCTTCACCCAATCGTGTTAGAGAGTTATTTCGTATTGCACATTTGAGTCAGGATTTTCAGTCAGATTGCAGACACTTTGGGTATCCACCGGCTCTCTTTGCGCAAAACTCTTAACAATATTCATCTGCTGGTTTTGGATCTCCATGACATGAATGTCCAGTTTACAGTGGTGAGTGGCGGGGTCCATTTCCACTCTTCCAGATGGCCCGACAATTGAAGCGCCACTTTCCAGTACTGTGGTAATGGCCGAACGTTCAACAGATCCAGCTTGTTCGACTGCATGCGCCCATAACAATATGCCCTGGTATTGAGATACAGCGATTTCGTGGATGTCATCCGTGTTTCCGTGTTTGGCTGTCCATGCCTCAAGAAACGCTTTGTTTTCAGCAGAATCAATTTGCGGAGCCCAGTTATTGGCAACAAGCATGCCATTACTTTGTACCGCTGGCAGTACCTTATGTTCGTTGCCAACACCAAATGTAGTCGAAATCAAGTGAACATCAGGGTTAGCATGCATACCCGAGCCTAACCACTCGCTGTAGAAACTCAGTTGAGCAGCACCTACCAGGACCGATACAACCAGTTCACTCCCTGACTCCTGAATTTTTGCAATTGCAGCAGGGCCAAATTCACCATCGCTTAAATCGAAAAACTCTACCTCAACATCAGTTGCACCGTTTTGTTCTGCATACCTCTTGACCCAGGCCGCAGTAATTTGGCCATAGTTGTAGTTTGCTGCGAGCACGTACAGTTTTTTTGCTCCATAAGCATTCATGGCGTGAGGGATTAAGGCTTCAACCTGCTGAGCTGGCGTTGTACCGGTCACAAATG
The DNA here is from genome assembly GCA_022823625.1 of Gammaproteobacteria bacterium. Lineage (GTDB taxonomy): Bacteria > Pseudomonadota > Gammaproteobacteria > Arenicellales > JAJDZL01 > JAJDZL01. The sequence goes on from JAJEHQ010000025.1 coordinate 99,314, forward strand.
TGTTTCCGTCACAAACTCCACCTTCATACAGAACGTTATAGAAGTAAGGAATCTCTCGCTGCCGTAGTGTCTGTCGTATAGCCTCACGGGAAGCAGACAGAATTCCACCATGAAATACGTCCAACCCCTGTCTCACCATTTGATTGGCGAATGTCGTATAGTTGGCCATATCTGACTGAGTGTCTCGAAATACGATTTCTACTTCCCTTCCCAGCAGTCCACCGCCCTCATTAATGGATTCGACAGCCAATTGAGATGCCTTTTCCATCGGAATGCCATATGCACTGAATGGCCCGGAAGTGTCAAGCAGCATTCCCAACCGGATAGGTTTGGATTGTGCATGAGAAATATACGGTACTGCCATCAATGCACCAACCGCTGAGCCAGTGCCGATCAAGAAATTTCGTCGATTAATATTCATCGTTCCTCCGAAATGTGTAAATGATTGGTTAAGAATGATTTAGGATTGATCCTTCTCGTCGCTATCAGATTCTTCTGGTAGATCAGTTGAAATTTCAGTTCCAACGGCCTTACCTAGTTTGCGAATTGCCGGCATACGGAAAGCCAGGTCCAATACATCGTCAACGGCTGAACCTAATCCGCCGGTACGGTCTCCACCTGACGATTCCCTTGAGAGACCAGAAATCTGGTTGATGTTTATTTTTCCGATCTTTTCAAGAGGCTGGGCCATCCGTGCGGCCATCTCTGGTAAGATTTGCAGACGCTGTTCCTCTAACTTCATAGCCTGCAGAGGAGCGCTAATTGCATTTTCAGCTGCAATCATTGCACTACGCTTCTCAACTTGTACCTGTGTTTTCTTTCTCTCCCTTTCAGTCTGGAGGTCAGCGATTCTGTCCTGATTTTCCGCTGTAATCATTGCTGCTGCTGCACTGGATTTAGCGCGTTCAATTTCAACTTCAGCTTCCTGTTCAGCTTTCAGTGCTTCAATGATTCCTTCACTTTCAGTGGCTAGTCTGCGTCTCTCACGCTTAGTCTCCTCTTCCGCGGCAACAACAGCTCTTTTGCTGACTTCTGTCTGCGCTAGTGCCGCTGATTCTTCACTACGACGGGTAGCCAATTCGATCTGGCTGTTGATTCTGTTCTCTTCCACAACCTTAAGAGAAAGAATTTCTTCTGTTCTCAGTTCACGGTCCCGTTCAATCTCTGCGCGTCGCACCTCTGATTCCCTGGTCAGACGAGCGAGTCCAGCCGCCGATTGGGCGCGTTCTCGCTCTTCTGCGGTACGACGTGAATTTTCAGAACTCAATTGTTCCGACTTGATCGATTTTTCAGACTCCGCCTGCTCCTGTTCCAGTTCCAAAGCCAAGCGGGTTTTGGTGGTTTCCAGTTCGGTACGTCGAATCGCCGTCTCCGCATTTGCTTCGATCTCCTTACGCTTACGACGGTTTGTAGTGATTATTTCAGCGAGCCGCCGCATTCCAACGGCATTGAACGCGTTGTTTTCATCCAAAGCTGCAAATGGGGTTTGGTCTAGTTCCGTTACAGATACAGATTCAAGCTGTAGGCCTATGTTTTCAATACCAGACCGCAGCAATTCCGCCACTTCACTGGCAAATAAAGGCCGATTTTCATGAAGTTCGTCCATCGTCCGCGTCGCTGCAACGGCCTGCATGGCATCAAAGAAACGCCCACGCAGAAATTCGCTAAGACGCTCTGTTGAAAGTGACCGAGCACCAATGGTTTGAGCAGCTGTCGCAATTCCATCCTTGGTAGGAATCACCCGCACATGGAATGCAACATTGACATCGACTCTTAGTCGGTCGCTAGTCAATAGGGATTGCTCACCCCGCCTGGAAACATCGACATAAAATGTACGCATGTCTACTACTTCTACCTGATGAAGAAACGGTAGAACCAAGCATCCCGCGTCCATCACTGTCTTCTGACCACCCGCGCCCGTTCGAATCAATGCACGGTCTCGCGATCCTTTGTGATAGAACCGATTCAGAATAACGATTCCTATCGCAACAAAGAGTAAAGTCAGAACAACAGCAATTACCCACTCCATATTTGTTTTCCTCCCGCCACTCGGAATAAACCGTCCGAAGAATTGGTGCCGACTGTGAATATCAACCCATGCAAAACAGTTCGAACAGATTGATCTTCATCATGAATTAGTATCTGAACATATTAGTTGCTTTATATATTATTTCCATTTCAATTAATATTTGATTTAATTTTTCAGCAATTACTGGTTGCTCAATTTCCCATTGAAACAATGAAGAACCAATGAACGTATAGCGGAAGCTTGTAATGTACTCGTGCAGACTGGGTTGACTGTCAGTACAGCAACTTATGACTGAATCTAGCGCAGCGAAAGGCCATTGCCTTCGGCCTTAAGGTCATCCGACCTAATCTCTAGATTCTCTTCTTCAGCCTATGTCGGCGTCAGAACTGTCGTAGTGGAGAGTAGGCGACATTTGACGGTTACCGGTGCCACAGTTTTCGAAACTCGAAAGTGAAAACTGCTTGTAAAAGCACGGCTTTTATATTCTGAAGTTGTTCAGTGTGGAACGAGGGCTCCTCAGAATCTGAATGCTGCTGTCAAAATTAGTTTGAGTTTGTACCGAGAATCGGTTGGGGTTGGGGAGTTAAGGTAAGGAAAATTTTATTGACAGATTCCTCTTCAAACAGGGTCGCCAAACTTCAGCCTCTTGAAGGGCGTATCTGCCACGCGCCGACTGAACTTCACTTTGAATCGGACTCTGCAACCGATACAAAATTATGGATTCAGCACCTCCTGTACTGCAAACTCATAACCTTCGGCTTCAGCAAGGTAAACAGGGCAAGTTACTGACCTCTTCTGACTCTGCCAGCGTGCCTGCCTTGGTCCGGGTACTGAAAGCTCATGCAGGGAATCAGAATCTGAACCTGTAGTCTGTCGTGTGTTAATTTGGTATCTACCATCCTGAATACATTTGGCGAGGAAATGGGCACCTTCGTAAACTGATTCAGCAAGTGCATTCAGAGTCGGGGCGGATTCTCCGAAATGCTGATGATAAGACTCTTTGAATTTTTCATTGGCCGAGGAAGGAATCTGATTGAAATATCCAGATGAACAGAACAATCTCTCTGTATGGTCTGCGCCAATTCCAAGCAGCATATTCTCTTCAACAGCGCACGATAGACGGATCGTATGTGCTGCCAAACCAGCACGAGAGAATTCTCGATTAAATCTTACGCTATCGTCGCCCACGAGAGACAAAAGCACAACGTCGGGTCGATGTTCTTCCAGTCCTTGAAGAGATTTCTCAAATTTTTTGGTGCCTAAGGGATGGTACGTTTCAAATACTACACTCGCTCCAAATAACTCAAGAAGACGATGAGTGAGTTTATGGCTGCGATGTGGCCAAACATAATCGTTGCCAATTAAGGCCCAACGTTGCGAATGATGTTGGGTCATAAACCATGAAACGGCCGGAAACAGTTGAGTTTGCGGCGTTTCGCCAATACAACAAACGTGGCTGGAATTCACACCGCCTTCATATAGCGGGGTATAGATATATGGAATGCGTCCTTTCAAACTTTCTACGATCGCTTCCCTCACGTCCGAGGTATGCATGCCAACGATCGCGTCAATTACATTTGTATTGGCAAGAACTTTAGCCAATCTCGCCACATTTTGCGGATTCCCACCAGAATCGACGATGTGGGGAACCACCTCCATACCCAGAATCCCTCCCGTGGTATTGATCTCATGAACAGCTAGTTCTCCACATGCTCGACAGGAAGGTCCCCAAATTCCGGCCGGACCACTTTGAGGAACAAATAAACCAAGTACGAATATCTTTCGCTCTACTGGCAGAGCGAACTGCTGGCCTGTTAATCTACTAGCCTTATTGCGACTGGCCGAATATGTACTCATACGAAAATTTACATCGCCAATAGTTAACGCAGGATTCCAATTGGTCTAATTCAATTAACGAATATTGATTCATACATTGGGAACTTCGTTGAAATTTACCTCGACTCGCTCACTCCTGAGAAGACGGGGTGATTACAACGGGCTTCTGATCAATTCGTTCCAGTTTTTCAAGCACCACGCGCGTATGCGAATCCAACACTTCTGAAATCAATGCTCGAAAAGCCCGTACTTCAGGAAGGCATTTTTCCAAGGTATCCTTGCCGTGATCAGAAATGAATAACTGAATACTACGCCGGTCTACATTACTTTGTTTGCGATGAATCAGCGCGTTTCGGACCAACCGGTCCACCAGTTTGGATAGTGCGGGAATCTTGATATCGGTCTGCTGGGAAAGTTCTTTTAAAGTGAGCCCAGGATTTTCGTTGAGTGTCTCAATAACCCGCCAAGTGCTCGGAGTTGTTCCCTTAACTTTCAGACACTCCTCAAACTTTGTTGCTACCGCATGGTAGGCAGATTCGATAACTTTTTCCGGTTTGTTGAGCATTTTGATTTTTGATAAATATCTTGTGTTGAAACCGTGCAGTATCCGATTAATTGCAAACTTCACTATACTCGTATATTCGGATTCATTTCCAGTTCGTTCTATTTTCGCATTTTACTCTTACGGAATTTTTCAATACTACTATAGCCGAAAGTGACGTTCGTACCTAAACCTGAATTCGCGTTCGGCTCTATGCTGTAATTGTGATACGTGATCGGTTTCAATTTCTTCAGGCAAATATTTCGAATCTTCGATTTGGTCTTCTTCTGCGTTGTCATTCAATCAGTTGTCTTAGGAATGCTTCATGTGAATGCGCAATCAGGTGACAATCAATTCTGTAGCATTCCTACTTGGTTATCGAATTAAAATTTGTCTGAATATCCCAAAATTCTATTGGCACTCCTTCCGATTGATCATGGACCTGGACCTCGCAAAATTCAATATGGTCGAACAGCAGATTCGACCTTGGAATGTTTTAAGTTCGCAGATTCTCGAAACGATCGCGGCTGTGCCGCGTGAAAACTTCGTTCCTGAACAGCATCGCCATCTAGCGTTTGCTGACATGCAGGTTCCTATTGGCGATGGCCAAGTCATGATGCAACCGAAAGTGGAGGCCCGGCTTCTGCAGGAAATTGCGCCAGAACGGGATGATTTTGCGCTTGAAATTGGTGCAGGTACCGGTTATGTTGCTGCACTCTTAGCACAAACAGCGTTGGAGGTGCATACCATTGAATCCCGAGAATCGCTGGTTGAACTCGCAGCCTTGAACCTTCTGACCAACAACATTAAAAACGTTGATGTGATTCATGGCGATGCGGGGCGAGGTTGGAAATCGGATATCGAATACCAGACGATTTTTGTCTCAGGATCCGTCATTCAATTGCCGCAAAGCTATCTCGATTTGTTGTGCATAGGCGGAAGATTGGTCGCAGTGGTGGGCGATGGGCCTGTAATGAACGCCATTCGAGTCAGAAGAATCGACGCAGAAAGTTGGCATACCGATTACCTGTTTGAGACAGTCCTTCCACCACTAGACAATATTGAACAGCCCAATCGCTTCGTGTTTTGACTATGCGGAGAAATTCAACGCAAAGATCAACCTCACTTCTTTGTGCGCTACTGACTGCGTTAATCATGCTGTTCGCTGGACCCGCCTTTCCCATCGATCTTATTGAGAGTTATGAATTGGCAGTCGAAAACAGCTCTGAGCTTGCCGCAGCAAAAATCGAATCACAAGCTGGCGAACTCAATCTTGACATTACCAAAGCCATCAGCGTTTTTCCGACTGTAACGATCGGCGCAATGTCAGAGAGAAAAAACAAGTTCGTCGGCGCCGACACCAGAATAGACAGGGCTAATGTGACGCTATCTCAAACTCTTTGGAGAGAGAGTCTTGGAGCCGGACTGAAATTCTCGGAACAACAAGAAATTCTCGCCGGCCTGATTTACAAGAAAGCACAGATCAACCTATTCAAGCAAGTCGTCGATGCGTATTTCAATGTCCTCGCCGCCCAGGATACACTCGAAACAAATCGAAGCGAAATTACATCCATACGAGTTTTGCTTGATCATGCAGTGGTGCGACGAGATGCTGGGGTCGGTACCGAAACTGATGTCAGAATTGCTGAATCACGACTCGCGTTGGCGAATGCCGGTGTCATCATGGCAGAAACTGCGGTTGAAAATGCCATTCTGGCACTATCCGAATTAATCGGGCACCGTGCAACCGACATTGATCAGCTGAATGAAAATGCCCCCACGCCAAGTATGAAATCCGGGCAGGTGGAAGATTGGACTGAACTGGCTCTAAAGAACAATATCGACCTCGAAATTCAGCAGGTTCAGGTCAATATTGCCGAGCGGTCAATCCAATTGGCTACTTCCGATTATGATTTTGCAGCTCATCTGAATGTCCGCGTCAATGACAGACTCGGCGGCACTGAATCGTTAATGGACCATTCGGTTGCATCGATAACAATTTCAAAGTCATTCTCCACAGCTGGTGCGGAATCAAGGCTGAAAAAGCAAGCCACACTGCAGTATGAAGCGGAACTGCAAAGACTCAAGGCACTTAGAACTCGAACCGCTACACTCACATCGAGCACATTTCGCAGTGCAGCCAGTCTTATCGAACAAATTGATGCCCTGGAAGTTGCGGTCAATGCGGTGCAAAGCTCGTATGATCTGACGCAAAGCAACTACGATGTTGGACTGGTCACTTCGCTGGAAGTGCTGGATGCGCAACAGGATTTGTTTGAAGCCAGGCGAGCATTGCTTGAAGCTCGCTATGCATATCTGCGCAGCCTGATTGCGCTGGAACTAGTTGCCGGTACACTCGATCTCAGCGACCTGCAGGCACTGAACAATCTGCTACTTTAAAGTTTCATTCAGATTCAAGAAGCTTTCCAAGTGGTAAGTCGTTCGCTGAAGTGCACCTCGGTTTTTTTCAAGCAAACGACCTCCATTATTGACCCGTAGTTCCCTCAAGTCCGAATCTTGTAATAGTCGACTCAGGGCTGGCTTTAGTGCCGCAAAGTCATCCACCCGTTCTCCAGCACCATTCTCGAGCACCAGTCGCGAAATTTCGCGAAAGTTCGACATGTCAGGGCCAAACACCACAGGCGTTCCAACCAGAATGGGTTCCAGCACGTTGTGACCCCCAAAGGCTGCAAAGCTGCCACCCACGATCGCGATATCTGATGCGGCATAAAACTCCAGCAACTTTCCCATGGAGTCCACTAGGATCACATCCGAGTTAACTTTGGTATCACTCTGCCACTCACTAACCCGCGAAACGGAAAACCCACAGTCAGAAATTTGCCGAAACACTCGATTGAAGCGTTCTGGATGCCGCGGCACAATCACTGCAATCAGTTCTGAAATATCCACTCGCAGTTCAATCATTAACTTTAAAAATTGATTTTCTTCACCTTCATGTGAACTACCAAGCACCACCGTCGGTCGACCTGTGCCACCCCAGCGTTCTCTCAATGCAACCCCGGTTTCTTGAATACCATCGGGCGCTTTCATGTCAAATTTGAGATTACCGGTTACGTGTACCAAATCGCTGTTTGCACCAAGCGCGGTGATTCGCTCGGCGTCCACTTTAGTTTGAACGCAAAACGCTGATACGTTTTTGAGTGCATGTCGGCATAAAGGCAAAAAGGACTTCGCCCTGCTGAAGGTGGTATCGGAAAGTCTGAGATTAACAAAAGCAACAGGAATTTTTCGGGCTCTCGACACACACAGAAAATTGGGCCACAACTCCGTTTCAGCAATGATGATCGCGCAAGGTTTCACCGCACCGAGTGCCCGATTGACAATAATTCCGCTATCAACTGGCGCATAGACCTGTGAAACACGACTTCCAAAAAGCCTTGTAATTTGTGCTGACCCAGTTGGTGTAACGCAACTGAGAAGTATTGGTACATCGGAATTTTCAAGCAGGTATTCAACTAGTGGCCGGATAGCATTGACCTCTCCGACCGATACGGCGTGAATCCATATAGGCCCGGAACTCAAGTGCGAAGGAAGGTACCCGAATCGTTCAGACAAACGTTGCCAGTATTCCCGACGGGTAGCACCCCGGATCAGAAAACGGACCAGTACAACAGGTACCAGCAGATTAATCAGAACCCGATAGAAGAGTGAGTAAATTTGTCCCATCTTACCCGGATTGAACTGAAATCCAATCGCGCGGGGTAAGAAAGTCGTGAATCAAGCGGTGTTCTTCGCTTCCGGGTTCAGCTTTCCAGTCATATCTCCAGGTAACTGCAGGTGGCAGAGACATCAGTATCGACTCGGTTCGACCGCCAGACTGCAACCCGAAAAGCGTACCCCGATCATAAACCAGGTTGAATTCTACATAACGCCCGCGACGCATGCATTGAAATTCCCGCTCCCGGTCGCCAAAGGATAAACTGCGCCGCCGCTCAACGATGGGAACGTAAGCCTTTAGGAAATGGTCTCCAACACTTTGCATGAAGCGGAAGGCATTCTCAAATCCACCGTCCGTGTAGTCATCAAAAAAGATTCCGCCAATACCACGTGCTTCTTCCCGGTGTTTCAGGTAAAAGTACTCGTCACACCAGGATTTCAACCGCAGGTACAACCCTTCACCGAAACCCTCACAGGCATCAGCTGCCGTTTGATGCCAGTGTACAGCGTCTTCGACAAATCCATAGTATGGCGTCAGGTCAAATCCGCCGCCAAACCACCATTTTCGTTTGTCGACGTGAATGAACCGGACATTCATGTGAGTGGTGGGTACGTAAGGGTTCAAAGGATGGAGCACCAACGAAACCCCCATGGCTGAAAACGGCCTGTCTTTGAGGTCAGTTCGCTTTACAGTTGCAGCCTTCGGTAATTTGACACCGTGGATGGAGGAAAAATTTACACCCGCTTTTTCAAAAATCTCACCTCCCTCAAGCACCCGGCTTGTACCACCTCCGCCGCCTGAGTACTCCCATCGGTCTTCATAAAATCGATCCGATTCACTTAAAGATTCAAGCGTCTGACAAATATTATTCTGGAGTGAGCGCAGGTAAGACTCGACGCGCTCTACATTAATCGAGCCCAATTCTACAGAATCATCCACCAGTCAGTACTCCGCTCAGCCAGCTCGCAACACCTTTCCGCTCATGGCATCCGTAATTTGAGTTGGATTTTTTTGATGACCCAACGGGCCGCGCACCACAAAATCCAGGGATTCACCAAGACACCGAGCGACTTCTCGGTGTACGCGAATCGGTATCTGACCATGTCGATTGGCACTGGTTGAGACAATCGCGCAACCAGCCAGCCGGCTGAGGTGTGCAGATGCTGGATGCGCAGTCACACGAACAGCGACAGTGTGTGTGGATGTACGAAGTGAGATCGGCATTCTCCTGCTGGCTGGAAAAATCCAGGTGTAGGGCCCCGGCCAACTGGCGACGGCCGGGTCCATCATCGACTCCTGAGGCAGTTCAATAAATGGCAGTAGCTTATTCACATGATCGGCAATCAGGATCAAACCCATTCCTCGCGGCCGGTTCTTGATCCGAACCACACGTCGAACTGCAATTTCATTGAACGGGTCGCAGCCAATTCCGAAACATGCTTCCGTAGGGTAGGCAATGACTGCCCCCCTAGAGATGAGTTTGGCTCCGGTTGCAACATCAATCAGGTTCAATTGTGTTTGTTAGCCCCCACCGGCCTGAGGTAAATTTTCGTTCTTTGCGAGTACCGATGCGCGGTTTGTATCTCGATAATTCACGAGTGCTGCAGCGATATTTTCGTCACTTAGAGCCAAAATTCGTGCTGCTAGAAACGCAGCGTTCTTTGCACCAGCACTTCCAATTGCAACACAGGCGACAGGCACACCGCCTGGCATCTGAACTGTTGCCAATAGTGCATCCATACCGCCCAAAGAGCCAGCGTCCAATGGTACGCCAATCACAGGCTTAAGTGTGTGTGCAGCAACTGCTCCAGCGAGATGTGCAGCTAGACCGGCTGCAGCAATATAGACCGTGCAACCCCGTGCACCAGAGTCCTCTAGATATTGACGTACCTCGTCGGGTGTGCGATGTGCTGACAGAATTCGAATCTCCCAATGGACTCCAAGACTGTCCAGCGTGTCAAGCGTTGACTGCATCACTTTCAGGTCCGAATCGGATCCAAGCATTACTGCAACAAAATTCTTACTCAATGTTTACCTCCTTTATACGGTTGAAGTAGTCGTACCATGTAAAGCACGTGCACCAATGTCGGTTCGAAAATGCATATCCTCAAAATAGATAGTTTTGATTGAATCGTAAGCTGCGTGCCGTGATGCGGCAATTTTCTCTCCGAGTGCTGTAACACACAATACGCGGCCGCCGCTCACAGTAAACTCGTCAGCCTCATTCATCGCAGTTCCTGCATGGAACACCTTGACCTGATCGCTGCCCGAACCCTCAAGCCCCGAAATTATTGCACCTTTTCTATAGCTTCCGGGATAACCACCTGACGCTATCACAACTCCAAGCGCAGCGCGGGAGTCCCACTTTGCACTAACGCAGCCTAGATTTCCATTCAGTGCTGCACTCAACAAGTCGACCAAGTCGGATTTCAGACGCACCATAATTGGCTGTGTTTCCGGGTCTCCCATTCGGCAATTGAATTCAAGAACCTGCGGAACTCCTTCTGGACTAATCATAAGTCCGGCATACAAAAACCCTGTATAGCGTATACCCTCTCGCAAAAGACCAGCAACCGTTGGCTGAATGATTCTTGTCATTATGGTGTATTCCATTTTGGCATCAATGATGGGGGCTGGTGAATATGCACCCATGCCGCCGGTATTTGGTCCAAGGTCACCGTCTAATGCGCGTTTATGATCCTGTGATGTGGCAAGTGGCAGCACATCTTCACCATCGACAATGCAAATGAAACTGGCTTCTTCTCCTTCCAAGCATTGCTCAATCACCACCCGATTGCCAGCTGTACCAAAACGATTGTGTTCAAGCATATCGCTAACTGCCTGTTTGGCTTGTTCCACGCTTTCAGCAACGATGACACCCTTACCCGCGGCAAGCCCATCCGCCTTGACTACAATCGGGGCGCCAACCTCCTCAATATATCGATTGGCTTCGATGATTGACTCGAAGGTCTGGTAACTAGCCGTTGGAATTTGGTTGCGGACGAGAAACTGCTTGGTGAAATCTTTGGACCCTTCAAGTTGCGCAGCCTCTTTGGATGGGCCAAAGCAGCGCAGCCCCTGCTCTTGAAAGCGATTAACAATGCCCTCTGTCAGTGGCGCTTCCGGTCCCACAACGGTCAATTCGATCTGCTCCTCAAGAGCAAAGTCAAGCAACGCATCAATTTCTTCTGCACCAATATTTATGTTTGAGACTTTCGGTTCGTTCGCGGTACCAGCATTGCCTGGCGCGACAAACACCTCATTCACTTGTAATGATTCTGCAACCTTCCAGGCCAGGGCGTGTTCCCTGCCACCCCCGCCAACGATTAGGACCTTCATGTGAATTCGCTCTTGTTAGTGACGAAAGTGTCGCATTCCGGTGAATAGCATAGCAATCCCATGATCATTAACTGCTTCAATCACTTCCGAATCTCGCAGTGACCCACCAGGTTGAATGATGGCTGTTATTCCAGATTCTGCTGCTGTATCGATACTGTCTCTAAACGGAAAAAATGCATCTGACGCCATCACGGCACCAGAGATTTCAAGTCCGGCATCGGCCGCTTTTAAAGCAGCGATTTTCGCAGAGTCGACCCGACTCATCTGTCCGGCACCAATACCTATGGTTGATTGACCTTTTGCGTACACAATCGCGTTTGACTTGACGTGCTTGGCTACTGTCCAGGCAAACATAAGGTCACTCCGTTCTTCATTGCCGGGCATTCGATGCGAAACAACTTCCGGTTCGATTCCTGCCAGCAGTCGGGTATCTGGCGACTGTACGAGCAACCCTCCGCAAGCGGTACTGAGACGATGATCTGGCGGTTCACTATAGACCTTTGCGTGCTCCAGCATCCGAATATTCGGTTTGTTTTGCAAGGCCGTCAGTGCTTGCTCGGTTACACCAGGGGCTAATATGACTTCAACAAATTGGTTTTGCAAAATCAATTCAGCGGTCGGTCCATCAAGCGGGCGATTGATCGCAATGACTCCGCCAAACGCAGATGTCGGGTCGGTCTGGTAGGCTAGTTCGTACGCTTTGGTGACGTCAATTGCGGTTGCTACACCGCATGGCGTTGCATGTTTGATGATGACACATGCCGGCTCGGTAAACTCTGCCACGCAATTGTAGGCGGCATCGACATCTGCAATATTGTTGAACGACAGTGGTTTACCCTGATGCATTTTTGCCTGTTGGAGCCAATTGCTTTCATCGTTGGTTGCTAGGTAGAATACGGCAGACTGGTGAGGATTCTCGCCATAGCGCATTTCCATCTGCTTCGTGAATGACAGATTCAGGGTACTAGGAAAAAACTCGCTGCCAAAGTTGACGCCAGAAAGATAGTTCGAGATGACTGCATCATATTGCGAGGTTCTCAGGTAGGCTTTTAATGCCAGCTGCATGCGAGTTTCGCTACGTATCCCATCAAATTCTTCCATTTCCGTCAAAACTGCGTTGTAATCGTTTGGATCAACAATAACAGCGGTATGAGCGCTGTTTTTGGCGGCCGCCCGAATCATGGCTGGTCCACCGATATCTATATTCTCGATCGCTGTCTCAAGCGAGGTATCGGGATTGGCAGTGACGCTTTCGAAAGGATAAAGGTTCGCCACAACCAGGTCGATTAGGTGTATGTCATTGTTCTGCATTTCATCCCTGTCCACATCCGGTCTGCCAAGTATTCCGCCGTGAATTTTCGGATGCAGCGTCTTCAGTCTGCCGCCCATCAATTCCGGAAACCCGGTGTAGTCAGAAACTGCTATGACATCGATTCCGTTCTCGGCCAGCAGCGACGCGGTGCCACCCGTGGAAAGAATCTGGACACCTTTTGCCGTCAGCGCGCTGGAAAATTCAACAATTCCCTGCTTGTCCGACACACTGATCAGGGCGCGCCGCGGTTTGAGTACAGTCATTGAGATCTGATGTAGTCGGGACGCAATAACCAGGGGCGGTGCGACTTACTGCTCCCTAGGAATGCCATAATAGTCAAGTTTCTTTCTTAAAGTTGCGCGGGAAATGCCCAATATGTTTGCGGTGCGTGTAATGTTCCCTTTCGTGTGCGACATCACATATTCGAAAAGATGACGTTCCAACTCTTCAACCATCTGCTGGTACAGCTCTGTGGGTTCCGTCCCCTTGAGATCAGAAAAATAGCGCTTGAGCGAGCGCTTGATGTATCGGCCGAATGACTTGATATTTTTGACTTTTTTTCTGGCCATTCGATAAATAGCTTCCCTGACATCCTCAAACAGTCAATTCGATACACAGTCAGATACAACCTGACCATATCAAAAAAATTAGGTCCAGCGGCGTACAGGTAACAGAACTTAGTGAGACCGCCCGAAAACAATATAATTAACGATACGTTGCAATGGAAGCGATGGCGTATCGGCAACTACACAACATGGACAGTGCTGCCGGACACCATTTCATTTTACCTATCTTTTGACAAGGGACAGTACATTTTCAAATGGGTTTGTCAATAGATCGCCTCAAGGACCCCGAAGTACTAAAAGATAAGGCCTATCGGTCTTTGAGGGACGCGATTTCCTCACTGGATGTGTATGACCCTGAAATCGATTTGCGTCTGGATGAACGAACACTGGCTCAACAGCTTGGTGTCAGTCGCACGCCTATACGGGAGAGTCTGATTCGACTGGAAAACGAGGGTTTTGTCAAAACGATCCCGCACAAAGGTGCATTTGTGGTGCGCAAAACGCTTGAACAGGTCATTGACATGGTGCATGTTTGGGCTGCACTTGAATCAATGGCAGCCAGATTGCTAACGGTTCGGGCGAGTGACGAGAACATCTCCAAACTCAGGGAGCTATTTTCGACTTATGACGGCTCGAAGTCGCAGGCGAAAATAAACGAGTACTCTGAAACGAACATTGAGTTTCACCGAACCATCATTGAAATGAGCCGTTGTAAACCGCTCATGGAAATTTCCGAAAATCTGTTTTTGCATCTGAAAATGATTCGTCTGCGAAGCATCACCGATCCAGACCGTGCCAAGCATTCTATCATTGACCACATTCACATTATTGAGGCTCTTGAGTCTCGCGATGCAGACACGGCGGAAACACTAGTCCGAAATCATACACTTCGGCTAGCTGAGCAGATTGAGAAACACTGGAATTTTTAGGGAGTACGAAAACCTTTCAATCAGCTGTTTCTAACTGACGAAAAGTTGAGTAGAACTCAACAAATTAACCTGCCTCTGCATACGATCAAGTAATGTAGTACAACGATTACTCCATTACACATATCTTATTGAAATTGCGAAAGAAAGACGTCAATACAACAACCTACGCATTTTCTGAGTTCTGCGAAAATTCCACACGCATGAAGTTGATTAATGGCTGTTTTCAGTTCAATTCGTGATCAGTAGATTCTAAAAGTTTGCCAGGGAGACTTTTCAGGGTGTGTCGCACAAGTATCTGTAAGAACCCGTAGACGTGTTCGGGTTCCGGTTCATTCATCGATATTGGGAAAATCAGTTGCCAACGAATCCGATAAAAGCGACCATCTCCCGTGCCCTAATTCGGCTCCAGACTTAAACTATTGTTGATGACATGAAAGATAATTACCTACAATTAATATGGAAATGCAGGATTGAATACACACAATCCGAATTCGACATCTCAATGAGATTAATCATGGATTGCTAAGGAGGCTATCTTAAGATGCAGGAGCCGTCAGATGTCACTCGTGGCGATCAAAATCGCGCACTTGGGCTCAGCACCACTGCGTTCACCGTATGTTTTGCGGTTTGGACCATCTTTTCAATTATTGGTGTTCAGATCAAAGCCGATTTGGGGCTATCTGACACCCAGTTCGGACTGCTAGTTGGTACACCGATCCTCACCGGGTCACTTAGCCGGATATTCCTAGGAATTTGGTCTGACCAGTATGGCGGGCGCGTAGTTTATCTGTGTGTGATGATTGCCGCTGCGATCGCCACATTTTTACTTAGCTACGCGAACACCTATGAAATGATGCTGGTCGCAGCACTTGGAGTCGGCTTGGCGGGTGGCTCGTTCGCAGTCGGAATTGCCTATGTCTCCAGGTGGTACCCTTCACAAAAACAGGGTTCAGCACTCGGTATTTTCGGCGTTGGAAACGTTGGTGCGGCAGTCACCAAGTTCACTGCTCCTTTTGTCATGGTGGCATTCGGTTGGAAGACTGTCGCGGTAGTCTGGGCCGCCGCCTTGGTGATCATTGCGATAATTTTCTGGTTCACGACAAAAGATGATCCGGTTTTGGTGGCAAGACGCAAGGAGGGGAAGAAACCACGTTCCACTCTGATGGAAATTGAGCCACTGAAGAACATTCAAGTGTGGCGATTTTCGCTGTACTACTTTTTCGTGTTCGGTGCCTTTGTCGCACTTGCTTTGTGGCTTCCGCGCTACCTTGTTGGTGTTTATGAACTCGATATCAAAACCGCGGGTTTGCTGGCTGCACTTTACTCGATTCCAGCGAGTATCTTTCGAGCTTATGGGGGTAAACTGTCGGACCGCTATGGCGCCCGCCGGGTAATGTATTGGACATTCGGGGTTTCAGTAGCCTGCACATTCCTGCTCTCTTACCCGAATACCGAATACGTGGTGCAAGGTATTGAAGGCCCAATTTCATTTTCCGTCTCAATGGGATTGGTGCCATTTGTCATTCTCGTGTTCATACTAGGATTTTTCATGTCGCTTGGAAAAGCGGCCGTATACAAACATATACCGGTCTATTACCCAGGCCACGTTGGTGCGGTTGGTGGACTGGTGGGAATGATCGGTGGACTAGGCGGATTCATTTTGCCGTTGGCGTTTGGCGTAATGAATGACGTCACCGGAATCTGGACCAGTAACTTTATGCTGCTATTTGTCCTGGTGTTTATTGCTTTGATGTGGATGCATCTATCGATTTTGCGAATGGAGAGGGAGGTTTTGCCAGACGATGTGAGGGAACTTCCGCAATTGCCTGAGATGGAGGAGATTCACGAACCGGAGCATACCAAGGCGATGTCGCCGGCAACGATCGAAGACTGGCGACCAGAAGATGAAGAATTCTGGAAGACAACGGGGCAGCGAATCGCAAGGCGGAATCTTTGGATTTCAATACCGTGTTTGCTACTGGCGTTTTCGGTATGGCTGGTTTGGAGTGTTGTCGTTGCCAAATTGCCATCAATTGGATTCAAGTACACGACTGACCAGCTATTTTGGCTGGCAGCGCTCCCAGGTTTATCGGGTGCAACACTGCGAATTTTCTATTCGTTTATGGTGCCAATCTTTGGCGGTCGGTTGTGGACTACTTTATCTACCGCTACTTTGCTGGTGCCGGCGATCGGAATTGGTTATGCGGTACAGGATCCAAGCACACCATATGCCATTTTCTTGGGACTGGCGTTGCTTTGCGGTCTTGGAGGCGGTAACTTTGCTTCATCCATGTCGAATATCAGTTTCTTCTTTCCCCGATCACAGAAAGGTCAGGCATTGGCGATGAACGCAGGGCTGGGAAACGCCGGTGTCAGCGTGATGCAATTTGCCGTTCCGCTAGTCATCACTGCAGGTGTTTTTGGTGCATTAGGTGGTTCCCCACAAACGACCGATACAGGCACTCAAATCTGGCTGCAGAACGCCGGATTTGTATGGGTTCCATTCCTACTAGTGTCAGTCGCTGCAGCCTGGTTCGGGATGAACGACATCGAATCTGCGAAAGCTTCATTTCGTGATCAATCCATTATCTTCCGACGCGCACACAACTGGATTATGTGTTGGCTCTACACCGGAACGTTTGGTTCATTTATTGGATTTTCAGCGGGATTTCCATTACTGGCCAAGACCCAGTTTCCAGCTGTTGATTCGCTCAAGTTCGTATTTCTTGGCCCACTAGTCGGCGCATTATCGCGCGCCGCGACAGGCTGGTTATCTGATCGCTACGGTGGCGGGCGAATAACGTTTTGGACTTTCAGTTTTATGATCGCAGCAGTGGCTGGTGTGATTTACTTCATCACCATCAAGGATCAACCCGGTGCATTCTGGGGATTCTTTGCGATGTTCATGCTATTGTTTTTCGCAACAGGGGTCGGGAATGCATCAACATTCCAGATGATCCCTGTCATCATGCGTCTCGAAGTCGGACGGCTCATGCCTTCATTGTCCGTGGGTGAAAGCCGCCGACAGTCAGAAAAAGAATCAGCCGCGATCATCGGGTTTACATCGGCAATCGCTGCATACGGTGCATTTTTCATACCAAAATCATACGGTACGTCGATCGCCATGACGGGTGAACCGCTCGTGGCATTGTGGGGGTTTCTGATCTTCTACGTGACTTGTGCCCTATTGACATGGCGAGTTTACACTTGTAGAAACGGTTTGTTGTATGATGTTGAACGAAAGACGTAGAAACCGCCGTATGCTACCTAAGACATCAATTAATGAATTCATATTCAAGCGGAGGATGGGATGAGCTTTCTCCTTGATCGACTGAACTTTTTCAGCAAGCAATCTGATCCGTTTTCGGAAGGACATGGAGTTACCACTGACGAAAATCGTGATTGGGAGACGACATATCGAAATCGCTGGCAGCACGACAAAATCGTCCGCTCAACACACGGGGTCAACTGTACTGGTTCCTGTTCCTGGAAAATCTTTGTGAAGGGAGGCATTGTTACCTGGGAAACACAGCAAACTGATTACCCGCGTACGCGGCCTGATCTGCCGAATCATGAACCGCGCGGCTGCTCCCGTGGTGCAAGCTACAGTTGGTATCTGTATTCAGGCAGTCGACTCAAGTATCCGCTGATTCGTTCGCGCTTGCTAAAACTTTGGCGTGAAGCAAGAAAAACGATGGAACCTGTGGCAGCGTGGAAATCCATTGTTGAAAATCCCGAAAAGCGTTCAGACTACACCAAGGTGCGTGGGCTTGGTGGTTTCATTCGCGCAAATTGGGATGAAGCGTCAGAATTGGTTGCATCAGCCAACGCATATACCGTCAAGACATACGGACCTGACAGGATTAACGGATTTTCACCAATTCCGGCGATGTCAATGGTGTCCTATGCAGCGGGTTCACGTTATCTCTCACTGCTGGGCGGCGTAAGCATGTCGTTCTATGATTGGTACTGCGATCTGCCGCCATCCTCACCTCAGACCTGGGGTGAGCAGACTGATGTGCCCGAATCGGCAGACTGGTACAACTCAGGATTTTTGATGTTGTGGGGGTCGAATGTTCCGCAAACCCGTACACCCGACGCGCATTTTTATACCGAAGCACGTTATCGCGGCGCAAAATCAGTTGTTGTTACACCTGACTACAGTGAAGCCGCAAAGTTTGCTGATATTTGGTTGAATCCGAAGCAAGGTACAGACTCGGCTTTGGCGATGGCGCTCGGACATGTAATTTTGCGAGAATATCACATTGATCGACAGAGTGAGTATTTCACTGACTATTGTCGCCGGTATACCGACATGCCGATGCTGGTGCGGCTGGTCGAAAAGAATGGTAGTCTCATACCCGAGAGGCTTGTAAGAGCCTCAGATTTCGAAGACTCGATGGGAGAAGAAAACAACTCCGACTGGAAGACCATTGCAATTGACGAAATCTCCGGGAAATTTGTTGTACCGCTCGGTGCGGTCGGATTCCGCTGGGGTGAAAAGGGCAAATGGAATCTTGAGACCAAAGACTCGTCAGGATCTGAGGTTCAGTTGCGACTGTCAAATATTGAACAGTCTGCACGAGACGATGTCGTTGAGGTCGGATTTCCATATTTCGGCAATCGAAAACATGATTACTTTAAAGGTTCAGATCATCCTGACGTGCTGATGCGGCGCGTGCCGGTCAAACGTTTGAAACTCAAAGATGGTGAGTTTTGGGTCGCTACGGTTTTTGACCTGTTCGTGACCAACTACGGCCTTGATCGCGGGCTTGGGGGAGACAACGTTGCCAATTCGTATGATGAAAATGTTCCCTACACACCTGCCTGGGCTGAAACAATCACCGGTGTTCGCGCTGATGCGATTGCAACTGTTGCTCGAGAGTTCGCCCGTAATGCCGAAAAGACAGAAGGCCGTTCAATGGTCATACTTGGTGCCGCGTTAAACCACTGGTATCACATGGACATGAACTACCGGGGCATCATCAACATGCTGGTAATGTGTGGTTGCGTCGGCAAGTCCGGTGGCGGATGGTCTCATTACGTCGGCCAGGAAAAACTGAGGCCTCAGACCGGCTGGCTGCCACTCGCATTTGCTTTGGACTGGGGACGTCCACCGCGACAAATGAACTCAACCTCGTTCTGGTATGCCCATACTGATCAGTGGCGCTACGAAACACTAGGCATTGACGAAATCATCTCACCGACTGCTCCTGAAGGCCCCTGGGATGGCGCATTAATTGACTACAACGTCCGTGCTGAACGTATGGGGTGGCTGCCTTCAGCGCCGCAACTCGCAATGAACCCATTGACAATCAGCGAAAAGGCAAAAGATGCTGGATTGGAGGTTCCGGCATATTTGGTGGAGAAATTGAAGAGTGGTGAAATCACCATGTCGTGTGAAGACCCGGACAATCCGATAAATTGGCCGCGAAATCTGTTCGTTTGGCGATCAAATTTGCTCGGTTCTTCGGGCAAGGGACACGAGTACTTTCTGAAGCACTTGCTGGGTACAAACCATGGTGTGCAGGGTAAAGAACTCGGTGACGACGCTACCAACAAACCGCTTGAAGTTGCTTGGCATGAATTGGCTCCACAAGGCAAACTTGATCTTGTGGTTACACTGGATTTTCGAATGTCCACTACCTGCATGTATTCGGATGTAGTGTTGCCGACTGCGACCTGGTACGAAAAAAATGATCTGAATACTTCCGACATGCATCCATTCATTCATCCATTATCTTCCGCTGTTGATCCAGTATGGGAGTGTCGAAGCGACTGGGAGATCTACAAAACGATTGCAAAGAAGTTCTCAGAAGTTGCACCGGAAGTATTGGGTGTCGAGACGGATGTTGTTCTGGTCCCCATTCTGCATGACACTCCTGCAGAAATTGCCCAAGCGACCGATGTCAAGGATTGGAAAAGTGGAGAAACAGATCCGATACCGGGTAAAACCATGCCTGGAATTGCGGTGGTTGAGCGCGATTATCCGAATGTATACAAACGTTTTACAGCGTTGGGTCCCTTGATGGATAAACTTGGAAACGGCGGTAAAGGCATCGCCTGGAACACGCAACATGAAGTGGAATACCTAGCGCGCCTTAACGGTGTAGTTACCGAAGAGGGTCCGACCAAGGGCATGCCTCGAATCGACAGTGATATAGATGCGACTGAGGTAATTCTTTCGCTTGCACCTGAAACCAATGGGGAGGTTGCTGTCAAAGCCTGGTCTGCCCTGTCTGAAAATACCGGTCGCGATCACGCGCATTTAGCGGCAAGCAAGGAGGAAGAAAAAATTCGCTTTCGGGATGTCGTAGCACAGCCGCGTAAGATCATCTCTTCGCCAACCTGGTCGGGAATTGAATCGGAAAGCGTGTGCTACAACGCCGGGTATACAAACGTACATGAATTGATTCCGTGGCGGACGCTCAGTGGACGTCAGCAACTTTATCAGGATCATCTGTGGATGCGGGTTTTTGGCGAGAGTCTTTGTGTTTACCGTCCGCCTATCGATACGAAAACCATTAAACCGATCATTGATGCCAAGGATGACGGAATGCCACAGCTGGTGCTGAATTTCATAACCCCTCACCAAAAATGGGGGATTCATTCAACCTACACCGACAATCTTCACATGCTGACGCTCTCGCGTGGCGGACCAATTGTCTGGATTTCAGAAATTGACGCCCAGAAAGCGAAAATATCCGACAACGACTGGGTCGAGGCCTATAACACGAATGGTGCCCTAGTAGCTCGGGCAGTGGTGTCGCAGCGTATACGTGAAGGAACCATGTATATGTACCATGCACAGGAAAAAATTGTTAACGTACCTGGTTCGCAGGTAACCGGGCAACGTGGCGGGATTCACAATTCTGTTACACGTGCCGTGGTGAAACCGACGCACATGATCGGTGGATACGCACAGCAATCCTATGGATTCAATTACTACGGTACCGTCGGTTCAAACCGAGATGAGTTCGTTATCGTACGCAAGGTCAAAAAGGTTGATTGGATGGAAGAACCGATTTCTAGGAAGATGGAGGTAACACAATGAAGATTCGTGCACAAATTGGCATGGTTCTTAACCTCGACAAGTGTATCGGGTGCCATACCTGCTCGGTCACTTGCAAGAACGTTTGGACGAGCCGGGAAGGAATGGAATATGCCTGGTTTAACAACGTAGAGACAAAACCCGGCATCGGATACCCGAAAGACTGGGAAAATCAAAACCGCTGGAAAGGTGGCTGGACGCGTAAAAAATCCGGTGATATCGAACCCCGTATGGGCGCCAAGTGGCGTATTCTGGCGAATATCTTTGCCAATCCTGATCTGCCTGAAATAGACGATTATTACGAACCGTTTACTTTCGACTACGAGCACCTGCAGACGGCTGGGGAAAGTCAGACGATGCCGACCGCTCGCCCGCGATCGCTGATCACCGGTGAGCGTATGGAAAAAATTGAATGGGGACCAAATTGGGAGGAAATTTTAGGCGGCGAATTTTCCAAGCGGTCACAGGATTACAACTTTGAAGGTGTTGAAAAACAGATTTATGGTGAGTTTGAAAACACCTTCATGATGTACTTACCGCGACTTTGTGAGCACTGTCTGAATCCGTCTTGCGTTGCAGCTTGCCCATCTGGTGCAATCTACAAGAGGGAGGAAGATGGAATTGTTCTGATCGATCAGGAGAAATGCCGCGGTTGGAGAATGTGCGTGTCCGGATGTCCCTACAAAAAAATCTATTACAACTGGTCATCTGGAAAATCGGAAAAGTGTATTTTCTGTTATCCCAGAATTGAAGCAGGTGAGCCGACGGTTTGTTCGGAAACCTGCGTTGGTCGAATTCGATACCTGGGCGTTGTGCTTTACGATGCTGACCGGATCAAGGAGGCAGCCTCGGTCGAAGACGAACACGACTTATATGAGGCACAACTCGGAATTTTTCTAGATCCAAATGATCCGGATGTCATCGCGCAGGCTCGCGCGGATATGGTTCCCGATGCATGGCTTGAGGCTGCAACTCGTTCACCAATTTGGAAACTGGCAATGGAGTGGAAAGTTGCATTTCCGCTTCATCCCGAATATCGCACGTTACCGATGGTTTGGTACGTACCACCACTGTCACCGATTCAATCAGCAGCGGAAGCGGGCAAGATCGGGATTGACAACGAAATGCCGGATGTACGTTCGCTTCGCATCCCGATTCGTTACCTGGCAAACCTGCTGACAGCAGGTAAGGAAGAACCGGTCGCACAGGCACTTGAGCGCATGTTGGCGATGCGTGGATATATGCGGGCGAAGACTGTCGATGGTGTAATTGATATTGGAATCGCCAAGAAGGTTGGACTGACACCCGGCCAAGTCGAAGACATGTATCAATTGATGGCAATTGCAAATTACGAAGATCGATTTGTGATTCCAACCTCGCACCGTGAAACGAGTGAGGATGCCTATGACATACGCGGTGGGTGTGGGTTCAGTTTCGGCAATCAATGCTCCGGCGGTACGTCGAAAACCAACCTGTTTTCAACGACACCACGCAAGAGTGTTCGTACACCAACCGAGTTGATCAAGTGACCAAGACATTCAAAGTACTGTCGGCGGTTTTGTCTTATCCGACAGTGGAGATGCAAGCCGCGGTAGACGAAATGCGCGCGGCTGTGACCGATGAGGCGTTGCTTTCGGAAAATCAGCAACTCGCGCTATTTCAACTTTTGGATGACTTCGCGAAACAAGATCTGTACGAATTGCAGGAACGCTTTGTACTGTTGTTTGATCGTACCCGGAGTCTGTCTTTGCACCTGTTTGAACATGTTCATGGTGAAAGTCGGGAAAGAGGTCAAGCCATGGTCGATTTAGCGACACTATACAGAGAGAAAGGGCTTGAAATCTCAGATCGGGAACTGCCGGATTACCTACCGCTGTTCCTTGAATTTCTGTCGACTCTGCCATTAGATGAGGCACTATCGACGCTGTCGCAGCCGCTTCACATCATTTCTGCACTCTCGGCTCGCTTGGAGCGACGCAAAAGCGTATACGCAGCACCATTCAGTGCGTTGGAAAGCCTAGCATTAAATGAACCCGAATCCGATGCGGTTCATGCAATTCTCGAAAAACCGGAAGATGATCCCAATGACTTTGATCAGCTGGACCGCTTGTGGAAAGATTCTGAAGTTGTATTCGGACCTGGCAGCGGTCAGAATGATGGCTGTACCCAGAGTATGCCAGGTTCGAACGGCGTTCGGGTCGCTCCGCCCACTCAGTTGAACAATCCAGATTTATCCGGACGTTAGTACCATGGACAGTTATATCCATATCTTGATATTCGGCTACTATCCTTATGTAGCTTTGATTGTGCTGCTAGTTGGCAGTATCGTGCGTTATGATCGAGAACCATATACGTGGCGTTCAGGGTCCAGCCAGCTATTGCGGCGTAAACAGTTGATAGCTGGTTCGGTGCTCTTCCACGTCGGCGTGTTAATTGTGTTCTTTGGTCACCTTGTCGGCCTGTTGACACCCATTGAGGTTTTTGACATGATGGGTATCAGTCATGGATTCAAACAGCTTGCCGCAATAATTGTCGGCGGTATTGCTGGGGTTATGGCTTTAATTGGTGCGACATTGTTGCTTCACAGACGGCTTTTTGATTCCAGAATTCGAGCGACATCGAGCTTTTCAGATACCGCAGTCCTGGTTTTGCTTTACCTTCAACTTCTGTTGGGACTCGCTACCATTCTGATTTCTGTTGATCATCTGGATGGTGAAGAAATGGTCAGGTTTATGGAATGGTCACAGGGTATCTTCACTTTCCAAAGTGGCACTGCGGACATCATTAAGGACGTGCACTGGATTTTTAAACTGCATCTATTCCTCGGGCTGACGATATTTCTGATCTTTCCGTTTACCCGACTTGTACACATGTTTAGCGTGCCTGTTCGATACCTATGGCGTCCCGGATACCAGATTACCCGGACCAAGCAGAAGACGCGTACCGCTGCCTGAACTGAATCATCCTGTGTTGCCGGATTCCATCCGTGTCAACGGCGTCGTAATCCCAAGCAAATCGATTGCTGCGGAAAGCCAGAATCATCCCGCGAGTAACCCGATAGACGCACAGAAAGCCGCAGTTCGCGCTTTAGTTGTACGTGAACTTCTGTTGCAGGAAGCGCGTCGACTCGATTTAATCCCTGATCCCGTATCTGATGGTGAAGATCGAACAGAAACTGACGAAGAAGCTTTAGTCAGGCAGCTTCTGGACATCGAAATCAATGTCCCCAAAGCAAAGGAAGCGGAGTGTTATCGGTACTACGAAAACAATCTCACTCGTTTTCGAACCTCTGACACATATGAACCTAAACACATTTTAATTGCTGCTAATGAGAGCGATAAGGATGAGTACGCTGCAGCGGTCGCAAAAGCCAGACAGCTAATTGAAGATCTGAAAGAAGTCCCTAGCCGCTTCGACGAGCTAGCACGCAAGCATTCGAACTGTAAATCAAGCGAAAATGGCGGACTTTTGGGAAGAGTAACGCACGGGCAGACATCGTACGAATTTGAGAAATGTATGAGAAAACTCGATGAGGGCCAACTCCATCCAGACCCGATTGAGGCTCCTTATGGTGTGCACGTTCTTTATCTGATACGGAAGCACCCCGGACATGCTGTGCCATTCAATTTGGTGCGGGAAAAGATTGAAGAATATTTGAAAGAAGCGAGTTGGCGTCAGGCGGTAACCCAGTACATTGAGATTCTGTTTGGAGAGGCCAAAGTCGAAGGCATCACATTCCAGGAAATTGCAAACGAATAGATTGGGTGAACCCCAGTTCCGAATTCATCCAATCTGGACTACTGCCTGTCTCTATCCATAGGTGCGGCCACCAGCATAGTCAGCTACACTATTCGCCGTAAAGGAGCGATGTTCTAACGTTGGTACCGCATACCAATTAGAGAACGTCAAACGTCATAGACAAGACACCTGCAAAAAATCAGCCCCGGGAACGAGTCCCCGGAGCTTTTTTAAATCAGAATTTAAATATAAATCTTGATTTTCAGATTTGGAATCAGCTGTAGCGATAGGGAACGCCAACCTTCTCCATAACATCAGAATACTGACGGAAAGCATCCACCACCTTGCGGGTACGTGGGCTGATTGATGCCAAATCTTCCCAGAACTCCTTGGAATCTTCGACAACCTGGTCCCATTCCTCTGCTGGAATGGTGGTCAACTCCATCTTCTCACCTTCTACTCTTAACTGGGCCTCGCCGCCCCAGTACCAAACCTGACGATAGTAGTGTGAGTCATTGCATGACATTCGGAATAGCTCCTGAAGATGTGGCGGGAGTGCATTCCAGCTGTTTGTATTGGCAAAGTAGGAGCCACACCACGCACCGGTTACGTTGTTGAGCAGGGCGTAATTGCATACATCGGCCCACCCGACTTCATAGGCTTCAGTGAATCCGCACCAGGCCACACCGTCCAGTTCACCAGTACCGATAGCGACTTCAATGTCATCCCAAGGCAGAGTGACTGGCACTAGCCCATAGCGTGACAGGAATCTGCCAGCGGTCGGGACACCGAATACACGTTTGCCGCGCATATCGGCAAGCGAACGAATCGGATCCCTAGTGAAAATGTGCAGCGGGTCCCAAGCGCCAGCGCTGATCCACTCTACACCTTCTACCTCACCATACGCTTCAGCCCATATTTCATCCAATCCGTAATACTTGAACAGCACTGGCAAGTCCAAACTGTAACGGGTGGAAAACGGGAAGTACCCGCCAAAAACACTGATATCGACTGGTGAAGCCATCGTGGCATCATCACTTTGCACTGCGTCTAGCGCACCCGACTGCATGGCTCGAAACAGCTCGTCCGTTGGAACCAACTGATCAGCATAGAACAGTTCGATTTCCATCTGGCCGTGCGCGACTTTGTTGAATGCCTCAATCTGAGGTAATACCACATGTGCACCGAGCGGAGCACCGGAATACGATTGCAATCGCCATTTAATTGGATTGCTCTGTGAGAACGCGTAAGGCGCTGTTCCTGCAGCGAGGATACCTGCAGTACCTGCACCGACCTTCTTTACAAATTCCCGACGTTCGTTATTTGTCGGTTGAACAAGTTCTTTTTTGTCTGTCATAGTCTACCTCTCTATCAATTGAAGGTGATTGACCTTAAGAAATGGAGAATCACCTGGTGTATATCTGGCCCGGCAACCACAGAGCGATCTGAGGGAATGCCATGACCAAAATCAATGCAACGATCATGACCAGCACGAATGGTGTAATGGAACGATAAATATCCATCAACGAAATTTCCGGCGGCGCCATGGCGCGCATTAGAAAAAGATTGTATCCGAATGGCGGAGTCATGTAGGCGATCTGACAAGTGATGGTGTAGAGCACACCGTACCAGACAGGATCGAATCCCAATATTTTCACCAGCGGGACATATAGGGGTGCCACAATTACGAGCATTGCTGTATCGTCGAGAAACATGCCCATGAACAAGTATGACAACTGCATCATGATCAGCACTTCCCAAGGCGTCAGATTCCAGTTCGTGATGAAAAGGGTTTCGATGGCTCTCGCCGCTCCGATTCCATCAAAAACAGCCCCAAAGCAAAGTGCGGCCAAAATGATCCACATAAACATGCACGATATTCCCAAGGTCTTGCGGACGGTTTCCTCCATGACCTTGCGGTTAAGCCGTCGTCTGACTAACGCTGCCAGAGTTGCAGCTGTGGCCCCAACTGCGGAACTCTCAACCAGACTCGTGACGCCCATGACAAAGAGTCCCGTCATAAAGAAAAAGATCAGAAATGGAATGATCCCGGCTCGAAGCAGGCGCAGCTTTTCTGCCATGGGCATTTCCTTTATCTCTTCTTCGCTGACTGTTGGGCCCAGATGAGGCTGCAGGCGACATCGAATGACGATGTAGATGATAAAGAGAGCAGCCATCATCAGCCCAGGCAATGCGCCGGCCAGCCACAGCTTACCCACGGATTCCCGAGCAATCATGCCGTAAAGAACCAGCACTACACTTGGTGGAACAAGAATACCCAGTGAACTCCCGGCTTGCACCACTCCCGTAATCATGACTTTGTCGTAGCCCCGCCGCAGCATCTCAGGCAAAGCAATGGTTGCGCCTATCGCCATGCCCGCTACACTGAGTCCATTCATGGCCGAAATTACCACCATGAGGCCGATAGTTCCTACAGCGAGTCCGCCCTTTAGTCCACCAAACCACACGTGGAACATCCGATAGAGATCATC
Source organism: Gammaproteobacteria bacterium (assembly GCA_022823625.1). GTDB lineage: Bacteria > Pseudomonadota > Gammaproteobacteria > Arenicellales > JAJDZL01 > JAJDZL01. Next base: position 126,826 of record JAJEHQ010000025.1, read on the forward strand.
AGCAATACCCGATTCCGACAGTATGTATCCCATGTAGATAAACAGCGGCAGGGTCAGCAGCGGATACCATTTGAATAACTTGAACGCTGCCGTAAACGGCATTTCCACGCCTCCCTCTCCCCAGAGCAGCAACGCCGCCACTGTGGAAACAACACCAATAGCGGCAAAAACCCGCTGCCCAGTCAGTAGCATCAGCAGCATCGATGCGAACATGATGATCGCGATGGCTTCGTAACTCATGCCAGCTCCACTCCGCGCGACTTGGCCAGATCTTTGAAAAATGTGGAGAGAGCCTGCAGCAACATCAGTAGGATTCCGAGGACCATGATCACCTTGATCGGAACTACCGACGGGTTCCACATTGAAAAGAGCCGTTGATTGGTCTCAATCGAGTAGATTGTGCTGGATATGGAACCGATCAAAAGCACAACTAGGTAGATCACCAGAAAGATTGCGGTGAAACTGTCCATCCGTGCCTTATTGCGCTCGGACAGCCGGTCATACAACAAATCCATGCGAACATGAGTATCAAGTTGCATGGAGTATGGGCCTCCCATAATGTAGTAGGCAGCCAAGGTGAATTGAGCCAGCTCCACACACCAGAACAATGGGATGTCCAATACATTTCGAGTAACCGCATCCAACAACAGCGTCCCGATCATGAGAAAGATCAGAAGCATCGCGATTCGGCCGAAGCGGGTGGAAACATAGTCCACCACTCGGACATACTTCACAATAATGGAAGGCATTTTGAGTTGGTTTTAGAAACTGCTATTGAAAATCTGTGTCAGTGAATATGCCCGCGATGATTGGCATCGCATGAATTATGTCAAATGACAAATGAATGTCAACAATTGCTTAATCAGGGAATTCGCCAAAAAAAACCAATATCTCCATCTGTTTGCAAACCGTTAATCATACCACTGAATCGATCGTATCTAGAAAAATTCGGTGGGATTAATTTACCGGAAATTTTAGAACTGATTTGTTAGGCGCCTGAATCCGCTAAACCTACCATCGTGTGAAATTAAACCACCCAAATTGCCTCGCTCCGATTAACACGGTGGTCTTCGTTATCGGGTGATACACTGCCACATCGACTATTCACTGTGATAATTTTCTCTGGACCGCAAGTTGAATTGGTTATATTGCAATCCGATGAGCCGTTGATGTCAAAATACCACGCGAAAACCGAACCCAATATTTTCATAGGCTTAAACCAGCTGTAGATCGTCTGTGTAACAGCGGATTTGGGAAATTGGAAAAATGACTGAAGATCCCAATTCACAACCAACTACCAAAGCTCACGAACTTAACCGCCGCACCTTCGCTCCATCCCAGCAAATTTTCGACGTGCTGGTGGTGGGTGCAGGAGTTGTGGGATGCGCTGTAACCCAAAGGCTCGCCCTGGAAAATCGAAAGGTCATTCTAGTTGAAAAAGCGGGTGATATCCTTGACGGTGCCAGCAAAGGCAATAGTGCCATTTTGCATACTGGTTTCGATGCACCAACAGGCTCCGTCGAACAGGCCTGTATTGCTGACGGATATCAGGAATTTCGGGAAATTCACAGCAAATTCAATTTACCCTTGCTGGAAACCGGGGCCATGGTTTTAGCGTGGAATGATGAGCAGGCATCCAGCATTGATGACATTGTGTCCAAGGCCCATGCTAACGGGGTCACCGATGTAGTTGAGATTGATGTTGACACTGCACGAGTTCGAGTTCCCTTGCTCGCACCTGGAGTAATAAGAACCTTATACATCCCCGGTGAATGCGTGGTAGACCCTTGGTCTACGCCCTTAGCTTACCTGTACCAGGCACTGGCTCATGGAGCGACGTTCATAAATAATTGTCAAGTACTCGATGGTGATTTCAATGGTGGTCGATGGCACGTTTCTACCAGCCAGGGTGAGTTGCAGGCACATTGGCTGGTGAACTGCGCCGGACTGTATGGTGATTTGCTGCATAACCAACTGATTGGTGAACCCCTGTTCCAAATTCAACCGCGTAAGGGTCAGTTCCTGGTGTATGACAAATCTGCCAAGTCCCTGTCTGACACAATACTGTTACCGGTTCCGACAGAAAAGACCAAGGGAATAGTGGTGTGCCCCACCATTTTCGGAAACCTGCTGGTCGGTCCCAGTGCAGACGATCAGGAAAGTCGGGACGACACAAGTGTTGACACGACAACTCTGGACCATCTGAAAACAGTAGGTGAAGGCATCCTGCCTGATCTCAAGTACCACAGTGTCACAGGTATCTATGCCGGAATTCGACCTGCGACTGAATCAAATGATTACAACATCCAACTGAATGAGGACAGACAGTATTTTTGTATTGGTGGCATTCGTTCCACAGGGTTGAGTGCAGCCTTGGGAATTGCTCGCCTTGCTTTCAGAACAATTTTTGGAAACCAGTCTTCACTTCGCGAATCCGCAGGCATTCAATGGCCGACTGTTCCGCAGATTAGCGAGACTGGGGAACGAGATTGGATGCGTCCTGACAACGGTAGTATTGTCTGCCATTGTGAGTTGGTTACTCGGCGAGAAATTGAAAACGCTCTTCATGGTCCACTTCCGGTGCAATCGCTGAGTGGACTGAAACGTCGCACCCGAGTTACGATGGGGCGATGCCAGGGTTTTTACTGCAGTGCTGAATTAAGCGAAATCACAGCAGGTTATTTCGAGTCACCATTAGATGTTACAGACCAGTGATTGCCGACGTTATTGAACCGATTGTACACTGCGATGTTGCAATTGTCGGCGGTGGGCCGAGTGGCCTCGCCGCAGCAATTCAACTGCGAAAAGCAGGTATCGAACATGTTGTCGTTCTGGATCGCGAAGCGGAAGTCGGCGGTATCCCCCGGCATTGTGGCCATCCCCCGTTTGGATGGCCTGAATTCCGCCGCGTCCTCAAGGGTCCAGAATATGCCTCACGCCTTCATGAGGCTGCCATAGCGGAAGGGGTGGATATCCGTACAAATGTTAATGTCGTTCGAATTGAATCTGGCCCTTTGCTACATGTATCAACTTCAGCAGGAACGGCAAAAATTGAAGCAGCAAAAGTTCTTCTGGCTACGGGAGCAAGAGAGACTCCGAGATCAGCCCGTTTGGTTTCAGGCACCCGTCCAATGGGTGTTCTGACTACCGGTGCATTGCAATCCATGGTTTACCTGAAGTCCCGCAAACCATTTCTGCATCCAGTCATTGTGGGCACTGAACTGGTTGCATATTCCGCGCTACTGACCTGTCGACATGCAGGAATACGACCCGTTGCGATGATTGAGGAACGTAAACGACCCACTGCCTGGAAGTCATCAATCTGGTTGCCCCGACTGCTTGGCATACGCTCGCTGTTCAACACTGAACTGGTCTCAATTGAAGGCAAAGAGCGGGTCAGTGGAGTCGCGGTGCGTCTAGACTCGGGACACATTGAGCAAATTCCATGTGATGGCGTCGTATTCTGTGGACAATTTGTCGCTGAATCGACATTGGCTTGCATGGGGCATCTCAAATTAAATTCCGGCTGTGGCATTCCTGTGACCGACCAGTTTGGTCGTTGCTCGGACCCGAACATTTTCGCTGCTGGCAATGTGTTGCACCCAGCAGATTCATCAGGTCGATGCTGGCGTGAAGGCATCAGAACAGCATCACACATCGTCCGTTCGCTGGCTGGTGATCTGCCTTCGGCATTCGATACCGTTGCCATTGAATCGACTTCGCCGACTGTTCGTTACGTGTTTCCCCAAAGACTGGTTTTCGATCACCGGTCGACAAAGAGCGTTTCCCTTTGGGTGAAATTTTCTGATGAGGCACAGGGGACACTGCATCTAAAAATAGGCGATCGTTCTGTTGTTTCGAAACGCGTTCGAACTCTGCCGGAAAAGCAGGTGCAACTAGCCGTTTCTTCCAGTATCCTTTCGTCGAAACCAACTTCACTCAAATTGGTGTTTGAACCATCCAGTTAACTCAATGACCATACTTGCTATCGATCAAGGAACCACCAGTACTCGCGCGTTAGCGGTGGACACTGATGGAAATGCCTCAATCACGTCAGTAATCCGCCATAAACAGTATTACCCCCAATCTGGGTGGGTGGAACACGATCCATTGGAGTTGGTTCGCAATATCGAAAGCTCACTTGAATCAGTGGACAAAATTGCTGCGGTGGGTATCGATAATCAAGGGGAAAGCTGTCTTGCCTGGCACTCAGATACGCTAGAGCCCGTTTCTCAAGTCATTGTCTGGCAGGACAACCGAACCGGGGAGACAGTTGAGCGCCTCGAACGAGATGGTGTTGGAGAGGAAGTAATGAATCGAGCGGGTCTGCCCTTGGATTCATACTTTTCGGCAAGCAAGTTGGCATGGATCGTCAACAGCATTCCCGAGGCACGACGATTATTGAAGAAAGGGAAGCTCAAACTTGGCACTACCGATGCGTATTTTCTTGACCGTCTGGCTGGAGTGTTCAGGACGGATATCACAACAGCATCTCGAACCTCATTGATGAATCTTGAGACAGGACAATGGGATGAAAGGCTTTGTGAGCTGTTTGGTGTCCCAATAAGCGCATTGCCTGCAATCGTACCCACCACCGGAATGCTTGGAACAGTAACATTTCGTGGAAAGCAGGTGCCAATTAAGGCCAGTGTGGTAGACCAGCAGGCCTCACTGTACGGTCATGGCTGCCGTGAAGTTGGTGATGTCAAGATTACATTTGGCACAGGTGCGTTCGCTTTGACGGTGACAGGGCACAAAGCAATACGAGCACCAGATCAGGGACTGCTTCCTACTATTGGTTGGCAACACGAGGGTGATCAAGCGGTATACGCATTGGATGGCGGGGTATATAGTGCTGGCTCAGCCATTGAATGGGCACACAGCCTGGGATTATTTGAGGACTACTCAACACTCAGTTCATTTGACCAACCGGCAGCCATCGATCGAGATTTGGTTTTTGTACCAGCCTTGTCCGGGTTAGCTTGCCCACACTGGGACCGACTCGCCTCTGGTTTGTGGATAGGATTATCACAAGACACAGATCGTAGCAGTATGATGCAATCAATCCTCGAGGGTATTGCTTTGCGTACAGCAGAGGTGATCAGGGCTATGTCCTCACTCACAGAAGTCGGTAACGAAATTTCAATTGACGGAGGGGTTTCTGTCAATCCATATTTCTGCCAGTTCTTGTCAGACTGCCTTGGCAAAGGTCTCGCCGTAAAGTCGTTTCCGGAAATCACAGCCATTGGTACAGCACAGCTGGTAGGTGCCGACGTCATTCTAGTCGACAGGGATGAAACTCGAATTCAACGCTATACTCCATCACCAGTCAGAGATAACCGAGTGAAAAAATTTTCCAATGCAGTCGCTAAGTCTATGCATTGGCGGGCATCCAGTTAGTCAGCGTATTCTACGTACGCTGGGAGAAAGGGATTGCTGGAATATTCCCCTAGGTATTGCCTACCGCAATGTCGGTTTTAGGCAGAAATGCGGCAAGGACTATAGCATCCTGTACAGGCAGAGAAACATCCGCCAATTGTGTATGAAGTCTCAAAATTTGTTTGTATTCAAGGTCAAAATCATCAGTTAATTTTGCGGTACAGGCAACTGACGGGCCCGCCGGCGAATGCACCATAAACCGGCGTTTGCTTTGACTCCAGCCAGTTGCGCATTTTATCTGCATGAGGCCGGTCGGTAAATTCAAGGGCAAATAATTCGGCCCAGGCGACCGTGCGCGAACCGGATCCCTGAATTTTCATCAGTTGAAACTGGTTTTTGTCAAACACTGAATCCCACAGCCATTCCATACCATCGATGATGGTGCCTTTTTTCGGTGCCATTTCATACACGTCCTCGTAGCCCGAACGTTGCAAAGCAAAACCTGCTGCCAAAGTGGCCTGATAGGTCATGTTCGGATAGTAGACATGGTCTTTTTTCTTTGCCCAATGCCTCCAGACTCGATCCCTACCGCCCTTGCCGACACAACGCAGCGCTTTTTTGTAATAGTCGTAAGCAGTCTTCAGCACCTCGGGATTCCCGGTTGCATTACCCCAATGCGCATAACCCATTGCATGCAAGGCGCGGCGATCAATGCCCTTCGTTTTACCCTTAAAATCGTTTTTCTTGTTGACTGTAATTGAGTAGAGTTTGTCGCCCCACTGCTTGACTCCTTCGTGCAGTTCCTTGTCTTCCGGGTACTCGGCTTTCAAGACCAGGTAAGCATGTGCCAGTGGCGTCAGGAATACAGCAATTTGAAAATAGGGTTCGTTTAAACCGTTGTAACTTCGGGGGAGCTCCTTTGGGTGATAGGGCTTGACATTGGTGAATGCATCGATCTTTACGGCCTGTGAAAGCGCGTTTCGAAGGTCAGTTACAGCATACTCATCACCGTAGTAGTAATTCTCAACCAACTGGAAGAGTGCATGGCCTGCCATTTGCACATTTGAGCGCTGTCGTTGAATGTGGCCTGAAATGATCGCCTCTTTTTCCAGAGCAATATTGGTAAATTTCACTGTACACAACTTACTCCGGTCTCGTTTTGGCAAATTAGCCAATTCATTTTTACGGGCCTGCACATCGACTAAAGGTGTGATTTGTGTAACCGTTTCACTTGCTGCCGCAACCAAATCCATACGATAGATCAGTAGGCAGAAGATCGAAATTGAAATGATCCCAAATGTTTGAAGCTGCTTAACATTAACCATGGTGTGCATAACCTCTCAAACAGTGAATAGGTCTCTCATTTTAACGAATGAAATGGACACCCCTTTGTGTCACAATGCCAAAACACCATGAAATTGAACGAACCGCCACGCTTACCACCGCCGCTAGCACAATACGCGTCGGTAGCTCGGATAACCAATAATGGTTATTGATTTCCCTGTGGACACGCAAGTCCGACATTGCGAGGTCGAAGAGCTTTTGTCATTACTGTGTTCTCTGCCACAGACAACCGTCATCAGCTGCAACCATCTCCTTCATCCATGCAACCATCAACGTAGGGTCTTCCCAGACCTCGAAATGGTCTCGCACTGGATTTCCTGATGCGGGATCCACCGACCATATCTCGATGTAGTGGGGAGAATCGCCGGTACGGGCGTAGATGAGTATATGGAGCCTGTCGGTTACGGGATGCCGGCAGGCGTCATCAATACGTGCAAAATGATGATCGATCCTTCCGAGACAAGACCCGTATTCAGCATGGACGAAATACCCCGGCTTTCCCTCAACTCTTTCCGACAAGAACAGCCATGGATGGTATTTTGCTTGCCACTTTGACATGGACTGCCATTGAATCGTGGAGAAATCAATGTCGTAACAACCCCCGGCCTCGTAGGATTGTGCTTGCGCACTGGCTTGTGCAAGGATTAGTACAAGCAGGAACAAGACGGCGGAGTGAATTGCGGAAAGAATTAACCTTCCGGTTTGGGTTAGAAGTGAGTACATCGTGAATTTCCGTTTGTGTAATCTATTAGTTGAACCTCAATAGTATTAGACGGTTGATCGTGACGAAACCTTTGACGCGAGTCATGCATTCGCCGCGCTTTGTGATGGACTCCACATAGTCATCGTTCGATTTGCCAGTCTAAACCCTGTAAATCGCTAGTGACTCAAATGAATTTGACGACGACTAAATCTAAAATTTCTGTGTTGAATTGATGTGCTGAATTGTATGCTCGCCACGGTTCGAATGAACTTCAACCATGACCGCGCACAGCTGTAAGTTTATTGGCTTAATGTGCAACAACCAGTCTTGAGAAACGGACTGGAAGGATCTCATCTGAGTAGGCAGCAGAGTCTCCCTTCTGTACCAGCACCAGGTTTTGATGTTCTTCAGTGCCAACTGGCATTATCAACCTTCCCCCAGGCGCAAGCTGAGCAATTAGAGAATCGGGCACTTCATCTGCCGATGCGGCGACAATAATCTTGTCAAATGGAGCGTGCTCCGGCCACCCGTAGGCACCATTCGCAATGCGCACATCCACGTTGCCATATTCCAGAGCTTTAAAGATTTCAATCGCCTGTTCAGCCAACTCCCCGATGATGTCAACGGTATACACCTGTTCAGCCAGATGACTCAAAACCGCGGCCTGGTAACCAAGTCCCGTGCCGATTTCCAACACGCGATCTTTCTCTTCGACGTCAAGCAGATCAATCATTAGCGCCACAATAAATGGTTGTGAAATTGTCTTTTCATAACCAATGGGCAGTGGGCAATCATCATAAGCATAAGCACGGTACTTTTCCGGTACGAACTGGTGACGCGGTGTCTCAAACATAGCCTCCATCACCGAATCAGAAAGTACCGGTCTGCCAGTTTCTTCGCCAGAAGCGACTGCATGAGCCGCGATGACCAGCACCATCGTCTTTCGTAGTTCTTCGAAGTTGCTATCTTCAGGTGGGTCGTAATCCATTTCGTCCACTTCGGCAGTTAAAATCTTAAATCTATGATGCGTTTGAAGTCTGATCAAATGGCAGCAGGAATACCAGCTTTTTGAAAACCACATTCCTGAAAATTAGACCGAAACATATCGCGAAGCTCAGTCGCGGCGTTTGTGTATGCCGACTTGTCAGTCCAACTGTCTGACGGATTCAATATTTTTGAATCGACGCCTGGACATGAAGTCGGATAACGCATTCCCAGTATAGAATGCTTTTCAAAAGCAATGCCAGATTCCGAGTCATGCAATACTCCCTGCATCGCAGAGTTGAGTAGTGAACGCGTCGTCGCAAGTGAAATCCGAGGTGCACTTCCAGCAGGTCCACCGATCCAACCAGTATTCAAGAGAACGCATTTGGCCGAACTGGCGCGCATTTTCTCTTTGAGCAGCTTTGCATACACGATAGGCTTATGGGACATGAATGGCGCACCGAAACATGAACTGAACGTTGCTTCAGGTTCGCTGACTCCAATCTCCGTACCAGCAACTCTCGCAGTAAAACCCTGAACGAAGTGATACATCACCTCTTCTTCATCCAGTACTGATATCGGCGGTAGCACACCAAAAGCGTCTGCAGTTAACAACACAATTGTTGCTGGGTGACCGCCTTTTGCACCTTCTGCTACATTGGGATTGCAGTCGAGAGGGTAGGAAAATCGTGTGTTCTCAGTGATTGAACGGTCAAATAGGTCCAGATCCTGTGGGTGTATTGTTTCATATTGTCGCCCATTGGATACAGGTACGTTTTCTATAAGAGTACCCGGCATCGACAGTGCATCAGCAATGACCGGCTCTGCCTGCTTGTCGAGATCAATAAGTTTGGCATAGCACCCGTTTTCAAAGTTTGACACGCCAGAGTCAGACCAGGCGTTTTCATCATCTCCGATTAGTCTGCGGCTGACATCCGCCGACAGTGTAGTCTTTCCGGTGCCTGACAGTCCAAACAGAATGCTGGTATCATCCGCATCACCAACGTTGGCCGAGCAGTGCATCGACAAAATTCCTTTGCTCGGCAACAGAAAATTCATTACGGTAAAGATTGACTTCTTGATCAGACCACAATAATCGGCAGGTCCCGCAACCAGGCAGATGCGGTTGCGAAAGTCGAGGACTGCGACACGGTCAGAACGACAGCCATCGCGTTCAGGATCACACCGGAAGGTTTGAACATTCAACATGGTCCAGCAGTTGTCACGCTCAAATTCTTCAGCTGACCCATTTGCCAACAAAAACATATTTTGTGCGAAGTAGGCGTGAGTGGCATATTGGCCGATGATTCGGTAACGAATCGAATACTCCGCATCATGGCCCACAGTAACGTCCTGAACAAACAGATGGCTGCCGCTTTGGTTTAGATGTTTAATGACTCGATCCAGTAATTGTTCGTAGCAATCAGGATCGTACTTTTTCAAGCTGTCTTTCCACCAGATGTCAGATTCAACCTCCGGCCAGGCCACCGCATAGGTGTCCTCAACCGGCCGACCGGTACAGTCTGGGTCCGTCAGAAACACCAGTGGACCTGCTTCTCCTAAACTTGTCGCGTAAGTTTTGCGATCGTGATAGCCACCACCCCTTTTTATTCGCCCAACATCAAGTTCAAGTGCTGCGCGAAAGAGTTCCGATTTATTGAGATTGTGAAAAATCGTAGAGCATGTCAAGCCCCAATCTTCCTGCAGCGTTTTGCCAATATCCATTCTTCGAATCTAACCGATGTTGACTTCCCTATTTCGAATTGGCAGAAAGGTCATACCACTTGACAAATTTATAACACTATGCTCCATTCAATTCGGAACAACGAGTCACCGAAAACGCGGTAATCTGTCAGTTGAATCTTACCTTGTCCTGACTGGCATAGGCTGCCACAAGTCGGTCTGCGGCACAGACACTTTCCAACTGCGCCACCACTTCCGACAATCGGTCGAATGGAATTGCACATGTCATTTCGCTGTTCCCCATGCCCGTTCGGACGCGACTCAGCATACAGCCTACACTGACTGCTGGCTCTTGATGCTCGTGAGCAATCGGAATAATGTGACATTGCGGTTTGCCTTCAAAGCGAAGGTCAGGAATAGCTGCGTGTAACTGCATAGCCTGTCTGGCAAGTAGACGCAAAAGCACGACATGCGGAATTTTAGTTGCCTCAGACAGTGGACCGTACACTATGGCTTCAGGTTTTTTACTAACCGTCGGAATGTGAGGAAATATCTCTGGTGTGACCCAGTTTGCTTCACAAATGGCTTGCACATCGGAATGCTCAGCTGCTTCCTCTAGGGAAATCAGACCATGCGTCAAACTGCCAACGCTACAGTTACCGTGATCTGATGGTTTGGTTGCGAAAGTTCTTTCACTTGCCTTAATCCAAAATACGCAGCCTGCAGCAACTGCGCCAGTTCGACCATCTTCTGTCGGTTCCGGGTAGTTAGCACCTAACTCTGGAACGTCTGATGGAGTTGAATCATAGAAAGTGATGGCGATGGGTGGGTGTGCGAGTCCAAGGTGAGACTGTAATTTTTCGGACAGCGATTCGTAGACGCTCATTTGCGAATCCAATTGGTTATAAAGCCGATAATGATACTTGACTCGTTGTACTCCGTGAAACGCAAGAGCGTATGGATTGATCGAAGATTCAGAAGAGGACGATATTCGATTGACAAAATCGCTTCAGTTGACCTGCAGGTACGGAACATATAGATGCACCGTGTCGTTATGAGGGACTGATCTAGAATACCAATTTATCTGCATTCGCTAGAGCAATCATCTTGGCAAGCCAAGAAATGCACCATTATTTCGCTCCACAACACTTCTCATCAGCACCGAATAGCGGTCCGAACCCAGGGATTCAGTCAAAAATCCGATACTGTGTACCCGTGCCCTGTGTCGATTCGTAATTGGATCAACATTCAACCGGTTCAGGGAATCAATCACTTCATCATAAGATGAACCGGTAAATTCATCGCCGAGTACATAAATTGATAGCTTTTCATTTTTTCTTCCATAGGTACGAAGTGCGGATTCCAATCCCTGAACGGGGTTGCTGTCTGAAAAGCTTCGCCAGTGTCTCAACGCATCTTTGACCCTCTTTCGGGACTTTGAGGTATCCGGTATCCACTTGCCTTTTGTTGTTTTGAACAGGTAGTTGCCGTCGTCATTAATTACCTGAAAACCTTTAACCTTGGGATGGATATCGATGATTCGGTTCATGGTATCAATGACAGAATTCCAGATTTCCATCATGCTGCCTGAAGTGTCTATCACAAATATCACGTACTCGCTGTCAACCGGTATACCGCCCACCTCCGGGTCACGTTGCTGTGGGGTGGTAGTCTGAGTGATCGTAGCTGAGATCAGAGTCTCTTTGACTAACTCCAATGCTTCGTTGCTGCTGTTTAATTCCTCAACCGCATCTCGTGCTTCAGAAAGGGATTGATTCAGACCTTGATCAACTGAATCCTCACTAGGGTCGGGGATTAACGCAAGTTCAATCATGAGGCTCTGCAACTTTGCCTGCAATGCGGTTACCTGCTGTCCCGCAGTCACAATGGCGCCACTCAAGTCTGGCTGCTGCTCTGCAAAGTCCGTGTGATCCGGTACTGGCTTGGTAATGATCAGTAGCAGTACTATTGCACCAAAACCACAGGTGACAATATCAAGAAAAGCGAGGCTCTCACCCTCATCACTTCGGCGGCGCTTTCTCATGGCCAACCCACCGCTGGAACCAGAAGCAAACCTCCAGTCCTGGCTGTCAAACCCCAAAAATGCGGTCCAGCATCAGGATCACCTTCGACCGGAAGCAGAATCACGTTAATTTTGCTTCCGGCAGGTATCGAATGCTTGACGGCTGTGCGAAACAACACGACACGACACTTTCCACTCACTTTAGTCGCATTTTTTCGACAGCGGGAAATCGGGTTTGGTGAAGACACGCTTCGCGTGGGCAGTCCATCCGTAACAATATAGATATCGGTCGGTTGCGGTCTCAAATTTCTCAGCTCACGCAATCCTGCTTCCAGGTTGGTTCCACCAGTCGGAACGAGTCTGACAATTTCAGACAAAATCCCATTAATCTGAGTAGCGTCGCTGCTATCAGCCCACGCACCTTTATTCAGTATCTTAGCCTTCTCATTGAACCCGATGACTGCTACCTCGCTGGACTTCGGTAATCTCGCCAACAGCCAGCGCGCCACCCGAACTGTTCGATTCCACTTCGGTCCTTTTTGTTTATCAGCATCTGACCCGAGCTTACGTGTAACAATGTCAACCAGTTTTTCGTCGGTCATTGATGCACTGTGATCTAAGACAATTGCAATTCGTCGGCCCTCCACTTTGAGACCAATCAGGTAGTTCTCTTCGCCTGTCTGTTTGTTCTGTATGACATCTGCAGTTTGCTGGGGACGAATACGGACCACCTCTTTCTTCAGTTCTGAGTTTTTCGTCTCCAGCTCTTTGATCTGTAATTGCAGATCCTCCAACTCAGCCTGTTTGGCTTTGTGAGCTTCAATCTGATTTTCGCGATCTTCGTTTTGAGTCTTCAAGTTCTCGATTTGTCGGGCAGTCGCTTCAACCTGATCTTCCAGCATTGCTTCGGACTGCCGAAGCATAGTCAAAATTTGACCGTCGTCAGATACGGCCTCTTCAATCATCGGCTCAGCACCTGTGTGATGCTTGACAATCAGAAAAATCAGCACCGCCGCACCTAAACCACACGCCATCACATCCAGGAATGCAAGGTTGTTGCCGAGAACGCGTCGTCTCCTTTTCATGGAGAAATACCAATAATTACTGACTGATTCGATTCAGGAGAAATTCTTCGCAATAACTTTGAATGTCAACCAGACGTCGGTCCTGTGCACGCTGAAGCGAATGCAGAAGCAGCATCAGGAAGATACTGATCACCAGAGCGACGAATGTTGAGTTAAACGCGATGCCAAGGCTAGCCGTCATTTCTGAAATGTCTCCTGATAACGCCTGATCGGCTTGCGAAAGCGCCTGCCCGATACCGCGGACTGTGCCAATAAATCCAATTGATGGAATCGCCCAAATCATGTAGCGCAGCATTGTGTTATCGGCTTCAAGTCTCATGGCTACCGCATCAACACTGGTTTGGATTGCATCGGATGTGTTCTGTACATCGGAGGTAATCCGATACCGCCGAATGGAAGCCTTTAACGTTTCTACCAACTGAGATTTTCCCACAGAGCGGGGCAAAGACTCAAGGTCCTCCAAAGTGCTCTTGATATCGGTCTCACCCGACTCTACCTGACCGACAAAATCAACTTCGAAAAGATACTGTTCTTTTGAAAGTTTGTAGAGACGGATCAGTATTTCCACAATACAGTAGATTGCCAGAATCAGGCAGATCTCCTGCTCCCAGTCTTTCAGAATTACAACCCAATCCCGCGGTGCATACTGCCCGGCTGCCACACCTGCTTCAATCAGAATTTCCGCTCTAGGACGGATGAACTGTACGTAAACCGTGTGGACTGACGCTGCCGAAACAGCCAGAATTATCAGACCACGTAGTGCTTCTCTCAACTAAATATCCCCGGGGAAACTGACTGGTGTATTCAAACTGATCTGCGGTCCTGTGTTCTGCGCGGTACCAGCTTTGTGATATCCAATTGCGAACACAATCAGCGTAACAGCAAACGCCACCGCCAGTACCGCCTTGAAGTGCCTCATTCCGACCACTAGTCTTAGCATTTTGAGCACACTCCTACTTTAAATTGTCTGTATTCAAGCAATGGACTGACTTACGGAAGTGGTTTTCTACTCCATTCATTGTACCGCCCTCCAGTTGTCATAGCTTAATACAGATAACGAGCAAGCCGAAACCCGATTCTATCATTACCTCGTGAACCGCCCGTTCTGTAAGCGACTCGAAGTTCACTGACTTCACCTGATGCCCAGCTTGATCCCTTGATCGTGTGATATGTGGCATTGGAGGTGTCGAACGGGTCGAGTTCAATTTGATCGCCACTGGGAACAGTGTGGTCATACGCATCATGCGTCCACTCACTCACATTGCCAGTCAAATCATGAATGCCTACGGGATTGGGCTGGAATAGTCCTGTCGCACTCACGACTGCCTGGCCGTCGTTGTATTGCGGAATGACAACAGCCGCATAGCCCTTAGCGGTCACATCAGCCAGATTGCCCGAGTTTTGAGGAATGATTGTCTCATCACCCCAAGGGAAGATGGTTTGCTGATTACGACCCGCCTTTCTAGCCAGCCACTCCCATTCAGCTTCCGTCAACATCCGGTACCCATCCGCAGTCGAATCGCTACCCAGGTACTCATCACCCGTGAACCGATATACTGGCCGCAGCCCCTCTAATTTACTGAGCCAGTTGCTAAACTTCGCTGCCTCCTTCCAACTCACTCCTGTAATCGGACGATTACCTACGGTCGGTATCCTATTGGTGCCAATGAATTTGTGAAAAGATTCGGCCGTAACTTCGTGCACACCGGCGTAGAACGGTCTTTGCAACTGAACCTGGCGATAAAACTCGTTCGGTCTGCTGTTTAATTCACCGGGCTTTGAGCCCATCGTGAAGTAATCCGCCTCTTTGAACAGTTTGAATTTCATTCCAAGACTATTCACATACGTATCTGGGGAGGATTTGAGCCGATGTTCTTTTTCAGACACAAGATTGACTTCCAAAACTCGGGTTGTCCCTTCAATGGGCGTGATCGTGTGAGTCTCAGGCAAGAATCTTGTCTGGCTGACAGTAAATGTTTGAGGAAGCGTCTGCATACGAACCAGAACCGGAGTCTTTCCAATGACTTTGCCATTATGAGAGACATCAGCTGTTGGGCTTGATCTCACCTCCACCATTCCGTAAACCGGTTGAAGTTCTAGTTCGATTTGGTTACCAAAATTCGAGTTCACCTCGAATTCTATATCTTGAGTTCTGAAACCAGGCTTCGAATACGTGGCGGTTTGGCGGGAATTGACGGGTAGTGAAACGCTGGCGGTTTCTCGGGATGCAACCTTATTGCCACCCACTGTCAATGACCCATCAGACGGCGTCAACGAAAATGTCACATCGCGGTTACTGACTGCCAGTTTATAGTGCCGACTCACTTCAGCATTGTCTAGCGATATGACAAACGAATCCTTTCTCGGGTCGTGATTGGTGAGTGAAAGCGCAATTTCATACTCTCCGCCTTCCAATTCCAGGTGCAACGGAGTTTTTCCAATCGCTTCAGAATTCAGCGATACTTCTGCCCCGCTCGGCGCGGAGGTAATCTCAACTTGACCCTTCACTGGTTTCAGATCGAGACTCAACTGATACGACTCGCCGCGCTCAAGGGTTATCGATTGACTGGTTGGCTCAAAATGTGGATGTCTGGCTTCAATCGTGAGCTGACCTGCAGGTAGATCGATGGTGAGCTGTGACGCTACCGATACCAACGCGCCATTCAAATACCAGCGAACTTCGTCCGATTCTGGCTTGGTTGTTGCCTTGACTGTGGCTGGCAGTGGCTTTAACACCACATCGAGCTGCCCTCGTCTCCATGTCGCGTCACCTACCGTCAAGACTTCCCTTTTGAAGCCATCAGCGAACACCTGCAGTTTCAAAGGGCTTCTAACTGCAATAATTTCATCGTTCCAAATCCAACCTGTGCCTTCAAGAATTTCCAATTGTGCAATGTCGCGTGCTTCATCAGGTGCAACAGCGATAGACACTCGATCAATGACAGCCGTACCGAGATAGACGCCGGCTGAAATCAATAGAATCAGTATTACACCGCCAATACCCAGCATCATTCGACGACGACGGGCACGCTGCGCCTTGATTAAACTGTCTTTATCAAACCCGCTCATCGCAGATAACCGTCACTTCGGCAACTTCATTGGCGTACGGTGTAACTTTGACTACCACCAACTTGTTTCGATACCCTCTTCTTGATCCCTCAAATCGGTAAGTTCCGGGTTTGAGCATAATCTCCCGGTCACGAACAACACCGATAATGCCAACCCGGCGCACTACGATATGCGTTTTACCATCAGAGATCACGCGCACTGGAACTTCTGTTTGCCACTTAACCACTTCAACTTCCAGATCACTCACAGCTGTTTGCAGGCGTGGGCTGTAATTCAGCAACACCTGAGCTTCCTCGAGTTCTTTGTGTAGGGCATCGACAATATTTTTGGAACTCAGCCGGTCTGGCCTGGCCAAATAGTCATCAAATCTAGACTGTGCGTCAATGATGCTATTAGCTAGGTCTCGACCCTCAATTGCATCAATCAGCTTCGGGTTGAGCTTTAACGCCAGCGTAAGGCTCTGCTGAACAGCAATCCAGTCATCCTGTATCGCGCCATTTGCAGCAGCCTGAATCAGTTTCGCCACTTCAAGATCACGGACCAGTTCTTCAATACTCTGTTTCAGTCGTGTAATTTCCGGATGAGATGCTTTAAACCGCTGAGCTTTAGTCAGCGCATCTCTGGCCTTTTCCACATCCTGACTGGACAGTGCCTGATGCACTTCACCAATTGCGCGTTTGAATCGTTGGTCCTGCAACTCACGGCTTGCTGCTTCAATGCGTGTCTTAACCTCTTCTTCGTTGGGCTTAATTTTCAGAACACGATAAAGTGCATCAATTTCATCCTGTAGTCGACCTTCATTGCGTGCCGCAATGGCAACCTGCCTGGCAGCAATCAGTTCTGGCAACTGGATAATCTGCTGCTGCCAGAACTCTGCCTCTTTGCTGTTGGGACGCAATGCAAGTGCCAAAGTGATGGCGTCCTGTGCGCCTTCGACATCTTCTGCCTCAAACGCATTGATTGCGATTTTCAGATTGATGTAATAGAAATCTTCCTCCAGCTGAAAAATGTATTCGACTTCAGCAAGTGCCTGTTCGATGAGGCGAATTGCCTCTGGATAATCAACGTCAAAAAAAGCCGCTTCTGCCTTACCCCGACTGGTAAGTATGAACTCAAGACTTTGATCAAAACCTGGAACAATTGACCGCCTTGTTTCCCACGCTGTCAATGCTTCATCCACGCGGGCAAGTATTTGCTTGTAGTGTTCAGATTCTGATTTTTGACTGTCAGATGAAGCTTGCGCGATAGCTCCAATGACCATCTCATCGTCCTGACTTAACAAGTGATGTGTGCGGTTATCGACGCGAAAGACCTGGTCGCTGGTTTTGCTTTCGACGATTGGCTGCACAATAAATGAAGCCATCTCAGAATCGGTACTGACCGAATAGGCAGAACCACAGAACAGACAAAAACTCAGTGCGGCGGGAACAATGTGTTTCAGTAGTTTGACACCTGCTGATTGGCTACTGTACATGACAGGCATCTTACCTCGAATCTGATTTGCAAGTTACCGCATTACGAACTTATCCTGCGCGCCGCTTGCACGGTGACCGACTAAAGCTGCACCGGTGGTGGAGATTCATGTTCGTGGAGCAGTTTGAGAGTTTCCCGCCACTTTTGATACTGGGTGACAACGCTGCCTCGAATTTCAAATTTTTGTCCTTCGACCAGGATCACTTTAGGTTCAACCTCGCGATTAAACGATTCGCCATGCTCCACCAGAATATCGTGATGATATTTACTCTCACTATTTGCGGCAAAGCTGTTCTGCAGCATTGAAATGCCACCAACTGCCGCGGCGGTTGCTGCCAGAGCGGCGCCAGTGTCGTCTCTATTGTTGTCAGCAATTGCTGCAGCACCAAGAAGCAGTAAAAATCCACCAAGTGCTTGGGCATTGGCTCTTCCTTCCGCTTCACGCTGGGCTTTTGCAGATTCCATACTATGCTGCTGCCAGTTAATGTAACTAGCATTGGTTGTGTGAACAAACCCTGTGTAGTGTTTTTGCATATCATCCATGAAAATCGCATCCTGTACTCGCATTCCATTGGCTCGAACCAGTAACGGATCATTCACTGCTGGCAATGAAACGAGTTTTAGTCGATTGTTTTTGAATTCGAGATGTTGTGCAAATGCGTCGGGTGACAGGGTGGCGGCAAACTGAAGTTGAGAAGTCGCTCGGATATCAGCAAGTTCTTCAGAAGATTTTTTCTTCAGAAGTTTCAAAATGTCGGCAGCGGCCTTTTTGAATACCGGATTGTACGGATCTGTTGCACTTGTACGACTGCTTTGCCAGTGATACTCTTTCACGCGATGTTTATAAGTCCGCTTCATCCATCTTTTACCGCTGATGTCATGGACTTGCACTTCAATCCGGATGTCTTCGCCATTTGATTCAAGAATTTTGCCGGAAACAAAAAGATCGCCGCTAACCGCAACGTCGGGTGTTACGCGCACGCTGTTGAATGCATTGGTCGCCTTAATTTCATCTGACAGGCTCACTGCGAAACGAATGGCTTCAGTGCGACGCAGTTCCGGCCAAATGCCCTCCTTTTCGTAGTCGTCCGGATCAGAGGGTATGTTGGGGTCAAACAACGGTACAACGACATCAAGGCGCACACCCGTATATTGCTCGCTCCAACCCTGGTTATTGGGCGATTGTTCCAGGCTGATCCCAAACGGTGTTTTTGGCGCGGTCGAGGAACTCACTACCGCAGATGTTCCACCACAAGCTGTAAGGTACAGCGAAATAATTGTCAGTAGTGCAATTGAAGTAATTCTCTTTAGCATTATTGCTGCCCTCCTGTAGCTGCGACTGTTTCACCGCTATTGCCTGATCTCATTCTACGGTACTCTTCCATGAGTTTCCTTTTCTTGTCAGGGTCCTGTTCAGCGTTAGCGGCCGCCAAAATCTGGCTGAGCAGAACTGCATCGTTGTCTGAAACTTCCAACTCCTCTGGTTGCATGCCGTTTGAACGCGTTCTATTTCCGCTGCTTGCTACACCACCTGGTGTAATTTCATTTAAGATTGCCGGAGAGAGTCCGTCCTGATTTTCAAAATCAGACAATCCGGCAGGTTCATTTACAGGTTCACCCGATTCCGTAGTCTGATTTTCAGGTTCCGGCAATTCCGTACCCTGAACTCCCGATGCGGACATTGATTCTAACGTGGCAGCAAGGGTCTGACTGCCATCTGTACTCTGTCCCTTGAGCTGACCTCCACCGGCTGCTACACTTGAATTTGTACCGCTACTTCCACCACCTGACGTACCACCGCCGGTCCCGGCAGCACTGATGTTGATTTGGAGGCATTCTTCAAAGCGAATCTGGTCGTCTATCAATCGCTGCAGCAGAATTTGATACTTTTCTTCTTCAGTAAGCAGCTGACCTTCAAAGCTATGGTCAACCGACTCAACACACTCCATCAAATCTTTGGCACTGGCGGAAGAGGAAAAGAGAAACAGGCAACAGCCCACTGCTGCAATCGGAGTGTACAGCGAAAAACCTTTCCTTGGCATTATTTCCAAGCCTCAATTGAAATTTGGTTTGAACAGTGTCTTATACAGAGAATCATCCAATACTACAATTTTCCGCTACAACAAAAGAGTCCTTAATTTTGGGAATTATAAACTTCAGATGACGGCTGTAAAATAACCGCAAGACACATTAACAAGTTTACTATTCTCGGTTCTGAATTAAATTTTGT
Source organism: Gammaproteobacteria bacterium (assembly GCA_022823625.1). Classification (GTDB taxonomy): domain Bacteria; phylum Pseudomonadota; class Gammaproteobacteria; order Arenicellales; family JAJDZL01; genus JAJDZL01. The sequence goes on from JAJEHQ010000025.1 coordinate 146,799, forward strand.
AACTCTCTATGTTCCCACAAATCCCCAGCACGCTGCTTGAACTTCTATTGTTTCTGCTACCTGGATTTATAGCTGCTGCAATATTCTAATCGCTGATCTCCCATTCAAAACCTAACTCATTTGAAAGGATAATCCTCGCCTTAATTTTTACCTTTATTGTTCAGTCAATAATGCCAATAGTACAGGCACTGGTTCCATCTATAGCGCCAACGCAACAAGATACATATGGCAAACTGGCATGGTTGGCGGCACTTTTTGCAATTGTTTTGGGAATATTTGCTGCTCTTTGCATCAATCACGATTGGCCACATAAACTCCTTCGAAAACTAAGAATCACAAAAGAAAACACATACTCTTCTGAGTGGTATTCCGCGTTTTCCCAGCACGAAAGATCGTACGTAGTGCTTCACTTGTATGACGGTCGAAGAGTTTATGGTTGGCCGACCGAATGGCCAAGTAGACCTGCAGAGGGGCACTTTCACTTGGAAGAAGCAGAATGGATGGAAGAGAGTAAAATGAATACCAACAGTAAAGACAGGGAAAGTGTAAAATCTTTACTGGTTCCGGTGATTGATGTTCAAATTGTTGAATTTGTTCCAATATCCGAACAAAGCCAAAATTAACGAGAAAGTCATGGTAAAAGCACCAAATCCTCCACCAAGTAGACAACATGGTGTGTCTCCAAAACCGCCACACACGGCAAAACCGCCGCCGCCACCTCCTCCACCTGCACCTCCAAATCCAATAAGTCCTCCAAACAGAAGTCGCTAGAAAAATTAGATTAGGACTGACAGTAGCAGGATTGCTTTGTTGCGGTTCTACTTGCTGTTCTAAAATTTTTTGTTGCAGTAATACTGCAGGTTCACTGCATTTTATGTGGCTGAGACGATGCCCATATCAATCGGCTGGCTGATCTGCTCCAGTAGAGCGTAATTTTTTGAACCGATCTGATTTCAACGACCTCTTACGGGGTTGTCTTCCACAAACATGAATGTAAGATAGCATATCTGGATCATAATGCACTTCATCAATGATGACCCCATCACGAATTTGTCCTAGGAATCCGCGCGGATCATCGCGCGCGTAATCTGCTATGGAGTAATTCCAAATTAACTGACTTCCTGTCAGCCTGGTTCTCAGTTACTAATATCCTGCTGTTACGTATTTTCACTTAGTCAAGTGGCTGAGCCTTGACGAACACGCGCTCAGTCTGTACAGTATGGTCTAACAGTCTGATCATGGCATAGACTGCTTCAATGTACGGGACTTCTGTATCTGTCATCTGTGCCATCTCGATCACCGCTCCAATTAGCCCTTCAAGTTCAAGCGCTTTTCCGACTTCAATGTCCTGTAACATCGAGGTCTTGTGCTTACCGACTCTTTCAGCACCTGCTATTCGGCGCTCATTGGACAACCGAATTTCAATATCTAGCCGATGCGCAACTTCGCGACATTCTGTCATCATTCTGTCAATCAAGTCACGCGAGGGATCGTAGCGACAGATGTCCTCCAATGTTGCATGAGCCAAAGCACTGACCGGGTTAAAGCTCAGGTTTCCGAGCACCTTTAACCACGTCTCTGCTCGAATGCTTTCAAGAATTGGTGACTTGAAGCCAGCGCGAGTCAGAAGGTCTGCCAGCTCCCTGGTCCTATCTTTTTCAATCCCGTCGATCTCTCCAATTGGCATCCGAAGACCCTCGATATGCGTAATTTCCCCAGGGGCGCTGATTTCCGCCGCTGGATAGGAGATCGAACCAATAATATTTCGAGGATCAAGCGTTGAACTCAGTTTGCCGTCTGGATCGATAGTCTGCAATACATGGTTATCGAATTCGCCGCCATGTAGCTGAAAATACCACCAAAGAATGCCATTCTGAATGGTCAGCAGCACGGAATCTTCACCCAGTAAAGAACTTACGTCATCGACTATTGGTGCAATCTGGTGAGCTTTTACTGCCAGAATTACCAAATCCTGGCGTCCGACTGAACGGATGTCATCAGTCGCTGCAACCCCTTCTGCGAACTCTTCAGTCCCATCATTCATAATGAGTTTGATGCCGTTGTTCGCCTGAATTGCTGCAAGATGTGGGCCTCGGGCGATCAGTGTTACCTCTTCACCTAGATTGTGAAGCTTCACACCCATCATGCCACCCATTGACCCTGCACCAACAATACAGATTTTCATAGAATGCCTCCGCCTGAATCAGAATTGGAAGAAATTAGTACTGATGCAGATTGAATCTGCGAATCAGCATTGATTGATTTTGGAGAACCGATTCGGTAGCTTTGAATCGGTCAATTGAGAGGGCTGTCTCCTAATGTTGAACAATAATAACCTGTTTCAGCATTATTTTTCACAATTTCCATGCCGAATAGGTCAGAACTAGAGCACCTAGGGTGATCAATTTTTGTGTGCGACCATCAGACCATCGCGAATTGGCAGCAGGGTGTTGGTGACGCGTGCATCCGCCAAAACGTGCCGGTTGAATTCGTCAAGTGCCACAGCCGACTCATCTTCGGGATTTAAAACCTCACCGCTCCAGAGTACATTGTCGGCAATAATCAACCCACCGCTTGAAACCAGCGGCATGACTGCTTCATAGTATCGAATGTAGTTGACTTTGTCGGCATCGATATATGTCATATCGAAGGGTCCATCAAGACTGGGAATGACATCCAGTGCGTGTCCGATCCTGATTTTAATTTTGCTTCCGTGAGGGGTGCGAGCAAAGAAACTCCGGGCAATCGCCTCACTGTCCGGATCAATGTCGAGTGTGATCAACTCGCCATCCTGCGGTAAGACCTCGGCAACTGCCAGTGCGGAATAGCCAGTAAACATCCCAATTTCCAAGGCTCGCTTTGCTCCGACACTGCGCGCCAGAAGCCTGAGCACAGCTGCCTGGAGTCCACCGGACAACATTCTTGACATGTCGGAATTTTCAACTGTCCAGTCGTGGATTTCTGTTACCAGTTCAGACGATTGTTCTGAATGTGTTTCAGCATAAGCTTCAATTTTTTCATCAATAAAATTCATGGCGGAGAAAGTCGTGCGAATTGATGGATCAAGACTAGGGTCTTTACCAAATGTTATATCTTCGGACGTACTGACACCTGGAAATTTCTATGTCTGACCAGTTCCGTTCAAATCGCCTTAAATCTCCCGTTTTTCTCGTTCGACTACTTGAATTAAGATAGAATTTAACACTTTCTATCCCGGCGGTCAGGGGTAGCAACGGTACAGTGTGCCATTTCAAACCAGTAGAGCTTTCAGAAAATCATGTGCGGGATTGTTGGTCTATATCTCAAGAACCCTGAACTAGAGTCGCGGCTTGGTGAGTTCGTCTCAGACATGCTTGAGGAAATGGGTGACCGCGGACCCGACAGTGCAGGCGTCGCAATTTACCGAAATCCGGCACCAGAAGGAGGTTCTAAAGTATCACTGTTCAGCACCAGTTCAGATGAAGACTGGTCAGCGCGGACAGCTCAGGCCAGTCAAGCATTTGACCTAGAATTTGATCTTGAAATACATGCCAGTCATGCCATTTTGACAAGCTCAGCACCAGTCGATGAAATCGAACGCTGGATACGCAGCAATTGGCCGGACCTGCGCATAATGAGCGTCGGTGAGTCAATCGAAATCTACAAGGAAATGGGGCATCCCAAAGATGTTGCAGAGCGATTTGGGTTTAAGAACTTTTCTGGAACACACGCCGTTGCGCACACCCGCATGGCAACTGAAAGCGCGGTGACCACAGAGCACTCACACCCCTTTTCTACAGGTCTTGACCTGTGCCTGGTCCATAATGGCTCTCTATCAAATCACAATCGCCTCAGAAATTACCTTACCAGGCAAGGCGGCCAGTTTCAGACTGACAATGACAGCGAAGTGGCGGCAGGTTACCTGACCTGGCGACTGTCACTCGGCGAATCAGTAGTTGACGCGCTCGAATCTGCCATCCGGGACCTCGACGGTTTTTACACCTTTGCCATCGGCTCAAGTAACGGATTTTCAGTGCTGCGCGATCCGATTGCCTGTAAACCGGCGGTGCTCGCAGAAAATGATGACTGGGTGGCAATGTCATCCGAATATCGTGCCATCGCCCGCCTGCCCGATGCAAAGCACTCCAATATTTGGGAGCCCGCTCCTGCTCAGATATACAGCTGGGAGCGTAGTAATTCTGACGCCGGAACTCAAAATGCAGTTTGATCTGGCCACTCAATCGCTGCGGGAGATCAATGCAGCACTGCATCATTCCGATAGAGAAGAGGGTGAAGAATTTGTCATCGCCCATCCCAAGGGCACGCATTCTGTTGCCGTCGGGCTGTCCGACGCAATTAACGTGACTATTGACGGCCACGTGGGATATTACTGTGCGGGAATGAACAAAAATGCTAGCATTCACATTGCCGGTAACGCCGGACCAGGGCTCGCTGAAAACATGATGTCCGGAAGAGTTGTCGTAGATGGCAACGCCTCACAGTATGCAGGCGCGTCAGGTCACGGAGGTCTGCTGGTGATCAAGGGTAATACCAGTTCGCGCTGTGGCATCTCAATGAAAGGCATAAATATTGTCGTAGGCGGATCCATCGGTCATTTTGGTGCATTCATGGCACAATCTGGCCGACTTGTCGTTTGCGGCGACTGCGGTGGCAACCTTGGTGATTCTATTTATGAAGCGCATATTTTTGTTCGCGGTGAAATTGACAGTCTCGGTTCAGACTGCATCGAAAAAGAAATGACACCTGATCACAAAAGAGAGCTTCAGAACCTGCTACAGAACGCCGGGATTCATTATTCAGCTGCGGAATTTCGTCGCTATGGCTCGGAACGGACACTCTATAACTTTAATATCGACAACGCTGATGCCATCTGAATTGAAACGTCAAAATTTTGACCCCCGGCCGCTTCGACCCTCGTCGACATTTCCTGACCATGTGCTTGCAGAAATTCATCGAGCTGCTGATCAGGGCGTCTATGAAATCCGTGGATTTGGTGCGAAACGATCAATTCCAACGTTTGACGATCTGCTGTTCTTAGGTGCATCCATGTCGCGCTACCCGCTTGAAGGCTACCGCGAACGCTGTGATACCAATGTGGTGATTGGCGACCGGTTTGCAAAGCGGCCCTTGGATCTTAAAATTCCGATTACCATCGCTGGCATGAGTTTTGGCGCGCTCGGTGCAAATGCGAAAGAGTCAATCGGACTGGCCGCCACCCAGATGGGAACTAGTACCACCACGGGTGACGGCGGAATGACGGATGAAGAGAGGCTTTCATCAAAAACACTGATCTATCAGGTTCTGCCTTCAAGGTACGGACTAAACCCGGATGATGTACGCCGCGCCGACGCGCTGGAAGTGGTCGTCGGACAAGGCGCAAAACCAGGTGGTGGGGGCATGCTGCTGGGTCAGAAAATTACCGAACGGGTCGCTGGAATGCGTGATTTGCCAGTTGGCATTGATCAGCGAAGTGCATGCCGTCATCCAGACTGGACCGGTCCTGATGATCTTGAAATTAAAGTTCAAGAGCTTAGGGAAATCACTGACTGGAAAATTCCGATTCTGATCAAAATCGGCGCCACCCGCGTTCAGTTTGATGTGGCACTGGCCATCAAGGCAGGAGCTGATGCCATTGTGCTTGATGGTATGCAAGGCGGCACTGCAGCAACACAGGATGTATTTATCGAACACGTAGGAATTCCGACTCTTCCGGCAGTGCGACAGGCTGTCGATGCACTCGTTGAGCTTGATATGCATCGTAAGGTTCAGTTAATCGTATCGGGTGGCATTCGAAGTGGCGCCGATGTTGCCAAAGCTTTGGCTCTAGGGGCTGATGCCGTTTCGATTGGCAGCGCGGCAATGGTTGCGCTTGGCTGCAATCGACCCGTTTATCTTGAGGATTATGAAAAACTCGGTACTTTGCCAGGGTGCTGTCATCATTGTCACACTGGACGCTGTCCAGTCGGCATCACCACCCAGGACCCTGAACTCGAAGCGCGTCTTCGACCCGAACAGGGATCGAGGTGGCTTAGGAATTACCTTTCTACAATGGTGCTCGAACTGCAGACGCTGGCAAGAGCCTGCGGTAAGAGCCATGTCCAGAATTTGGAACCAGAGGACATGGTCGCTCTGACAGTTGAAGCAGCAGCCATGGCAAAAGTACCGCTTGCTGGAACCAGTTGGATTCCTGGAGCGTAAGCCATTTGAGTAATTCGTTGTGGGCGCACAATTGAGATTTTTGAGTTTGACCTGCTCGCGATTATGTGAATCAGGCTGAAAAGTCTGGTTGGTTGTATACGTGAGCTCCAATCACATTTTAGGAGGTTGAAAGATGTCGACAGATCTTGCGAAAGTCGCAAAAGAAGAATCAATCAAGTATTTCCTGATCAGTTTCGTGGACTTGTTTGGAGTGCTTCGGGCAAAGCTTGTGCCTGCCGCCGCAATAGGCGGAATGCAGGAAGAAGGTGCTGGGTTCGCCGGGTTCGCAACCTGGCTGGACATGACTCCCGCAGACCCCGACATGCTCGCGATTCCCGACCCCAACAGTCTCATCATTCTGCCATGGAACCGTGAAATCGGATGGCTGGCTGCAGATTTGTGGATGAGCGGCGCCGAAGTGGAGCAATGTCCACGCGTCATTCTGAAACGACAGATTGACAAGTTCGCCGAAAACGGCCATGTGATGAAAACTGGAGTGGAATGCGAATACATGCTGATCAACACGAGTGGCGATGACATCAACGACTCGCTGGACTCCCAGGAGAAACCTTGCTATGACCAGTCTTCGCTGCTCAGAAAATATCACATAGTCAGTGAAATCTGCGACGCTATGGTCGAACTTGGCTGGGGGCCTTACCAGAACGACCACGAAGACGCCAACGGCCAGTTTGAGATGAACTGGGACTACAGTGACGCTCTGACGACAGCAGATCGGCATACCTTCTTCAAGTTCATGGTAAAGACAATCGCTGAGCGCAATGGCGAGCGCGCAACATTTATGCCGAAACCATTTGTTGATCTGACTGGTAATGGCTGTCACGCACATGTCTCGGTGTGGAATTCCGATGGAAGTAAAAATCTGTTTCTTGACGAATCTGAGGAAATGGGACTATCCGAACTGGCCTATAAGTTTTTAGGCGGCATCATTCACAGTGCAGAAGCGCTGTGTTCAATTTTTAATCCAAATGTCAACAGTTACAAGAGGATTAATGCCGCACGGACCCGCTCAGGCGCTTCCTGGTCGCCAAACTCAGTTACCTATACCGGAAACAATCGAACGCATATGATTCGAATTCCTGATGCAGGACGTTTCGAATTACGTTTGATGGATGGTTCAGCGAATCCTTACCTTATGCAAGCTGGGATCGCAGCGGCCGGACTTGACGGTATTCAGAACAACCGCGACCCGGGGCAGAGACTGGATAATGACATGTATGCCAATCCTGAACTGGCTGGCGATGTCAAGAAACTGCCACTGAATCTGCTGGATGCCATTCGACTGACCGAGTCCAATGAGGTGCTTCGAAATTCACTTGGCGCTGACAACATCAATAGCTATTGCAAATTGAAACTGCAGAACTGGAATCAGTACTGCGCTGAAGTTTCTAACTGGGAGCGTGCCAATACGCTAGATTGCTGATTGATTTACCAACCGTTGACGCAATAAACCGGTTGCACAATCATAGTTTGACTGCCGAGCCCAACGGCAGTCAAACTCAATCAATCAGGGTTGGTTATCGACCCGAGTAAGACTTTGTGCGATGCACCCGTGACGGATGGAAGGTTGGCTGGAAAACCGTTTATTCGCTGCTTCGCCAACCAAGCAAACGCACATGCTTCTACATCGTCGGGCGATACTCCATATTCCTGGGATGTTGAAACCTCAAGACCTGTTATCTGCTTTAAGCGACCAACTATTGCGAGGTTGTGTGCGCCTCCGCCACAGAGAACGATACGTCGTACATCGGGAATCCATTTTTTTATTCCAAGCCAAATCGAGTCTGCGGTGAATGCAGCAATCGTACTCTGTATCACTACTGTATCCTGATCTCGATTAGTCGTTGCATCGAGATTTCTCTCTAACCAGTCAACGTTGAAATATCGCGTATCCAAACTCTTCGGCGGTGGTTCACTAAAGTACTTATCCTGCAAAAATGATGCAAGCAATGACTCATTGAGGATCGCTGAACTCGCCCAGCCTCCATTCTTATCGTAGGAAACGCCTTTGCACATCTGGACCCATCGATTTGACAGTGTGTTGCCTGGACCCGTGTCAAATCCGATAACCGGTTCGCTTCTATCAGCCGGAAGGTAAGTAACATTAGCGATGCCACCGATATTGACAACTGCAATCGCTTCTTTTTCCTTGCTAAAGGCATACTGATGAAACGCTGGCGCCAGTGGTGCACCTTGGCCGCCATGGTTCATATCAGCGCTACGAAAGTCACTGACAACAGTCATACCAGTCATTTGTGCAAGTGTCTTTGGATCACCTGCCTGCCAGGTAAATGGGGGATCAGCGTCGGGTTGGTGCAAAATTGTCTGGCCATGGCACCCAATTGCCTGCACCGGAGGTCCTTGATGTTCAGCCGTTAATGTTAGTGAGGCCTGTGCATACAGTTCACCTAGTTCAACATCAATTTCTCGAATAAATGCCTGGTCTGCGTGAGGGTTATTGATTAGATCAAGCAGTTTCTCTCGAAATGTCTTCGGATATGGCAGAAATTCTGAGTTGATTACCCTGACACGTTGATCAGGGTCAAATGAAGCGAGGACAGCATCGACCCCATCCAGACTGGTGCCAGACATCAGTCCAGCAAATAGGGTGTCCATCAAAAGTTTGCTGAACCAGCAGCAAAAACACTCAACTGACTGTTACTGGCTGCTCGCAGTTTGGTGAGTTGAGGGACGGTACTCAACCTGTGGTGCATCAATACTGGCCAGACGTTTGCTGAATTTGTTGACTACTGTTTGAAAAGCGATTTTGTATTGCTCTGGAATGGGCTGGCCTTTTGGCATGTCATATTGCAACGGATCGCGATGTCTGCCATTTACATGAAATTCATAATGTAAATGCGGGCCCGTGGACAAACCGGTTGAGCCGACGTAACCAATCACCTGCCCTTGTTTAACGTAACTGCCAACCGAGGTGCCGTCAGCATAGCGCGACATGTGAGCATAAAGCGTACGATATTTGCTGCCGTGTTGAATAATGATCATTTGGCCATAACCGCCGGACCATCCGCGTTTAATGACCTGTCCGGTTGCAGTCGATCGAATTGGAGTTCCAGTTCTAGCGCCATAATCAACACCAAGATGGGGTCGATTGGTTTTCAGCACTGGATGGTAGCGTCTTTTGCTGAATTTTGAAACGACTCTTGCAGACTTGATCGGTGACCGCAGGAAGTGTCCCTGCATGTTCAATCCCTCGTCGTCATAGTAGGCAACCTTGTCATCATCATCAACGTGCCGGAAGGCATGCAGTTCAGCTTCTTCCTGAATCAAAGATCCCGCTTTAATGTTGACTTCCTTCAGCGGTTTACCCTTGATGTATTCACGATCATAAATTATGCAAAATTGATCACCCCGTTGCAGCTGCCGGCTGAAGTCAAACCGCGATTCAAACAACGATACAAATTCGTCCAATACTTCTCTGGGAATATTGATCGCATATCCTGCACTATAGAGACTGCTCTCAACTTTTGCACAAGCGTAGTGTTCCTGAACTTCAGCCTTGATCTTTTTGAAACCTACGAAGAATCCTCCTTCCACTGGAAAAACAAGACGAACCTTTGCTGTTCCCTTCTCGGGAACCTCCAGAATTGCAAATTTTCCTTCCTCAGACTTTGCAATATTCATCACTTGTCCTGGTCTCAAACCGGTGGCCAACCACTCGTTACCGGGGTAGCCTGCAACAGCAATAGCTTCAACCGCAGAAAGACCAGTACGTCTGAATATCTTGCTCAATGCATCACCTTTTTTAACAGTGGTGGTGCTCCACTTTAAATTGGTACTCTTCAGTTTTGCGTATTGAGTCTCATAGTCAATCAAGTCTTCACGTTCTACGGACTCAATTTCCTGCTTCAACAACTTCACGATCGTACCAGCGCGTCGAGCCTCTCTGATGTTGATAACACTAAACTGACTTCCATCGTAAGTCGCCATCAGCGAAAGTTTATTTTTGCGACGAAGTTCAATGCCTAGCAGTTTGTTGTTACTCCAGACGAACTTCAAATGGTCGCGTGGATACAGCACAGAGATCGGTTTGCTGCCCGGTGCACTAATCAGCCTCTGGGCAATCTTGTATGACAGGTTATTGCGTTTGAATATGGCTGATAGTGTATCGCCAGGACGAACATTCGACTCAGTTAGAACCACAGGTGCATTGGCCAGAGACTCCAAGTCGGTAGACAGCAGAATGACCGGCTCGGTTACTCCGGTTGGCACCAACTTTTCTTCACCCGATACGGGTTCGAGCACAGTAACTTCTGGCTGCGACTGTTGATTAGGCTGTTGATCGAGCTGAAGCGCCTGCTCGTAATCGGTAATCGGTCCGCCAAGACCCTCGTCGTTCGCCTCCGACTCAGCAGCTTCAGCCAATTCAGTGTCTCTGATCGGTTCAATGTGAATCTGCTGGACAACATCAGCTTCGGTAGACTGATCGGATTTTGTCGTGGCTGGCTGCAATTCTCTTGAACTTCGACCCGATTCTGATTCAACTTTTATCGCCAACTCGGCGGGCAGGAACTGTTCGTCAAATTTTTGATCGCCGATCAATGATTCAGCAACTTGTTTAGCCTCCGTCTCAAGTAACGCCGGTTGTTCTGGTCCAGAAAATTCTCCCGCATAAGCCGTCAATTCGAAATCGCTGACTATCTCAGGCAGACTCTGGTATTCTGCTCCAAAATCTTTAAGTGCAGCTAATTCGGCTACAATCGATTTCAGCACCGGTACAGGTGGCTGGGATTGGTCAACTGACTCTTCACCGATGCGGGCAATCGATTCAGTGTCGCTGACCGGTTCAATGTGGCTTTGCTGGATTATCCCTACTGCAGCAACCTGTACCATTTGAGTTGTAACTGGCTGCAGTTCCCTGTAACTATGGTCCAACTCTATTTCGATGAATTCCGGCTCCTCGCGCTCTGCTACAAACTGTATCACCAACTCGGTGGGCGCGGCCAACTCGTCAAGACTTTGATCATCGGTCACTGATTCAGCAACATGTTTCAACTCCGTCTCAAGAGACTCCGGTTCAAGCGTCGCCAATTCGGCTTGTTGAACCGGTGTTTCTTCAACATAGACTATCGATTCGATATCACTGAATGACTCGGGAAGATTCTGGTTTTCTTCATCAAAATCTGTAACTGCAGTCAGTTCAGTCGCACGAGGCTCAAAATCCGGTAAAACTGTCTTGGGTTGTTCGTCTGACTCTTCGTCGATGCGGGCAATCAATTCAGTGTTGCTGACCGGTTCAATGTGGCTTTGCTGGATTACCCCTACTGCAGCAACCTGTACCAATTCAGTTTTGGTTGACTGCACCGACCTGGAACCCTGGTCCGAATCTGCGTCAGTGTATTCCAGAAACCTGCGACTGCTTGCTGATTCACCGGCTTGTTGAGCATGCATGTCAGAATCGATAACAACGGCCAACTCGGGCTGAATCCGCTCAATCTGTTGTACGTGCTCTGCTTCAACCTGTACCACCAACTCAACTGGCACGACCTGTTCGTCAAGAATTTGATCATTGGTCAATGTTTCAGCAACTTGGACCAATTCCGTCTCAAGTGATTGCGGTTCAAGCACAGCCAATCCGGATTGTTGAACCGGCGTTTCTTCAACATAGACTGTCAATTCGATATCACTTATTGACTTGGGAAGACTCCGGTTGTCTGCATCAAAATCTTCAATTGCAGCCAGTTCGGTCCCAAGCGGAATCATCGGTTCGGATTGTTGAGCAGGCCTTTCAGTGACTTCGATCACCTCTTCGGCATGGTTTTTTGATTCAAAAAAGATTTGAAAGCCTACCTCTGGCGCGAGTTCTTCACTTGATTCAATCGTTGCCAATTCCAACGCGGAAACAGATGCCTCTGGAAATTGTGCGGGCACGTTAGCAGACCCATCTACTGGCTCCTGAACGCTGACTTGTTCGCCAGTACTTTCGATCTCTTTGACTGATTCACTAGTATCAGCTAATTCAGTTGCAGGTGTCGCTTGTTTGATAATAGCCTGTGAAACTGGTTGAGAATTTCCAGTTAAAGAATTGAAGTTTTGATAGTCGACCTTCAGTTGAGGGGCCAGCGAAAAGGCTAGAATGGAGAACGAGAGCGCTATAAAGACCGTGCAATAAATCAGCCCTTTGATCGGCGTGTAATTTTGACCGTCGAGTGGAACTGCACGCTGCCGATCATTTGCAGGTAAACTCATTGAATAGCGACCTGCATGGTTTTCCTTGCTGTCAAAGTTGTTATTCATTGAAAATCAGCACGGGTAAAGTGTTGTTATAGTTCTGTCCCCAGAAGCTTGCAAAGTTGCGATTTAGCCAGTCAATTCAGCAAAGACTTTCCGCTCAATTATAGATTGTATACAACCAATTGATTTAAGGCAAAATTTGAGGTTACTTTTACCATACCATGTAGACAAACTTCAGCGATAAACTTTGTTAATCTGCTTGTCGAATTTGGTCATTTTCTTTCACATTATTTCAGAGGTTAGCATCCACTCCAGGCAACTGTTCAAGTCCGATTACCTTCTTTAATTCAGTCGGTGCTTTATCAGTGAGGATCTCGGTTATCATTCCAGGATAACATCCGCATTGACGGGAGCATTCTTCGCATGAAACAGCGTACGCTTCATAAAATCCTCAAGAACTGACCACGACAAATCTCTACATTCCGGTAGAAAAGAGTCGAGCCAATTACAACGCTCCGCTTCTTTCGCTCAATTCGAAAACGTATATCGCGTGCCATCAGGATTCCACGAACACAGTACAGTAATTCGCAATAAAATTTCATTTGCCACTCACCCTGAATTTATCTATTCACACTAAACCTTCAGACAAGGATTTACGCGTTGTCCTATTCAATTGAAGAACACATCAGTCTGATCAGCCGCGGGACCGACGAAATTCTGCTTGAATCAGAACTCATCGAACGGCTCAAACTGGATAGACCGCTAAACATCAAAGCGGGTTTTGACCCTACAGCGCCTGATTTACATCTCGGACACGTCGTGCTGCTTGAAAAGATGCGTCAGTTTCAGCAACTCGGCCACGAAGTCACATTCCTGATTGGTGACTTTACCGGTAGAATTGGCGACCCTTCCGGTAAATCAGCAACTCGCCCACCAATGACTGAGGAAGAAATTAACGCCAATGCCTCAACCTATAAGGAGCAGGTATTTAAGGTACTTGACCCAGATAAAACTATCGTTCGATTCAACTCTGAATGGTTCGAAAATCAAGACGCCAGTATGATGATCCGACTTGCTGCGCAGCACACCGTCGCGAGAATGCTAGAAAGGGATGATTTCAGGACTCGTTTCAGTAACCAGCAGTCTATCGCCATACACGAATTTCTTTATCCTCTGGTTCAGGGATATGACTCTGTAGCACTCCGTTCGGATGTCGAACTCGGGGGGACCGACCAGAAGTTCAATCTGCTGGTCGGCCGAGAGTTACAAAAGAACTATTCACAACTACCTCAGATTGTCATCACGGTACCCATCCTGGAAGGACTGGATGGTGTCAAAAAGATGTCAAAATCACTGAACAACTACATCGGCATCAACGAACCGCCTGGTGAGATTTTCGGCAAAATCATGTCAGTTTCAGACGACTTGATGTGGCGCTACTTTGAATTGATTAGTGCGCGCATGGTTTCCGAAATCAACGCTCTCAAGCAGCAGGTTTCCGACGGCCTTAACCCGCGCGATGTTAAATTCCTGCTTGCCCAAGAGATTGTAGAACGCTTTCATTCTGAAACCGATGCGAAAAGGGCACACGAGGCGTTCATCGCGCAATTCCAGAAAGGCGGTGTTCCGGATGACGTTGATGAACAGATTCTGGACCTCGTCCAGGAGAATATTGCATTGGCCAACCTGCTTAAAGATGCAAATCTGGTCGACTCAACCTCTGATGCACATCGGCTCGTCAAACAAGGCGCTGTTCGAATCGATGGTGAGCGCGTCAATGACTCAAGGATGTCAATACCGGCTGGCGCATCACATGTATTTCAGGTTGGCAAGCGCCGAATCGCAAAAATACTGCTTAGAAGAAATTCAACTTGATTAGCAGGCGATCAATAACCTGCAAAGAAATAGTAAATTAAAGCTACTTATTCGCTTTTAATAGCGTTTTTGCCCAGTTTCGATACAATTTGCCGGCAGTTGCTGACAATTCCGTTTCATATTCTTCGGCTTTTTTCTTCAATTCCACCGCACCGTTATCACCGAAAGTCTTGCGAAGGGCTACCTCATATTCTGGCACCGCATTCCACTCGTCAATCGTATGCGGTCCAGTTTCAACATGGAACTGAATGCCCAGCGCAGCCTGCCCGACCGCGAAAGACTGAATCGGGCAAACCGGAGAAGACATTAGTACTGAAGCATCGTTTGGAATCGATTTGACTTCAGCACCATGCCACTGTAGTGTTTTGAACTTACCAGGAAGGCTGTACATCAATGGATGGTCTGCGGCTTCTGGTGTCAGTTCGACATCAAGCATTCCGACTTCGGGCGTGTCAGCAAGTCCCACCGAGCCACCTGCAGCTTCAGCAAGCAGCTGGTGTCCCAGACACACCCCCAAAAAGGGCATGTTTCGTACACGAACCGCTTCATGAATCGCCTCCTTCTCGCGGGCGAGCCATGGAAATTCATCTTCCTGCCATACATCCATCGGACCACCCATGGAAACCATCGCGTCATAAGGTGCGAGATCCGGAATTGTTTCACCTTCATCCAATTCAATCGGATCCCACTGAATCCCGTCTTCTTCCATAAACTGGCGAAAAATACCAGGATGCTCGCAAGCAATATGCTGAAATACAATCACTCTCAATGAAGCGGACATTTGTGCCTCCTGTATACCTTTATGGTGCAGTTGCCATTAATCTGATCAGTTTTTGAAGCAAGTCGAAAACCGAGAACTCAATTACACTGCGTATCTGCCTTCATGCCATTATCCTACACCAGTTGTAAGCGTATTCGGGTTATATTCTGGTAAAGTTGATTCAAATTCGAGAGACATCCGCGTGAAGACATTTAACTTTCATTCCGAACCTCTGCAAGACGGCTGGCTTGATGCTTATGGCCACTTGAACGAAGCTTATTATCTGGTTCCGTTCACGAATGCCAATTGGGCCTTGCAGGAACATTTTGAGATTGGCGTTCCTTACTTTGATGAGACAGGCTGTGCGTTGTACACACTGGAAACACACGTTCGCTACGTCAATGAAGTTAGAAAACCGGCTCATCTGGATGTCGAGACCATTATTCTCGGATTTGATCCAAAGAGAATCTGGTGTGCCCATATGATGGTTGTGAGCGGCAACACCTGTGCAACAGGTGAAATGATTATGCTTCACTACAATACACGCGAATCGCGCACCGCACCGATGCCGGATGCCACTCAAAACATGCTACAGGATGCGGTGGAAACAACTCATCCCGACTGGATTGGGCGACGCATCTCACTAACTGGAAAGCAGTAGTTCAATCTCTCATCCACAGCAGGCCAATGGCCTAATGCTTACAACCCTAGGAGGTGTAGTGCATGAAAGTGAAAAAAGTGCTGGGTCTGTCTGTAGCCAGCATAGTATTACTTTTTGCAAATTCAGCAGTACAGGCTGAGTGTAAGGAGTTGGTGCTTGGATCAGCAATTTCACTTACCGGTAAATATGCAACCAATGGTGTACATACCAAGAACGGTTATGACTTTGCGATTCAAAAGATCAAGGAAGCTGGTGGCGTCAAAATCGGTAACGAATGCCACAACTTCAGCGTCATCTACTACGATGATGAATCGAAGGGCGACCGCGGTGCAACACTCGCCGAGCGATTGATCAACCAGGACAAAATTCAGTATATGCTTGGACCATATTCTTCAGGTTTGACGAAAGCAATCGCCTCAGTCACTGAAAAAAATCAAATTCCAATGGTCGAAGCTGAAGGTGCCAGTCGTTCGTTGTTTAACCAAGGATACAGGTACCTGTTCGCAGTTCTTTCGACATCTGAACAGTATCTGGCTTCTGCGATTGAGCTTGCTGCTGAAAGAGCAGAAGAAAGCGGTATGGTTACCAGTGATGTCAAAGTTGCTGTTGCTGTAGAAAATGATCTATTTTCGCTGGATATCCGGGCTGGTGTGCTTGAGGATGCAAGCAAATATGGCATGCAGATCGTTGTTGATGAGGAGTTGCCGCGAAACTTCTCTGACATGAGCGCAATTCTGACCAAGGTAAAGTTGCTGAAACCAGACGTATTGGTAGTCAGTGGGTATTCAAAAGGGGCTGCCACTGCTGTCCGACAAATTGAAGAACAAAATGTGAAAGTCCCGATGATCGCCATTACGCATTGCGAATCAGCTGATGTAGTTGGAAATTTTGGTGAAGCTGCCAACGACATTCTGTGCTCGACACAGTGGGCAGAAACGCTCACCTACAGAGATGAAATCTTTGGAACCGCAGCAAACTACGATAGGGAATTCAAGGCAGCCTACCCGGAATACACCGAAAAGACGGTCCCATACCAAACCGCTCAGGCTTCGGCAGCCGTTTATGTATTCAAAGATGCGTTTGAACGCGCCGGAACACTTGATAAAGAAGTTGTACGCGATGCACTGGCTGAAACAGATCTCGCAACCTTCTACGGTCAGATCAAGTTTTCAGAAGCTGGGAACAACATAGCAAAGCCAATGGTGCTACGTCAAATTCAAGATGGTCAATACAACGTGGTTGCGCCATCAGCGTTCGCTTCACACGCACTCAACTGGCCAAGGAACTAAGTTCAAAAAACTAAGCCACCGGCTTTACAAGGCAGACGGTCGTATGGTTCGGTCAATCAACAACCATTTCCCATGCATGCGTTATAGAGGACCTGCAATTTCCAACTATAAGCAAAATTTTTAGCCACTTTCTTTGCACCGAGTATGAAGTTGAATACGCATTACCGATTCTAGTTACCCAATATCGGGCTATCCCTCCCTGTCGTAATTTCATGTGTGTGGCAAAAGTTCAAGATGTCTGAAAGTTACGCCTGTTCTCTCTGTAATTCAATGGGACTTATAAGCATAACTTGACAAAGTCAAGCAGCATATCTTCTTGACGGGTCATTGAGGTTGCCAGCGCAAACGCCTCTCATCCGTCCAATCGCCCGAGTCCCCAGGGCTAATATATTTAATGCGGCATTGATGTCCGCATTGTCCGAATG
>JAJEHQ010000021.1 GCA_022823625.1 Gammaproteobacteria bacterium
CCATGAACTCGTAGAGGCTGACTCGTTTCCGATCTTTCTTTGATTTTGTCATGCTATATACTGCCAGCAAATTTCTTATTTCCATTGTTAGCAAGTATATCCTAAAATGTTGGTTTTGTCAACTCAAATGGATAATTCCCAAATTTAAAGTAAATCTTCGACAGTCCGTCGTTTTCTGTTGCATATGATAATCAACACAACTACAGGACAAATTGCAAACGAGACGCTTACGCTGTTAAATTCTTGAGAAATTCATATGCAATTTACAAATCTTCCTACGTCTGTCTTTGCCACCTCCTCGCTACACTAATTTCTGACTTATTGTTTTCCACGAACTTAGCAAAACAGACGCCAAATACCAATACATTCACTTAGGTTGTTACTTATGTGCGCAAGTTTCGTATCTGCAGATTGGAGCAAAAACCCAAAGAAACGATCAGTATACGTCGCCGATATAGAAAACCGCTCGATATGGAAGGCTCCAACGACGGGGATTTGGGACCTTAATGCATTGTTAGAGCTCGCGAATTCTTTTCGGCAGAACGGCCCTGTGTTAATTGGAGTCGATGTAGTGCTAGGCGTTCCGAAAGGATACTGGGATATGGTTCTCGAAAAAAGTGGTCGGCACCAACCGAAGAATTTCGTCCATTGGTTGCGCAATCTTGACCCAGATAGTGACTTCTTTAACACGAACGATGATCCGAGTAAGTGGCATGTTGACAGACCTTGGTTTTCTGTGCCAAGGGGCAAAGGAGGACTCAAGTCGTTCACAGATAAAGCAAGCGATGGTATTCGTCGTCGAATTGATCAAGAAACTGGAGCAAAACCAATTTTTGCTGTCAGTGGTATTCCAGGTGTCGTGGGCGCCGGAACCCGAAGTTTCTGGAAGGAATTGATTCCAACTCTGACTCGTGATCGAGAATTTACAATCTGGCCATTCGAAAATAATCTATCTAATCTTCTCCGCCAAGACGGTATTGTCCTATGTGAAACGTATCCGGGTATTGCCTATGCTACTGCGTTAGTAGACAAACTTCCCACATGCAAGCTTATAGTAAGTAAGACCAAACAAGAACAACGTGAAAAAGTCTGCGAACTTCTTGAGACAGCCACATGGGTTAAAAGAAACCACATTGACCTTGGCGCACTTGATGCGTTGATAAAGAACGAAGATGACTTCGATGCACATCTTACGGCCGCTGCTGTCATGCGTTGCGCTGTTGAACGAAGGTCTCTGACTAGTCAGGACTGGATTGATGTAGTTGCGGAAGGATCAATGCTCTTGGTTGGACCTGTCGATCCAACCCCAAAGGGTCGAAAGCTGACGACACGATTCCAAAATAAATACTCGTCAAGATCATCATACATGCATGATGCAGACACTCGAATTTATGGACCTTCAACTAAATCTTCTGGGATCAATTATGACTGTCCAATTCGTGGTTGTTCAAAACGGTTCTGCGGGTCACGGGCTGGTTGGGATGCACATGTGGCCTCGTTCCGCATGCATCCTGGCTGGCATCCCAACATTAAGAATGGAGAAAAGCGAAAGAATCAGTTCCGAAAAGAATTTCAGGAGTGGTTCAATTGAAATCCGTTTCTTCACCAGAAGTATTGCACTCATACGTCAATTGACAAGGAGCATACGTCAATTAGTAACACGTTAAAAAAACAATGATTAAGTGATTATTTTGATGGGCCCGGATGGAACGTATTCGAACACTAGGGGAGTTCCGTATTCAGGTCGAACTGAAGTTTCTGAAGAATTAATCTCTTAAATCCACACTGCGCTGATTTTGTTAGTTTATTATCATTCCCAAATATCTCTTTTTAGGGGATATAATAAAATCATAGTAAACCATTTCCGACATCCCACCTTTCATAAATCGAATGACCACGAAAATCAACCGATTGTTGCAGAAATGGCCCAACAACGCTGTGGCAACCGCAAGGTGGCTGAAAAGCGAGGGTGTAGACCACCGCTTGGCCAGTAAATACGTCCAATCCGGTTGGCTGAATCGATTAGGTCATGGTGCCTATGTGCGAGCTGGATCAAGCGTGGATTGGGCTGGAGGTGTTCATGCTCTCCAAACACAGCTTGGACTTGACGTACACCTCGGCGCTGTCGCTGCTATGGACCTGCGCGGCCACGCTCACTATCTGGCTCTCGGAGGGCGATCGATAGTACTGTTTGGGAAACCCGGAACAAAACTTCCTGCCTGGTTCAGCACTCATCAGTGGTCGCAACCAGTCACACTCGTAACGACCAGTGTATTCCAACATTGCAATGAATGCACCTCAACCTTGGATGTTAACGGAATTGAACTTACCACGGCTTCATTGGAACTAGCGGCTTTCGAAATGATGTACCTTGTCCCAAAGCAACAATCCTACGAGGAAGCCGTACAGATCATGGCGTCTCTGACCACCTTTCGTCCTAATATTGTTCAGTGGCTGCTTGAGAGTTGCACTTCAGTTAAGACCAAACGGCTATTCATGCATGTTGCAGAACAACTTGAACTCCCGTGCCTGCCACACCTCGACGTGTCGGATATAGATTTTGGATCTGGCCGACGCAGCATTCATAGAGGTGGCACACTGGAGCACAAGTACGACCTGGTTATAGCAGACACGATTTGAATGTAAAACGAACTATGTCGTTGTCCGAAATCTACAGATCTCAATTCCAGTTGCTTCTCCGTTGCCTTCCGGCAGTTGCCTAAGTCTCC
This sequence comes from Gammaproteobacteria bacterium, assembly GCA_022823625.1. Classification (GTDB taxonomy): domain Bacteria; phylum Pseudomonadota; class Gammaproteobacteria; order Arenicellales; family JAJDZL01; genus JAJDZL01. The sequence continues at coordinate 2,730 of JAJEHQ010000021.1, forward strand.
TGTTTTGCTCTAAAAGGAGGAACTGCAATCAACTTGTTTTATCAGTACATGCCGAGAGTCTCTGTCGATATTGACTTGGTGTACCTGCCGATAAACGAGCGTAAGACTGCGATTGCTGAAATTCGTTCCAGCATGACAACCATCGCAGAGAATATTCGTAACACGATCTCTCCAGTGCAGGTCCGAGTTCATGACAACAAACTATTCATTAATTTAGGACAAGCGCAGATCAAAATGGAAATCAACAGTATCGTGCGTGGCAGTCTACTGGCTCCCGTCGAAAGCAGCATTTGCGACGCAGTCCAACAGAAGTACGAAATGTTTATCCAGATTCGGAGGATGGCTACCGCAGAATTGTATGGGAGCAAACTTTGCGCCGCACTGGGTCGCCAACACCCACGTGATCTATTCGATGTCATGCTTCTTCAAGCTGAAGGGATAATTCCTGACGAAGTTCGCCATGTGTTCGTTGTCTATTTGGCCAGTGGTAATCGCCCGATTTCAGAACTCCTTGCTCCGAATAGGAAGATGCTTCAAGAGACATTTTCACATCATTTCATTGGCATGACGGATCAACCAGTTCAATTAAGTGAGCTTGAGGCAACCAGAGAAAAACTCTTTACGTGGGCATTAAACGCTCTCACCGAAAATGAACGAAAATTCTTGCTTTCAATTAAACAGGGCGAACCAGATTGGGACCAACTGCCTTACAGTGGCATTGATCAGTTGCCTGCTATACAGTGGAAATTACACAATATACGCCAAATGAGCGTGCGCGCCCACAATGTTGCGCTGGCACGTTTACGTGATTTACTTCAAATTTAGTGAAACAAAGACAATATCCACCTTAAAACATAATATTATCAAAGACATATATTATGCAAGTCGTGGTAGGCGCGGTGGCAACGTATCCGAACCTCGGCTAATCTTTCACTAGCAGTGAAAATTCAGTTTACCTGAGCGCAGTGATTTGAAGTGCCTGTCGGATGGCGAATTTATCCGATTTTTGCGAATATTCGCTTCTATGTGCAATTGTGATAACTGCTAACCCACTACTGTTAAGGAAGAGCCAATACTATGAGTGTATATTCTGAAATTTCGATACAAACAACCGGATGCTATGCTTCGAGTTCTTTGTCCAAATTGAATTGATCGAGTTTATCCAAAATTCTCAAGCCTTCGTCCGTATTTCCAGCTGCTGCTAAAGTGCGGAACCGCATTTCGCTATCGAATTCGGTTATTACTCGCACCGTGACTTCTTCTATCAGTTTATTCATGCTAATCTTCCGATAAGCAGCCAGCGAGCGTAGCCGCTCGTGCGTTTCATCGGTCAATCTAATAGTTAAAACACTCATTTTTCCAATCCTTCATAAATCGTTCCGGATGCACTGCTTGTAACCCTTCAAAATCGAGTTCGGTATTCCTAAAATCTGCACGGTTTTTGGTTACTATCGTCTTGCAATTGCCTGCTATTGCCAATCCAATCAAAAAATTGTCATTTTCATCTATCAGATTCGGTCGCCAAAGATAATAGATTTGAATCCACTGGCAAACACTATAGAATGCATTTATCAACTTTCGAATTTCCAGTTCCGTCAGAATGCAGCGTTCAAGTATCTCACGGCGCGATATCACCGCCTCATACTCCAGAAACAATGAATTGCTCATTAATGGAACAATATCCTTATTTAAACATAACCTTATAACTTGACGACTCGCTCCTTTCGTTCCAATTATTGCACTAACGAAAATACTTGTGTCCACTACAACTCTGTTCGACATGTTTTTATGATAGCATATCTGCTACCGCTTCGACTCCATTTCGATTAACGGTTACAAACGTATTCTGCACCGTCAACCAAACAAATGCAACGAAAAGTGTTGTCCAACGAGAAATGAGTCTGAAGCAGGATTCCGTTTCCAACGAGAAATGAGTCTGAAAAACCGAGGTGATCGGGTTCATCATAGGCGGATGAAGACGATCATGAAACTGGAAGAAATCAGGACTCTGGAAGA
>JAJEHQ010000002.1 GCA_022823625.1 Gammaproteobacteria bacterium
GAACTCGTAGAGGCTGACTCGTTTCCGATCTTTCTTTGATTTTGTCATGCTATATACTGCCAGCAAATTTCTTATTTCCATTGTTAGCAAGTATATCCTAAAATGTTGGTTTTGTCAACTCAAATGGATAATTCCCAAAAATTACTACCCTGACAGGTCTACCCGACAGGCTGTCCTCATCCCACAGCAATTTCACCATTTCTGACCAGTTTGGAACTTTTTGGACTTCATCCAGAATGAGCAGTGAAAAATTCCCGGAGTTTTTTGCCAATGTTCTAGCGGTCTCCCATTGCTGAGCGATCCACTCCAAATCCCGCAATCCGGGGACATCCGCAGTTACGTGAATATAGGGCAGTTGGCATCGTTCAGCGACCTGCGCGGCTAGCGTAGTCTTACCTGTCTGGCGGGGACCGAAGATCACTTGAATGAATCGACGAGGTTCATGCAGTCGTTTTACCAGCTCGTCGGCCATACTCCGCTCATAGGACAAATGTTCTAACATGTTGAGTTACTCAATGGAACTAGTAAAGTAACTCAACATTATAAGTAATCTCCGAAACAACACCGCCCATCCAAAACAACACCGCACAGGTGACTGGTCCAGTCTTGTAATCAGGTGTCAATGCAGTGAATATCGGTTATATTGACTCTGTTTTATTCACGATTTGGATGCTCCGTTTGTTGATATTCACTGGAACTTCGAGTTCGGAAATTAGATGCCTCACTTCTTACGAAGGGAGCGAGTTTTGATTAAATCCCGTTTATTTCTTACTCTGACACTTTTGGCGCCAACAGTGGCCTTTGCACAGACAGAATACAGATCTGAAATTGTGCTATCTGCGCACGAGTGGTGGATCGTGGTGGGTTCGCTCATCATCGGGATCTTGGTCTCTTTAGCGAATTCGATACAAACCTCTGAAAACTTAAGGTCCGAAGGGGTTGAGTCAGAAGGAATACATTCGGCTAGTCCTGCGGACTTCTCCTCAACTCGGGGGTCCGCTGGATTTGGTGCAATTGGACGCTACGCAATAGTCGGACTGGTGCTTGGTCTGGTGGGTGCATTTTCAACTCAGTTTCCACCTGTCTGTACGCTGGGCAGTTCTGCGGCTGTTTTGTTTTTACTCGCTTTGTTGCAAATTGGTGTGTTTCGGATTGGAGATTTTGGAAACAAATTTTGGGGACAGCCTGGAAGGATAAGAAGGGTTGGAGTCCTGACTGCGTTCATTGTGGCATTGCTTGTCGTGATATTGTCAAATTTCCTGTTCCGATTCAATCTATCTGACAATGATCTGCAAATGGTTGCTGGCGTTGCGATGGCTTTGGCTGTCGGGACTTTAGTGGGTGAATTGCTGTTTTCATTCGGTAATTTGAAGATTCAAATTGCAGACTACGCTGGAGAATTTCGCTATCTATCGGGGATTGCGATGACTGCGCTCGCTATATATATAGCGGGCAGAATCCCTCAATTTCCTGTGATGCTTACCTGGTCGGTTTATTTGATTATTCTCGCAGTCTATTGTGGCGCGACATCAAAATTGAAGCAACCTGCAACTGGTCTTCAGCAATTGCTGAAAGGTGGCGGAATCGTAATTTTGATATTCGGTGTAATGGGCCTTGTCAGTGCGTCATTTGGATACCGAAACTTTAGTGAACCGGTTTCCCAAGTTTCAGCTCTGGTATCTTCCGGTGGTGTCATTCGTACTGATCAGCCAGCAGCGTTGGGTTTAAAATTTTTCACCTATGCCAAATCCATGGATGAATTTGATCAACTGCTGAGTACGGCGAATGCAACCAGCAAACCGGTCATGATCGACTATTACGCTGACTGGTGCCTTGACTGCAAACGCATGGACAGGACAACATTTAAGGACTCAGCAATCGCTTCGACTCTCAGCGATTCCTTTATAGCAATTAAGGTAGACGTAACCGACCCCACTGGAGAGTTCAGTCGTGCAATCCGAAAGCGATATCAGGTTTTTGGACCGCCAGCACTGTTATTCATGGATAAGAATGGGGTTCTTACTTCAAATTCACCTGCCTATGGCTATCTAGATGTCGAAGAGCTATTAGGTTACTTGTCCCGGCTTTTGTAGATTCTGAGGTATATCAGGCAATCCTTCGAACGTTTGCACTGATCAGAAACCTCAATAAAGGATTAAGCGATAGTGGTAAGTTGATTAGTACCGATATAAATGGTAAGGGGGGATTCCGCTAGATGGCGCAAAGTCGCACCAAAAGTGGTGTTTTAGGCGAGTTTTGTGGAGGTAAATATTTTTAACGCTGTTCTCAAACCCTCATCCCTGTTGGCTTTCCAGCGATCAAGAATCTCTCACGTGTCCATGACCCGAAATTTGAAATCAAAATCACTATCTGATGATAGTTTTACCGGTTCATTGTAGACAACGCGGCATTTCACGCAATTGAATCTGCGTCAGAACAGAGTATCAACGAGAATTCCTCTTCGTCCCGAACAAGGATAACTGAATTCGTCCTTATGTGGTCTAAGCCGGGTTGTGTTTGTCTTTCTTATCAAGCGCTTGTCACACATCATACATTGGTGTACATATCGCGTACCATTTGACCAAGCCTTCGGTCTGGACCGAGATCGTTCCGGATTAGTTCGCCTGTTCTTCTGACTGGAAGAAAGTGAACTGGATGCGGTTTGGGGAGTGTCAGGTGGGCCCTGAGGATTCAGTTCAACAGCAAAACGAGGAATAAAACTCTCGCGGGTTGTTTTAGCATTTTGAATACGGTCGATGCGGTAACTCCGATGCCCACCATCGGATACTCTTGTAGCGTGCAAGATGACATTGCCGTCAAGGGTAAGACGCAGTGAATACGGCTCGATACGTTGGACAGACCCATTGTAGTTCAAGTCCACGCACAGACGATTAGTTCCAGCAAATCGGATGATTTCCAGATATGACCGAACTCTAGCAGAAAACGGAAGACGTAGCGTCCGTTCCCGAATTAGAGTTTCACCCGAAGCAAGCTCATAGTTTGCTGGCTCGATGGGTTTCTCACCAGTTTCTAACCATCTGAAGAATTCGGGAAGTACCTCCCAAAAGGATTTTACAGGTGGCAAATCCTGGAGTTGATGGCCCAGCATGGATTGCCAAGAACCCTCAAGATCATCCCTGAATTTCTCCAATCTATGGAGAACGGGAATGGGAATTTTGCGGTGCGCACATTTTTGCTCTAGGACATCAAGCACTACTGAAGCTGAAAGTCTCGCTTCGCTGTTACGATAGAGATTAATTACGTCGTAAAGGTCGCGTGGACGCGCTCGTGCACCGAGTGCTCGGACCTTTTCAGCGAACGCTTCCGCGTAATGGTAACAGATGATTCTAATACCGTCAGTCGGTAAATCACTATAGTCATGACAGATGGTTCGCTCAACTGGCGGCAGGACAAGAATCTCATCCAAAGTCAGGTCGAGCTTGATGCGAGGGAGACCGCCTGAACTGGGAGCGATTGGACCTTTATAGCTCAACTTGCATTGACAAGACAACGTACCACGCGGATTTTCATAGAAGTCAATGTCTTGCAATTCTTGGGGAAGCTCGATTCCTGTCTGCACGTAAACCCACTCTCCAATTTGATGGAGAATGTCAGCTAGGGAGTACTGATTTATGTGGTGGGGTTCGACGAGAGTAAAGTCAAGATCCTCAGAGAAACGGTGGGTTTCGAAATAGCATTTCTTAAGACAGGTTCCACCCTTGAATACCCACCCCTTAGTTAAATTCTTCTGACTATAGATACCCGCGAGTACCCAACCCAATACATAATCCTTCTCAACAACATGGGGCAACAGACCGAGGGTTCTCGATATATTGAGAATTTCACCTCGGTTGATCATATGGGTGTTGCTGGAAGCCAGCTATCTGGAACTAAAAGTCGCCAACGCGATATCAGCCGCCGACAGGGAATAACGGGATCGAGTTTTGCATTACCCTGTGTCAGCCGCTGTCGACACATGTCAAGAAGATCGGTGTTCCCGCATCTACGTTCCACTAAGAAGCCTAGGCGTTTAAACACAGCTCCATTACCAAGTCGGTCCGCATAGGCTACCAGTTTATCGTCGTTACTGTCCCGACGGCCAAAGTAGGATGAGAGACAGTCATCGACATGCTGAATACCTGCTCCCAACTCAGGATCGTCCAGCATGTCAATGATTGTGCGATGAACATCCGATACAGCGACCTTGGTTCTGCTGCGCCAGACACTTTTGGTGCCGAAGATCCTGTCCGACTGGACATGACGCAATGTGAATTTTGCCCCATGGTGTACTTGGTGCTTTGCGCGAATCGGTCCATCTGTAATCACGACAATATCTCGGAATATCTGTTCTGTAAGGTCCCAATACTCGGCCGCTGTTCGGCCGCCAATGTAAGCTGGGTCGTACAGTGTGGGTACTAGTATCCAGGGATCATCAAGGACAATATCACTGTCCAAGGAATCAAGGCTGACAGGCGCATATGCTCCGGGTCCGACGCGTCGCAACCAACCCTGTCCGCTCCACCGGGACAGCAGTTTCGCGGCGGCGGTGTGGCTGATATCAAGAGCATTTTCGGCATCGGTAATATGGATAATGTCACCCGCTGCACGAACCACGACAGCCAGCTTACGTCGCCCTTCAGGTATGACGGTTTCTCTATACACGTATTAGTATATTGATAATGTAAAAATTCTCATTTATTGTGAATATATGTTATTTTATTATACTTTTTGAATTTTCAAATTGCGAATGTAACAAATGCCAACTCCGGCTTGAGACAAAGTTCAATCAGCGAACTTAACACGCTGATCTAAGCAGCATCAAGTGGCTTAACCGCGCGAAACAATGTCAGGCAGCGAAACAACAAGCCATTCCTCCGGTCCAATCTACGCACACAGGATATTCTCGTGGATATCAAATGTATTCGGTGCCTGGGGAATGATTAATTCGAGAGTTATCTGAATCTGGTCCAACAATCCGGAATCGTCTGAAGCATAACGAACGGATTATGTTAAGATCGGCACTGATATAATTCTAAAGGTTGTGATTCCGGCAACGAACAAATGCTTCATACTTGGCTTCCTCGTAAGTTAATACTCAGACCGTTACATCACCTTTGAATTCTCGCTAGCAACTTTGGATTCGAAATATCTTCAACGCATATTGCTGGCGCGAGTTTACGACGTCGCTTACGACACCCCGTTGGACTATGCGGCAAACCTTTCGCGCAGATTGAAACATGATGTCTGGTTGAAACGCGAAGATCAGCAGCCTATCTTCTCATTCAAAATCCGCGGCGCGTACAACAAAATGTCGCGCATCTCACCTAGCGTGCTGAAAAGAGGCGTTGTTGCTGCTTCAGCAGGAAATCATGCGCAAGGCGTGGCATTGGCGGGCAAGACGCTCGGTTGCCCGGTTACCATTTTTATGCCTATTACAAGTCCTGAGATTAAAGTCAAGTCAGTCAAAAGTTTCGGTGCGAAGGTCAAATTGATTGGTGATAGCTACGCCGAAGCATTCGCCGCTGCAGATGCATACCGCAAGCGAAAAAATCTTCGTCTTATCTCACCTTATGATGATGCGGATATCATCGCTGGGAATGGCACAATCGGGCTGGAGATTATGCGTTCGGCAAAAGGCAAGCTTGATGCAATTTTTGTGCCCGTTGGTGGTGGCGGACTAATTGCAGGAATTGCGACTTACGTTAAGAGCGTCAGTAACAATGTGAAGGTCATTGGTGTCGAGCCGATGGACTCTGATGCCATGACGCGGTCGCTGAATGCAGGCAGGCGAATCGCGCTGAAAGAAGTTGGAATATTCGCCGACGGTGTCGCAGTGAAGCTGGTCGGAAAGGAATGTTTTCGCCTTGTGCAAAAATATGTTGATGACATTGTCCAAGTTGATACTGATGAAACCTGCGCCGCGATAAAAGACATATTTGAAGACACGCGTACAATTGTAGAACCTTCTGGTGCGCTTGCTGTCGCTGGTCTTAAAAAGTACTGCAGCAATTTAAACCGTAACGGGAAGGGACTTGTTGCAGTCAACACCGGTGCCAATATGAATTTCGATCGTTTGCGACACGTTTCCGAACGTGCTGAAATTGGTGAGCGTCGCGAAGCAATCATTGCGGTCACGATCCCAGAACGACCTGGCAGTTTCGCACAGTTTTGCGCAACCATTGGCGATCGCGGTATTACTGAATTTAACTATCGTTTCGCCGATGAATCTCAAGCACACGTTTACTGCGGTGTGCAGATCAGCAGCCGTGAGGAAGGCACTCGCCTGATTGCAACGCTGAAAAGAAATGACTACCCGGTGCTTGATTTGACAGACAACGAAATGGCTAAGATCCATGTTCGACATATGGTAGGTGGCCGTGCGCCGAATGCAGCCAATGAACTGGTTTACCGGTTTGAATTTCCAGAACGTCCCGGAGCGTTACTGGAGTTTCTAGAAAGAATAGGGCATTCTTGGAATATCAGCATGTTTCATTATCGAAACCATGGGACAGATTTCGGACGCGTATTATGTGGCATTCAGGTTCCACCTGAAGAGATGCCACAATTTCAACTATTCTTGAAAGAACTTGGCTTCACTCATGTGAATGAAACAGAAAACCCTGTTTACAAAATGTTTCTAACTTAGGGTTAATTTAAGGAGGTGGTAAATATGAAAGATACTGGAGATGTGGAATTCATTGGGCTTTATTTCATTCCTGGTGAGGGAACTGTTGCAGCGCTTAAGGTACTGCAGGAAACCCAACTTTTTGACAAGCAAGGCTTGGAGTATCGAATCGTTGAGAAGAAAAAAACAAGTACCGACACCAGTGTTGAAGAGCTGGCTCTCGCCCAGGTCAAACAGAATGACGGTCAAGCTAACGGATTTATCTAACTAGCCCTCCGCACTTGAACAATGGTTTGTGTCCTGCCTTGGTCAACGGCTAGCAAACCACCAGCCCTAAACCCAAAAGAGGTCCATTTATGGTCGGCCTCTTTACTCGTGTCTAACGAACAGTTTCTCACGTTTGAAAGATGTTTGGATGAGCGTGAACTGACTCGGGCTAATCGTTATGCAATGGAAACTGCACGTGTCCGCTTCATATGTGCACGGGCGATTCTTAAGCATTTGCTCGCAATGTACACTGGTGATGAACCCACCTCAATTCGGTTTCGACTGGGACCTTTGGGCAAACCCTATCTGCCAACCAATTCCACACCCAAACTCTACTTCAATTCAACTGATACACAAGACGAAGCGTTATTTGCATTCTGTCTTGATGCCGAGTTAGGCGTTGATATTGAGTACAAGACACGAAAGGTGAATCACTCAATCATTGTGAATCGAAAATTCACCCCACAGGAAATTCAACAGTATCTCGCCCGGACGTCAGATCAGCGAAGAGGCTATTTCCTGTCCGTGTGGACTCGCAAGGAAGCCTACGGCAAGGCTCTCGGAGTGGGTATAAAGTACCGATTAAACCAAGTCAATCTGGTTGATGCTGAAGATTCTGTTCGACATTCAGTTAGTGATGATTCAGGAACCGAATGGGAAATTGTTCAAACCGAACCGGCAGACGATATGATCGCTTCTGTTGTCACACAAGGTAGCGGTTGGCGATTTCGCTGTCACCGATTGGTGCTCGACAAAGGGTAGTCAACTCACGATTCCAGTTGACAAGCAGTCGGTTGCTTAACCGCCGGCCATATCATGAATAAATTCCCACTCCATCTTTGATACCGGTGTAACTGACAGTCGATTGCCACGCTGAAGTACGCGCATCTGAGAAAGTGCGGGTTCGGCTCTGAGTTCACTGAGTGAAACAATCTTGGGAAACTTCCGGATTAGTTTGACATCAACCATAAGCCAGCGGGGATTATCCGGATCGCTTTTGGAGTCATAATATTTTTCCGTGGGATCGAATGCAGTCGGGTCGGGATAGGCTTCCCTGACGACTTCAATGGTACCGACTATTCCTGGTACTTTACATCGCGAATGGTAGAAAAACGCTAGATCGCCGACAGAGAACTCGTCGCGAAAGAAATTTCGGACTTGATAGTTGCGAATGCCGTCCCAGTAGTCAGTTTGGTTGGGTTCTACCGCCAAGTGGTCAATTGAGTAAACATCGGGTTCACTTTTCATTAGCCAGTACTTCATTTTTTCAATTCTCAAACTTGTATATCTGTTGGTCCGTAATTGCTCCTCGAAGTGGAACATCCCAGGCGTTGCGACCGATTGACTCAATGCGCTGAAACTCGTGTGCAAGACCTAGAACGTAGGGTCTTTGCCAATTCCGGTTTAAGCGCAAATGTTTCAGCGAGCTGTCGTAAAATCCACCACCCATGCCGATGCGGTTTCCCTCATCATCGAAAGCAACCAGTGGCGCAAGGATCAGGTCGAGTTCATTCGAGAAAACCCAACCATATTTTGCGATATTGGGTTCCGGAATGCCAAAGCGATTCAATTTCATGTTCATTAGCGTCAAGGTACGCCCAAACAACAGTCGATTTTCTCCGCCGCGATAGAGGACCGGAAGATAGCACTCTTTGTTCCGGTCGAGTGCTTTTAGAAGGGCAAGAGTCGGGTCAATTTCCCCATCATTCGGAAGGTAGAAGGCGATCCTTCGGCTTCGTTGGTAAAGCGGGTGTTTGAGTATTTGATATAGTAAACCGCGCGCCGCATTGCGTTGCTGGGCGGATGTCAAGGCTCGGCGCGCCACCCGCATGTCTTTGCGGATTGTGGACTGGAAAGTTGCCATCACAAGTGGGTTGAAAGCTCAGATGCCGCCCGCACGTGCCGTATCAGTCCCCATAGCCTTGAACCGCCATGGTCAAGTGGGCAACTGGTGAGACAGCTTCAGGTGCTTTGCGACTTGGCAAGCTCACAACAGCTGGCTCAGTTTGTTCCCTGGTAATTTCTTTAGGTTCGAAGGGAATTAGACTGATTCGAACACTACAGGCGGCGCCCAAGCGATTGAAATTATAGAATCAGTCAGGTAGTACGGAATTAATTTTGTCAACTAACTGTGCAAGGTTTTGATTGGAATATTCGTCTGAACCGTCTGAATTTCGTCGTAGCAGTTCTGCAGCAAAATTCAGAGCTGAGACAATAGCTGCTGTCTCAAGGGAAACACTCGGATTGGCTGAACCGCCCCGTACACTGGTAATTTCTGAATTGACTAATTCAGCTGCAGCACGTAGCGATTCTTCTTCATCAGGTTCGCAGACTAGTTGAAAATTTTGTCCGCTAATTTGGACACTAATGTGCGGTGAGGAACTCAATTTATCTTCTTCATTGTTCAGCTTCTACAAATTCGGCGATCAACCGTATTTCAAAATTATAGACACAAATAGTGAAGCTACCGAAAAGCTTGAAGCCAGTGCGAGTCCGCTTGAAGTTAAAATATTGGGCAGTTGTGAACGCGTTGCGTGCACTGCATGATAAATTGAGTGATGTAGATGTGGACTGACGCATTTGTGACTCAACCAGCACCATATCGACCTGCCACTATTTCGAACTAGCGAAAATTCCGAATTGAGTTTATTTTGTGATCCATAGCTTAAGGTTCTTGCTATTCTCGCTCGCTATCACGTTAACCTTGGTGATGGCTTCAGCTAATCATGCGGCCGATGGCATACTTCGATTGGCCACTACAACTAGTACAGAAAATTCTGGGCTGTTGGCTAAACTGGTTCCGCAGTTTTCAGACAGTCGGGACATTCCCGTTCATGTCATTGCAGTCGGTACCGGCCGAGCTCTGAATCATGCCAGGAATGGCGACGTGGATGTAGTCTTGGTGCATGCAAAAAACGCCGAATTGGATCTCGTGAACAGTGGTTATGGCATTGAACGCTATGAAGTCATGTATAACGAATTTGTGATCGCCGGGCCCGAAACAGATCCGGCGGAAATTAGCGGTTTGTCAAATCTTGGTACTGCGTTCGAAAAAATTGCAAATTCAGGGGCTCTGTTTGTCTCACGTGGAGATGACTCTGGCACCCACAAGAAAGAACGCCAGATTTGGGGTGAAGTTGACATTGAGCCGAATGGCGATTGGTATAAAGAAGTTGGACTTGGCATGGGTCGATCGCTGCAGATAGCGGACGAGCTGAGAGCCTACATTCTGACTGACAAGGGAACATGGCTGGCACTGAAACGAAAGCTGTCTTTGCCAGTTCACGTGCAAGGTGCGAGTGATGGTCGTAATGATTACGGGATTATCGCGGTCAATCCGGAAAAACACAGTCATGTCAATATTGAAGCCGCTGAGCAATTCATCGACTGGATACAAAGCGATGAGGCCAAGGCGGTAATTTCCGGGCATAAGGTTGAAGGTGAGCAGTTGTTCTATGTCATCGAGTAGTTGATCTGTAAGAGACAAATCCGTTGACTGCAAATGTTTCGACAATCATTCCCAGCTGTGCTTTCTAATCCAAAACCAGTTACATAGATGAAATGGACGGCCTGATTGGTGCGAGCGCAGAGGCACTACGTCTTCTATTCACCGGTGATCGGGAAATTTGGGAGATTGTTGCCATCTCGTTTTCGGTCTCTTTTCGCGCGATTTTCTATATCGTCCCATTAGCAATTCTGTCCGCATTTGCGCTGGCGTATGGAAACTTTCCAGGTCGGCGGGTACTGATCACTATCGTTAACGCTTTGGTGGCGCTACCGGCAGTGGTCGTTGGATTACTTCTCTATATGCTTCTGTCCAGTTCAGGCCCATTCGGCGGGTGGCGACTTTTGTTTACTCAGGGAGCTATGATCATCGGTCAGATGATATTGGCCTTTCCGCTGCTGGTTGCGATGATTCACGTATCGCTGCAAGGTGTTGATCTGAGCGCATGGCAGACAGCTCGTACGCTGGGAGCCAGCATATTCCGGGCAATGTTCACCATTATGCGCGAGGTTCGATTTGGTTTGATCGCAGCCATCGTTGCAGGATTTGGAAGGGTCGTCTCTGAAGTCGGCTGCTCAATTATGGTTGGCGGAAACATATTGCATCACACGCGCAATATTCCCACAGCAATTGCACTGGAAACCTCAAAGGGTGAGTTTGAACAGGGTATCGCGCTGGGAGCTGTGCTAATCACGTTGGCATTGGCACTCAATTTCGCCGTTGCAACAGTGCGAGGCAGAGATATGGCGAGACATTGAATATAAGTCGATGACGATGAGTAATCTACCGGAATTCATTACCATTCAAAATGTTCAGAAGTACATTTCCAATCGGATGGTGCTGGATATTGATGAATTGGTTGTCTATCAGAGTGAATGTGTTGTGGTCCATGGGCCAAACGGTTCAGGAAAATCAACATTACTCAAAATTCTTGCCGGATTGATGACACCTGACAGTGGTGTTGCAACCACTAATGGAGTAGTTCGACCCTGGCGTCAGGCTATTCGAGAATTTCGCGCGAATGCAGTTTACCTGCACCAGACGCCGTATCTGTTCGACCGGTCGGTAGAAGACAATATTGCCTATGGATTAAGGTTTCGAAATCGCTCGCAGTCAGTCCTGTTTAGTGAAGTACAAAGTGCGATGGAGTGGGCGGGGCTTAGCCATCTCGCAAAACGAAATGCTCGAGATCTCTCAGGCGGTGAAAAACAGCGCGTGGCACTGACCCGGGCCAGAATACTGGAGCCAAAGCTGTTGCTTTTGGATGAACCAACCGCTGCCATGGACAGAAAATCACGTAAGCAGACGTTCAGTCTGATTCGCGATCTTGCGAGTGGAGGTAATGCGGTATACATAGCAACACATGAAGCAGCAGACCTATATCAGCCAGATCGGGTCATACAACTTGATTACGGTAAATTAGTCGTCTAAGGCAGGGTGATTTTTGAAGAATGATTGATGCGACGCAGATTAGTGGCATTATTCTTGCCGGCGGTCAGGCTAGGCGTATGGGTGGAGTCGACAAAGGGCTGGTTGAAATCAACGGCAGGACGATGTATGAGCGTATCAGTCAATTGCTTGCTCCTCAAGTTAAAGAAGTGTTGGTAAATGCCAACCGCAACCATGATCGCTACCGGGCGCATGGTGCCACTGTTGTTTCAGATTACTTGCAAGGTTATTTAGGCCCGCTTACCGGATTAGCTAGCGGAATGATGGCTGCCAGAACGACCTGGGTCATTACAGTGCCTTGTGACGGTCCATTTCTGAATCAAGACTATGTCATGCGCATGGCCAGCGAGGCGGTTGAAGATACTAGAATTGTGGTGGCGCGCGACTCAGTACGATTGCAGCCGACTTACATGCTGGTTGAGACAGCGCTTGTTGATGATCTTAAGTCGTTTCTGGAATCTGGTGAGCGAAAGATTGACCGATGGTTTGTGAAGCACAGTTATCGAACTTGTGACTTTTCAGATTCACCGGATTGTTTTCTCAACATTAATTCCGAACAGGATCGTCAACAGGCTGAAGAACGGGTGAAGTAAGATGAGCTTACGTAATATTCCGATTGTTGGCTTCGCGGCTTTCAGCGGTAGTGGTAAAACAACGCTGGTAAGTGGCGTCATACCAGTTTTGCGCGACAGCGGTCTGCGTATTGGTGTAATTAAGCATGCACATCACAACTTCAAAATTGATACGCCAGGCAAAGATAGTTACGAACTCAGAAATGCAGGTGCAGAGCAGGTCTTGATTGCTTCAAGAGAAAGAATGGCTTGGGTGAGAGAGTCCGTCGAGGAGCAGGAGCCAACATTGGAAGAACTGCTGAATATTTATACGGGCGAGGAACTTGATCTAATCATTGTTGAAGGCTTCAAACACGAACCGTTTACAAAAATCGAAGTTCATCGTTCGACAATCAAACGGCCATTGTTGGCGAGCACAGATTCTCACATTATTGCCGTTGCAACCGACTCACCCGACACTCTCGATGTCAATGTCGAAGTTCTCGATTTGGATAACTTCACTGAGATTGCACAATTTATTCTAGAGAAGATGAGGGAAAAGACGCTTACTCTTGCATTTTGAGGAAATTGATCAGTCGATCGGGATAGTCTGTAACGATACCGTCCACTCCGGCAGCATACAGCCTCTGAAATTCGGTTTCAGAATTTACAGTCCAGCAATTGACTTTGAGTCCCAGTTCATGTGCCTCGTCAACCAAATCCGCCGTCAGGGTTTGAACATCGCAGCTCCACACTTCACCACCTATAGCGGCAACCATTTTTGGAACTGATCCGTCGAAGTCAGACAATCTCATGCCTTGGGTTAGTTTTCCGTCGAGAGATTCATCAAGGGTGTTGTACGAAGGCATCTGAGAGGTGAGATGCCAGGAATCAAGGCGCGGCACCAGTTTTTGGATTACTTGTGCAATCTGCCAGTCGAATGATTGAATGATTGAAGTTGTTGCAATATCGAGCCGTATGATTTCATTCGCCAGTACTTCGGAGAATTTTTCGAGCGGATGTGTTGGTAGCGGTTCCCTAGGAAGATATTTCGCTTCAATGCAGAAGATAATGTCTTGACCGCTGGCGTTCACCAATGACACGACTTCTTCGAGAGTCGGTATGCGACAGCCGTTACGGGAATTCTGATGCGGGAACTGAATCCGGTAGTCAGAGCTCGGTTTGATCATCCCAATGTCGTATTGAGACAACTCCTCATAAGTGACATCGCAGATTCTGATTAAATTGGTTTCAATCCAGTTGCCGGTACAATCTCGGGTAATTTCGGGATTAAGTGTAAAGTCATGGTGAACGACTACCGTTTCATCTCGAGTAATCCCGATATCAAGTTCAATCATGTCGACCTTGAGGTCAATGGCCTTTGCGAATCCGGGTAGACTGGATTCTGGCAACAGTCCCCGGGCCCCACGATGCCCAATCACTTGAACTGACATTTCAGATTTGTCTGAAATCAGGCGAAATTAGCCGACGAGAAAACGGGCAAAATCAGCGTTTGATTTCCCATGACTTCTGTACATATGTTTCGTAAGTGATTGATATTATATGACTCCGCTTGTCATTGCAAGCACTAAAAAGGCACTTTCCGGTTTTGTCAGAACCAGTGCGCTCAGAATAATGGGCAGAAGCGGCTAAATCAGGTGAACGATGTATGTTCACCTTTCAAACCAGAATAGCACCTATTTTCAACCAATACCCCCACTAAGCAGCAGATGCCCTTGCCTTGCAGACTGCCCGATGTGGGTACAAGGTACTGTTGACTCGTGCAAGAATGTTTGATAGTGTAGGACTGTGGACTACCCAACTCGGTGCGATTTGCTCAAGACTCATGAGATTTTCTATCAAGTGCATGTGATTGCCAAGACAACACTCGCAGCAGTAAACCATGTAGCACATGTGCGACTTGATTTGCTCCTCAGTCGACATGAGTTGCTCAACTGGAGCCCATCATTACTTTGTTCAAACCGAAAACGTTAGTCATGTGCATACGATTCCAGCATTTGATGACAGTATATTTCCGGTGAGAATTACATTAGGCTTAATGGTAAAATTCTAAAGAAAGGAATCTGCAATTGACAAAGTAATATTCTATTTAGAATCAATTTATACGCATGAAAACAACAATCGATATTCCCGATCAAGAGCTTGAAGATGTAATGAAATTTACACGGGCAAAAACCAAGCGTGAAGCTGTCAATTTGGCGATAGTTGACTTTAATCGTCGTATGCGTATGGCAAACCTGATACGTCATGCCGGTACCTGCGATAACCTTATTTCACCGACTGAACTTCAGGCGCAGCGCCGTCAATCATGATACTGGTTGATACGTCAAGTTGGATTCACTTCCTTAGAAAAGACGGCGACCCAGTCGTGCGAGATCGCGTACGTGAAACATTGAGCAATGGAAAAGCGAGATTGTGTCCCATTGTAGAACTTGAACTTTGGAATGGTGCACGCGGCAAACGCGAATATCGAATTTTAGAGGAATTTTCGGAAACCATTCCGCGACTTGCGATCAATTCTACCGTTTGGTTGTTGGCTAATGAAATGGCCCGACAGTTGAGATCACAAGGCGTGACAATTCCAGCTACAGATGTGCTAATCGCCGCGTGTGCTAAATTTCACGGTGCAGATTTGGAGACGGCTGATGCAGACTTTAAATTGGGGAATTATATAGTTAATTACACAAACTCATTTTGGCTGTGATAAAATCTCACCGTCGTTTGAAAAGCGAAAGGGGCGACATTGTCGCCCCTTTCTTTATGTCTTACCGACAGGCGATACGACACGGCGGATAGGCCCGGT
>JAJEHQ010000015.1 GCA_022823625.1 Gammaproteobacteria bacterium
CGGCAAGGAAATGATTCCACACGAAGCGGGTCGCACCCAGACACTCATTCAGCTGTTTGGCTTTACGGTGAGTCTTGGGGTAGAGGCGGTAGCGGATGTTCCGATAACTCATTAAGTCAATTATAACATATAGTTATCTAGAACAATTGTCGTTTTGTCAAGTTGGCTTTATAAGTCCCCATCCAATCATAAAAAAACCTGGCGGTCCACTTTACAGCAGACCGCCAGGTTCGGTTCAGAGGCAAAAGCTGTTATGCTTTCGGTGGTTTAGCCCGTGATAACGGTGTACCCTGCTCTTCAAAGTAATCTCTGGTTACCTTGAATACCATAGGTGCTAACAACAATAAGCCAATCAGGTTTGGCACAGCCATCAGCCCATTCAACGTATCAGACAGGTTCCACACGAAATCGACTTTAACGTTGGCAAACGAAAGTGCCGCCAGTACCCAGAACGCACGATAAATCAGCACGCTTTTTTCTGAGAACAGATACTGCCAGCATCGTTCGCCATAGTAAGACCAACCCAATATGGTGGTGAATGCGAACACCACCAGCGCAACAGTAACGATGTACTGACCACCACCAATGCTGACATCGAAAGCCTGAGAGGTTAGTACTGCTCCGGTGTAGCCGCCACCTTCTGGGGCAATCAGCGTCCACGCACCCGATGTTAAAATCACCAGTGCTGTCATGGTGCAGACCACGAGCGTATCAATGAATGTTCCGAGCATGGCGATGATGCCTTGTCTAACCGGATTATTGGTTCGTGCTGCGGCATGAGCGATCGCAGCTGATCCAAGTCCGGATTCATTTGAGAACACACCTCGCGCCACGCCAAAACGGATGGCTGCCGCAACTGCTGCACCTGCAAATCCACCAGTCGCTGCTGCAGGATTAAATGCATAGTTGAAAATCATGGCAATCGCTTCTGGCACTTTGGCGATATTGATCAGAATGATAATGATCGATGCACCAACGTAAAGCACGATCATGGCAGGAACCAATTTACCTGCAACATCACCGATTCGGCGAATACCGCCAAGAATGACGAAGCCAACCAGTGCTGCCACGATGATACCGGTAATCCAGGTCGCAACGCCGAAACTGGAATCGAGCGCCGCCGCCATAGAGTTCACCTGGACTGCATTACCAATTCCGAAAGCTGCAACCGCGCCAAAAATTGCAAACGCCAAGCCCAGATATTTACCCAGTTCAGGGGCAAATTGTCCTACACCGTTCTTGAGATAGTACATTGGACCACCAACGTACTTGCCCTCTTTGTCAACCTCTCTGTACTTAACAGCACAGACTGCCTCTGCATATTTGGTCGCCATACCAAAAAGGGCAATCAACCACATGTAGAATATTGCACCCGGACCACCCAGTGCAATTGCAGTTGCGACACCAGCAATGTTACCGGTACCAACCGTCGCTGAAAGCGCGGTCATCAGTGCGTTGAACGGCTTTACCTCACCTTCACCTTCGCCTTCATCGGTTTTGGCAAATAGTATTTTGAAGCCATATACCACTTTACGCCATGGCATAAATACCAGTCCCAGCGTCAACAGCAGACCGGTTACACCCAGCATGCCAAGCATTGGTGGTCCCCATGCAAAGGCATTGATTGAGTTAATTATCGAGTTCAGTTGATCCATTAGAATTCCTCCGCCTCATTGGAATTATTCTTGTTTATGAAGATTCTCGCATCAAAACTGATTTTGAAATACGCAATCCGTATTTCGATGCATGTTACCACAAATGAAAGCCAATATGATTCGAAGAGATATACCTGTTTTGTATTAAATCGGTTCACTCTCGATATAGCATTGTGATCGCTATTTATTGGTTGTTATCTTATTGTTTTTAATCCAATTAGTGGACTTCAGCAAGTTTGGTGTCTACTATTCGTTCTGTCTTGATCGTACCTTGCCAATTGAATATCTGTTAATTTGGCGGACAGTCAGTACGAATTCACACAAATTCAACGAATCATTGCCACACCTAACCGCTTTTTTGTGGTGGTCTAAACTCACGCTGCGATACGGTAAAATTTAAATTTGCTGTGCACCAGAAATCTCAGGCTAATGAGGTTATTGCTCATTACATTGGCTTCCTTCTTTCCTGAAGACACCTAGATTCAAAGAAAAAGCTTAAATGAAATACATCAGTACGCGGTCTCAGAGCCCTGAACTTGATTTTGAACAGGCTGCAACCTGTGGACTTGCACCGGATGGCGGTCTCTATGTCCCAGTTGAGTGGCCAAAATTCGATCACAACGAACTTAAGTCATTGATCGATAAATCCTATTGTGAAGTGGTGCTGGAGGTGATGCGAAAGTTCGCTGGTGACAGTGTACCACGGGATCAGCTCAATCAGATCGTCACGGATGCGTATACCGATTTCAGTCATCCTGAAATTGCACCGATTCGAAAAATTCGATCTGGCATCTATATGGTGGAGCTCTTTCATGGTCCTACACTTTCCTTTAAAGATTACGCACTTCAGTTTCTCGGCAGGGTTATGGATTGGAGTCTTCGAAAGCGCGGCGAGCACCTGACCGTTGTTGGTGCCACCTCTGGAGATACAGGCTCAGCAGCAATCAGCGCAGTAGCGGGGCGCGACACAATTGACCTTTTTATGCTGCACCCGTTTCAGCGTGTTTCCGTGATGCAGCGCCGCCAGATGACTACCAATCAGGACTCAAATATCTTCAACTACGCCGTTAATGGCACATTTGATGACTGTCAGGCGATTGTCAAAACCATCTTCGGTGATCGCGAGGTTCAACGGCACCACGCGCTTGGTGCGGTTAACTCGATAAATTGGGGGCGAATATCGGCGCAGGTTGCATACTACTTCTATGCAGCTCTCAAGATCGGCGCTTTAAACACCAAGGTCAGTTTTGCAGTTCCAACAGGGAACTTCGGAAATGTATTCGCTGCCTGGACAGCTTCCAAAATGGGATTGCCAATGGGCAAACTTCTGGTCTGTTCAAATGCTAATGACATACTAACGCGCTTTTTTGAAAGCGGAGAGATGACAAAGCTCGGCGTTAAGCAAACCGTTACACCAAGCATGGATATCGAAGTTTCCAGCAATTTCGAACGATATCTTTTTGAGCTGTATGATCGCGATGGTAACCGTGTCGACAGCCTAATGCAGAATTTAACACAAACTGGCTATTTCAAAATTGAAAAGGACAAGCTGATGCAATCTCGCGAACATTTCAGCGCCTACCGGGTCAATGATGAACAGACTTGCGAGACCATCGCTCGACACTACTCAGAAACCGGTGAAATTATCGATCCACATTCTGCTGTGGCGTTGAATGCGGTCAATCAGGCCGAGAGTGGTTTGGAACCACCGGTTGTGGTTGTCGCGACAGCTCATCCGGCTAAGTTTCCTGAAACAATTGAGCGAACGCTCAATATTGAAGTACCCATGCCTAAACAGCTACAGGAAATTATTGATCTTCCCGAACGCTATCGGCGAATTTCGAGCAATCCGGAAGACCTCAAAACCCTGATGCTTGCATCATGAGGAAAAGCCTTGTACATGTAATTGCAGTCGGTCTGCTGTACCTATTTGTCAGCACGCCACTATGGGCTGATTCGGGTTCAAGCATCAACCGTGGTGCACAACTTAAGGGTAACTTCACCCAGGGTGGATTGCTGTTTGGCAACACCGAACCCGGTTCGACGGTATTGATCGACGAGCAAAATGTTCGGGTTTCAGATTCTGGAAATTTTTTGATTGGATTTGGACGCGACGCAAAGCTAAACTGGCAGTTGGTTATTGAACATCCAGACGGGTCAGCCTATACCAGCACCATAGAAATAAGCCCCCGAAGTTATCAAATCCAGCGTATAGATGGAATTCCACCAAGCAAAGTAACACCGTCAGAAGAAGACTATGAACGTATCGCAAAGGATTCCGCATTAATCAGAAAGGCACGCAAAATTGATGACCCCAGGCTCGATTTTCTTGACGAATTTGTCTGGCCTGTTCACGGCATCATCACAGGAGTCTATGGTAGCCAGCGGATTCTGAATGGTGAACCGCGCAGACCTCATTACGGCATCGACATTCATGCACCAACCGGAACCCCCGTTCGCGCACCGGCAAGTGGTGTTGTAACTGTTGCACACCCGGACATGTTCTTTTCCGGCGCTACCATGATCATCGATCATGGACACGGTCTTTCATCAGCATTCCTTCACCTGGACGAAATCCGGGTTGAAGTTGGTGATTACGTCAAGAAAAATCAAGTGATTGGTACGGTTGGCTCATCTGGACGCAGCACCGGACCACACCTAGACTGGCGTATCAACCTATTCTCTGCCCGTTTGGATCCGCAGTTTCTCGTTGATGAAATGCCTGCTGTCGAATAACTTGAGGAGTGAGGGAAAGCGATCTTGAGTCAGGCCGGTGTAGTTCGTTCACTTATGCCAGGGATTGTCGCGATGGCGGTAGTCATTACAGCCTCGAATATTCTGGTCGGCTATCCCATTAACAACTGGTTAACTTGGGGGCATTTCAGCTTTCCTATCACCTTCTTCATTATCGACCTGATCAATAGGAGGCTCGGTGCAGAACGAGCGCGGAAGGTCGCTTACGTTGGTTTTGCTGTAGCCGTTGTGCTGTCTTTCTGGCTGGCCACACCGCGTATCGCGGCAGCATCAGGTAGTGCATTTATCGTTGGTCAACTCACGAATATCGGCATCTTCGATCGACTGCGCCACAAAAACTGGTGGCACGCTCCGCTTATTTCATCCAGCATCGCCTCAACTGTTGACACAGTCATTTTCTACAGCATCGCGTTTGCTGGTACCGGCCTGCCCTGGGTAAGCTGGTCGATTGGTGACTATGCAGTAAAGCTGATTTCAGCCCTGTTTCTGATTTTGCCTTATTTTGTTATCACTAAACGACTCTGGGCAAATGGTCCGGCAAATTCATCACCAGCCGTCTGAAACAATTTAGTTGAAGCGTTCAACTCGACTGTCCTAAACACACGCGCCCTATCCAGGCTGCGGGCAGTTCTGATATTATCGATTCACCAAACTCGCGACTCTGAATCGGTATAAATGCGGCACTGCCGGAACCCGTCATTCGAGTCAACCCCCATTTCTTCAGAAAATCAATCAACTTACGCACCTCAGGATAGAGAGTGCATGTGATTGCCTCAAGATCATTCACCACATCACCCGTGATCAACGGTTCATTGGCAATTTTCTCGGTAAACGGAGTACCGTGGAACGCTTCAAAAATTCGTGCAGTGGATACTGAGAAGCCAGGGTAGACAACAAGGTAGAGCTGTTCGTTGACCGAAACGCTGGACAGTATCTCGCCTTTGCCTTCAGCCCATGCGTTTTTTCCGAAAACAAATACAGGTACATCGGCTCCGATCTCTAAGCCAATTTCAGCTAATAGGCTGAGTTCGGCCCCTAATTCCCATAGTTCGTTCAGCGCAAGCAACGTCGTCGCGGCATCGGAACTACCGCCTCCAAGACCCGCACCGATCGGTATGTGCTTCTTGCAACGGATAATCACACCTTGAGAACCCGGGAAACAGGATCTTAGCTTGCGAGCGGCAAGGACAGTAATATCGTTCGCTTCCTCAACGCCTTCAATCGCCCTACCTTGGGCGATGCTTCCGTCACTGGTGAGTTCAAATTCGATTTCATCACACCAGTCAATCAGATGATAAGCGGTCTGCAATTCATGATATCCATCATCAAATCGGCCCGTAACATGCAGAAACAAATTAATCTTGGCAGGTGCCAGTCGCTTCAACATTCTGAAACTCTCAGTGTGATCAGTTGAGTGACCAAGAACTGATCACCAGCCTGATTTCGTTCGGCACCTCCGCCTGAGGCCGTTGTTCCGCCATCTCCTGCTGCAGACCATCACTTGCAAAAAAACGATAACGAGTCGGAAGATCATAGCCGTCAAATGTGTCGTATTGTGAAAACACGACCTGCCATCCCTCCTGCTCAATTTCGACGACGTGTCCGAGTGTATCCCACTTCTTTTCAGCTGATGAATAGGGATAGGCTTTACCGAGAATCCAACTCTCCATCTCAGTCACTGGAAATCGCCAACCGAGGTAAACATCGAGAACATGTTGAGCGTTCGCACCGACCGACGTCCAGCCATCCGAGTCAGTCAGCACAGCCTCGCGAGGATCGGTAAGAATCCGAATATGACCGGAACCCAGACTGCCGTAGATGTCAATCTGGTGATTTGTACCGCTACGCGCCCACGCTATTCGACCAATGTGCCCACCTTTGTCTGTGCGTACACTAAGACGCCCTCGAATATTCCAGCTGTCAAGTAAATCCAGAGTGCTTAGATGTGAGTCAAGAATCGCTGGATCGAATGAATAATTGACAGTCTGCGTTGAGCAACCCGTCATCACTAAAACAGCGACCAATGCCAGCCGCGCAATCATTGGCTGGTCAATCGTTCAATTGTCTCGATAAGGATTTCATTGTCGGGCGATTTCTTGAGCGCATCATCCCAAAGCTGTCTAGCTTTCTGGGTGCGTCCAATTGTCCAATACACCTCGCCCAAATGTGCTGCCATGACTGGATCGTCCCGGCGAGAGAGTGCGACACTCAAAAACTCAATTGCGTCCTCGAAGTTGCCCATTTTGAAATGCGCCCAGCCCATGCTGTCCAAAATAAAGGGGTCATTCGGTTTAATTTCCAATGCCTTCGTGATGTAATCCGTTCCCTCTTTCAACCGGTCCGTTTGATCAATCAGCGTATATCCCAATGCATTGAGTGCCAACGCATTGTCAGGTTGCTGCGCAAGAATGGCATTGACCGTCATTTCCACCTGATCAATCAGGTTCAATTCAGCGGCAGTATAGCTTTTTGCCAGCAGTAAAGTGGTATTGCCAGGAAATTCCTCCAGTCCGGCTTCAAGCACGGAAAACGCATCCTCAAACCGGCCGTCTTTTCGATACAAATCTTCAACGACCAAAATTATTCGAACCCGTTCCTGTTGACTTTCAGTCGGATGTTCTTCCAGCAATGCAACCGCCTCATCAATGCTGCGTGTCCCTGCGATGTATTTTGCGGTAAGTAAATTCCTGCTGAATCCAAGATTGCGATTTGTGATTCGACTGATCCACGCCCCCGCCTCTTGATAATCTTTCCTCTCAAGAGCCAGTTCTGCGAGATTAATGAGAACCCGTTGATTTTCGGGTTCTAGTTTGTGAAACGCCAGAAATTTGTCTCGCGATAATTCGGGAAAGTTCGCCTGTTCGTGCAAGGTTCCTTGCATATATAACGATTCAGCATCCGTGAGCATCTCATACTGTTTGATCGCTTCGCGGTAAAGTCCCTCACCAGCCAGATGACGGGCGTAATGATGTCGAAGATTACGGGAGTCGGGATTGCGGGACAGAAATTTCTTTGCAAAATCCACTGCCTCAGATACAGCGCCACGTCGGATTTCAACGATGAACTTGGCCGATGCCATGTCATCGGACTTGGGTGACATCGCTAGCCCCTCGGTAACCAGCTGATCGATCAATTCTTCATCTTTTTCAGCAGATACTGCAAGTTCAATCGAGTACAGGCGACCGAATATGCTCTCAGAAAATTCAGAAATGATTCTGCCAAACAGATCAAACGCCATATTCGGGTCCACGCTGCTGCTTAGCGAACGGCTGACTCTCTGAAATTTGATCTGATCAGGATCAGTTGACAATTGCAAATATTTCTGAAATCCTTCGACTGCCTCGTCATATCGCTGTGTCGCAATCATCGATACGGCATTGGAAAACCATGCCTCTGCAGAATCCGGACTCAGCATGACCCACAGGTATGTGGTATTGGAGGCAACATCATACTGCTGATTGCCGATTGCACGGAGTGATGCGATTTCGGCAATACGAGGATCGTTCGTTTCAAACGCCAGCTTCTCAAGAATATCAATCGAAGTCAAAACGTCATTTCGATAGTAGGCGAGCTCTGAGATCAGAAACTGGTGCAAAATCTCAGCGGAAAGATCGACCTGTGGAGCGAGACGCGAGTCTTCGGTTTCAGCAGTTCCTTGAGCATCTGTACCATCTGCCGTGGGCTGAGTTGCAGAACAGCCACTCAAAATAAGCGCACTCAGAATAAGTGTTGCCAGAGTAAGGTGCAAAACCGGTCTACACATAGTGTTCAAAGTTGGAAAAGTCATCAAAAAGCAGCAGCGAGAGAAGTTGTCCTGGCACGGTAACCTGCACCAAGTTGCACCGAAGCAAGCCCGCTAGAGTGAATTGTCAAAAGTTGCAATACACGACAAGGAATCCCATTCAGTTTGTCTGACCAAACTGGTCTTTGCCCTTTGCCGTCCTTGCCGTCGATTCATTCAATTACATTATAATGATAGTGCTGTCGGTCTCATCAGTTTCAAAACACCCCACCAACGATTTGCCGCCCACTCAAGGCCACTGAAAAACATAGTCTGCGGCCTTGCGATCAATCTTCTAATGAAAGACACGTTAAGAGAAAAACTTGAGGTTCTCAGTAAACGACATGAGACGCTCAATGAACAACTGTCAGACCCTGAAATTGTTCAGCGTCCTGACAGGTTGCGCGAGTTGTCGATTGAACAGTCTGAAATTTCAGAGGTTGTAGAATCGTATGGAAAATTCCGGGCTCTGGAAATGGAACTCGAAGAAGTGGAATCACTTCTGAACGACCCAGATCCCCAAATTCAAACCGTCGCTGCTGAAGAAGTTGTCGAAATTCAAGAACAGCTTGAAGCGACACTCAACAAGATTCAGAGCCTTCTGCTTCCACGCGACCCAAACGACAAACGTAACCTATTTCTTGAAATCCGCGCTGGTACAGGCGGTGATGAAGCTGCAATTTTTGCAGGTGACTTGTTTCGTATGTACCAGATTTATGTCAAGAATCAAGGCTGGACCAGCGAAACTGTCACCCAACATGAAGGTGAACATGGGGGATTCAAGGTGGTCATTATGCGGGTGGTCGGTAAAGGTGCCTATTCAAAGTTAAAGTTCGAGTCTGGCACACACCGTGTTCAACGGGTTCCCAAAACTGAAGCCAAGGGACGCATTCACACCTCTGCGTGCACGGTTGCGGTTTTGCCTGAAGCTGACAAAATCGATGACATCGCCATCGACCCACAGGATTTAAGGGTTGACACCTACCGCGCGTCTGGCGCTGGCGGTCAACACGTCAATCGTACGGACTCTGCTGTTCGTATCACTCACATGCCGACGGGAGTTGTGGTTGAGTGTCAAGATGAGCGCTCACAGCATCAGAACCGGGCAAGGGCAATGGCAATGCTGCGTGCGCGCCTGCTTCAGGCTGAAATTCAAAAACAGCAGGAACAGGAATCTGAAGAGCGTAGACGTCTGGTCGGTAGCGGCGACCGCTCAGAGCGAATTCGTACCTACAACTTTCCGGAAAACCGGGTAACCGACCACCGAATCAAATTAACGATCAATCGACTCGATGGACTTATGGCCGGCGACATTCAGCCTATCATTGATCAGTTGACAACTGAATATCAGGCCAGTCTGATGGCCGATGTGAATGCATTTCAGTGAGATACCTGTCTAAGGCAAAGACGATCGGCCATGCTCGGCAGGCGGCCAGGGCGTTGCTCAGCGAAGAAACAGACACCGCGGCACTGGAAGCGGACCTGCTACTGTCCGCCGCACTTTCAGTCAATCGCAATTTGCTGGAAGTGCTTGACACAACAGAACTTGGACCATGCCAGGCTGCAAATTTTGAACACCTACTGCAACGCAGACTGGCGGGCGAACCGATTGCGTACATTACGCAGTCCAAAGCATTCTGGACCATTGACTTTCAGGTTAGCCCCGCAACCTTGGTCCCTCGGCCAGAGACTGAACTCGTTGTTGAGCGTGCATTATTTCACTGCCAGTCCATAGAGAATCCTGAATTGGCTGACCTCGGCACGGGGTCGGGATGCATTGCACTTGCGATTGCATCCGAAGTTTCTGCGGCACATTTGGTCGCAACTGACATCTCAGCCGATGCACTTGAAATAGCGAAACAGAATTGCAAAGCATTAGAACTCGACAACGTCAGTTTTTCTTGCGGCAGTTGGACAGAGGCACTACCGAACCACAGATTCGACATTATTGTTTCCAATCCACCATACATTGCCAGTGATGATCAATGCCTTGCAGACAAATTTATGCGCTTCGAACCACCTGTGGCACTAATTGGCGGAACTGATGGTCTGGAATCGATTCGGAGAATTGTGACCGGTATTCGGAAACATCTCAAACCAAGGGGCTGGTTGATTATCGAACATGGCTGCGACCAGGGCAATGCAGTACGCCATCTTTTTGAATCGAATGGCCTTAAGGCCTGCAGCACATTCAAAGACCTGGCTGCTCTGGACCGTGTCACTGAGGGACGTAACGACTAGCTGCCCTTAGGCGTTTGCAGATTTACAGATTGAATTCTGCCCATACGGGCGTATGATCGGAAGGCCGTTCCCACTTACGCGGCTCTTTGTCGATGACACAGCGGCTACAACTGTCACGCAGCGCTTCACTGATCAAAATCAGGTCGATTCGTAGCCCCAAATCTCGGCGAAAACCGGCTGCCCGATAGTCCCACCAGGAGAAACTCCGCTCCGGCTGTTCAAACAGACGAAACGCATCGATCAGTCCCATTGCGACCAGATCTCTGTACTGCTGTCGCTCCGGCTCACTGCAGAGTATCTTTCCTTCCCAGGCTTCCGGGTCGTGAACATCAATGTCCTCTGGTGCAATATTGAAATCTCCAACAATGACCACCTTGCTGTGCTGCTCGATTTCGTGTTGGACGAATTTTTTGAGATGCGCAAACCACTCCAACTTGTATTGATACTTTTCAGAACCGACTGACTGGCCGTTCGGCACGTAGAGATTGATGACTCGAACCCCATTCACTGATGCAGCAATAACACGACGCTGTTGATCATCATATTCTGGAATTCCGCGGACAATATCTTTCATCTCTCCTTTGGTGAGAATTGCCACTCCGTTATAGGTTTTCTGGCCGAAAAAACTCACGTTGTATCCCGCTTCAATGATCGGATCGATCGGAAACGCATCATCCATCGTCTTGGTTTCCTGAAGACAGATGACGTCTGGGTCGGTTTGCCGAGACCAGCTCTTCAGGTGCTCAAGACGTACTTTTAGGGAATTGACGTTCCAAGTGCAAATTTTCACAGGTCTTATCTTTGTTTAAGCCAGTAGAAGAAGAATTGTGTCGTTTTATTTTATGCTGTTAAGCCCAGCTAACGCGATGTGTGTGCCAATCGGTACCATTTCATACTGAAGCCACTGACTTCATTGACTCGAAATCGAAATTTCTGCGGTCGATTTCAATGTCAATTGATAAAATCTATTTTTTCGAGTCTGCCAGTAAATCTAATGATCCGTTTCATTGATGGAAAATGCAGACCTTTCGTGGTCGCCACAAGTGGCTATGTAGCTCAGTCGGTTAGAGCGCGGCACTCATAATGCCGAAGTCGGTGGTTCGAGTCCACCCATAGCCACCAGTCCGTTCCTTACTCCATAATCCGGCTACGATAAACCGATCTGTATATCATGTTTTATGGTAAGTTAAACCTCTTCTAGCGATCTTGTGCCATGTGCTCGCGCCAGTCTTCTCGATCAATCAGGACGGCAACACCCATGCCAATTACCAGTCCCCAAAATGGCGCACCGATATTCCATATCGAAATATCAGACACCGTAACCAGCAATGTAATCAGTGCACTCATCTGAAACTTGCTTGAAAATGCAACGACAAAAGCTCGCAGCAAAACAGGTAATAGAGCCAGACCGGCCAATACGGCTATAAACTCTGGCGGCAACTTAAGAATTAACCAGGTTGCGGCAAACGCCATAATGCCGAACAGAATATTCATCACCCCAAACATCACGCCAGCTGTGTATTGACGGTTCTGTTTACCGCTGCTTACCAGCACTGCGTTGGATGGTCCTGTGACACACATCGAAACCGCACCGAACAACGCACACAACCCAGAACCCAAGCCACAGGCCAGGGTCATATTGTTGACTGGCGGTTTGTGACCGCCACTAATCAGTACCGCAATGCCTTGAGCATTCTGTGCAACCAGCACTGTCACCACCAACGGCACAACCAACTCGAATAGCGACTGTTGACTGAACTGTGGCATCTGTAAAGCAGGTAATGCAACCCACTGAACCATCTCCTGATCGGTTGTGAAATTGCCCGTCATTAGAACGACGACTATACCGGCAACCAGAGTCATTACCACTGGTGGCACGCGAGCGCTCAAGCCTGGAACCAGTATTGTTCCAACATATGCCAGGACCATCACGGTAGAAAGCCATAGTTCACTTTCAAATGCCAATACCAAGTCGAGACCAAACTGCAGAAATATGCCGGCCACCATGGCCAGCACAACCGGCATCGGTACATAGCGCATGGCTTTTCCGACCCCTCCAGACACGCCGATCACAATCAACAGCAACGCGGTTGCCCAATAAGCACCAATAATCTCAGCAAAACTCGAGTGATCAAATGCTGATGCGAGCAGCACGGTTCCGGGAATAGTCCAGGCAAAGCTGATTGGCTGCCGATAGGCAAGTGAAAATCCGATTGTGATCAGGCCGCTGAAAACGCAGCCGGCAAAGAGCCAAGAACCGATTTCGGCTTGCGTCAGACCTCCACCCAGGCCCACCGAAATAATGATGGCGGTGGGTCCTGTCGAAGAAAAAAGAAATGCGACAGTGGCGGTGCCCAGATAGGTGCCACCGATGTCGCGACGCAGGTCTCTAATGCCTGCAACAGGTCGGCTAATTTTTTCAAATGTCATAGAAGGCGTATTTAATTACACAGGACAATTCAGTGTAGGGAAATTATGTACTTCAGTGGACAAAGATCAACCAGGTAATTCATCAGAGGTCAGTCAGCCTGATGATATTGGCTGAAAATGAACACAATCTTTTGTACGACCTGCTGCCAGATCTGATTCGCAACAAAGTCCATTAAAAGAATGACATTTCATTTTTTAATCGCCACCATGCTAGTCAACGAAAGTACATAATTCCTTTTTTATATTTAAGTTAGAGTCAAATTTTTTGATGGATGGAACCGAAATATGAAGTTTGCCAGCCTCGCTGAACGCGTTGACGGACCTGGCTCAGATGCCTGGGAAATTCACTACGCAGCAGCAAAACGCCAATTGAATGGCGAAAACGTGATTATTCTCTCAATCGGACAGGAAATGCTTGAATCCACACCAGCGGCTGTGCTTGAAGCCGCGGTTGACAGCCTGAACAATGGACGGCATCACTATAGCGAAATCGGTGGTGAACTGCACCTGCGTGAATCAGTAGCGACGCGCTATACAAAACTTTGGGGCAAAACTGTCTCAGCATCCAATGTTTCCATCATGTCAGGCGCTCAGAATGCTTTATTTGCGACATCACTGTGCCTCCTGGAAAAAGGTGATGAAGCGATTCTGATCGAACCCTATTACGCAACTTATCCAGCCACACTTTCAGTTGGCGGAGCTGCAATATCAGCAGTACCAACACGTCCGGAAAACGACTTTTTACCATCAATTGATGATATTTCTAGCCGAATTACGAATAAAACCCGTGCAGTTCTAATTAATTCGCCACAAAACCCATCAGGCATGGTTTATCCAGAAAGGCTCATTATCGATCTCGTCAATCTATGTAAGGACAGGGGCATCTGGCTGATTTCCGATGAAGTTTACGCTTTTTTCCCCGAACCCGGCACCTTTCGTTCACCCGCGTCTCTGCCTGGCGCATTCGAACATTGCGTAACCATCTCCAGCGTCTCAAAATCTCACCGCATGACCGGCTGGCGCGTGGGCTGGGTTATCGCCAGTGAACCACTGATAAAAAAACTGTTTAATCTGTCGCTCTGCATGAGTTATGGTCTGCCCCCATTTACTCAGGACGCCGCAAGTACAGCGCTCGCGAGCTCTGAGGATATTGAAGGGACAATACGAAATGAAATCAACCGCAAACGCAACTGGGTCATATCCAAACTAAGTGAAATATCAGGGGTGGTCATACGCGGATCAGAAGTCGGTATGTTTGTTACATTCGACATTAGAGACCTGGGAATTGATGGCAACGATTTTGCCTGGCGGCTACTCAATGAATACGATGTCGCGCTATTACCTTGTACGGCATTTGGACCAAGTGGGGAAGGCATACTTAGAATGAATATTGGTGAGTCGGACCGAAACCTTCAGTTAGCGTGCGAACGGATTCACCGTCTGATTACGAAACTCTAGGGTGCATAAACCAACCCCATCGCTGATATAAAATTGAATGAACCCAACAGAGTTTTCCGAGTACAAAAGTTCAGAATGTTTGTATGTTAAACACCCCTCAGTTCAGCCCGGAACTTGAAGCATTTCGACTGACGGTTCGGCAGTTCATTCATGAAAACCTGCCCGATGATATTCGGCAAATGGTTGCCTGCGAACGTATGGATCTTCCGCGAGAGGCTCAAGTACGCTGGCATCGAATTTTGCACAGCCAGGGCGGTTGGTGCTGTCCTTCGTGGCCAGAGCATTACGGTGGTCCAGGTTGGAGCGATGAGCAGCAATATATATTTGAACAGGAACTGTCTTTGAACGATGCACCGCGTTTGATGATCTATGGTGTCGGCATGCTAGGGCCAACGCTCTTCAAGTATGGCACCGAGGAACAGAAACAACGCGTTTTACCGGACATTCTTGAAGGGAAAATTTTTTGGTGTCAGGGTTTTTCAGAACCTGATTCCGGATCAGATCTCGCCTCATTGCAGTGCCGAATGACAGAAGATGGCGACGAGTATGTCATCAATGGCTCAAAAATTTGGACCAGTGATGCGCATCTCGCTGATTGGATTTTCGGACTATTTCGCTCTGGCGGCGGTGAACGCAAACAACAGGGCATTTCTTTCCTGATGATTGATCTTTCTTCACCCGGGGTAACGATTCGACCGCTCAAAATATTTGAAGATACCCACGAGGTAAACCAAGTGTTCTTCGATCAGGTGCGAGTTCCCAAAGAAAACGTTGTTGGCGTGCCTGGACAAGGTTGGGAAATTGGCAAGTATCTATTGAGCCTGGAACGCTTCGGTACTGCAGAGGTCTCTCGAACCAAAGCCAGCATGAAGCGACTTACACAGTTGGCGTTCGCACCTGCTGCAGGCGGTATGCGGTTGATCGATAACGTAGATTTTGCCGAGCGCTACTGCAGAATTGAACGTTCCCTGCATGCACTGGAAATGACGGAAAGGCGCTTGCTGCTTGGCGATCAGCGGGCAGAATCGGTGGATACCGGTGCTTCACTGCTAAAGATTCGCGGCACTGAAATTCAGTCGGATGTCTTTCGCCTGACTGCAGAAGCCAGTGCCCACTTCGCAGCAGTTGACATCGCTCGGGACTACACCGAACTTCAAGCTGACAACCCCTACCAGGTTGGAGATGCCACCAGGAATTACTTCAACTATCGAAAAACTCCCATTTATTCGGGTTCAAACGAAATTCAGCGCAACATAATTGCCAAAGCGGAACTTGGGCTGTCGTAATGACAGACACATCCCTCTACGAACAGCAATCGCTAATTGAGGACTCCGCCAGACGGTTTCTCGACCATCACTACAGCTTCGAAGCACGCCGAAAAATCATCCACGAAGAACCAGGGTACTCAACCCGACAGTGGGAAGAGATGGCTGAGCTCGGTTGGATGCTGTTGCCGATGTCGGCAGACTTTGGCGGATTGGGCGGAGACATGGCTTTGGTTTCAGCACTCGCGAAAGAATTTGGTCGATCGTTATTCGTCAACCCATTTCTTGGAAGCGCGGTTGTCTCGACGAAGATCATTGAGGAATCTGAATTTGAACCACTACGCTCTGAGATTCTCGATGGGATCGGTGCAGGTGGAGCCATCGTATCTCCGGCGCTTTATGAAGCTCAAGTCCGCTATGATCTTGATAACATTGCGACAACAGCGAGTGAAAAAGATGGTCGAATCGTTATGAATGGTACAAAAACCGCAGCTCTATACGGCAACGTTGCGTCGGATCTATTGGTTTTGGCGCGTCATGAAGCTGAACATAAAAATGCTAGTTTTTCTCTCTGTTTGGTGTCAGTCGAGCAGTTGGGCATCGCAATGACTCATCATCGCACACACGACGGCGGGAGAATGTCCGATGTGCAATTCAGAGACGTTGAAGTTAACAGAAATCAGATTCTGCTTCACGGTCAGGAAACATTGCCAATAGTCAAACGTGCCATACGATATGCGAACGCATCCATATGTGCTGAACTGGTGGGTGCAATGGAAGCGACTTTTGAAATGACCCTGGAATATCTAAAAACGCGTCAGCAATTCGGAAAATATCTCAGTTCCTTTCAGGCACTTCAGCACCGCATGGTCGATATGTTCATGCGCTGTCAATTAGCTGAATCAATGCGCCGTGAAGCGGCTCGTGCGATCGAGTCCGCAAACGAAACTGAACAGGATATGATTATCTCAGCGGCCAAGTGCGAAATTGCGCGCGCGGCACTGCTCAATGCTGAAGAAGCGGTGCAGTTGCATGGCGCAATGGGAATGATGGATGAAATGCCCGTTGGACACTACCTTAAACGAGTTTTCACACTTGGTCTCTTGTTTGGTGATGCCGACTATCATCAGAATTGCTATCGAAACATGAGAATTCAGGCATCGCACTAAAATTCACAGGACAATTAGAAGCGAACGAACTAAACCATTAGAGAACTACAGCAATGGCCGATGACTACGATATTCACGTGAGTGTTGAAACGCACTATCTTGATCACCGTTCAAGTCCAAACGAAGATCGCTTTGTATTTGCCTATACCATCACCATTACCAACTATGGTAAGGTTGGCGCCCAACTCCTTCGACGTCACTGGATCGTTAAGGACAGTGATGAACGGGTACAGGAGGTGCGCGGTGATGGCGTCGTTGGTGAACAGCCGCACCTCATGCCTGGAGAGTCTTACCAGTACACCAGCGGTACGGTGCTTGAGACACCGGTCGGTACGATGGAAGGAAGCTACCAGATGATTGCCGATGACGGCGCACAGTTTGATGCCACAATCCCACTATTTGTATTGTCTGCGAAGCAAACGCTACACTAGCAGCAGGAACTTGAGTCTCGAATCTAGATATCGATATTTTTTGCCGAGAGGGCCCTGGTTTCAATAAACTCACGCCGAGGCGGCACTTTGTCACCCATTAAAATTTCAAAAGTCTTATCGGTGCCATCTATGTCTTCGATTTTGACCTTTCGCAGCAAGCGCTCACTCATGTCCATGGTGGTATCGCGCAGCTGATCTGCGTTCATTTCACCAAGGCCCTTATAGCGCTGAATGGTCATTCCCTTACGGGCGTCCTGCATCAGCCAATCGACTGCCTCGGTCAGATCAACATGTTTAGCGGATTTTGTACCGCGCTGAGCAATAACTGCCGACACATCGTGTTTGTGCATTTCATTAGCTAGGGCAGTCATTAACTTATAGCTCGATGAGTTCACAATCAGCCTGTCTATTAATGACTCTTTACTGCTTCCCATGTGTTCTCTAACAAACTTGATGTGGTAGCCAGCTTCAGACCCTTCTCCTTCTGCAGGAATGACCTCGACAGAATAATCACCGATTTCGTCTTCCAATGCTTCTGAGATCTTTTCCGCGAATGATTCAAGATAAGCCAGATCACCGAATTTTTCCGGGTCAAGTGGCTGTAGCTTGCTCAGGACAGAAAGCACCCGGGGGTCAATGTTGCGATTTGATAGTTTTTCGGTTGCCAACCGAGCATCAATTCGAGTCTGACAAAGTTTTTCAAGCGCCTCTTTCTCAAGCACGATCGCAGCACTGTCTGAACCATTCATCAGTTCGACTCTTGCATCCAATAGTGCATTCTCCAAAACATATTCATCCAGTTCACCATCATCGCTCAGGTACTTTTCCGATTTTTTGTACTTCGCTTTGTATAGTGGCGGCTGCGCAATATACAGGTGCCCGTCTTCAATCAGGCGACGCATTTTGTTGAAGAAAAAAGTCAACAGCAAGGTGCGAATATGAGAGCCGTCGATATCCGCATCAGTCATGATGATGATGCGGTGATAGCGCAGATTTTCGATCTCAAATTCATTGTCAACACCGGTTCCCAGTGCAGCAATCAGTGTTTGAATCTCTTCAGACGCCACAATCTTGTCAATCGAAGCTTTCTGCACATTAAGAATTTTGCCTTTAAGGGGCAGAATCGCTTGATATTTTCGATCTCGAGCCTGCTTGGCCGAACCACCAGCGGATTCGCCCTCAACCAGGAATAGTTCACTGAGTGCCGGATCCTGCTCCTGACAATCTGCCAGTTTGCCAGGTAGGGTGGTTGACTCAAAGCCATTTTTTCGTGCGGCCTTTCGCGCCTGTTGGGCGCGCTCGCGAACTGCGGCTGCGTGAACGACTTTGTCACAAATCATGCGAGCAATTCTGGGGTTTTCTACCAGAAATTCAGTCAGCCCTTGGGAAACCACTTGCCGCACTGCGCCTTCGACAGATGAAGATACCAGTTTGTCCTTTGTTTGAGAGGAGAATTTGGGTTCGTTCACCCTAACCGATAGAATCGAAGTCAAACCCTCGCGAATATCGTCTCCATTCACAGAAATTTTCTTGCCGATACCCAAGTCGTCCATATACGCGGTGATTGTTGTGGTTAAACCCTTGCGAAAACCTGTCGTATGGGTGCCACCATCGCGTTGATAGATGTTATTCGTATAGCTTCGGGAGTTATCCTGGTAATAGTTATTGCACCACTGCAGAGCTGCGTTAACAACCACACCGTCACGTTCACCAGACAGCGAAATCACGTCCTGGTTGATCGGGTCGCGCGAGTGATTCAGGTCGGCTACATACTGTACGATGCCACCATCGTTCTTCATCACCTCTCGACGCCCGTCACGCTCATCGTAGAGTTCAATATGAATGCCAGAATTCAGATAGGCCAACTCCCGCAACCGCTGATGAATGATTTCAAAATGAAATTCAGTGTCACTGAAATACTCATCTGACGGTTTGAATAGGATCGTGGTTCCAGTCTTGTCTGATTGACCCGTTACCTGAATTGGTTCGACGGGTTCACCATCGGCGAACTCCTGATAGTGAACTTTGCCTTCCCGGTGGATCGTCATGTGCAGCTTTTCCGAAAGTGCATTCACCACAGAAACGCCAACACCATGCAGGCCTCCTGCAGCACTGTACGACTCGTCGTCAAATTTTCCACCGGCATGCAGAACCGTCATCACAACGGTCGCACCGGGCATATCTTCGCCATTTGGCCCACCTTCTTTGACGATATCTGTCGGAATGCCTCGACCGTTATCTTCAACGGAAACCGCCCCGTCAGCATGAATAATGACAATAATCCGATCGCAAAATCTCTGCAGAACCTCATCAATCGAGTTGTCAACGACTTCGGTCACCATATGATGCAAACCGGTTCCATCATCGGTGTCACCAATGTACATACCAGGACGTTTACGGACTGGGTCCAGGCCGCGTAAAACCTTTATGTTTTCGGCTCCGTAAGAACTTCCGTTGGTCTTGTTTTCTGTCATCTTATCCAATGAATGCTATGTTGGGTGCGTTGGATTGACTGGCGAACGCATCTAGTGCGAACGAAAGTTGCTGGATTATTTTGTTGCTGTTGCGAGCACTAACTGTCTTTCAGCAGCATAACCAGAAAACTGGTTGATTCATCTTCAGGAAATTTGACATGGCAAGCGGACTGAGTATCCCGCAAATACACATCGACGTTCTCGCAATCGGGCATTGCGTCGAGCGCATCTAACAGGTATCGGTAGTTGATCTGGAACACGTGTTTTTCCACGTTCTCTTCAACACTCATTGTGTGTTCAACTTTCTTCTGAACAATGTCGGCTCGAATATCCAGTCGACCGCTGCTCACATCTACTTTAGCCGCAATTCGCCCTTTACTTGGATCCCGTTGCGACATGCCGAGAATACCGACCGTCCTCAAGCCATTGGCAAGTTCTTCACGGTTTGCACGAAATGCCAGTTCCAGATCTCCCGGTACCGCCGCACGCCAATCCGGAAATGCGCCTTCCAGCAGCTTTGAAGTAAACGAGTAGTAAGGTGTTGATACCTGAATGTGAGTGTTCTTGATTTTTACCGTGACTCTTGAAGTCAAGGTTCCAAGAACTTTACTGAGTTCAAGCGCAGTTTTCCGCGGTAGCACAGCACGATGTCGAAAAAAGGCATCACCAATTTCTTTATCCAGGTTCGTTTCGCTGATTGCCAGGCGATGACTGTCAGTTGTGACCGCACGTACTGAAGTATTCGAAACCTCCAACAAGGTGGAATTCAAATACATACGTGGTTCATTGAGACCCATTGCATGCTCCGTCCGCTTGAGAATGCTGCGCAACGCAAACCGATCTATATCAAACTGCAGTGCCCACTCATCTTCACCAACACTGAGGTATGGAAAATCGTCCGGATCCAGTAATGTTTCGGTAAATGCATTCTTAAAATCCTCTGATGCATCCCCATTAGCTTCGGACGGAGTACCCGCTACAGACGTATCAATATTCTCGACCACTAAATCCCTGTTGCTTCGAAAAAAGCTCAGTCGACTGCCATTTCGCTGACGTCGACAATACTCCAGCAACAACTGCGCAGAGCAGACAAACTTGCCTTCCGCAGCAACATCGACATCGACAATTCTCTCGCTGGCTTCCATATCAATGTTGGAACCCCACAGGCGAATACCCTCACT
Organism: Gammaproteobacteria bacterium; assembly: GCA_022823625.1. Lineage (GTDB taxonomy): Bacteria > Pseudomonadota > Gammaproteobacteria > Arenicellales > JAJDZL01 > JAJDZL01. Next base: position 20,840 of record JAJEHQ010000015.1, read on the forward strand.
ATTTGATTCAATCAAAACCTGCGACAGGATCGGAATTGTTGGACCGGAATCTATGACCGATGAAACTCGGGTCAAAGGATCAATAATCGCATTTTTTTCAATCAGGAATTGCATGGTAACCAATAAATTTGTTTATAAAAATTTTCTTTTTTTGTTAGGCTTGCAAATTGTGTCAAAAACCTCAATACTCAACTGTTATCAATGAGATAGAGAGCAGAAATCTGTGAAGAAAATGGTGAAGAAACTGTGGAAGAATGTGGATGGATTTCAACTCGAACAAAATCCGCATCTAGTTATTCACATTAGTTAGCAAATTATACACTTATTCCTTGTCAATTGATAAATTTCCGTTGCATTTCAAGTACAAAAAAGGATGAAAGATCTTCGGAACGGATGCTTGGCCATTCCATTGAAACAGTGAGTCAGGAAAGCCACTACGGGCTCATGCGAAACTAACGCAAGCGAGATTGTTGGCAGACGTCAAGATATTTTGACAGGAAGTTCGTTCTGGAATGGTAGGACTGATCGATTACCGTCTGAATTGGTCCTGCAGGTTTTCGTATTCCTCTCTGAATCGCCTGTCCTCTTTCATTCGCGCTTCGACTCTCTTTTGTGCATGAATAATCGTTCCATGATGCCTGCCCCCGAATGCTTTGCCGATCTCAGGCAGGCTGTTACTGGTGAACTCCCGCGCCAGGCTCATAGCAACGTGGCGCACTGAAACCAGATCGCCTCGTCTATTGCTGGAGAGCATGTCCGAATGCCTGATGCCATAAAAGTGAGACACAGTCTGTTGTATGAACTCTACAGTGATCGGTCGCGCATCATATTCCAGAAAATCCGCCAGCTGTTCCCTGACAAATCCAACCGTAATATCTTTTCCTGTGAGTCGGTGAGTGGCTGCCAGCTTATTGAGAGCGCCTTCAAGTTCCCTGACACTGGCTGTGATGTTGTCGGCTAAATATCTTAATACCTCAGGTGCCAGCGTAATCGAGCGCAATCTAGCCTTGGTTTCCAAAATCGCAATCCGGGTTTCCAATTCTGGCTGCCTGATTCGTACGGTCAAACCCTGGCTCAGTCTTGAAGTAATGCGTTCTTCAACATGGACTAGCTCCCTTGCAAACTTATCGCTGGTTAAAATCACCTGTTTTCCACCCTCGAGCAGCAAATTGAATGTTTGCAGAAATTCGCTCTGGGAAGATTCACCGCCGGAAAACAGATGTATGTCATCAATTAGCAACGCATCCAGTTCCCGGTAGGCTGCCTTCATTCGTTCAGCAGCGTTATTGTTGCGTTGCATGATGGCCTGAATGGTGTGCTGCACGAAATTTTGGGCGTTAACGTAGCCAACTTTCGCATTCGGAAAATTCGACGCTAGTGCGTGCCCTGCCGCCTGCATCAAATGCGTCTTGCCAATTCCAACGGTACCGTAAATGAACAACGGGTTGTATTCCCTTTGACCAGGGTCTCTGCTCGCCGCCTCTGCAGCAGATCTTGCGAGCTGGTTTGATTCGCCAACAATATGTTGTTCAAAAGTGAAGTCGGGGTTTAACTGGCTGAATCCGTAAGGCAGTTTTTTCGGGCCTTTCGATTTGCTGGTGGCATTACTTGGTCTGGACCGTTTACGATGCGAGGAATCGTTTCCCGATTCCAATTCGATCTTCACTGCAACACGGTCGCCCTGGTAAGCACAGGCTAATTCAGTAATTCTGTTCAGCCACTTGGATTCAACGCCAGATTTGACATAAGCATTTGGCGCTCTAAGCACCAGTACACCATTTTCTGAATCGGCGCTCAATGTGCGCAGCCAAGCGTGGCGATCTTTTTCACTAACCTCCTGCTCCAGCTGTTCTAAGATGCTCTCCCAAAGATTCAAGGGTACCATCGGAATGTGGCTCAAATGCTCCTTCAAGTAATATTCGACAACCCTTATAAGAGTAACGAAGTGAGGCTCAAATTTGTTTTTCGTTTCAATTCCACATCTTGCAGGACATGACCAACCGCAGATGTTGTAACGAATTGTGAACTGCTATCTTACAACAATAATACACTCGCTGTTTTGGTAATTTTCACTCAGTTTACAAAATTTTCGTTTGCTATAATTTTCCATTCGATTTTGCGGATGACTGAAGCAGATGTTACGACCTCAGCTGGTAGTCGTCAAGCCTCTTTTGTGTATATTGAAGCCAGTTAGTTACTATGAAACGCACCTTTCAGCCAAGCAACTTAAAACGAAAGCGTAAGCACGGGTTTAGAGCACGGATGCGTACACGTGGCGGACGCGCAGTGATCAATTCACGCCGAGCCAAGGGTCGTTCACGTCTAAGTGCATGAAATTCAAGAGCAAAAGTTAGAATTTCAATTCCCAAAACGTTGCAGATTGACGGGTTCTGCACAATTTAGGGCAGTCTTCAGTCAGCATAAAAAAGTCTCAAATCGCCATTTCCGCATACTGGTTCGATATAAGCACGATCAGTCTGATTCGAGGATAGGAATCATCGTCTCCCGCCGGGTGTCGCGAAAAGCTGTTAACCGCAATCGTATCAAACGCCAACTACGCGAAGCGTTCAGACTGAATCGGCATAGACTGAAGAACATGGACTTTATTGTTATCGCTCATCGCTTATGCGAAACTGCGACTAATGATGAGTTGTCTGAAAGTGTTGTCAAGCTGTTAAGAAAACTGGAATCATGAAACGACTGTTCCTTTACGCAGTGAAGTTTTATCGTTATGCGATCAGTCCTCTGATGCCGCCAAGTTGCCGTTTTTATCCAACCTGTTCAAGCTACGCGTTGCAAGCAATCGAAAAACACGGTGCCCTTAAGGGCAGTTGGTACGCACTACGCCGGATTGGACGCTGTCATCCGTGGAATGCGGGTGGTTATGATCCGGTTCCAGGAACGACTGAACAGAAATGATGGATTTTCGCCGAGCGCTTCTGGCAATTTCGCTAGGTTTGATACTGCTGCTGATCTGGCAGGCATGGGTTGATTTTCAAAGTTCACCGCAAATTGATACGTTACCGACTGAATCGGTAGTCGATGCAGAATTGCCGCAGACTCCGGAGCCCAGACCACAAGCGGAAACATCAACCATGCCTCAGGCGCCAGATTCATCCGCCACTCCACTTCCTCAAACTGTTCTACCGACTGCATCAAATGAATCAGGCTCAATCGTATCCGTTGAGACTGATCTGCTTAAGGTCAAAATTGATACACTCGGCGCACAGTTAAAAGATACTCGTTTAATTCAATACCCGGTTGAAGTTGAGATGCCGGATGTACCGTTCAGACTTCTTAAAGATCAGCCACCTGAAGTCCTCATTGCGCAATCCGGGTTAGTTGGAAATGATTTTGAATTTCCAAATCACAAGACTCAATATCAAGCAGAATCACCGTCGTATAAGTTGGATGAGGGGGAAGACTTCATCGAAATCCCACTACACTGGGAATCGCCTGATGGAGTCGAGTACATCAAGCTGTTTACCTTTCACCGTGACAGTTACTTAATTGATATTGAATATCAAATATCAAACAAGAGCGGTCGCGAATGGCAAGGATATGACTATGGGCAGTATGTAACCACCGAACATCAACCTGATGGCGAAGGCTTCCTTTTCCTTAGAGCGCTGCCGAGTTATCAAGGTGCCGCCATCTATACCCCGGAAGACAAGTACGATAAGATTGATTTCAAAGAAATTCGAAATGATCGACCTGAATTTCTAACCCAGTCGGGGTGGGTTGCCATGTTGCAGCACTATTTCGTGACCGCATGGCTGCCTGAAGAAAACGCCCCCTATCGGTTTTATACGGGGCCGCTGGACGGGCACGGTGCAAATATGCGCTATCAGGTCGGGTACATATCGCAGAGCCCATTGACGGTCGCCAATGACTCAGTCGGGTCGATTAACACCCGACTTTATGTGGGCCCCAAGGAACAAGACCGGATCAAGGACCCGGCTGAGGGTCTTATTCTGACCGTCGATTACGGCTGGCTGACGCCTGTTTCATCGCCGCTTTTCTGGATTCTGGATAAAATCAACGACTTTATTCAGAACTGGGGATTTTCCATCATCGCTCTGACTTTACTGGTCAAAATTGTCTTTTATCCGTTGTCGGCTGCCAGCTACAAATCGATGGCGAGAATGAAAAAACTACAGCCGCGCCTTAAGACACTTAAAGAGAGGTACGGTGATGACAAGCAGAAGATGAACCAGGAGATGATGCAGATCTACAAGAAAGAGAAGATCAATCCTCTGGGAGGCTGTTTGCCGATCCTGATCCAAATACCAGTGTTCATTGCGCTCTACTGGGTTTTGCTGGAAAGTGTGGAACTTCGACAGGCACCGTTTATTTTTTGGTTGATGGATCTTTCCCGCTCAGATCCCTTTTATGTGTTACCAGTTCTGATGGGTGCTTCCATGTTTGCCCAGCAGTTCCTGAATCCAACTCCACTGGACGCAATGCAGAAAAACATCATGATGGCACTGCCTATCGTATTTACAGTATTTTTCCTGTGGTTTCCTTCCGGACTTGTGCTTTACTGGCTGGTCAATAACATCCTTTCAATTGCACAGCAGTGGTATATCACCCGCAAACTGATCGCGGAATAGATGGTGGTGATACCGATACGATTGCCGCCATATCAACACCCGCTGGCGTGGGTGGCATTGGAATTGTCCGTCTTTCCGGACCCGATTCAGCAGCAATCGCAGCCCGTCTGAGCAGCTCGGTACCGGCACCGAGAAATGCCGGCTATCGTATTTTTTGCGATGCCGAGGGTGGCGAAATAGACCGGGGAATACTGCTCTATTTTCCAGCACCTAACTCCTACACTGGCGAGGACGTTGTAGAATTTCAGTGTCATGGCGGCCCGGTGGTGCTTGGTATGATATTGGCAAGGGTGCTCGAATTAGGCGCTCGCACTGCTGAACCTGGGGAATTTACCCGTCGCGCATTTTTGAACTCGAAAATGGATCTCGCCCAGGCTGAGGCGGTTGTCGATTTGATCAACAGCTCGACAGAAACAGCAGCACGCTGTGCACTGCGTTCGCTAAAGGGAGACTTTTCCGACAAAGTATCTCGAATCATGGATCAGTTGCAGAATCTGCGAATCTATGTTGAATCAGCCATCGACTTTCCGGACGAAGAGATAGATTTCCTGGATGATCAACAACTGATCACATCAGTAGTTGGGATTAGAAGTGAAATCGCTGCACTGTTAGATGCTGCAGAGCGAGGAAAAGTGATGCGCGAGGGGATAGAAGTTGTCATCGCGGGGCTACCCAATGCTGGAAAGTCAAGCCTGCTAAATCAACTCGCCGGCCTTGAGCGCTCAATCGTGACACCCTACGCTGGAACCACCCGGGATACTGTGGATCTTGTCATTGACATTGAGGGTCTGGCGGTTGGCATTACGGATACTGCCGGTCTTCGCGTTAGTGACAATCCCGTCGAACAAGAAGGAATATCACGCGCTTGGCAAAGCATCAGTGATGCAGACCTCGTACTGTATCTGATAGACATTACGCAAGACATCAGTGACACAGATCGTGAATACCTGGGCAAAATAGAAGAATCTAAATTGTTGATTGTGTGGAATAAAATAGATCTTGATGATTCTTTTGTTCCATCTCCAACCGGATGTCAGGCAGATGAGGTCACAATATCCGCCAAAAATGTACTCGGTATTGATGCGATTCGTAGCCACATTCGGGTATTTGCTGGCATTACAGCAAGCGATGAAGGTATGTTTCTTGCACGAAGACGACACCTTGAGGCGATTGAGAATGCGCAGAGGTATGTTGTCAGTGCGCATGCTGCACTCAGCGAAAATCAGTCTGGAGAACTGGCGGCGCAGGATTTGCGAGATGCAATGGATGAGCTTGGCAAAATTGTTGGCACTAGATCAGCCGATGAGCTACTAGGTGAAATATTTGCCACCTTTTGTATCGGGAAATAGAGCGAATTCATCGAATTGGGAGTAAACTATTTGAATACCCCTTCAAGGAACAAGCCTACCATCTGTGCAAATATGCGAAAAAACCAATCAGAGCGAATTTTGATCCAGATTGCTGTTGTTCTGGCTCTTCTTATCGTCGTCGCTTTATGGCAATTCGATTATCTGTCGGATTTATATATTGAAAATCAACTCACCAGAGTTGGGTGGGTGATCAATAGCGCAATTCTGGCTTTGTTTTTGGTTGGGATGGGGCGGATGATTCATCTTTTTGTTCACTACCGGAAAGAAGAAATCGCAATGAATGCTTTTTCAAGCGCCATCGCTTCCGGAAAAGAAGAAGATATAGGGGATGTCCTGCCGGAAGATTCCATCATTGGACAACGTTATTGGACCATCGCTGGATTTTTCAGGGCACGAACCGAAATCAATCACAATGCGCTGGCTTCAACGTTGCTCGCCCGAGAGACGAGCAAGACAAGTTTTGTCAAATTTATCAATAACATTCTGATATTGGCGGGTGTCTTTGGTACGATCGTATCGCTTACCGTGGCACTGCTTGGCGCATCGACGGCAATGTCGGCAACAGAAAGTTTGCGCGGCATTGATATTGTGATTCACGGTATGTCGACCGCACTCTCAACTACGATGACTGCGATTGTGTCGTATTTTCTGTTCGGGTATTTTTACCTGAAGTTACTCGATACCCAATCTTACATCCTGGGTTGGGTAGAGCATGAGACCGCAACCCAGATGATCCCACGCTATCAGGTTGCAACCCGTTCGCCAGAGCAGGCATTGAGTGAGATGTTAGCCAGCACAGTTGAGACGATCGACAAATTCAATTCCTTCATTAATCAAATTCAGTCCCTTGGTGTCGCGCAAAAGGAGATGCTGGATAATTTTGAAAAGCTCAACGAACAGAACATGCATTTGCTAAGTGACATTCGGAGCATTCTGCGAGCTGGTTTCCGTTTGCGGGACGATTCCAATTCTGACTAGGAGCTAAGGTCCAACCGTTATGACGGGGAACTCTGGCGGCTTCGTTGACCTGCGCGTTCACCGCGCCACTGAAAGCAGTCATTCTGACGACAGTATCTGGCCATCATTCACTGACATCATGATGGTCATTGTGATGATATTTCTTATGGCGTCGGTTATTTTCATGCTGCGTAATATCCAGTTAGGCCAAGATATGGAACTCGCTTCCGAGGCGCGCAGCCAAGCGATGATTGAAACTGAGTCTTTGCGAGAAAGAGCCGCTTATCTTGCTGAAATTGTTGAACAAACTAAAGAGCAGCTCAGCCTGACAGAGTTTCAAAAGTCAGAACTTGAGAAATTGTCAAGAGAACGCGGCGTCCGAATATCTGAACTGGAAATTGAAACTGCTGAACTCTATCAAGTTCAACAGCAGCTTGACGCTGAGGTCAGCAGCTTAACCAAGAGCCTTCAGGAGATTCGAGGCCAGCGAGATCAGCTGACAGAGCGAGTCAGTTCGATGAACCTTACCATAACTGAACTGAATTCGCTAATACAAACACGAACGACAGAACTGGAAGCACTGCAAGCAGGTCTTCTTGATAAGCAGAACCAGTTGGCGGCTCTGGAAGAGCATTTGAGTCAGCGAAGCAGTGAATTGGAAGATTTGCGTCTCACTCTGGCCGATTTGCAGGCACTTGAGGCAGAACAGCGCGATCAGATTGCAATACTTGAAAAAGTCAGAGCCGAAAGCGAAGTCAAAATTCAAGACTTGATTGCTGAATCAGGGTTGAAGGACGAACAGATTGCTGCGTTATCCGAGGCTACTCAGCAGCAGAGTGCCGAGCTGGCAGAGCGGTTGACTGAGTTAGAAGAACTGGAACAGGCATATAGCGAGAGTCTGGCGGCGGTGGAGGAGCTTCGCACAGGTCTGGTCAGTCGAGAAGATGAAATCGAGAGTTTGAAACTTGCCAGTGCACAGCTGCAGGGCGTTGTAGAGCAATTGGAAGCCGTTAGACTGGAACAAGGGTTGACTATTGAACGCCAACAGGAGTCACAAGCACAGTTGCGCGAAACATTGACACAGCGAGGTGCTGAAATTTCCGATTTCGAACGTCAGCTGACTGCTAAATCGGACCAGGTAGCTCAGTTAACTGAAGCACAAGTCGGATTGCTGAGGGAAATTGAAGCCTTGCAGTTGAGCCAGGCGGAAAGTGGACGCATCATTGAATCCCAGCAGCAGGAGCTTGCGTCTTTGCAGGCTCTACAAGCTGAACAGATTACAGAACTGACTCAAGCAGAAGCGCAATTCCTTGAGCAAGAGCGCGAATTGGTACGAACCAAGTCCGAATTGGACCGAGCGTTGCGAGATTTGCAGCAAGTGAGATTATCAAGCGCGACATTGAGCGAAACTCAACAGGCTGACATCGCGAGACTTGCTGAGTCTGAAACACAAAGTGCGCTGGTTATCGAACGTCAGCAGCAGGAGCTTGCATCGCTACAGGCACTGTATGCTGAACGCTTGGTGGAACTCGATCAAATAGAGGAGAGTTTTCTCGACCGAGAGCGCGAACTGGCGCGAACAAAATCGCAATTGGACGAGGTGTTGAGTCAATTGCAGCAAGTGAAAATTACCAGTGCGGCATTGAGTGAAACTCAGCAAGCTGACATAGCGAGACTGACTGAGTCTGAGACACAAAGTGCGCTGGTTATCGAACGTCAGCAGCAGGAGCTTGCATCACTAGAGGCGCTATACGCTGAAAGGCTTTTAGAGTTGAATCGAGTTGAAGCCGAGTTTATAGAGAGAGACCGGGACCTGGTTCGAACTCAGTCGGAGCTTAAAACAGCATTAGAGGAATTGCAGAAGGTTCAACTAGCCAGTGCAGCATTGAGTGAAAGCCAGATGGCCGACATCGAGCGTCTGGCTGAATCTGAGGCACAAAGTGCACAGACCATTGAAAGCCAGAAACAGGAACTTGTCGCGCTACAGGCACTTTACACCGAACGTTTGGCTGAGCTTGGTCGCATGGAGTCGGAGTTCATCGAAAACGAGCGTAGTCTGGCGAGATTACAGGAACAGATGGTGTCCGCAGTTGAAATGATCAGTTCCTTAAGACTGGATCTACAGGAGCGAAACGACAAGATCAATTCTCTTAATGCACAAGTTGCTTCACTAAGTGACGAAGTCAGTGCGCTAAGCACCTCCAGCGATGAGTCAAAAAGTCAAATAGATCAATTACTAACAGAAAAATTACAGGACCAGAACCGAATCACCCAACAGCTGCAGCAACTGGCGGAACTTGAGCGGACGATACAGCAGATAACGATCGAAAATGAAGAGTTACTGCGAGAGCTTGACTACAGTCGCAGGTTGCAGGCGGACCGGCAGCAGCAGTTTGAAACTCTGCAATCTGTTATGGCGCAATTGAGTGCCGATTTAAAGTCTCGGGAAGAAAAGATTGAAAGTCTACAGACAGAGAAAGAAGAGTTGTTTCAGACGGGTGTGAAAAGCGACCACGAAATTGCCGAATTGCGCGAGGCCTATCAGCAGCGGTTGACAGAATTAGCCAATTTGCAAACCGCACTGACATCAAGAAGTGGTGAAGTTGAACAACTTCAAAGTGAAATCGTCGAACTTCAGGAGGAGCGTCAAATTCTATTGCGACCTGCGCGAAGCCCGGTTAACCGTTACGTTGTCGATGTGATATTCAATAAATCACTTGAAGGTGAAAACGTCTTTCACTATCGGTTGCCAGGTGAGGCTGCCGCAGTTCGAGTGTCTCGCGCGGAGCTTGAAGCAGTATTGGCCGACCTCAAAGGCGAGCGGTCAGAAGGCCTTTACACCAGAATAATTTTTCCTGATGAAGACAGATTGACTTTTTCTGAAGCCTGGGCTTTTACTCAACATATTCAGTCGAACTACGACTACTACTCCAATCAATGACATACTAAAGCATTGTCTTCAGTGTGAACCAGCCATCAGTGAGATAGTGTTAAGTAATTGATAATAAATGCTATTCATGCCATTAGTTTGAAATTGGAGGATTTCGGTTGAAAATTTGTATGGCAGACAAAAAGTGTAAGCCTGACTATATTGGGCGATCCCAATCAAAATTGAAGCATTCAGATATGTGAATTTGGTGGATAATGCACAATCCGTATCGCGAATTCGATCGCAAAACTTGCAGAATAGTCGCTTAATGTCCTAAATTCAAGCATTTACGCATCACTCAACAGACCCCGATGACATGACTAGATTCACGTTCAGCAATATTCAAGGCGCCTGTCCTGCGAGTTTGGGGTGTGATGCGTTTTTATCCGAGGTGGGAGTAGCGCAATGCCGTCGATGATGAATTACGACGTTGTTGTTGTGGGTGGTGGTCATGCCGGTGCTGAAGCCGCAATGGCCGCGGCTCGGACTGGTAGTCGTACGCTGCTATTGACCCAAAACATTGAAACCATTGGACAAATGTCCTGCAATCCAGCCATTGGCGGAATCGGCAAGGGACACATCGTTCGTGAAATTGATGCCCTGGGCGGCCTCATGGCGCATGCGACCGACCGTAGCGGGATTCAGTTTCGTCGGTTAAATGTTCGAAAAGGCCCAGCTGTGCGCGCTATGAGAGCCCAGACAGACCGGTCGCTTTATCGATCCGCTGTTCGAAAGATGTTGGAAGAGCAGGACAATCTGACGTTTTTTCAGCAGGAAGTGGATGATCTGGTGGTCGATGGTGATCGCGTGACGGGTGTGGTTACCCGATTTGGTGTTCGAATCAGTGCTAGAAGTGTGGTACTTGCAACAGGTACTTTTCTAGATGGTGTTTTGCATGTCGGACTTAAACAGCGAACAGGTGGCCGTGCCGGCGATGCGCCGTCGAATCGGCTGGCTGCCAGGTTGCGAGACATGATGTTCCACGTGGAACGTCTCAAAACCGGTACGCCTCCTCGTATCGATGGTCGAACCATTGATTATTCAAAACTGATTGAGCAGCCCGGTGATCAACCAACGCTGGTATTTTCGTTTATTGGTTCTGTCGATGAGCATCCGCGTCAGATATCCTGCCATATCGCACGCACCAACGAGAGGACGCACGATATCATTCGCAAACATTTGCATGAATCGGCGATGTATGGTGGTGTTATTGAATCTATAGGACCGCGCTACTGTCCGTCGGTTGAGGACAAGGTGGTTCGATTTGCGGACCGCACCTCTCATCAGATTTTTGTTGAGCCCGAAGGTCTTGATTCATATGAAATTTATCCAAACGGAATTTCGACCAGCCTGCCATTCGAAGCACAGTGTGACTTTGTCAAATCCATAGAAGGCTTTGAAAGTGCAGTGATTACTCGTCCCGGCTATGCGATTGAGTACGACTTTTTGGATCCGCGGGATCTGCACCCAAGCCTCGAAACAAAAGTTCTTGGCGGGCTTTTTTTCGCAGGCCAGATCAACGGTACAACAGGCTATGAAGAAGCCGCGTGCCAGGGCTTAATTGCTGGACTTAATGCCTCCCGACAGGCTCAGAATCTGGAAACATGGTGGCCTAGACGGGATCAGGCCTATATTGGTGTGCTTATTGACGATCTAGTGACGAAAGGCGCCGATGAACCCTATCGTATGTTTACCTCGCGGGCAGAGAATCGACTGCTGCTGCGTGAAGACAATGCGGACCTTCGTTTGACCGAAATAGGACGTGAACTTGGATTGGTTGATAACCGACGCTGGGAAATATTCGACACCAAGCGTAATTTGCTTGAAACTGAACGTTCCCGCCTTGACGCTGTCAAAGTGACGCCAACGGCTGAAACACAGGCGGTCAGCGAAAAAGTCATGGGCCGTGCGTTGACGAGTGAAACAACGCTGTATGCTCTTCTAAGAGACCCCGAAGTGAACTACGATGCACTTATGCAGCTTCCAGGTGCCGGAAAGCCGGTTACTGACCGTTCAGTAAAGGAACAGCTTGAAATAGAAGCGCGCTATGAAGGCTACATTGAGCGCCAAAAAACGGCGCTTCGTAAAACAATGAAGCTGGAAAGCGTCGATCTACCGTCAGCTATTGACTATTTCAAAGTTCATGGACTGTCGAATGAGGTACGGCAGAAGTTGGACCGGCATCGTCCGCAGAATTTAGGTCTTGCATCCAGAATACCCGGAGTTACACCAGCAGCGGTATCGGCTCTGGCCGTACACCTGAAAAAAGAGGCCTTGCAAAAATCCGAGCCGGTGACTTAGCGGCAATCTTTGGAATATGGTCCGTTCAGCGGAACTTGGTGAAACCTCAGAACAACTGGCCCAACAAGATAGGGAAGAGGCCTGTGGAAACGATGCACGTGTCATTATGGCAAACCGATTGCGGCAAGCATCGTCGCTGATGTCATTGGATTTGACTGAAAAGCAAATTGAGTGCGCCATTGCGTATTCCGAACTTCTGCTCAAGTGGAATCTACACATGAATCTCACAGCGATTCGAACATTGGAAGGTGTTGTAATTAAACACTTTTTAGATAGTCTGGCGATCGTTGAACACATTCGGGGCCAACGTGTTATTGATATTGGTAGCGGTGCGGGATTTCCGGGCATTGCGGTGGCTCTGGTGAGGCCGAATTTTCAGGTTATGTTGCTGGATGCAAAAAGCAAAAAGGTGCAGTTTCTGCGTCATGCCATCGCTAAATTTGGATTTGATAATGTTGAGGTTGTTCACCAGCGCATTCAGAATTATTCCTCCAGAGGTGGTTTTGACACTGCTCTGGTCAGGAGTCTTGGTTCACTTTCTGCAATTGCGGAATTTGCGTTGCCAGTATTGTCCAAAAGTGGTCGGGTGATCGCGATGAAGGGGAAAAGGCCTGAGGCGGAGCTCGCCGCGCTCAAAATACCCTGTCGAGCGACAGTTAAAAAAGTCCATGTACCCTACCTTGATAGCGATCGGCACTGCGTCATATTGGAACACCCGATTCAGTCGTGAGGATTGAATCGTGAACAGTGTTATTGCAGTTGCGAGTCAGAAAGGCGGTGTCGGCAAAACGACAACAGCGATCAATCTCGCAGCCATGCTCGCCAGGGCCAAGCGCAAGGTATTGGCTATTGATCTGGATCCGCAGGCCAATTTGACCACGGGTATTGGAATTGATCCGATAGACGGCCAACGCGGCGTGTATGGAGCCTTGCTGGGTCTGGATTCTATAGAAGATGCCATCGTTTCCAATGAAGAGGGCTTTGATATTGTTCCAGCGAATAGGGACCTTGCTGGCGCTCAAGTCGAGTTGATTACCGTATCGCGACGCGAGTTCCAACTCAGGGATTCGCTAAGCAGTGTGCGCAAGGAATATAATTGGATTCTGTTGGATTGCCCGCCATCCCTGAATATTGTGGTTATCAACGCAATGGTTGCTGCTGACAGTGTGATTATTCCTACACAGTGTGAATTTTTTGCATTGCAAGGGCTTGTTGAACTGCTTTCTACAATCAAAACGGTGCAGCGCAATTTCAATCCGGACCTCAAACTGAATGGCATTCTCAGAACAATGTATGACACTCGAAATAAATTGAGCCGTGAAGTGTCTGATCAGTTGAAGGCACATTTTGATGCTCAACTGTACCGAACGATAATTCCGAGAAATGTGCGGCTTGCTGAGGCATCCAGTCACGGAAAATCTGTCCTTGAGTACGACAAAAACTGTATAGGAACAACGGCTTATATGGCATTCGCAGGTGAGTTACTGAATCAGGAGTCAGACATATGACAAGCCGCGACAAACTGGGCCGTGGTCTGGACGCATTGCTTGGTTCAGTCGAACACAGTCACGCTTCTTCTGAGCCCGGTCCCGGTGGTATCGAGATGATTGCGATCGAAAAACTTCGGCCTGGACCTTTTCAGCCTCGTACGCAGTTTAGCGAATCCTCAATCCGGGAGCTCGCTGATTCGATCGTTGCGCATGGTATTATTCAGCCCATAGTCGTTCGCGCATCGGGTGGCGATCAATACGACATTATCACTGGTGAGCGGCGCTGGCGTGCAGCACAGATGGCGGCGCAACATGAAGTACCGGTTATCGTGCGATCAATTGCAGATCAGGATGCGATGGCTTTGGCACTGATCGAAAATATTCAACGAGAAGATCTCAATGTCACTGAAGTCGCCCGACTTCTGAAACGCCTCATTGACGAATTTGGAATGACACACGCTGAAATTGCCGCTAGTGTCGGCTTGTCGCGAGCTTCGGTGACGAATCTAATCCGCTTGCTAAGTCTTGCACAACCAGTATTTAATATGCTTGCTCAGAGCCAGATTGAAGCAGGACACGCGAAGGTGCTGTTAGCACTGAGCGATCAGGATCAAATCGATGCAGCTGAGATTGTGGTATCCAAGATGCTGTCGGTACGAAATACCGAAAACCTGGTCAAGAACTGGCACAAACGAAAATCGACAGGGGGTATGCGGCAACCAAGCAAGGTCGATGCCGATATATTGAATCTTGAACGCAAATTATCTGAACGTCTGGCAGCAAAAGTTACCATTCATGATCAAAAGGGCAAAGGGCACATTAAAATCAATTACCAGAACTTGGACGAACTGGATGGCGTCCTGGAACGTATTGGCTGATGGGTTTGTCAAACACTGCTGAATTGCTGAACTATAAGGGTCACTGTAATGACTGAATCATCTCAACTGAAAACAAAACGTTATCAAATACTTACGACGGTAATCGCTAGTACGTTACTGATTGTCGGCTGTGCGGAGTTTGGAGGCAGGCAGGTTTCTCTGCTGCCGGGTGCAAAGCTTTCAGACCCTTTGGAAGTTCCTCCTGGACTATCGCCGTTGCCGGAACCGGAGCAGTTTGTTGTACCTGGTGACTTAGAATCTGACCCATCGTCACCACCAAATCTGGGTCCGGAACAATTAAGGGCCTATCAGCTTTGGCTTGAGTTTGAAGAATACAAGAAATACCAGGATCAGATTGAAGGCGTTGGACTATCTGAAATAGAGTTTCAAACCGCCAGACTTAGTGGTGAAGGCATCTTCAAGGTTTCGGTGCTCGAAGACAGAGAGGCCGAGACGCTTCGATTATTGGTCCATGAGAATGCGGATGTAGTCTGGAACATATTACCATCTATATTGGCTGATATGTCTGTTTTTGTCCTTGAAATTCATAACACTGACCGAATCATCTTGGTGGCCAATACCGGTGTCAAGCAAAGCAGGAAGTTTATGGACCGTTTGCTTCTCAGAGAATTTTCCGGTAGTGTCGATAAAGTTCAGGTCCGTTCCGCTGGACCCAACCTAACAGAGATCACCGGCCTTTCTGATTTAGATGTAGAGGTTAATCCAACAGCAGGTCTGGAGTTTTTCCAGCGTTTGCGATTTTATATACTGGCACACTTTGAGGCCGAGGAGCAGACTTATGCCGATTCTGGGTCAGTTTCTATTGACAAGCGGCTGATTCAGGGAGCCGATGGTCAGCAGAGTATCTTGCTTGGAGAGAGTTTTGAGACTGTCTGGGTAAAAGTAGGGCGGACATTACAAGGTGCTGGTGCAGGTATTGAGGACATTAATCGGAGCGAAGGCATTTACTACGTCAGCTTTGCTCAAAGTACAAAAGGAAAGAAGAAGAAAAAATTCAGGTGGCGGTTTTGGAGGCCTGCGGACGTTGTGGTACCAGACCAGTACGAGTACGAAGTGTTAGTCAAGAGGCAAGGTGAAATGACCGAAGTTTCAGTTGTGGGTACAGATTCTGAGCTGGAACCTGAGAAGCGTCAGGAAGCCGCTCAGGGCATTCTGCTGATCATATACGAGCGCTTGTCTGTTTGAGCGGAGACTGTGAGAAAGAGGATGCCGGCTGTATCACAAGGACGGACTCACAAGAAGAAGTACTTGCAGGGCAGTTGAATAGTGATGCAATGAAAGGAGAAGAAACAGATCAGTTAGAAGCCGACTGTTAATTCTGGTCGTCGATCATCTCAGCTGAAGAAAATGGAACTGATGGAAGGCGTGTTTTTTGACACTATTCGCAAGCATCTAGCTGAAGCTATTTTGTGAAATGTAAATTTCAGAGAAACAAAATAATTTCATATACTTAAAAAGTTACAATTCAGCATCTTTCAGACCGAATTGTAATTTTTGTAGATCATTCCCCTCGATAAGAAGAAAGCAATCCTAGCGCAAGTTACTCGGTTTCCGTTTGACCGGAATTGATGCCGTCTCTACCCTGCGACTTCAAAAATTCCTTGTAGCGCTGGTATTCTTTCCACTCTTTCCAGAGTAGGTAGTCCTGATATTCAGGGTCATCAGCACCGGGCCTGGCGCGCGTGCCTCCCGCACCAAAAAGTCGAATTGGTGTTCCAGTACCCTTATAAGCCCTAGGTGAATCTGGAATAGGCGGGCCTGCAGCAGTGTCCTCACTTTGTCGGCCGCAACCTGATAGCAAAAGCAGGGAACCAATTAATGCAGCGACCAACAATTTGACGGGCAATCGAATACGATCGAAAAAGAAATACATTTTGATTATTGGCTGGTTTGAGCGAGCAAATTCGCAAGGTAGCTGAAAGTCGTGCCTATTATATGACTCAATCCTTAAAATTCATTCTCCGTAACCTGATTTTGACCTTGAATTATTTAGAAACCTGATGAATCAGTAGTTCCACATAGGGAATAATTCGTTCCACAATGAAGGCAACGCCAGCCTTGTTTGGGTGAATGCCATCACCCTGGTTCAAACTCGGGTCGGTCGCGACACCATCTAGAAAAAACGGGTAAAAAATCAGGTCGTATTTTTCTGCCAATTCTGGAAAAATCGAATCAAATTCAAGGTAATAGTCAGGCCCCAGGTTTCTAGGCGCCATTGCGCCTGACATGACAATCGGCAACCCCCGTTGCTTGATATTCGCAATCAGCCCATCCAAGTTGTTACGCACCTGCTCGACGGCAATTCCACGAAAGGCATCATTATGTCCCAGATGCAAGATGACACCGGAGTAGTCGTCTGTCAGCACCCAGTCAATTCGGGCAAGGCCACCGCTCGTAGTATCGCCAGATACGCCAGCGTTGAAGATTTGTACATCAATTGACTTCGCTATCAGTGCATTCTCTAGCTGTGTAACAAATCCGTCCTCTACAGGCAGACCGTAGCCTGCAATCAGGCTGTCACCTATTGCGACCAGACGAATGGTGCTACCGTAGCTGGTATTGCATAAAAGGAGCACCAAAAGCAATCCAACAATAAATTTGTATGAATTAGGCAGGATCAAAGTTAAATTCTATTCTTCAGTTTGTACAGGATGAGATGTGTTCTCGAAAGTGGATCTCAAACACACCAATTGCAGGTTCTTGAATTGAAAGAGGAACTTAGTGAATCTCATATTTTGTTATTTTATTATTCGGATTTCTTTTGTGCACAAGACATTGGAGTCTGACCTCCTAATTGCTGCTCAAACTTGATATTCGCTTGTTTTAATTAAGGAAAAGACAACAAGAGTTCACTGTAGAGCGAAGAAAAGTGACCAAGAAACAGGTGCGATCCTAGTCCGATGCCAGCACCACAAATACAATCAGTACGATGATGCCCAAAGGCAGTGCTGTGATGGTTGCTACGATCGGCTCAGGTGCACCGGTATTTGACAGAATCTCCGAAATTGGCACAATACGTTCAAGTCGAAGAACATGCTGGTATTGATGAGAATTGCAAAGAATACCCAGCAGCCCATGGTGCCGCCAACCACATAATTACCACCTCATCTAGTAGACAGATGCAAATAAAGAAATGTCCGGTATCGTTGTAATGAAGAGCGCTGCAACGGTCCGTGGCAGTGTCAATTTGAAGCAGTGAGTGTTCACTTTTCCGGACTCATTAAAGTTATTTCCTTAATAGCAGATAAAACTCTTGTTTATTTGAATCCAATCCGCATATTGATTGAATACTCAGTTTCCAGTCAGAGGGCCTGCTTGAAAAACAAATATCGATCAGCTTGGGCTGTTCTTCGCCAGAAAGGTCAAACATAATGCAAAATTCTGCTGAAAGCATCGTATCTCTGAATAAGGTTTGGCTCGTGCTTGAAAGCCAGGCAGGGCCTGTGGAAATCCTGCGCGGTGTTGATTTGGATGTCAAGGCTGGTGAAAGTGTCTGTATTTCCGGGCCATCCGGAGCTGGCAAGACAAGCCTGATGATGATAATAGGAGGTTTGGAGAGAGCCACCCGGGGTGATGCCGTAGTGGCAGGTCACGATCTCGGTCGTCTGAACGAAGATACTCTGGCGAAGTATCGGCGCGACCGCATTGGAATCGTATTTCAGTCGTTTCACCTGATCCCTACTATGACTGCACTCGAGAATGCGGCACTGCCACTTGAGCTTGCCGGTGAGTCAGATGCGGTAGACCAGGCACAACAGGCTTTGGCCTATGTTGGCCTTGAAAAACGGTGGCATCACTATCCGAGTCAGCTTTCGGGTGGCGAACAGCAGCGGGTCGCAATTGTACGGGCGCTGATCTCACAACCCGATCTGATACTGGCCGATGAACCGACCGGCAACCTGGATGCCACCAACAGTGTAAAACTGATGAACCTGTTGTTCGATCTTTGTGGCGAAAGTGGGGCGACATTGCTACTGATCACGCACCAAATTGATCTGGCAAGCCGCTGCGATAGACAGGTGAATATGTCAGATGGCAGAATAATTGTTCCTGCGGATGTACCGATTTTGACATGAACGCGACAGCTATAAGGATTGCGCTGCGCGATCTTCGGCGCGGTTATCGGGGGTTTTGGATATTTTTCAGTTGCCTGGCGCTAGGGGTTGCCGCCATCACTACAGTCGCTGTGTTATCTGCCAGTCTGACCAGTGGGATTGAGCGCGATGGCAAATTTATATTGGGCGGCGATATCGCGGTTCAGCAGCAGTTTCGCAGCCTCAGTGAAGAACAGTTTGAGGCATTAGCCAGTGAATCTCTTGAAATTGCTGAATTCATTGAATTAAGTACCCTGCTGAGGGCCAAGGATGCAAATAACAGTATCCTCGTATCCTTGAAGGCCGTCAATGATGCCTACCCACTTTATGGCGAGGTAAGGATTAAGGGCGAACAGCAATTTGTACAGTCAATTGCCTTTCAGGATGGTGCGTGGGGTGCTGTAGTTGATCCTTTTCTGGTCGAATCGGAGCGCGTAAGTATCGGTGACTTGGTAGATTTTGGCACCAATAGATTTCGCATTACTGGGGTTATTGAAGATGAACCCGATCGTGTGGCAAGTTCTGGTCGATTTGCATTCTGGCCGCGGGTCATTGTGCACCGAGACTCAATTGAAAATTCTGGACTATTGGGCTTCGGCAGTCGCAGCAACTTCGAATATCGATCAGTTCTGAAAGAGGGTGTTGATACGGTAGCACTGCGATCGAAGTTTGAAACTCAGTGGACGAACCTGGGATTTCGCGACTATCGTAATGCTTCCCCTGACCTATCTGAGATTGTTCAGCGAATTGGCGTTCTGCTTTCACTTGCCGGACTGACAACTTTACTGGTTGGTGGTGTAGGTGTCAGCAATGCGATCAGAGCCTATATGGAAACCCGACTTGTAACGATTGCGATTCTCAAGTGTATCGGCGGGTCCAACCGATTTGTATTTCGCACTTTTCTGTTTCAGATAGTGCTACTATCTGCAATCGGAGTTCTTATTGGCATCGTATCTGGTACGGGAATTGCAATATTTGCTTCGACCGCGGTTGAGCGTCTGCTTTCGGTGCCGCTTGACATTACACTAGACCCGGTACTTATGGGCATAGTCATTGCGTATGGCATGTTGACCGCGATGCTATTTACTCTGTGGCCACTAGCCTGTGCGCTCAATACCTCACCCGCTACTCTGTTTAGAAATGCGATTTCTGTAGAGCGGCAGCGCGCGTCGTGGATTTTTGTAGCCATTACCATCGGAATTGCCGGACTGTTGGCAGTGATTGTGATTGCAACGGCTTACCAAAGGTCATTTGCCATTTGGTTCGTAATCGGAGTCAGCGTTGCGTGGATTGTTTTTCGCTTGATCAGTCTGCTTGTGATGAGACTGGCCAGGCTCGCGGGCGGGCGATTTTCACCAATTGTTCAGTTGGCCCTTGCCAACCTGCATCGCCCTGGCGCGGCAACAGCGGATACCGTTCTGGCAATTGGGCTGGGTCTGTCAGTGCTGATTGCTACTGCTATGGTTTCTGCAAACCTCAACCGACAGATCTCCAACATGATTCCAGAGGCAGCGCCGGAGTTCTTTTTCATTGGCATTCAGTCAGATCAGTTTGATGAGTTTCACCAGATAGTTGAAGAGATTGGTGGTGTAACGGAAGTTGAAGTTATGCCGTATATACCAGGCCGCATAACCCGAATCAAAGGACTTGACCCTCTTGATGCGCTAGTCAATGAGGACGGACGATGGATTGTTGATGATGGTGGTGAAAGGTCTTTTTCCTACACAGCTGAACCGCTCAAAGATGTGAAAATGATTGCGGGAGACTGGTGGCCACCAGACTATGCGGGAGAGCCGTTATTGTCAATTCATGAGGAAGTCGCTGACAATTTTGACGTAGGCATTGGCGATGAGATATCGATCAACATACTGGGACGGGAGATCACGGGTAAGGTTCGCAATATCCGCGACCTTGAGTGGCGTTCGATGCGATTGAATTTTGCAATAACTCTGTCGCCTGAACCTTTACGCTCAATTCCGCACTCGAGTGTTGCAACGGCGCATGTTGCTGACGAGTCAGAATTTATTCTGCAGGATCGGATCGCCAGTGCGATGCCTAGCGTAACGGTCATTCGGGTTAAGGAAGCGCTCAACCGGGTTGCAGAACTGGCTGGTCGGGCACAAAACGCTGCGCGTTCAATCAGTGCAGTTACTATTGCTGCAGGCATACTGGTATTGGCAGGTATCGTGATTTCAGAAAACCGGCGGCGTGCTTATGAAAGTGTACTGCTAAAAACGATTGGCGCCACTCGACGATACATCTTGGCCACATTTTCACTTGAGTATTTGCTGCAAGGCGCGGTATCCGCTTTGGCAGCGACATTTCTGGGATCGCTGACATCGTGGGCTGTTGTGTCTGGACTGATGGGGTGGGATTGGACATTCCTTCCGTTTTCGGCGGTCAATACTGCCATTTTGGGGCTCGCTATTTCTTTGATATTAGGCATGCTCGGAATTTGGCAGGCTTTGAGACACAGACCTCTGTATTACTTGCGAAACGAGTAATCAAATTGATAAAAATTGAAAATTCGGATTTATACTCCGAATTTTCCAACTTTTTGAGAAAGGTAGGGCGATTCCACACTAGCCAACACGCCGTATAGACAGAAGCGGCATCAATACATTGCTGGTTTTATAATTAACATGAAGAACATGCAACTGAGTTGAAGATTGTGAATTTCAATGGGAGTGTCAGATAACTCCTACAATTCAATACTCTCTACATCCGTTAGGTAAACATCTGAAACTTGAAAAGATCTTTCGTTGAATTTTGGGTTGGCGTTTTCGTCGTCGGTGGTATTTGTGCCATCGCGCTGCTAGCCTTTCAAGCGGATGGTACCGGTGTCTTTTCAGCGGATAGAAATTACAAGGTTTACGCAAAGTTCAACAACATTGGCGGCCTTCGAGTCAAAGCCCCCGTCACCATTGCCGGCGTGACCGTCGGCCGGGTATCAGGCATTTCAGTCGATATGGATGAATTCAGTGCGCAGGTTGAATTTGCCATTTCGGAGCAGTTTGACAGCATCCCGATTGACTCCAGTGCGAGAATTGTAACGGCAGGCTTGCTTGGCGCTCAATACATCAGTCTCGAGCAGGGTGCTGAAGACATTTTTCTCCAAAGTGGTGATGTGATTGAATTTACACAGTCGTCCTTGAGATTTGAGGACCTGATCGGCGAGTTTTTGGTCAATCAAGGTGCCGAATAACAGCTCTCAATGACTTCTGCAAATTTAGTACAACACAACGATGGACTGGTTGAGGTACACGGTTCTCTGCAACACGATACGGTCAGTTCACTCTACGACCGAATCAATTTCAACCAATTGTCAGATCAGAATATTCTGATTGATTTAAGTGCTGTTGAGAGTGTAGATAGTGCTGGACTGGCGCTTTGTCTTTTCTGGATCAGTCAGGCGCAGAACCAAATTGTTTCTATTGCATTTAGAGGAGTGCCCGAACAGATGCGACGATTGGCGAGCATGAATCGGGTGGAAGACCTGTTCCTTGGACACAACTCAAAATAACCGATCATTGGAATTGAAAAGCGCAACGTCTGCTGTGTTTTCTGCGGGTTTGATTGAAATATGCAATCTGCGCCTTATATTTGGTATGATAAAATTTAGACAGTCGAAGCTTTAACTTCTGAAATTGATCAAATGCCAACCCCTGACGACGTCAAATGCTGGATTGAAGCAGGTCTTGATGGCTCATCAGCCGAAGTGGTGGGGGATGGACGTCATTTCGAAGCGGTAGTCATTTGCCCTGAATTCGCCGGAAAAATTATGCTTGAGCAGCACCGGATGGTTTACTCCGGGTTAGGCGAAAAAATGGAATTTATTCACGCACTGTCGCTTAGAACCTATACTCCGGAACAATGGGCGAACGGCGCATGACTACGTTGATTGCTTGTTAACCTTAACAACTGTCGGAGACAAAATCAATATGACAATTGAAGAACGCATTAAGAACACAGTGGACAACAATCGGGTGGTCCTTTTCATGAAAGGGACTCCGCAGTTTCCACAGTGTGGCTTTTCGAGCCGAGCCGTTCAGATTCTCGAAGCATGTGGTACCGAATTTGAAGCGGTGAATGTGCTGAGTGATATGGAGGTTCGGGAAGGAATCAAAAAATATTCGAATTGGCCGACGATCCCGCAAGTATATATTGACGGTGAATTCGTTGGCGGCAGTGATATTCTGCTTTCCATGTACCAAAACGGCGATCTACAAAACATGCTGAACCAGTAACGTTGACAAGCGAATCAGTAGAATTGCTTGTCATTGTAGACCTTTGACGAATACAACATGGATCAGTTAATCGTCAAAGGCGGCAATCCGCTCCACGGGAGTGTTCGAATATCCGGGGCGAAAAATTCCGGACTCCCCATTCTTATCTCTGCGCTACTGTCTGATAAACCGTTGCGTGTAAAAAACATCCCTCATCTACAGGATGTTACCACTACGCTGGATCTGCTCGGGCGCTTAGGCGCCTCCGTAGAACTGGATGAAAGCATGATTGTTGAAGTCAGCACCCGGGACGTCAACAACTTTCGCGCCACTTATGAAATCGTAGAAACGATGCGTGCGTCAATCTTGGTGTTAGGGCCTCTTCTGGCACGATTCGGTCGTGCTCAAGTTTCCATGCCCGGTGGATGTGCAATCGGCTCGCGGCCAATTGGGCTTCATATTGAAGGGCTAAGAGCACTAGGTGCGAGTATTGATGTGGAGGGTGGATATATTCAGGCATCAGCTGGTCGACTTCGTGGTGCGCACATTTTCATGGATACCATCTCCGTAACCGGCACGGAAAATCTGATGATGGCCGCGACCCTGGCACAAGGCACAACAGTTATTGAAAATGCAGCCCAGGAACCTGAAGTGATCGATTTGGCAAATTGCCTGAATGGAATGGGAGCAAAGATTGAAGGTGCCGGGACCAACAAGGTCATGATTGAAGGCGTAGACTACCTGAGTGAAAATAGCCATACGATCATTGCCGACCGAATAGAGGCTGGAACTTACCTAGCAGCTGGTGCGGTAACAGGCGGCGACGTTACAGTTCGCGATGTGCAGCCGGAAAACATGGTTGCCGTCATGGACAAACTGAACGATGCAGGTGCTCAAATTACCTTGGGATCAGACTGGGTGCGGCTCGATATGCGAGGTAATCGTCCCAAGTGTGTCAATATTCGAACTGCACCTTATCCAGGTTTTCCAACTGACATGCAGGCCCAGATGTTGATGATGAATTGTGTTGCAAGCGGCAGCGGGTCAATAACCGAAACAATTTTTGAAAACCGTTTCCAACACGTGCAGGAACTGCAGCGCATGGGGGCGAACATTTCCATGAATGGAAGCACTGCAACCGTAGCAGGCGTTAAAGCACTTCAAGGAGCAAGGGTGACTGCAACGGATCTTCGGGCATCAGCCTGTCTGGCACTTGCGGGTCTGGTTGCAACTTCAGAAACAGTGATTCACAAGATTCATCATATCGACAGAGGCTATAACTGTATCGAGGAAAAGCTCTCTCAACTCGGTGCGCGTATTTCCCGAATTCACGTCAACGGCAACATTTCACATTCTTCAAACCTTGCTCAGTCAGCCTGAGCGTCAAAGAAGAGCTTAGAACGTCGGCTATTTTTCCTAGTATCTGCTGGGCCTCTAGTTCTCTCACTCTTTCAAGAGTTGGACCGCAAAGCGGGTAGTCATTTTTCAAGCCAATATAATTTTTAACGTTTTCCCACATCAGGAAATTAACTGTTCCACTAGCTTCTGTCAGTCAATTTGCAATGGAGTTTCAAAATGATCGAATAGCCATCGCGGTTTCGAAGGGGCGAATTACACAAGCTGTCCAACCGCTTCTGGAAGCCGCTGGAGTAGGCCCGCTGTCAGATATGTACAAATCGCGAAGTCTTGTGTTTGAAACACGCACTCCAAATGTTGAACTCATTGTTGTTCGAAGCACTGATGTACCGACTTATGTTCGACAGGGAGGAGCTGACCTTGGTATTGTAGGCAAGGATGTTCTGCTTGAATTGGATGGTGAAGGTTACTACGAACTGGTGGATCTCGGTGTGTCACGTTGTGAATTGGTTCTGGCTGAAAAACAGAACATTGACGAGCGGTTGCAGAATGCAGAGCGAAAGGCCAGAATTGCTACCAAATATGCGAACACAACGCGCCGACACTTTGCGGAGAAAGGTGTCTATGTGGAAGTGATCAAGCTGTATGGCTCAGTTGAACTTGCCCCTTTGTGTGACATGGCTGACCGAATTGTTGACCTGTCTCAGAGCGGAGAAACACTGCGTAGCAATGGCCTTAAGAAAGTTGAAACGATTGCATCCATCAGTGCCCGTCTCATCGCAAACAAGGCGTCAATGCGACTCAAGGAAAAGGCACTGAAGTCGATCGCCCGCAATCTTGAAAGTGCTGCAAGGGAGCAAGCCAGTGGAGCTTGAGATCAGGCAGTTTTCAACATCCGATGCGGATTTTGAGCTAAAAATGCAGGAACTACTGGAGCGCGGGTCGGAGTTTGATCCGAATATTGATGCAGTGGTAGCCGGAATCATCAAGAATGTACGGGAGCGGGGTGACCAAGCTTTACTTGAGTATACGCATAAATTCGACAGAAACAGCGCTGAGACGGTAGCTGATCTCGAAGTAAGCGCTGATGAACTGGAACAAGCTTGCAGGAGAATATCACCTGTCACTTTCAAAGCGCTAAGTGAAGCAAGTTGGAGAATTGCGGACTATCACGAGATTCAGGCAGAGGATGATTGCTCATGGCAATTCAAAGATGAGAATGGTTCAGAATTCGGCCAATATACGAGCGCGATTGATCGGGTTGGTATTTATATTCCTGGTGGATTGGCGGCATATCCTTCGTCTGTCTTGATGACGGCCATTCCAGCAACAATTGCTGGAGTGGAGGAGGTTGTGATGGTGGTGCCTGCACCTGATGGGAAAGTTAACGATGCGGTGCTGGCAGCTGCCTATCTTACAGAAGTTGACCGGGTGATCAAGATCGGTGGCGCACAGGCGGTTGCAGCACTTGCTTATGGTACTGAGACAGTG
Source organism: Gammaproteobacteria bacterium (assembly GCA_022823625.1). Lineage (GTDB taxonomy): Bacteria > Pseudomonadota > Gammaproteobacteria > Arenicellales > JAJDZL01 > JAJDZL01. Next base: position 46,566 of record JAJEHQ010000015.1, read on the forward strand.
CCTAAAGTTGACAAAATTGTTGGACCCGGTAATGCCTGGGTATCTGCGGCCAAACGCCAGGTTTTTGGTCAGGTTGGCATTGATATGATCGCAGGACCTTCGGAAGTTGTAGTGGCTTGTGACACCAGCACAAAAGCCGATTGGGCTGCGATGGACATGTTTGCTCAAGCCGAGCACGATGAATCTGCACAGTCAGTGTTGCTATCAGCCAGCCGAAAAAAGATAGACGAAGTACGGTCAGTGATGGAGACAATGCTCCCAAAAATGACGCGAAAGCATATCATTGCCCGCTCGCTTGCCCAAAATGGAGCCATGATTCATGTTCGCAGTCGAAAAGAGCTTGCAAAAGTGATCAATCGAATTGCGCCAGAGCATCTCGGTTTGATGATCTCAAGACCTATGGAGGTGTTTGCAGAAGTTTCGCACGCAGGAGCTGTATTTATTGGGCCACACAGTACCGAAGTATTCGGTGACTACTGCGCCGGTCCGAACCATGTTCTACCCACTTCGGGTGCGGCAAGATTCAGCTCACCACTCGGTGTTCATGACTTTTGGAAACGTACCTCCTTCGTTCATTGCACTCCAAAAACCGCGGGTGAATTGGCTGTTATCGCCAACCACCTGGCAACGGAAGAAGGGTTGTCGGCACACGCAGAAGCGGCGAAGTGTCGGATACCCAAAAAAAGAGCCCACAAGAGAAAGTGACAGATTTAGTCCATCAGCAGATTCGAGAACTGCGCGCCTACCAGACTGTACCATTTACCGGTTCGGTGAAATTGGACGCGATGGAATCCCCCTATGGCATTCCCGAGTCGCTAAATTCAAAACTTCAGAAGTTACTCGGCAGCATTGATGTCAATCGTTATCCGGACCCAGAAGCGGCGGGACTCAAACAAAAATTACGAGATGTCTTTCAGATTTCGGACAGCTACCTGATAACACTAGGCAACGGTTCAGATGAACTATTGCAAATAATTCAACTTCTTGTTGGTGGATATGGGCGGACCATCCTTGCACCGCAACCCTCATTTTCCATGTATGAGATTATCGCCCGCTATACGCGGGCACAATATATTGGCGTCGACCTGGATGTCGGATTCGAGTTGTCTGAAAGCAAGTGGCTGGAAGCAGTGGAGAAACAACAGCCGGCTTGCGTATTTTTTGCCTACCCGAATAATCCAACCGGAAATTTCTTCGACCCGGCACTGATCGAAAAGACAGCCGAGATGATTGATGGCGTAGTCATTTCGGATGAAGCTTATTTTGCTTACTCAGGTCGAAGTTTGCTGTCAGCCATGGCTAGGCATGAAAACCTGGCTGTCGTACGAACGCTATCAAAAAGTGGGTTGGCTGGACTTCGGCTTGGCTATATGATCAGCCACCCTGTTTGGTCTGTTGAGTTTGAGAAACTCCGAATGCCTTACAACGTTGGAGTCCTCAATCAGGCTTGTGCAACATTTGCACTGGACCATTGGGATGAGATTTGTAGCGGCATTGACAGCGTTCTTTCTGAACGAGAAAGGCTCAGTGTAGCACTCTCGTCATTTAAAGATCTCCAGGTTTATCCATCCGAAACAAACTTTATTACAGTCCAGGTGACAGGCACTACCGCAATGCAAGTATTCGATGGTCTGAAGGATCGGGGCGTTCTGATCAGGAAGCTTGCAGGAATGCATCCCATGCTGGAGAATCACCTTAGAATTTCGGTCGGCGCACCTCAGGAAAATGATGCATTGCTGTCAGCACTGTCTGAGGTCCTGTCCGGGTAAACAAATATTGATTTGACTGAACGTAAGAATTTGCAGAAATATGCCAATCAACACCAATCTTGCATTGCAAGAGAAGTTAACTGAAATAGATGGTTAGAGGCCACTACAGCGATGACTGACTCACAAAGAACGGCTAGCATACAAAGAACCACCCGAGAAACCGATATCCGTGTCGACTTAAATCTCGACGGCAGCGGAATCTCTAAACTAGATACGGGGTTGCCTTTTTTCGAGCACATGCTTGATCAGGTAGCACGACACGGAATGGTTGATTTGGACATTTCGGCTAAAGGTGACCTGCACATTGATGCGCATCATACCGTCGAAGATGTGGGGATCACTCTTGGCCAGGCAATAGCTAAGGCAATCGGAGACAAGTCCGGAATTGTTCGCTATGGATATGCCTATGTTCCACTAGACGAAGCGCTTTCACGAACGGTTATCGACTTTTCCGGGCGGCCAACGCTGGAATACGATGTCACTTATCCTAGGGAACGTGTCGGTACTTTTGACGTTGATTTGTTTCGCGAATTTTTTCAGGCGCTTTGCAATCATGCCGGCATCACTTTGCACATTAGCAATTTGAGCGGCCGAAATGCACACCATATCGCCGAAACAATTTTCAAATCCTTTGGTCGCGCCTTACGAATGGCAGCACAGTACGACCCTCGATCACCGGGTGTAATTCCTTCAACCAAAGGAAGCCTGTAGATCGAATTGCTACGCAGTCTCTGAATATTCTAAATCACCTCTTCATACAAATTGGCTTACGATAGTTCAAACAGGTTGGTAGTTGCAAAATTGAAATTTTGCATGTGATGGTACTCGGTTCCGGTGTGAGCATTTAATAATCACCTCAGTTCGTAGTCGCTCAAATTTCACGCCCGATTCGGCTTAACTCAGTACAGAGAAATTTAAACTAAGTCTTGTCATGTCTAAAGTTCTGGTTGCAGATTTTGGCACCGGTAACCTTCATTCTGTGATGACTGCCATTCAGGTAGTGAGCAGTGGATCAGAAGTTGAGGCATCTCGGTCTGCTAGAAAAATACGAATGGCCGACCGATTGATCCTGCCGGGTCAGGGGGCGATTGGAACTTGGATGTCAGAACTTCAGGATGACAATGTTCGCCAAGCAGTGAATGAGGCTGTAAGAACCAAACCGGTACTAGGGATTTGTCTGGGGCTCCAGGCGCTTTATGAACACAGTGAGGAAGACGGAGGTGTAGAGGGGCTGAAAGTGCTTGCAGGACGGGTTGAACGATTTAGTGACGGTCTGAACGATTGCGGACATCGCATCAAGATTCCACACATGGGATGGAGTAAGGTTCATCAGACTTGCCAGCACCCGCTGTGGTCAGGTATTCCACAAGACACACGGTTTTATTTTGTACACTCCTACTTTGCCCGTTCTGACAGGGATTCCGAAGTTGCGGCTGTTGCTGACTACGGACTGGAGTTCACTTGCGCAGCAGCGCGTGAAAATCTCTTCGCTGTACAATTTCACCCAGAAAAAAGTCGCCGACAGGGACTCAGACTGTTGACTAATTTTCTTAATTGGAATGGCGAAGTCTAGCACTTCATTTCTTTTACGATCACCATACTCATGCTACTAATTCCTGCAATTGACATTAAGGACGGAAGCTGTGTCCGCCTGATTCAAGGAAATTTAGCTGATGCTACGGTCTACTCCAACGATCCGGTCAGTCAGGCAACACGATGGGTTGAGGCAGGTGCTACAAGAATTCATGTTGTGGACCTTAATGGTGCTGTGGAGGGTGAGCCGATCAATGCAGCAATTGTTGGCCGAATCGCGAAGCACCATCCAGAGGTAGAAATTCAGGTGGGTGGTGGCATTCGTAACCTTGAGACGGTTCAACGCTACCTGGATGAGGGTGTGAATTTCGTCATCATCGGTACTCGGGCAGTCAAAGAACCAGAATTTGTTGCTGAAATTACAAATTGCTTTCCAGGGACTGTGATCGCGGGTATTGATGTGCGTGGGCAGACGGTGGCGACCGAGGGATGGGTTGCGTCCCGACACACTGATGTTGTGCAACTAGCGAACACATTGGCATCAGCCGGTGCAGTAGCCATTGTTTACACCGATATTGAGCGTGATGGAATGTTGAGCGGTGTCAACGTTTCTGCAACTGCTGAATTGGCGAAAAGCGTAAAGATACCGGTGATTGCGTCTGGTGGTATACGCGATCTTACGGACATTCAAAAATTGCTCGAAGTGAGCGAGGCGGGAATATTTGGTGCAATCGCAGGCAAATCGCTGTACGAAGGGACACTTAACTTTGCTTCCGCAACGCATTTGATTGATGACTTCCTGCGAAAAGACTCTACAAAACTGAATTAACATGCCGCTTGCCAAACGAATCATTCCATGTCTGGATGTTGATGAAGGCCGGGTTGTCAAGGGTGTCAAGTTTGTAAATATTCGAGACGCAGGAGATCCTGTTGAAGTCGCACGAATGTATGATCGTCAAGGTGCGGATGAACTCGCATTTTTGGATATTACCGCGAGTTCCAGCAATCGGGAGACGATTTTGCACATCGTCGAAGCTGTTGCGAACCAAGTTTTTATTCCTTTGACTGTTGGTGGTGGAGTGCGTACTGTCGACAATATTCGTAGTCTTCTAAACGTTGGAGCAGACAAAATTTCGATCAACACTTCTGCAGTAGAACGTCCCGAGTTTATTGAAGAGGCTGCGGGCCGATTTGGTTCACAATGTATCGTAGTCGCAGTTGATGCCCGCCGGGTGCCTGATACGAATCCACCCGCCTGGGAGGTTTACACCCATGGTGGGCGCAAACCGAGAGGACTTGATGCGGTTGAGTGGGCCAAGCGTATGTGTGATGTGGGTGCAGGTGAAATTTTGTTAACCAGCATGGATCGAGACGGCACTAAAATTGGATTCGACCTGGAATTAACCAGAGCAGTATCGTCCGCAGTTCCGGTCCCTGTTATTGCCTCCGGCGGGGTCGGTGAATTATCGCATCTGGCTGATGGAATTGAGTTTGGCTGGGCCGATGCCGTACTTGCTGCGAGTATCTTTCACTTCGGTGAGTATACAATCGCGCAAGCGAAAGAACACATGAAGGGGCGCGGAATCGAGGTTTGCGAGATAATTGACGAGTTTGAATAAAGTGAAGTCCAACTTGATTGAGGATCTGAAATGGCCTGAGAACGGGCTTTTACCCGCGGTAGCTCAAGACTCTGAAACGGGTCAGGTATTGATGGTTGCATGGATGAATGCAACCGCCTTGCAGACGACGGTAGAGGAAGGACGTGCGGTGTATTGGTCGAGGTCACGCCAAAAACTGTGGCGAAAAGGCGAGGAGTCCGGTCATGTACAAATGGTAAGCGCTGTTCTAATTGACTGCGACTCCGATACAATCGTACTTCAGGTTGAACAGAAAGGTGGAATTGCTTGTCACACAGGGCGACGATCGTGTTTCTATCGGAAACTGGTCAATAATGAGTGGGAAGAGGTAGAACCTGTATTGAAATCGCCGGAAGAAATTTATAAATCCTGAAAGTTGTCGGACTATGCAATTGCAATCAGATATTCTTTCCGCGCTTGATGAGGTGATTGAGAATCGCAAGCAGGCTAACGTTGATGAATCCTATGTTGCGCTCTTGCATTCGAAAGGATTGCCCGCAATTACTAGCAAAGTTACTGAAGAAGCACAGGAAACTGTAGAGGCAGCCTGTTCTAAGGATGTGAATCAAGTAATATATGAGACTGCAGATTTGTGGTTCCACAGTCTGGTGTTATTGTCATACTTCAATTGCAATCACAGCGACGTACTCAATGAACTGAGCCGACGGTTTGGCATTTCTGGTATAGAAGAGAAAAAATCGCGCTAGCAGTTTTGCAATTGACTTTAATCATTTGATGAATTTGTTATTTCAAATTTAGTAATTACGAGGAGGTAGGATGTTTGGTCCTGGTGGAATTAGCATATGGCAACTGCTGATCATTTTAGTGATCGTGGTGTTGCTGTTTGGCACAAAGAAGCTGCGCGGAATGGGAGGTGATCTCGGTTCCGCAATTAAAGGTTTCAAAAAATCGGTAAAGGATGAGTCTGCAGAAGATGAAGGCGACGCTTCCGAAGCGCTTGCGGATGGGAGCCAGGAAGCGCTGAAAGAAGGCGAAGTCGAAGCCAAAAAAGAAAACGCTTGATTTCTGAATTGGCTCGGACCGGAGTGTCATTCGGATGTTTGATATTGGTTTTTGGGAAATTGCAATAATCGCCCTGATCGGCTTGCTCATTCTAGGGCCAGAGCGATTGCCGCGCGCGGCTCGCTCAATTGGTCTTTGGGTGGGTAAAGCTCGGCGCATGCTGGCCGAGGTCAAACGAGATATCGACCGCGAGCTTGACGCTTCGGACTTGAAAAAGATTAAGGATGAGGTGAAGCTTACGGTTGAGGAATCGAAAGAGGTGTTTGAAGAAGCTTCAATCAAGAAGGACATTGAAGAGGCGAAGTCCGCATTGGAGGAGACAACTGAGACGCTGAACGAAAAAATAACTGATGAGCCTGAGACAACAGCCAAATCATCTGAACCTGAAAAGGTGGCAGAATCGCCCAAACAGGCTGACAAAAATGAAAAAACTGAGTCCGCAATAAAGGCCACCAAAGCCTCCAAAGCCAGTTCAGCTACCGAAAAACCTAAACCGAAAAAGCCCAAGAAACTGAAGCCAGTTGTGACTGAAAAATCGACTGCTGAGCAAACAAATACGGTCGTATAGAATGTCAAAAAACGCAAGCGACCCAAACGCAACTGGAACTACGTTTATCTCGCACCTGGTTGAGCTGCGACAGCGTATGATGCGTTCTGTCATTGCGGTGCTGGGCATTTTCATAATTTGTGCACCGTTTGCCAACACACTCTATGAGCAGCTTGCAGCACCACTAATGGCGGCGTTGCCGGAAGGCAACAGCATGATATCCACCGAGCCGCATGGGCCGTTTTTCGTACCGTTTAAGTTTGCTTTCGCATTTGCTTTCGGTGTGGCTATTCCTTATTTGCTGTATCAGATGTGGGCATTTATTGCACCAGGTCTCTACAAGCACGAACAGAAAACAGTATTACCGCTGCTGGTCTCAAGCAGTGTCTTGTTTTACCTAGGTGTGGCTTTTGCTTACTTTGTCGTTTTTCCTGTCATATTTGCTTTTTTTACGGGAACAGCGCCAGAGGGCGTTGAGGTCATGACCGACATTAACTCGTATTTGAGTTTTGTACTGAAACTGTTTTTCGCGTTCGGTATCGCATTCGAGGTACCAATCGCAACGGTTTTGTTGGTTAAGGCAGGTGCAACAACGCCAGAAAGCCTGAGCAAAAAACGTCCTTACATCATTGTCGGTGCTTTTGTAGTTGGCATGTTTCTTACGCCCCCGGATGTATTTTCCCAGACGATGCTGGCAATTCCGGTGTGGTTGCTGTTTGAGATTGGTCTTTACTTTTCGAAAATAACCTACAAGAAGAAAATCAAAAAACAAGAGGAAGACGATGAACCTGAATTTGATCCAACAGGTTAGTTGATTACCTCTGCATAGTTAAATTATTCCATATTATTCAATTGCCTGAGAACGATACAGTACATTAAGCCTGTATCAGTTTGATATCCACTTTTCTGTACCTAGTACACACGTTCCTACACCACTTTAGAGCAGCACTAAGACTAGAGACGAGTGGTCTTCATTGCACCTGTCAATTCGACATTCATCCACCACACGCATGTCTTTGCTGTAGGTTAGCGCGAGGCAAGGCTCTATAGACATAGGTGAAATAGCGTTGGAAAAACACAGTGGCTATAATCTGGCGATCCAAAATTCGACGGATCCGTATCTACTCTAACTGCGATTGCTCTCGCGATATCAGTTGGCTCAAGGATTCATTCGCCCTATGCAAATTGAAATAATCGTTGCTGTCCAATCGGACAGCACGCTAGACGCGGGTTATACTGCTATGCGCACTTTACTAAGTAATCAACAGTTTGATTGCGAAAGAATCCCAATGTGACTAGGCATAGCCAATCCAATGGCTTGCTGGTTACATCATCCGTAGCCCAGAAGTAAGGACTGTCAACACCGCAGTTGCCAGCTGAAAATCGATTTCTATGCTTCGTTCATCACAGAAAAAACTTCGTAACGGGGAGTTTGTTCCACTCATTGCAATCTTGATGTCGTTAGTTGCACTGAGCGTCGATGCAATGTTGCCTGCGCTTCCAGAAATCGGCCGGGATTTAGGGGCACAGCATCGAAATGAAGCTCAGTTTGTAATCACGGCGTTGTTTGTCGGCCTAAGTTTCGGGCAGTTGCTGTTTGGTCCACTATCAGACCGCATTGGCAGAAAGCCAGCAATCATTATCGGTCTCTTGATCTTCATGGTTGGTTGCGTAGTCAGTATTTTTGCATCGTCATTTGAGACAATGATCATAGGTCGCATTCTTCAGGGTGTCGGCGCAGCGAGTCCACGGATCGTAACCATGGCGCTGGTCCGCGACCAGTTCAGCGGGCAGCAGATGGCGCGGATCATGTCCTTCGCTATGGCAATTTTCATACTGGTTCCAGCCATAGCACCACTACTTGGACAAACGATTCTTTTACTGGGTGACTGGCGATTGATTTTTGCGACATTTCTTACACTCGCCGTGATTGTTTTTATTTGGTTCTTCTTCCGTCAGCCAGAAACCCTTGCTGTTGAGAATCGGCTTTCAGTCGCACCGCGAGCGATCATTCGTTCCGTCGCTGTCGTGCTGCGCACCCGACAGGCACTTGGGTATGCCCTTGCAACCGGACTTATTTTCGCACCATTTGTTGCGTATCTGAGTACCGCACAGCAGATTTTCCAGGAGGTGTATGATACTGGTAAGCTCTTTCCCGCTTACTTCGGCTCACTTGCCCTTGCAATCGGATTTGGTGCACTAGTTAATGACCGACTGCTTCGAGCTTGGGGAATGCATCAAATCTCGAAATTCTCGACGCTCTCTGTATCCGTAGTTTCCTTTGCCGCGTTTGCTGGCTTCGTAACCTTCGACAGTTTACCGCCTCTTTGGCTCTATACTGCTTATTTAGGCGTGCTGTTCTTTCTGATGGGTACAATTTTTGGCAATCTCAACGCACTCACAATGGAACCACTCGGTTATGTAGCTGGAATCGGTGCAGCACTGACGTCAGCAATGGCAACTCTGGTATCTGTGGTACTTGGTGGCATCGTAGGACAATTCTTTGACGGAACGGTCAATTTTCTGGCTTGCGCTTTTTCGCTATTTGGCATCGCTACACTCACTGCGATGTGGTGGGGTACACGTTCCGACTCCAAGCATCGAGAAAAGTGATCTGTGCCATGACTTTTCAACATACCAAGCACCCCTTTTTCGTAGCAAGTTCTAGTTCAACAAATCTAGGCCATCTCCCCAGCAATCCGAAAGGCAGTAACCTAGAGGATAGGGATCAGATGGGTCAACCCCAATCTGACGAATACCATGAATCCATCCCCGTCCCTTTATGCCAGGGACAACCGCCGGTCTTCCGTAAACCTCGGTTGTTCTCTTTAACTCAACTTCAAAACGGCTGTCAATAATGGAAAGTGCACGAAAGGTATCGCCAGGCTGAACTTCCCCGCGCGCATGCATATACGCCATTCGCGCTGAATTACCGGTCCCGCAAGGCGATCGATCGACTCTTCCGGGCGGTAGAATGGTTGCACTTTTCAAGGTGCCGTCGCTCATCGTTGACATGAACATCACGTAAGAAAGTCCATTCAGTTCAGGATGTTCAGGATGGACAATCTGAAGTTGCTGATTGGCACACCTCTGTACGCTGCTACCGGCTTCAACCAGTGCTCTTGCTGAATTGGGTTCAATGGTCAGGCCAAACTCTGACGGATCAACCAGTGCATAAAAAATCCCACCGAAAGCGATGCTAAGTTGAATTTGGCCATTTCCTGGTACATTGACCACGGTATCTAGCGCATCGACATAACAAGGTGGCATTTCCATCTTCACGTTGATACACGTGCCATTTGAACACTCTGCAGTTGTGGTCACAAGACCGGCGGGTGTGTCGAGCACAACAGTGGTTTCAGGCTCGCGCATCTCTAAAATTCCAGTTTCGAGCAGGACAGTTACGGTACAGATTGCGTTGGATCCGGACATCGCATGTGCCTTGTCACCCTGCAATACAATCATGCCCGCGTGTGCATCAGACTTTGTCGGGGGCAGACACAGAACTGTGCTCATCTGCGCGCAACCGCGCGGTTCAAATACCAGAAATCTTCGAAGCGCATCGCCGTCACCGTTCATGTAGCCGAGCTTGTCAACCATTGTTTCACCCGGTACATCCAATATGCCTCCCGTTACGACCCGACCGACTTCTCCTTCGGCGTGTGCTTCGACCATGGTTACGGATTTAGACCAGCGCATCGTAATTTTGGATTCAATGTAATGTAATAAAGTGTTTCTACTGATGACAGCTGTAGACGACTAGAGTGCGCCTATTTTATTCAATGGAGAATTTCGTCAACTTTGACACATCATTGATAATATCGTACTAAGTTTACGGAAGACCTGACATCGGAGCAAATTTAATGGGAAGATTGGCGAACAAAACCGTATTTATGACAGCTGCGGGAATGGGTATCGGCCGTGCGAGTGCAATCGCGATGGCAAACGAAGGCGCGCGCGTGTATGCAGCAGATATTCATCGACCTTCACTGGATAGTCTGGCAGAAGAAAGCAGCAAAATAAGTACCATTGAACTGGATGTTACCGACTCTAAGGCAATTTCAGAACTACCTAAGATCGTTCCGGTTCCTGATGTCTTGTTCAATTGCGCCGGTTACGTCCACGACGGAACGATTATGGATGCCGATGACGAAGTATGGGACCTGTCTATCGCGATCAACGTGCGAAGTCATGCCCGAGTGATCGAGACATTTTTACCTCAGATGATTGAAAATGGCGGCGGCTCGATCATCAATATGGCTAGTGTAGCGTCCGCAATTACAGGAGCAGCAAACCGTGCTGTCTACAGTGCGACCAAAGGCGCTGTGATGGGACTGACTAAGGCAATAGCACGAGATCATGTCAAACAGGGCATTCGATGCAATGCAGTTTGTCCAGGCACCGTGTTAACTCCATCGCTGAAAGGACGCTTACGAGCCAGAGGAGACTATGACAAAGCTTACGAAGAGGTGTTGAAACGCCAGCCTACCGGTAAGATGGCCCATCCGGAAGATATTGCCCCAATCATTGTTTACCTTGCGTCGGATGAGTCAAAGGTGGCAACCGGGCAATTTTTCGTTGTGGACGGCGGCTGGACCATTTGATTTTGTACCATGGAAAATATTGCATTCTTTGGCCTTGGAGCAATGGGCGAGGGGGTTGCCGCGAACCTGCTCCGAGCAGGTTATACAGTCAACATTACTGTACATCGAAGTCGCGAGGCGGCTGATCGACTAATCGCACTTGGCGCAACGCTTCACCAATCGAAATCTGAAGCAGCCAAGGCCGGTGATATTGTCATCTTTTGCCTTCCAAATTCCAATGTCGTCGAAGCGACGATAAATGAAATCTGGAACGAGTTGGAAGAACGCTGCCTAGTTGTTGATACAGGAACATCATCGGTACGTCAATCATTTCAGTTGGCTGAAAGACTTTGTTCGAGAGGAATTCAGTTTGTTGAAGCACCGCTAGCTGGTGGTAAAGTCCAGGCTGCCGCTGGCGAACTGGGAGCATTTGTCGGTTGCAGCAACCAGACATTTGAGCGAGTCGAACCGCTGCTGAAGAAATTTTGCAAATCAGTACAGTATTTTGGTCCAGTCGGATCCGGTAGCAGTGCAAAATTGATCAGCAACTACCTCGTCCTCGGTATGGTTCGTCTCATAATTGAGACCTTCCATGCTGCAGATTCGCTGGAAGTTGATTGGGCCAAATTCTACGAAATCATCCGCCAGGGATCTTCAAACTCTATGGCGCTACAGCGAATAGTCGGCAGCATCCTGGAAGACGATGACTACGGTGGCTATGTATTTACAGTGAGAAACGCGCTCAAGGACTCTCGCTATATTGCCGAACTTGGTGAATCAATTTCTCAGGCTGTTCTGAGCGACACTGCGTTGAAACTCTTTGCCGAGGCCAACGAACTTGGATTTGGAGACTTGCAGGTATCAGAACTTCTGCAGCGCGAGGTTCGTCTGCAACTGAGCGAACTGAGCAGCGAATAAGATTCGCCCTGTTAAATTCAGACAATGACTGCTTAGTGTAGCCGTTCGCGTTTAGGTAACGTAGTCTGCCTGGGTGGCTCGCAGCCGGTGTCGCAACATTGACCCGGTTGTGGCGTTATGCCCGGAGAATCTTTATGCAATCCCCTTTCGATCAATCGTTCGACCAGATCAGTCTTATCGCCGATTGGATAATTTCGAAATATTTCTTTCTTCAGTGCCTCGGGGGAGCCACCGCCGTGTACACTGATGACTGAGTACCAGGCACCTGAATGAGAGGCGGTTAAGTCCTCTATTAATCGGGCAACGGCTGCGCGCCGGTGAGGCGGCATGTCCGCGCTGGCTGACATCAGTGTATCTAGCTTGTCCATGGTGTCCGGATTGTGGTCCTCTTCGGGATGCGGAAGCGCAACAATCAGTCCGCCCGAGACTGAATTGGCAATCCGGTGCATGTCATAGATGGAGTGTGCCAATAGCAGTTTGCCAAGATTCGAATACACTGCGTCCGGTTCGTAATTTCCGGCATCGGTGGTTTTGCCATACACCGAAGCAGAAACGCCACATGCATAAAAGCTCTCAACTGTCTTGATCAGCTCTACCATCGCCTCACGTAAGTGGGGCTCAGCCTCCATATCAAGCCCGTTGGTTTCGATCATCATTGCGGATGCACCGATCAGCAAATCTCCAAAGCCGGCACGTGCTCCAATACATGTGTGCCGGTGGTGGTTCGCATAAGTTTTAGTGAGGTGCTCCGAGTGTTCCCACTCACCACACATATAAACTCGATCGTAGGGAACAAAGACATTCTCAAAAACGCAGACTCCCGTCGATTGACCGAAACGACTGGAAAATTGAGCGGCAGCATCTCCGGGTCTTCCCGCTGGGCGCGCAATGATGGTCAAACCCTGCGCATCAATGGGCACTTGGCAGGCTACTGCAAAGTCCTTATCTTCCCGTTGCATGTTGCGGCCCGGCAGTACGAACAGTTCGTGCACATAGGGTGCCGCAGTAACGATCGCCTTGACTCCTGATATTTCTATGCCGTCAGGCCGGCGTGCAACAATTCGCACGTGACTGTCAGGTTTAGGCTGTTCGTTTGGTCTGAGAGAACGGTCTCCCTTGGCATCCGTCATGGCGATTCCGACGGTGAGATCATTGTCCTGAATTCGGTGCATTTGTTCGATGAGCCGCGAACTGTATTCCGTATTGTGTGTGGAGTCAATTTGATAGGTTGACTGATACAGTGCATTAAGGCCGTCCATGGTCAGGTAGCGCATTGCACACCCGGTCAACTGGCAAAGTGCGCGGACATATTCCAGCTTTGACAGCAGGTCCTCCGTATCTCGATTGATGTGGACAAAGCGGTTCACCGTGCGGCCCGATGTGTGCTGTTCAGCCAGTGCATACTCGCGGTGTTCTGTAAGTCTGGCAAAGTCATAGGTCATGCCGATGGCATTGACACCTGGAGCCAGTTGAGGATGATCAGCGACAGACTCGACACGGTCACCGCGCACGTAGACTGTCGGGTTGTATTCTCGAAGTGATTCGCAGTAGTCTTGAGATGTCATCAAATTCATGAATCGACCTTCCTTGAAACGGCTGACTCGACCTGATCGTCATCCATCAGAACCCGCATCGGTTCGCGGTCTAGATCTTCGTATTGACCGCTCTTGACTGACCAGAGAAAGAATGCGGCGATTACAATCGACACGATGATCGTTAGTGGAAGCAGCAGGTACAGGATTTCCATTGCTTAATCAAGTGTTACCGTGTTCATACGCAGTAATCCTGAGTGAATTGCCAACAACCAGGATCGAACTGACTGACATTCCGATCGCCGCGGCAAGTGGCGGAACAAATCCCGCAGCCGCCAGTGATATACCAATTAAATTGTACGCGATTGCCCAAACCGTGTTGTTGCGCATCACTTTGACAGTAAATTCAGCGAGGTTTCGTGCGGTCACCAACAAATCCAGTCGGTCGTCAAGCAATAGCACATCAGCATTCGCTTTTGCAATATGTTGCGCGCGCGCCGGCGCGATCGAAACATTGGCAATTGCCAGAGTCGGCGTATCATTGATTCCATCACCGACCATCGCGACAGACTCTCCAAGTTTCTGATGACTGCGTATGATGCCCAGTTTACCCTTCGGCGAACAGCCCCAGTGAACCTCAGCAATGTTTAACTCTTCAGCAACTCGTTCCGCCTCGGACTGTCGGTCTCCAGTTACCAGTGCAAGTCTGGCTGGAAAGTCTTTTATTCGACCGATCAGACGAAATGCATCATCCCTTAAGGGGTTGTCAAAATGAAATTTGGCCACGACACCGGTGTCATCGCTCAAATAGGCGATCAAGCCAACCTGATCCATTGGTTCTGAAATTTTGTCAATGGCGCCTGGAAGCTTTGAATCGATGTACGATCGCGAACCCAGGTAATATCGTTTTTCATTGACGTATCCAGCAATGCCACCACCATGCTCAACTTCCACCTCAGTTACTTCTGATTCATCACTCTCGAGGCTGTCAGTCAAAGCGCGGCAGATCGGGTGGTCAGAAAAAGAAGAAAGCGACGCGGCTAAATCGTGTGCTTCAGACTGACTCAATTGACCAAAAATTTCGGTCCTTGTCAGGTGTGCCTGGCTTTGGGTCAGCGTTCCGGTTTTGTCAAACAAAAAGGTATTGACTTTGGCGAGGGCTTGCACCGCATCAGGGTGAGCGATCAGAATATTGCGCTTTGCAGCTGAATTGACCGCTGCGGTCAGGGCTGTTGGTACAGCAAGCGCCAGAGCACAGGGACACGCTACGACCAGTACTGCAATCGGATAAGAGAGCCAGTTGGTGTTGCCGGACCAGTACCAAAACACACCAATGCATAATGCGATCATCACCACGGTTACTGAAAAATATCCGGCAATTTGATCCGTCAGTCGTGTGTTGGAAGGTTTTTCTGACATTGAATCTTCCAGTAGCTTGACGATTGAGGCAAGTGCCGATTCTGCGCTAGGCCGAGTCACTCGAACCACAACAGCATTGCTGACGTTAATTGATCCGCCAAAAACTGAATCTCCGATGGTTCGATGTACAACGTTTGACTCACCTGTCAGAAGTGCTTCATCAACATCTGTTGAACCCGATACGATTTCGCCATCGGCAGGAATTGCCTCTCCAGGTTTGATCAATACAAAGTCGTCAACCGCGAGACGCAGTGCTGGAACCACAACAGTGGAATGGACCTGGCCCGGGTCGACGAGACGATTGGCATGGTTTGGCGTAGAGGCGCTCAAACTGGTGATTCGGTCTGTCATACGACGATAAGCGCCCTTCTCCAGAAATCTGGCAATTAACTGGATGAATACAAACATCGCAATGCTGTCGTAGTAAATTTCTCCAGACCCAGTGAGTGTCGCTGTAAGACTCGCGAAGAACGCGATGATGAGTCCCAATGCGATGGGAACGTCCATCGTTGCTGTTCGCTGTTTCAGGTCGCGCCAGGCACCAGCGAATATCGGTGTAGCAGAATAAAACAGCACGGGCAGCACAAACAACAGACTGAGGCGGCGAAACAGTTCCTCATATTCAAATTGAATGGACGTCCACGCACTTGAGTAGAGTGCAACCGCGATGACCATAATCTGCATTCCAAAAACGCCGGCAACACCCATGCGTTTGAGAAGATCTTGGTGCTGAGCATTAACAATTTCCGAAATAGCGGTGCTGCTGTATGGCACAAGTCCATAGCCAAGGCTCTGAGTGCGGCTGACTATTTCTGAAAGGGAAATCTCACTTGAGCGCCACGAAACCTTTAGTTTTTGAGTTCGATAATTGAGTTTTACATCGACTACACCAGGCTGAGAGACCAGGTGGCTTTCAATAAGCCAAACACAGGTTGGGCAATGAATGTTGTGAACGATAAAAGCCGTTGTACTTTGTTCACCGTCAGAATCGACATATTGCTGATGAATGGCTTCATCATCAAGAATTTCAGAAAAAGTCTGTGGCAGAGTTTCATTCGATTCATCGACTGGGGGCGGCAGAGCCGTACGCTTTTTGTAATAAGCTTCAAGCCCACTCTCGTGAACAATTGCGGCAACCGTTGCGCAGCCTTCACAACACATCGGGTGACTGACGCCGTCTATTTCACGAACAACCTTGCGGCCTGATCGAATGACGCTGCCGCAGTGATAACAGTCAGTCATATTATTTCAAGAGGTTTAATGCACATTCGAAAGCGTGGCGCACGAGAGCTTAATTCAATTATGTTGCACTGCAATATAGTTCATTGCGACAAATGAAAGCTTGTATCATATGAGCAGAAGTTCATATTACGAAATTGCTATAGCCCAATGTCGGTGAGTCGAAGTATAGGACTGCTGATTAACCCACAAAAAACGTGGCACAAAATCAAAGAAGATGGCCGGGGAACAGTCGCTGTTCTGCTTGGACACACGGCAATTCTTGGACTTATCCCACCTGTCTGCGCTTATTTTGGAACGACTCGAGTCGGCTGGACGATCGGTTATGCCGACCCTGTCCGGTTGACAGAAAGTAGCGCTTTACCCATCTCTGTCATTTACTATCTGGTCATTCTTTTCAGCATTTATGTGCTCGGAAGAATGATTCACTGGATGAATATCACTTACGGGACCAATTGTTCAGTCAGTCGATGCGTGAACTTGGCGGCATACCCGGCGACACCACTGTTGCTTGTAGGGGTGGTTCAGTTATACCCCGCGTTGTGGTTGAATTATCTGATTGGTTTGCCAGCACTGGCATATTCAATATACCTGCTGTATTCCGGTACGGAAATTATGATGGAATTGCCCCGCGAGCGCGCCTTTCTGATGGCTAGTGCGATTCTTGCGGTTTGTCTGGTGGCATTGGTCGGTGTACTGGCCGCCACAGTAACGCTTTGGGGACTTGGAATCGGTCCTGGATTTATGATTTATTGGTAACACTTGATGGCCGCTGATCAATCAAACTATAACTACAAAGTTGTTCGACAGTTTGCAATTATGACTGTCGTCTGGGGCATCGTTGGCATGCTGGTCGGAGTGGTTATCGCTGCGCAACTGGTTTGGCCGGCACTCAATTTAGATATTCCCTGGCTGACCTACGGTCGATTGCGACCGCTGCACACAAACGCGGTGATTTTTGCTTTTGGTGGCTGTGCGCTGTTTGCCACTTCCTACTATGTTGTTCAACGCACCTGCCACGTTCGCCTGGTCAGCGATGGCTTGGCGGCTTTTACCTTCTGGGGCTGGCAGGCAGTTATAGTGCTGGCGGCAATCACACTTCCGCTTGGCATTACCACCACCAAAGAGTACGCTGAACTGGAATGGCCAATCGATATTCTGATCACAGTTGTTTGGGTGGTGTATGCAATCGTATTTTTCGGCACGATCATGCGCCGCAAAATTCAACACATTTATGTTGCCAACTGGTTTTTTGCGGCATTCATCTTGGCAGTTGCGATGCTGCACGTGGTTAACAGTGCGGCACTGCCCGCATCATTCCTGAAGTCTTACTCCGCGTACGCCGGGGTGCAGGATGCCATGATTCAGTGGTGGTATGGCCACAATGCTGTAGGCTTTTTCCTGACCGCCGGTTTTCTTGGGATCATGTATTACTTTGTGCCCAAGCAGGCAAATCGGCCAATCTATTCGTACCGTCTGTCGGTGGTTCACTTTTGGGCACTGACATTCACCTATATCTGGGCAGGTCCGCATCACCTGCACTATACAGCGTTGCCGGACTGGGCTCAGTCGCTCGGCATGGTATTCTCATTAATCCTTCTGGCTCCATCCTGGGGCGGCATGATTAACGGCATCATGACACTGTCTGGCGCCTGGGAAAAACTTCGTACTGACCCGATTCTGAAGTTTTTGATCGTTTCGATTTCATTCTATGGGATGGCGACGTTTGAAGGACCGATGATGTCAATAAAAACCGTCAATTCACTATCCCACTATACCGACTGGACGATTGGACATGTGCATGCAGGCGCCTTGGGATGGGTGGCGCTGATATCGATTGGCGCAATGTACTACCTGATTCCGCGACTCTACGGTCAAACTCTGTATAGCCTGAAGTTAGCGGAAACACACTTTTGGGTCGCATGTCTTGGCATTTTGCTGTATGCCACATCCATGTGGGTTTCTGGCATTACGCAGGGGCTGATGTGGCGAGCTGTCAATCAGGACGGCACTCTGACCTACAGTTTTGTTGAAAGTGTGCAGGCCATGGCACCGTTTTATGTGATTAGATTTATTGGCGGTGCTCTGTTTCTGCTTGGAATGTTGCTGATGGCATACAACCTTTGGAAAACAGTTCAGGCTGGAAGTGCTGTTGAAGCACCCATTCCTAAACCGGTTTGAGCAGGAATTACGGTCATGTTTTCAGCTAGCGAAAAGAACATCGGATTGATGATCGTGTTCATATTGATTTTGGCCAGCATTGGCGGAATCATTCAGATTGTACCGCTCTTTTTTCAAGTTTCAACCACTCAGCCAATTGAAGGATTGACGCCTCATTCTGCACTCGTGCTGGCAGGTCGCGATGTCTATATTCGCGAGCAGTGTGTTTCCTGTCACTCGCAGATGATTCGGCCTTTGAGAGCCGAAACAGAACGCTATGGACATTACTCCGTTGCTGGTGAGTTTGTCTATGAGCGTCCCTTTCAGTGGGGGTCTAAGCGCACCGGACCGGACCTCGCACGCGTAGGCGGACGATATAGTGATGAATGGCACCGCTTGCACATGATTGATCCGCGGGCAGTTGTTCCTGAATCGATTATGCCAGGATACCCCTGGCTCGAAAACCGAATGGTGAACGTTGAAGCAACTGTTACCAATATGCAAACGCTGAGAAAACTGGGGCATCCTTATAACGATGCAGACATTGAAGGGGCTCCGGCGATGCTTGAAAACAAAACCGAGATGGATGCCATGGTTGCATATCTCCAAAGTCTTGGTACGATCTTGAGTGCGCGTAATTAGTCATGGTTTGGGTTCATATCATCTGGACGGTGCTGTTGCTGACCACATTCATCGTAATCGTTGTCTGGGCTTGGAGCGGTAAGCAGAAGTCCAGGTTTCAGGACGCGGCACAGATTCCACTTGAAGATGACCTTGAAAAACCTAGACGGGTCGTGGATTAGAACATGGATTTCACAAGTCAATTCTGGATTTACCTGATCCTGATTGGTACGGTGTTGAGTCTGCTGTTTGTCGTGGTGCTTGCCTATCGCAATCAACACACAGGATCGGCAGCTAATGAGACGACTGGTCATGTGTGGGATGAAGATCTGACGGAGTATGACAATCCGCTGCCGGCATGGTGGCTGTACTTGCTGTATCTGACCGTCATATTCGGCGCGGTATACCTGGTTCTGTATCCAGGCATGCTACCGAACGGTGGTTTCTTGAATTGGACTCAGCTTGGGCAGTACGAAGCTGAAATATCAGAGGCAAACCAGGCGTATGCTGAAACGATGGAAGCGTATGGACAGTCCACGCCGAGTGAATTGGCGAAAAACCCGCAAGCCATGAAAACTGCAGCAAGACTGTTTTCGCAAAATTGTGCGCTGTGTCACGGTTCAGATGCCCGTGGGGCACCCGGGATTCCCAATTTACGCGATGATGACTGGATTTATGACAGTTCACCTGATGCCATACTGACCACGATTTTGGATGGGCGCTACGGTGTTATGCCAGGTTGGGAAGCCGTCCTCGGTGGTCGGGAGGCGAGTGAAGACGTTGCCAATTATGTATTGCAGCTAAGTGGAGAAGTCGTAAACGTCGACAGCGCTAAACGCGGTGAAGCCAAATACAAAACAATTTGTGCAGCTTGTCACGGTATCGATGGCAAGGGTAATCCATTGCTCGGCGGAATGAATTTGACTGATCGGATCTGGGTGCATGGTGGTTCCTTTGAGCAGATTGTCGACGTCATTTCCAATGGGGTAACCAGCCAAATGCCGGCGCATCGGAACATTCTCGGCAAAACAAAATCTAAACTGCTGGCCGGTTACGTGCTCAGCATTTCTGACTGACCTTCCGTTTTACCGTCAGTCCCATTAATAGGGATCAATAATCATGGGGGACCTTGTCCCTGGATTTTGACAATCATAAGGATTGCGAATTATGGCTGAGTCGGAACATCAACTGTATCTTCATCACGAGAAGATCTATCCTCGCGAAGTTCACGGCAAGTTTGCTTTTTTTCGCTTGACTGGAATTGTTGGACTTCTAGGCCTCTATTATGTGATTCCATGGCTGAATTGGGACGGCAGACAGGCAGTGCTGTTTGATCTTCCCGGCAGAAAGTTCTTTATCTTCAATTTTGTCATATGGCCACAGGAACTCTACTTTCTGGCAGCTTTACTGGTCATCCTGGGAATTGCGCTATTTTTATTTACTGCAATTGCCGGGCGGCTATGGTGCGGTTATGCGTGCCCACAAACAGTATGGACTGAAGTCTTCCTGTGGATTGAAAGAAGGGTCGAAGGTGATCGGCCTCAGCAGATGAAACTTGATCGCAGTGGTCTGTCGTTCAACAAAGTATGGCGAAAGTCAATCAAGCACGTGGGGTGGCTGGCCGTATCGATAGTGACCGCGATTACCTTTGTTGGCTACTTCAAGCCCATTGACGAGCTCTGTTTGGAATTAATCGGCTTGAGTCTGCATCCATGGCCGTTGTTTTGGGTCTTCTTTTTCACCACTGCAACTTACGTGAATGCTGGTTGGATGCGTGAACAGGTATGCCTTTACATGTGTCCGTATGCACGTTTTCAGAGTGCAATGTTTGATCCGGACACGCTCGTCATCTCCTACGATACATCTCGTGGTGAGCCGCGCGGTGGGCGGCAACGGGGCATCGATCCTCGTACAAAGGGGCTAGGCGACTGCATCAACTGCAAGATGTGTGTCCAGGTCTGCCCAACCGGAATTGATATTCGCAATGGTTTGCAGTATGAGTGCATTGGATGTGCTGCATGTGTGGATGCATGTGATGGCATCATGGAAAAAATGAACTATCCGAAAGGATTGATTCGCTATACGACTGAGAATCTATTGAACAACAAGCCATCGCGAATCATCCGGCCGCGAAGTGTTGTTTACAGTTTGATACTGATGATTTTAGTATCTGGAGTTTCGTATGGCTTACTGACCAAGGATCTGGTTGAAATTGATATTCTCCGGGACCGCAATGTGCTATACCGAGAAGTGGTTGGCGGCATTGAGAACATCTATATCGCACGCATTTTGAACAAGGATGAGAGCGATCATCGATTTGTCATCGCAATTGAAGGGTTGGATGATCCGCAGATCTATGTTGATGAAGAACAGTTGTCTGTGCCATCTGGTGGCGTTTCGGACGTCACTCTGACCGTGCGCGCGGATGTGGATTTTTCAGGGAGTCGGGATATGGTTGTCCGAATCGAAGCTGTAGACAACCCAAGAATTGCGGCGACAAGCACAACCAGATTTTTGAGTGGTGAGAGATCAAACTGAGTATTGACGAACAATTTTTCAGAGATGAACTAGCTTGTGCCCGGGTGTTTGAACAAATTAATCAATTGGTTCAGCAGCCTAGGGTGTAACTGAACATGCCAAACACTGAAATGCAGTCACGTTGGTACCAAATTCCGATTGTCTGGCTGGTCATCGGAATTCCGCTATTTTCAATTGTTTTCACCTTGTCGATTGTTTGGATTTCGGTCAAAACCTTTGATGGCGTAGTTGTGGACGACTATTACAAGAGGGGGCTTGAGATTAACCGTGATCTGGCTCGCGATCGATATGCAGATGAGGGCAATCTTAAGGCTTCGGTACGACTTGAAGGTGAACAATTGCTGGTTGAAATGTCAGGTGATACCGCTGAAGTCTGGCCTGAATTGTTGGAGTTGGGCTTCTATCATCCTACTGTATCGAACCGTGATGTCGTTGTGAGGCTGGAACACAAAGGCTCGGGTACTTATTTTGCGCCAGCTCCCGTGCTTCGATTCGGGAAATGGAACGTGGTCACAGGGACTGAAAAATGGCGGCTCGAGGGTAATGTATTCCATCCAGACAAAGACGGGTTTATCCTGAATCCTGTTCGAGTTGGCGATGCAGTTCGATGAACTGATCATCGTATCCGGCTTTATTGCTGGATTTGTTGGATCAGTACACTGTGTCGTGATGTGTGGTGGATTGGTTGGCGTAATTTCTGCTTCCTTGAAGAGTTCTAGGTGGCGCGCTGCTACTTACTGGGTCAATTACCATTTCGGGCGGATTCTGAGTTACACCATTGCAGGGATACTGGCGGGTGGCATAACTGCACAAATCAGTAGCCTGTTCCCTATTCATCGGGCCCACGCGGTCGGCTCAATGATAGCAGGAATTTTTCTCGTAATCCTTGGGGGCCATGTTGCTCAGTGGTGGAATCTGCTGAGTGTAGTTGAGACGGCTGGCGGCCGACTGTGGCAGAAAATTGTGCCGATATTTGCAAAGATTGTGCCACCAAAGGCGCTTAAGCATGCGATTATCGGTGGCCTGTTGTGGGGTTGGATTCCCTGCGGACTGGTGTATTCAACATTAGTACTGGCTGCCAGTACAGCTGATCCAGTTAATGGCGGGCTGACTATGATAGCGTTTGGGATTGGTACACTGCCGATGCTCTTGGCTATGGGTGTGTTGGCCAAGCAGTTGGAAAAGCTCAAATTTCAGATTTGGCTGAGAGTGCTGTCGGGAACTGCTCTTTGTGCACTAGGTATAGCGGTAGCTTTAGATGTTGTACCGCTCCACGTCAGCAGCCAAAGAATGTAAGTTGGTGTGTTTAGAACCCATCTAAAGGGAGTTAACACTTTATGAAAATTGCGGTAGCAGGCTTTCAACATGAGACCAACCGGTTCTCACCCTATCCAACCACTCTGTTCGATTTCGAAAGGGAAGACGGTTGGCCGGGATTAACCTCGGGTCACTCAATTTTTGATGTCTTTCCAAGTATGAATATTCCACTTGGCGGATTCCTGAACTTTGCGAAGGGTCGGTACGAAGTTGTACCCATTTTGTGGGCAAGTGCGGAACCAGGCGGTCTGGTAGAAGACGCTGCTTTCGATGTTATTTCTGAACGAATTCTCGACGAAATACAAGCATCGCTGCCGTTGGATGGAATTTACCTTGACCTGCACGGAGCTATGGTGACCCAGTCACACGAAGATGGCGAAGGTGAGTTGCTCGCACGTCTTCGGGCGCGTTTCGGTGAGGCGATTCCCATCGCAGTCAGCCTTGATTTGCACACTAACGTCACTACGCAGATGAAAAGCAAGGCAGATGTAATCACAATTTTTCGAACCTATCCGCATCTTGATATGGCGAAGACTGGATTTCGTGCCGGTGTGCTGCTGGATCAGATTTTGACCAGTGGGCATAGACCACATTGTGAGTTTCGTAAATTACCGCTCCTGGTCCCGCTACAGTCTCAGTGTACGGACCTGGAGCCGACGCGTTCAATTTATCAACATCTAACTGATGCACAATCGCTTGATACGGTGCACGCGGACGTTGCAATGGGCTTCCCACCGTCAGATATCGCTGAAAACGGTCCGGCAATCGTGGCGTACAGCTATTCTGAACCTGTGGCGCTGGAAAAAGCCGACCAGATAGAACGGGAATTTCTGCTGAGTGAGAACAAATTTCCCTACCCCCTTTACCGGGAAGACGAAGGAGTCAGGCTGGCTAAAGAAAACATTGGTGGCGGACTCCCGGTTTTGCTTGCAGATATACAAGACAACTCCGGTGCTGGTGCTACCTCAGACACTACCGGACTTTTGCATTCACTGGTTGAGCACGGTGTCAAGAACTGCGCGATTGCAGCAATACATGATTCAAGCGTCGTAGAACTGGCTCACTCGACTGGTATTGGTGAAGAGTTCAGTGGTAGTTTGGGTGGTAAGCATAAAGGTGATGGCTTTGCACCGCCTTACCAGGGAAAGTTCAAAGTGGCTGCACTAAGCGATGGTCGCTTCGAATTTCATGGAGAGATGATGAAAGGAAGTATCGCGAATATCGGACCGACTGCTGCGCTGGAGTTGGCAGATCAAAAGGCTGAGATTTTGGTTGTGGTCACCAGTGAGCGAATTCAGTGCCTGGATCAGGCGCTGTTTCTGCATCTTGGCATCAATCCTCTGGAAAAATCAATATTGGCTATCAAAAGTACTGTTCACTTCAGGGCAGACTATGGTTCGATCTCTGATCCCATTATCCTGATTGAATCTCCTGGTCTCAACCCCTGCCAATTGTCTTCGGATATGCTACCACGACTTCGCCCAGGAGTTAGAATTTTATAGAAGAATTAAAGTAAACTGACAATTGCAAGTTGTTGAAATCACAGCCTAAATTAGTGTTTTCTCGAGAGAGTGAATTTTTGTACTCAATTTATGACATAGTGATTCCACTAGTTCGCCTGAAATGGCACGGTAGCAGAGCCTCGGTCGGTAGTTTTTTTCCAGGCAATTCCGTAAAACACTTCGATTGTCAAAAGAAGAGTGCGGGTCTTTTCCTCTAAATTCGAATAGTGTCCTAGCAGTTCTGCTAAAGTCTCGCTTATATTCAGTTTCTCCGAGTTGGTAAACAGCAGGCTTGCAAGACCTGCATCGGTAATTTGATTGTAAAGAGTCTCTATATCGGCGTAGCTGTACATGACACGATCAGTATCAACGACAGGGTTCGTAAATCCTGTAGCGAGTAGCAGATCTCCAAAATTATGCATGTCACCGAAACTGGCTTTAAATTCTATTGATGACAGTTCTCGGGAGGCAGATTCAAGCTCTTTGAAAGAATCTGGACCAAATGCGGATGTTAACAGTACTCCGCCATCGCGAAGAACGCGAAAGCACTCTCTGGCAAACGTCGGGAGTGGGAGAAACGAGACTATGAGATTGCAAATGACAAGATCCATTGAGTTAGACTCAAATGGTAGGTCGAAAGAATTGTCGCTGACAGGACCTGCTTGGCTTTGAGAGTCTGTCAAATTACCCAAGGCCTTTTCTGGATAGCTGAATGACTGCACGGGGCACTCTGGAAAGCGTTTTTGAAGTAAATCTGCGATGGAGTTGTTTTGGTGCTCAACAACAGCGGTAGCCAAGGCTCCAGACTGCAGGAGAGAAATTCGATCAATCAACTCGTCAGCGATGGCAACCCTAAAATCATGCTGTTTTTCGGGCAACGACATGATTAGCACTTAGGTGCGGTGGACTCAAATTGATGGGCGAGTTCGGTGTATTTTTGGTGTAGTAAGTCGATTCTTTCATACAGCAATTCGACTGTACCTGAGTTTTCGACGATGTCATCAGCCAGGCTCAGACGCTTTTCCCTTGAAGATTGCGACTGAATAATCTTGTCAATTTTCTCTTCAGATTGCTGATCGCGAGCACTGGTACGTTCAAGTTGTAGTGCGTGGGGAAGGTCAATCACCAAAACTCTGTCGAGCGGATAAATTCGCTTGCTTTCTGCCAGTAGAGGGATGACTACGATGCAGTAAGGCGTCGAAAGATGGTCAAGTTGCCGCAGAATTTCGTCATAAATCCTGGGGTGCAGAATACTTTCCAGCAGTGCTTTGTGCTCTTTGTTCTCGAAAACAATTTTCCGCAGCTCTGTTCGGTCCAATTCGCCGTCAGAACTAACGACTTTTTCACCAAATGCGGCGATAACTTCCTCAAGAGCCGGTTTACCTGACTCAACTACGTTTCTGGCAATGACATCAGCATCAACAATCGGCACTCCTAGTTCTTCAAAGCGCTGAGCCGCAGTGCTCTTGCCACTGCCGATTCCGCCGGTAAGGCCAACTTTCAGCATGGGTGGCAGTTCTCTAGATCACGAGAGTGCATCTTCAATCACTGCACCTCCCAGACAAACGTCTCCTTGGTAGAAGACGATTGACTGACCAGGCGTAACCGCCCTGACTGGTTTTGCAAATTCAACCTTAAATCTGCCTTTTTCGGCCTGTTGTATCCTACATTCCTGATCTGCACCCTGATAACGTATTTTTGCCATCGATTTGAGTGGTAACTCAGGGAATTTTGAAATCCAGTTGATGTTCGCTACCTTTGCATAACGACTGAAGAGCAGCGGATGGTCATGTCCCTGTACTGCGATGAGTGTATTTGAGGCTATATCCTTTCTCGCAACATACCAGGCATCACCAGGTCCGCCAATGCCCAAGCCGGTACGCTGTCCGATGGTATAAAGAAAAGCGCCGCTGTGTCTGCCTATCTCTGCACCAGATTCATCCGTAATCTTTCCTTCTGTCGAGGGCAGGTACCGTTGGATGAATGATCCGAAGTTTCTTCTACCGATAAAGCAGATTCCCGTACTACCTTTCTTGTCATGATTTTGCAATCCGAGATGTTTCGCCTTACCCCTTACCTCGGACTTAGTCAAATGTCCAAGCGGAAATATTGCATTTTCAAGTGCTTTGGCATTCAAACCGTGTAGAAAATAAGACTGATCCTTGTTATGATCTTTGCCCTTAAGCAGTCTGGGAGGACTGGAAATTCGATCGATGCGAGCATAATGACCAGTTGCTGCATAAGTCGCTCCGAGTTTTCTGGCCCAGTCCGGAAACTCTCGAAATTTGATTTCAACATTACAGATGATGTCTGGATTGGGCGTGCGTCCAGCTTTGAGATCTTCCAGGAACCCGACAAATACTCGTTCCCAGTACTCGAATGAAAAATTAACGGTTTTCAGTGGTATGTCAAGAACCTTACAGACAGCTTCAGCGTCTGCAAGATCCTGTGCGGAATTACACTCGTCATCGTCGTCTTCATCCCAGTTTTTCATAAAGAGTCCGGTAACCTGGTAGCCCTGCTCCAGGAGTAGGGCCGCTGAAACCGATGAGTCGACACCTCCAGACATGCCGATCACAACTGAGTTATTGTGTTTCACGACGGAGTCGTTTCTGACCGTAAAAAATTAGGAGAGTTTGAGTGCGAGTTGAGCCAGTCGTTCACCCAATACCAGACATAGGGCTTCCTCATCTTTACTCAGGACTGTGTTACCTTCAAATCCAGCCACATGTGAAGCACCGTAGGGTGTGCCGCCTGAGGCGGTACTTGTAAGAGTTGGTTCTGTATAAGGAATTCCGCAGACAACCATACCGTGATGTAGCAGCGGCATCATCATTGACAGTAGTGTCGATTCCTGACCGCCATGCATGGATGATGTGGAAGTAAATACGCAGGCAGGTTTGCCAGCCAGTTTTCCAGACATCCAAAGAGAACTGGTTGAATCGAGGAAGTATTTTAGCGGTGCCGCCATATTTCCGAAACGGGTTGGGCTGCCGAGTGCCAGCCCATGGCAATTTTCCAGATCTTCCAGCGTTGCATAAGGATAGCCTTCTGGCGGGATTTCGTTTTCTACCGCTTCTATTGTCGCCGAAACAGCCGGAACTCGTCTGATCTTTGATTCACATCCGTCGACTTTGTTGATGCCACGGGCGATCATCTTGGCAAGTGCTAATACGCTTCCATCGCGGCTGTAGTAAAGGACCAGCAGGCTTTTCATGGCTGACTTACTTTAAGTGTCGAATTGCTTTTTATTGAATGCAAATTATCTTGTCTAATGATAATCAACTGCAAATGAATCAAGTCTAAGTAAAAATATTTGATTTTTATTTGCTTAAAAATTGAGATTGGCATCTAACTAAACTAAATTTAGTTAGCGGTCACCTTTTGTGGGATATTCGTTTGCTCTCCTGAATTTGCAATTCACAGTCTATCCTGGATGTAAACTTAAATCGCCCGCTATGCTGCCTCGGTTCATTGTGTAGGAGGTTGGAGATACTGGAAAATGCGGGTCAGAGATGCATTTCCAAAAATAAAATTTGACTGGTTTTTAAGAATCAGAATTGATTAAACTGAATTCGATTGAAGGACAGGAAAATCTGTTCTGGTGATTTTAGGATACTGTTGCAGCCTGTACTTCGGAGTCTTCAGAAGTGCAGTCCTCACAAACCCCTTTCAATTCGATATTCAGTTCTTTCAAGCCTGGGAATTTTTTACCTACTTCTCTTTTGACTTGAGCAGCGAGGTCTTCTGCGGGAATGTCCTGTACCTGCCCACAATTGTCACAAATCGCAAGGATAGATGGCCCCTTTTCGTGCTCTTTACAACAGGCAACAAATGCGTTAAGAGATTCAACTTTATGGATCAGTCGCAAGTCTAGAAGTTGTTTTAATGCTCGGTATATCTGAGTCGGTGCCTTAAACCCAATAGCTCTTAGGTTCTGATCATTCAGAAGATCATATGCACCTAGAGGCGACTTGGAACTTTCAATGAATTCAAAAACCTTCCTGGTTTTAGGACTCACTTTGGCCAATTTGGACTCTTTTGGTGTTTCCTGCATTCCTCACCAATACGCATCGCTGTAATAGAAAATAGGCAATTGCCTACGGTTACATTACCGGACTTTTCACAGGAATATACAACAATTTCAAATACCAGTTGACCAATGTCGTTTCATGTTGTAAGTTCAGTTGCGAACTGAACAGTTCAAATTCGGACCAGAAATAATTCAACAGATTCACAGTGCTCGGTGCAAATTTTGACACAGGGCGGTTGACATCTGTAGTCGCGAGGGTCTAGTTAGGTGACTCAAGTCAACTTTCGGGATGTTATACTATTACGGCTAAGTAAATGTTCAACGATTGCTAAGGGATTAGTTCCATGATCAAGAAAACCTCTGCTGTGGTGTATTTGGCAATTGCGCTCGCCTTTTGGATGCCACAAACCGCGCTCGCAGATTCTCGCGTAGTTGCCTCTATTAAGCCAATTCACAGTCTTGCTGCTGCAATCATGGATGGTGTCGGAGAGCCGGCACTAATTGTTAAAGGATTTGAATCGGTTCATGACTACCAACCGAAGCCATCCGATGCCAAGCTGCTGGAAGAAGCTGATGTTGTCGTTTGGATTGGACCTGATCTGGAGTCTTCGATCAGCACCGCAATTCGAAATCTTTCTAAAAATGCAATTAGTGTTGAATTGTCCGAAGTTGATGGGCTGACTCTGTTCGGATTTCGAGAATCTCACGTGCATCATGATGAAGACGATGACCACGGTGAAGATCATGATGAAGAAGGAGAAGAGGATGAAGATCATGAAGGTGAACGGGAAGACGACGACCATGGTGAAGAGCGGGAAGGTGATGATCATGCAGAAGAAAAAGAAGACGAAGATCATGAAGGTGAACGAGAAGACGACGATCACGGTGAAGAACATGAAGAAGAACGGGATATGCATGAAGAAGGCGAACTGGACATGCATGTTTGGCTTGATGTATCCAACGCCATCTTGATGGCCGACGAAATTGCCAGAATTTTGAAAGTAGCTTACCCTCAACACAGTGACCTTTTCGATTCCAATCACAAGTCACTGCTAGAGAAGTTGCACGACTTGGAACGTGAACTGGAAAAGCAGGCGGACTCGATTAGAGAACGGCCCTATATCGTGTTCCATGATGCCTACCAATATTTAGAAAAGTCGCTGGGCTTGGAAAGCGTCGCTGCGGTGACCTTAAACCCCACAATTACTCCGGGTGTTGGGCAAATCAACGAAATTAGGGAAGCAGTCATAGAAACAGGTGCGATTTGTGCGTTCGCTGAGCCACAGTTCAATCCAGGTATCTTGAAGATAGTCGGTGAAGGCACTGAACTTGAAATGGGCATGCTTGATCCG
Source organism: Gammaproteobacteria bacterium (assembly GCA_022823625.1). Lineage (GTDB taxonomy): Bacteria > Pseudomonadota > Gammaproteobacteria > Arenicellales > JAJDZL01 > JAJDZL01. Next base: position 76,289 of record JAJEHQ010000015.1, read on the forward strand.
CTTGGATACGATGTCGAAGCTGGACCAAATGCGTATTTCGAGATTATGCGGAATATGCTTACTGCTCTGCGCGATTGCCTGACATAAATTAAGTTTTTTGCTCACGCAGGCCCGTAGCGGATCTCAGAGATACTGCTACGGGCAATTCTCTAGGCACTTCAGAGGAATTCTTTACACTTCTAAAGCGGTTTGCTTGACCGAATTGTGTCAAGCATTTCGACTACATTAAAAAAATGTTGAATTCCTGTTGAATTCCGAAAATTAATCCCTATAATTTGTTAGCACTCAACGATAGTGAGTGCTAACACTTTCGATTGGAGTGCTCTCATAGTATTTAAACATCTGTTTTATCAGTACTATTTGTTAAGCGCTCAAATTTGAAATTAGAATCATTTTGAAAGGTGCACAGTTCAGGCTGTGCGTTTTCTGTTTAATTTGACATAGTGTTCTGGAGGTATGCGTGAACATTCGTCCACTTCATGATCGAGTCGTTGTTCGCAGGGTCGAAGACGAACGTAAGAGTCCTGGTGGTATCGTAATTCCTGATACCGCGGCTGAAAAGCCCATGCAGGGTGAAGTGCTTGCTGTGGGTAAAGGTAAGCTTGATGATGGCGGCAGTCGTCGCCCAATGGAAGTCAAAGTCGGGGACAAGGTCCTCTTCGGCAAATATGCCGGGACCGAGTTTCGTCAAGACGGTGAAGAAGTTCTCATGATGCGTGAAGACGACATCATGGGAATCATTGATTAGTTTGGATTAACAGCAAGCATAAAGTAATTGGAGAAAATTTATGGCTGCAAAAGATGTTAAGTTCGGTGAAAGCGCACGTGGCAAAATGCTCACTGGCGTCAATGTACTCGCCGATGCTGTAAAAGTCACCTTGGGTCCAAAGGGACGCAATGTAGTTTTGGAGAAATCATTCGGTGCGCCAACGGTCACCAAAGATGGCGTTTCCGTTGCCAAGGAAATTGAACTCAAAGATAAATATGAGAATATTGGTGCCCAGATGGTTAAGGAAGTCGCTTCCAAGACGTCTGATGTAGCGGGCGATGGCACGACCACCGCAACAGTTCTGGCACAAGCAATGCTGCGTGAAGGTTTGAAAGCCGTCGCTGCTGGCATGAACCCGATGGATCTAAAGCGTGGAGTCGATAAGGCTGTAGGTGTCGCAGTCGATAGCCTGCAGGAACTTTCAAAGCCATGTTCAGACCATACCGAAATCGCCCAGGTCGGCACCGTTTCTGCCAATGCGGACGAAGCAGTCGGCAGCATCATTGCAGAAGCAATGCAGACAGTCGGCAAAGAAGGCGTGATTACAGTTGAGGAAGGTTCAACACTCGAGAATGAACTCGATATTGTTGAGGGTATGCAGTTTGACCGCGGTTACCTGTCACCCTACTTCATCAACAACCAGGACAGCATGTCTGTCGAGCTGGAAAATCCGCTGATTCTTGTTCACGACAAGAAGATCTCAAATATTCGTGATCTCCTACCCCTCCTTGAGGGGGTTGCCAAAGCAGGACGTCCCCTGTTGGTTATTTCTGAAGATATCGAAGGTGAAGCATTGGCTACCTTGGTGGTCAACAATATCCGTGGCATTGTTAAGGTCTGTGGTGTAAAAGCCCCTGGCTTCGGAGATCGCCGAAAGGCTATGCTGCAGGATATTGCCATCCTGACCGCAGGCCAGGTCATCTCAGAAGAAGTCGGAATGAGTCTTGAAAATGCAAAGATTGATGATCTCGGTTCTGCCAAGCGTGTTCAGATCACCAAGGAAAACACCACTGTGATTGATGGCGCAGGCAAGAAAGAGGACATCACTGCTCGCGTTAATCAGATTCGTGCTCAAATTGAAGAGGCGACATCAGATTATGATCGTGAAAAAATGCAGGAGCGTGTAGCCAAACTCGCTGGCGGTGTTGCGGTCATTAAAGTTGGCGCTGCAACAGAAGTCGAAATGAAGGAAAAGAAAGCCCGAGTTGAAGACGCACTGCACGCCACCCGCGCAGCTGTTGAGGAAGGTGTTGTTCCTGGTGGTGGTGTCGCACTGGTTCGCGCTTTTGATCAGGTTGATCAGATCAGCGGCGACAACGATGATCAGAATGTTGGAATCAGGATTGTTCGACGTGCGCTCGAAGAGCCATTGCGACAGATTGTCGCCAACTCTGGCGCGGACGCTTCGGTTGTGCTCAACAAGGTTGTCGAAAGCGATGACAGCAATGGCTACAACGCAGCGACTGGTGAGTACGGCGACATGATCAAAATGGGAATTTTGGATCCAACCAAAGTATCTCGAGCAGCGCTTCAGAATGCAGCTTCTATTGCGGGTCTCATGATCACTACGGAAGCAATGGTTGCAGAAATTCCGGAGGAAAAACCACCCATGCCGGCACCACCGGATATGGGCGGAATGATGTAATCATCAACCGCTTATCGGTACAAAAGAGCCCCGCGCAAGCGGGGCTCTTTCGTTACGTATTTATCGTTGGTAATCAGCTACGGAACATCAGGGCAGTCAGGATGTAGTCCGATCCCAGAATCGCCAGTGAGGCAGTAACAACGGTACGCGTCGTTGCCCGACTGATGCCTTCTGCGGAAGGGTAACTGTCGTAGCCTTCAAATACAGCAATCCAGGTCACAAGAATACCGAACACGACACTCTTGATCATACCGTTCATGATGTCAAGCCTAAGGTCCACGCCATCGGCAATTGATGACCAGTAAACGCCAGAGTCAACACCAAGCTGAATCACACTGGCAAAATACCCGCCTAGTATCCCGACAAGGGTAAACATCGCACATAGGAGCGGAACGGCAATAATACCGGCCAGAAGTCGTGGTGAGATCACTCTCCGGATAGGGTTGACTGCCATCATTTCAAGTGCAGCCAGCTGCTCAGTAGTTTTCATCAGACCGATCTCGGCTGTCAGAGCCGACCCGGCTCGACCAGTATAAAGCAGAGCTGAGAGCACTGGCCCCAACTCCCGGGTCAAACTGAGCGCAACCAGCAGTCCAAGAGAACTCTCGGCACTAAAATCAATCAGGGTGTAATATCCCTGAAATCCCAGCACCATGCCAACAAACGCACCGGCAACCACTGTGATGGAAACAGTTAAAACACCTACCGAATATATTTGACGCGTGAGCAACGACGGTCTGCGCAGCAGGCTTGGAAAATGACCAATCGACTTCAGCAAAAAAACCGTCGCATGGCCAAGCCTCCCGACAAGCTCAATTGCCTCGGCTCCAATGCGCTGCACCCAAACTGCCGGGTTAGCTGTGTTCAAGAATCTGCCCTCTGTAATCGTTCGCTGGATAGTGGAACGGAACGGGACCATCGGGTAATCCGTGCAAGAACTGTCGAACTTCGGGTTGATTGCTGTCCAGTAGTTCCTGTGGTGTTCCGCTGGCGAGTAGAGTACCACGACCGAGCAAAAAGACGTGGTCTGCAATGCTAAGCCCCTCTTCTACATCGTGAGTAACCACGATTGAGGTGGTACGTAGAGCATCAGTGATCTCACGAACCAGTTTGGTAATGATTCCAAGAGAAATCGGATCCAGACCAGTAAATGGTTCATCAAACAGTAAAAGGTCCGGATCCATTGCAGTTGCCCTGGCTAGGGCAACACGTCTCGCCATTCCTCCGGATAACTCTGAAGGTGAGTGATCCTGAGCCCCTCGAAGACCTACTTGCTCAAGTTTCATGAGTACTAGGTTTCGGATCAACGGTTCGGGTAGATCTGTGTTTTCACGAAGCGGAAATGCAACATTTTCGAAAACACTGAGGTCAGTCAACAAGGCGCTTGACTGAAACATCATTCCCATTCGCCGACGCAATTGAAAGAGATCATTCTCTCGGAGCGTGTTCACCTCGCAGCCGAGCACCCTGACTTTTCCACGATCGGGCTTATAGCGGCCCGAAATCAAATTCAGTAGCGTAGATTTCCCACAGCCACTCGGCCCCATAATCACGCTAACCCCATGCGATGGGATTTGTATAGTAACATTAGTGTAAATTTTCTTCTGGCCGAAGTGAAAATCGACCGCTTCTATTGCCACAACCGACTGATGTTGTTCAGACATCGGTAATTTAGAGGGTGATCAGTATCATTTAGCTCTTCATGCGTCGTATATCTGTCAATTCCCAGGCTTTGGTTACCGTGGTCTTGGTAAGCGCTCTGACGGCAGTCTGCATATTTGTGCTGATTGGCGGTGCCGAGAGTGAAAAAGAAAGATTGGCATTCGTAGGCTCGAATCTGAAAGAGCGTGAACAGGTCTTGGAAAATGTAAAAATTACTAGAACTGTACCAGATATGCAAGTAAATTATAGGATTGAAACGATAAGGCTTACGCAGTATCCGGAACAGAAAACTGGCGAACTGGTTTCTCCAGTTTTAACTGAGACGCGTGCAGACGGCACTCAGCTCGTCGTCACAGCCCAAACTGGCGTAATCAATGGTAATGAGGAATCAATTGAACTCAATGGCGATGTTGAAATAATCGAGCGGCAGCTGCCAGAGAACACTGAAACAACGAGAGTGAAAACCAGTAAATTCATAGTCAATTATTAGTCTCAATATTCGATTCAATAACATAAGGTAGTCAAAGCATGAAAAAGTACTCGCACCTGTTAATTTCGTTTATTTTGGGTTTACTTCTATCGTGCTCTGCTGCGGTTGCACAGGAAAAGAGATTGACAGTGCAGTCGGATACCATCAGATACCATGCCAATAGTGGCAACAGCGTATTTGAAGGAAATGTAGTCGTAAATCGTGGCCGCCTCAATCTCTGGGCTGACAGAGTTGAGCTCTTTCAGGATCAGCAAGAAAGCGACTACATTGTCGCCGATGGTTCGCCTGTTCGATATATTGAAAGGTCCGAAGATGGAGACATTATTACCCAGGGCAAGTCCAATAAATCCATCTATCGGTACGATGAAGACGTAATTCAACTTACGGGAAATGTTGAATTTGAGAGCGATGGGAATGTTCTGCGTGCTCACCAAGTGATTTACAATACGGAATCTCGCGAAGTGCATGCATTTTCCGACGGTGGTTCAGAAGCAGGCGGAGACAGGCAGAGAACGACAGTAATCATTGATGACAACTGAGTCCAGAAACGATCCATCACATTCACGAAATTATCGGCTTGAAATTGTTAACGCAAGCAAGACATTTGCTTCGAAACCCATAGTCGAAGACGTCAGTTTTCACGTTGACAGCGGTGAAATTGTCGGCTTACTCGGGCCGAATGGTGCGGGGAAAACAACCTGTTTCAATATGCTCATTGGACTGGAGCGTTGTGACGTCGGCAGAGTATTGATCAACCGTCGGGATGTGACCGCCTTGCCAATTTACGACCGAGCCAAACTTGGCATCGGCTACCTTCCACAGGAATCTTCAATTTTTCGAAGACTGAGCGTTGAAGACAATATCAAGGCAGTGCTACAGACCAATAGGGAAATGACCCCCGCTGACCAACATAGCTTTCTTCAGAACATTCTCAATATTTTTCATATTAACGATATTCGATACCAGCTAGGTACAACATTGTCCGGCGGTGAGAGACGACGTGTCGAGATTGCACGGGCAATCGCATTGCAGCCTCGCTTCATGCTGCTTGATGAACCATTTGCCGGTGTTGACCCAATTGCGGTTGATGATGTCATCTCACAGGTAAAAACGCTTTCCGAATGGAATGTCGGTGTTTTAATCACTGACCACAATGTTCGAGAAACGTTGCGAGTCTGTAATCGGGCATACATCTTAAACCAGGGGCAGGTACTTGCCTCTGGCAGTTCCTACGAAGTCATGCGCAATCCCGACGTCAGAACAAAATTTCTGGGACAAAGATTTCGTTATTGATTTTTTGGTCAGATCTGGTATGGATTCGCAGCCTGTTTAAGGGATGTTGTAGAATTCGTACTATATGGTCATGCGTTTAAATCATGCGATACTCTGATTGCGATATTGGTTAATTTGATACTCGCATGAGACAGCGGACAGAAATTAGACAGCGTCAGAAACAGGAGTTTAATGCGCGTTTCGGCGCAGCTGTTCAAATTCTGCAAATGCCGGTATCTGAACTGGCCGAAGAAATCAGGGCGACACTTGATTCCAATCCCCTGCTTGAAGAATACGACACACCGGATTCTCAAAGTACTGAATTTGGTGAAGATCTGTCAACTACTGCTTCATCTACTTTGAATACCGACTTCAGTCACGGGCTCGACTATACCACTCAGATTGCGGAGGTACAAACTGTTCGCAGCCATTTATCTCAGCAACTTTGGACAGCTGGACTTTCCAAAGCTCGCCGCACCATCGCAGAAGCAATAATTGACTCAGTCGACGAAAGAGGCTATCTCACCGAATCGGTCAATGAAATTCAGCAGATTGTCTCACTCAATACGATCGTAACTCAACAAGAGGTAACGGAAGTGCTGCGTATCGTGCAGCAGTTTGGACCACCAGGCATTGCAGCACGCGAACTGACCGAATGCCTTTTACTTCAGTTGGAGAGTTCATCAGCGCCAACGGGTACCATTGCTAACGCCAGACGCATTCTGCTTGAGTGCTTTTCAGAACTGTCAGAACGCAGATTGGACCAGATTGGTGCAAGTCTCGGAATCAATGTAAGTGCCGTCGATGCAGCAATCGCTCTGATTCAGTCACTCAATCCATATCCAGGTAATCAATTCGGTACTGCAGCCGAGGTCGTTGTGCCAGATATTATTACCCGCAAGGTTGGTAATAAGTGGCAGGTTGAACTGAACTCTCAGGTATTGCCGAAACTGAGAATTTCGAGTCATTACCGCAACATGATCGATCGCCTCGAAAATGACGAAGGCCGAACCTATCTGAGAAAGAATCTTTCCAATGCGAATACATTTTTGGATAATGTGAATCGACGGCACGAAACGGTTCTCAGCGTGGCGAAAGAGATAGTCAAGCATCAGCATGCATTTTTGGAAATTGGTGAGGCCGGTATGCAGCCCTTGAAAATAAGCGAAATTGCACAGTCGCTGAATCTGCATGATTCGACCATCAGCCGTGCCTGCGCGCGCAAATATATAATGACGCCTAGAGGCACCTACGAATTGAAGCGATTGTTTTCAGTGCGAATTCCAAATCGATTTGGAAATGATGAATCAGCACAGGCGATCAAACACCGGATTGCCAGCCTCGTCGAACAAGAAGATATAAATTCCCCCCTCAGCGATCAGCAGATTAACGAACAGTTGCTGCGCGGCGGTGCGAGCCTCTCCAGGCGTACCGTTGCGAAATATCGAGCAGAACTTGGAATCCCGGCTCGCAATATACGCAAGAGAACAAAAATCAATCAACCGAAAGGAGAGGTAGTGTAATGGAAATATCAATTACAGGCCACCATATGACTGTGAGGGACTCAATTCGCAATTATGTGAACAAACGTCTGAAGAAGGTCGAAAACCACTTCCGCCAGCCTACGAGTGTTGATGTAATTCTACGCAAGGAAGGCGGTTCTTATCGTCTGGAGGCAACGTTGCACGGCAAAAAAATGTCGATTCATGCACATTCACATTCCACTGATATATTTCGTGCGATTGATGCCATGTCAAGCAAATTGGACAGGCAGGTCCTCAAGCATAAAGAACGATTGACCAATCATGGGAAAAATGGACATGGTGTTCCAATTGTCAGGTATCGAGGATGAACGAAAATGTAGACCAGTCTTCACAAGCCGGGCGTCCGGAATCGGATGTCCGGCTGGCTGATGTATTTTCCTGCGACCGTATCCAGTTAAACGTCGAGGTCAAAAGCAAGCGACGTCTAATTGAACTCTTTGCAAAACTTTTTGCAAATTCCAGCGAGTATGTGATGAATAAAGATACCGTGTTTCGGTCGCTGCTGGAGCGTGAGAATCTGGGTAGTACCTGTCTGGGCAATGGTGTAATGGTGCCACACAGTCGTTTACATGGACTGACTTCTCCGCTTGGTGCTGTTGTCCAAATAACGACTCCACTGAAAGTAGATGCACATGATGGAATACCTGTTTCCCTTGCTTGTGGATTGCTGGTGCCAGCAGAATGCTCGGATCTTCACATTCGAATTCTCGCACGACTTGCAGAGGGATTTTCCGAACACAACCTTCATCAACGACTAATGGATGCTGAGAACGAATCCGAGCTTTTCGAGGAATTGGTAAAGTTCGATGAGCATAAGCAGCGCTGATCACCCAATATTCCCGGTGAGATTCAGTAGCGCATGTAAACGCACCCAACCCAGGCACATGGCAGGTATCACACATTAAACACAGTGAAAACAACACCCGACACCTGAGGATTATCAGTGGCCTATCAGGTTCTGGAAAATCCGTTGCCTTAAGCGCATTGGAGGACTTTGGTTTCTATTGTGTGGATAATTTACCAATTCCGCAACTGGTTGCTTTCGCAAAAAATGTTTTGGCTTCGGAGAAAAACCCCATTCGGCTGGCAGCTGTGAGCATTGATTCGCGCAATCGATGGTTTTTAAGTGAGTTGAATGATGCGCTAAAAGAAATTGAGCAGCTTGGTATACATGTTGAGTTTATGTTTCTCGATGCCGAAGAGGCAGTTTTGGTCAAGCGCTATAGTGAGACGCGGCGCATGCACCCACTGATGAGTGATTCGGTATCTTTGGTGGATGGGATTAAGTTGGAGCGGCAGCTACTCACATCTTTGTCAGAACGTGCCAATAGACATTTGGACACCACCAATCTGACACCCCACGACCTGCGTTTCCTGGTTCAGGAAGATGCTGCTGAATTTCACACTGGTCGCGAGGTGTTGCTGTTGAAGTCGTTTGCATACAAGTACGGCGCTCCTCTTGATGCCGACTACGTTTTTGATGTGCGTTGCCTACCCAATCCATATTGGGAGGGAGACTTGAAGCAATACAACGGACTGCAGGAACCGATCCAAAATTACTTTTCCACCAAACCAGAGGTGGAACAAATGATCGAGCAAATTGAAAAATTCATTTGCGACTGGCTTTCACTTTTTTACGCAAACGGTCGTCGATATCTGATCGTGGCGATCGGCTGTACTGGGGGAAGACACCGGTCTGTATATGTTGTTGAAAAGCTCGAACAGCGATTTTCTTCCCGTGGATTCGTCGTTCAGAAGCGACACAACGAGATTTCTTGAAATTGGTATCGGGCCGTCTGACTGTATTAAACAAGCTTGGCCTCCATGCCAGGGCAGCCGCTAAAGTTGTGAAAACTGCATCAATTTTCGAAAGCGACATTTTTCTCGGTAATGATGATCGGGAGGTTAATGCGAAGAGCATCATGGGTGTCATGATGTTGGCTGCAACACAAGGGGTTACTCTTGAGGTACGTGTTGAAGGCGAGGATGAAAAAGATGCTTTTACCGCAATCGAGAGAATTTTCAACGAACGTTTCGGCGAGGAAGAATAAGTGTTTAGTTTACAGGGAACTGGGGTTGGTTCCGGCATTGCAATAGGTCCCGCGTATGTGATCCAGCAATCGGTCACCGCGGCGGCGATGCGACGTGTGGAAGAGGATCAGATTGATCAGGAAATAGAGCGGCTGGAAGCAGCACTGAAGACCACCTCCGAAAGGCTCGCGAAAACCAGGGGCGATGTACCGGACAACGCACCGAAAGAAATCGCTGCATTCCTTGATGCCCACATCATGATGGTGGACGATCCCACTTTACGGGACGCGACTGTGGAAATCATTCAGGACCATCAATTCAGCGCCGAATCCGCACTGATCATGCACCGCAATCAACTGGCTGAGATATTCGAAAACATGGAAGACGAATACCTGCGCAGCAAGAAAGATGATGTCGACCAGGTGATCCAGCAAATTCTTCAGCAACTGGTGTTTTCCGATGACGGTGAACAGAATGAACTGAATGACAGTCTGGACGGATGCATTCTCGTGGCACACGATCTGACTCCGGCAGATACGGTTCATTTTATGGGAATGAATATGAGTGCCTTTGTCACCAATCTCGGCAGCCCGATTTCACATGTTGCAATCCTTGCAGGAAGTCTCAAAATTCCAGCTGTAGTCGGATTGCACGGAGCGGTTCGGCACATCGCACATGGGACAAATGTTGCTGTAGATGCCCGCACGGGAGAAGTTATTGTTGATCCTGACGAGGAAACACTCAAAATACTCTACGCCCGGCGTGAAGAGTACGAGCGCCATCAGAGTGAATTACTGGCGCTAAAAGATTTGGACGCTGTTACCAGGGACGGTGAAAAAGTTACTTTGCTTGCCAATGTTGAACTTCCAGAAGATATAGAGCACGCTTTGAATAGCGGAGCAGTGGGAGTCGGCTTGTACCGAACCGAGTACCTGTTTATGAATCGAGTACAGTTGCCGACTGAAGAAGAACAGTTCGAGGCCTATAAGGAAGTTGTCAAATCTCTGGAACAGGTGACTATTCGCACACTCGATCTTGGTGCGGACAAGCAGGTAGACGGTGGTAGAAAGCAGGGAAATGTTGCCATCAATCCGGCTTTGGGATTGCGGGCTGTGCGGTTTTGCTTGAGGTCTGTTGACATCTTCCGCACTCAACTGCGGGCGATCTATCGGGCATCCGCATTTGGTGAGGTGCAGTGCTTGATTCCAATGCTGTCTAATCTTGATGAAATCAAGCAGGTGACTGCTCTGATTGATGAAGTAAAACGCGACTTGGACAGTGAAAACGTCGTCTATGACCCGACCGTCAAAATTGGTGGCATGATTGAAGTACCCGCAGCAGCGATCACCGCAGATCAATTTGCTCAGGCACTGGACTTTCTTTCTGTCGGGACCAATGATCTGATCCAATACACCCTAGCGATAGACAGGGTTGATGATGATGTCAATTATTTGTACGACCCCTTGCACAGTTCGATTTTGCGGCTGATCAAGAATGTTCTGGATGCAGGAACGAAGTATGACATACCCGTTTCACTGTGTGGCGAAATGGCGAGCGACAGTCGGTATACCCGTTTGTTGCTTGGAATGGGGCTTAGAATTTTCAGCATGGACCCCGGCGCGATTCCTGAGGTAAAACAAATCATTCGGCAAAGTGATGTGTTCAGCACCCTTGATTATGTAGACAAAATCATGACCTGTCCGGACTCAGCACGACGATTAGACTGGCTTTCGCATCTGAATGTTGCTGAAGTGTCAGTTCTCCAAACAGCCCGGGTCCAATCGTAAAGCTTCATGGATGAATGGCAGACTCTGCCATTTCGTATCAACTCCTACTTTGTTCTCAACCGTATTTGCATCGGAATCTGAGAAAACCCCTACCTGTGCAAAATTCTATCTGAGCTGAAAGCCGGTTAACGGGCCCAGCCAATTAAAAATGGCGAAGCACCATTTGTGTTAACATATTGCTGTCTTTACACGGCAGCGAACTCCCCTGCTGCCAACTTTTCACCAGGAATAATTTGATGGCGGTTGCCGAGCACACCGATATCCGCAAAACTATATTGGAACTCCTCGAGTACGGAGCGACCAGCGAACTGCGCGAGTATCTACATGATATTCACGGCGCCGACCTAGCTGCAGTACTGGAAAGCCTGCCGCCATCCGTCCGTAGTCTTGTCTGGTATGAAGTTTCCGAATCCGACATGGGAGAAATGCTGACTGAGTTGTCGGACCAGGTAGCAGAAAGTCTGATGAGCGAGATGGAACCACGCACACTGGTGCGGGTTTTGCAGATGCTGGACATTGATGAGATTGCGGAAATCATGCCGCAGTGCCCATCTAAGGTGGCAGCAGAAATTCTGATCACACTGGATGAAGAGCGGCGTAAAGGACTTGATACCGTCTTGTCCTACCAAGAGGACACCGCCGGCCGGCTGATGAATATCGATGCGCCCGTGGTTCGCGAGGGTGTCAAAGTGGCAGTGATTATGCGGTATCTCAGGGTTGTAGGAGAGTTGCCTGAATATACCGACAAAATCTATGTGTTGAATCGCCAGGGTAAGCTCCGCGGCGCAATCCTGCTGCGTGATTTGGTAACGGCTAGTCTTGATGCGCAGATTGACGATTGCATCGATGAAGACCTGTTCCGATTTTCACCAGACGACCCCGAAGAACAGGTCGCACAGGTATTCGAGCGCTATGACCTGACGTCGGCACCTGTTGTTGCCTCTGACGGCAGGCTGTTAGGCAGAATCACCATTGATGACGTGGTCGATCTGATGAAAGATACAGCCGGTAAAAATATTCTTGCCCCAGCGGGACTGGATGATGAAGACGATATATTTGCGCCCGTACTTTACACCGCAAGGCGCAGGGCACTTTGGTTAGGCATCAATCTGATTACCGCAGTTATTGCTTCAATGGTGATTGGAATCTTTGAAGCAACCATTGAAAAACTTGTGGCGCTTGCTGTTCTAATGCCGATTATTGCAAGTATGGGAGGAAATGCTGGAACTCAAACACTGACCACGGTAATTCGCGGATTGGGCGTTGGCACCATATCGACTGCCAACGCGTTGGACGTGCTAAAAAAAGAACTGCTGGTTGGTGGTTTAAACGGGTTAATCTGGGCAACAGTTGTCGCAGTTGTCTCAATCGTGTGGTACCAAAATTACCTTCTGGCAACAATCGTCGCGACAGCGATGCTGGTTAATATTGTGGTATCAGCATTGTCCGGCGTGCTATTGCCAGTGATGCTGGAGAAAGTTGGAATTGATCCGGCACTTGCAGGTGGTGTATCGCTGACGACCATCACAGATGTGGTTGGTTTTTTAGCAATTCTGGGTATAGCAGCACTGGTTCTGGTTTAGACCAATTAGTTCCTAGAATTGCGATTCAGGACAATCGTAAGCCCGATTAACATCACACACAGAATCAGCAGCGGTACAAAGCCATAGCGTACAAAGGGTGTTGTCCCGCTGGTCGGAACGATCGTGGTTTTTAACACCTTACCTTCCGATTGTTCAAGTTGATCAATCACTTGCCCTCGGTGGTCAATAGACGCAGATATTCCCTTATTGGCTGCACGGACCACGGGACGTGCTGTTTCGATCGCACGCATTTTTGACATTTGTAGACGCTGGTGCGGGGCAAGTCGGTCGCCAAACCATGCGTCTTCACTGACATTGACCAGGTAAGTGGCAGTGGGAAGCATTTTGATAATATCGTTTGGGAAAGCGTCTTCGTAGCAGATGGATACGCCAGCCAGCTGGCCGGCCAGTAGCATCGGTTGCTGTGGTGGCTTGTAGGCTGTCATGTCAGAAGCGGGTAGAGATACTAACTCATTCAGCCAATCAAGCCAGCGTCGAAAGGGTGTGTATTCCCCGAAAGGTACGAGACGAGCTTTACGATACTTCTGCAAATCATCTTCCGAGATTCCGTACGCGCTGTTGTAATAGCGGGTGGTTTCAAGTTCGACTTCCTCTTCCAGGGTCCCGATTAGAAAATCAGCGGGATGCTGGCCCAGAGTATTCCAAAGTCCAATTTTTTCGAGATGGGTGTCAGGGTAGGATAACGCTATCTCCGGCCAGATAATTAGATCTGCATCGGAGACCGCCCGGCTTTCAGTGACAAAGTAGTCCAGCAGACGAACTGCTTTTTTTCGATCCCATTTTTCAATGACACTGACATCCCCCTGAACCACCACTACGTTAATTGGTTTAAATGAATCATCAGTCCAGTCTGTCCGACTGCTGAAGAATCCAATCAAAATAATTAGTGCGGCGATGCCAAGCGGAATCAACCGAATCTTGTGGCTGAATAGTGAGATCACGCCGGCAAGGATACAAACTGTAAGACTGACACCGAGCACACTGGTGAGCGGTGCCCAACCGACCAGCCAGGTGTCGGTCTGGCTGTAACCAACATAAAGCCAGGGGAAGCCTGTAAACAGCCAGCCCCGCGTCCATTCTGCGAGTGTCCATATCGCGGGTATCAACGCAAGGTATCGCCAAATCAGTGATGCGTGGAATTTTGTCTGAAGATATCCGCTGATGGCTGTGAAAAGAGACATGATGGCGGCAAGCAGAACTACGGTAGTGCCAGCTAGAATGGGCGAAGCAAAGCCAAAGTCGTGGACACTGATGTAAATCCAGTTAATCCCGACTCCATAGAACCCGATCCCAAACAAAAATCCAAGCCATGCGGCTCGGCCTGCTGACGCTCCATTCCACAGTCGGAACAACAGCGCAAGCGTTAAAAATGCGACTATGAAATAGCCAAAAGGCTCGAACGCAAGGTTGGTAAGCAGCCCTGCAGCAAGTGCGGCTAGAAGCGGGGCAAAGCCTGTCGTCGAGAAGCGCCTGAGAAACAAAGGCTCACTGCTGAACTGAATCAGGCGGTGACGGTCTGAGTGGAGTGACTTGGAGTTGCAGAATACGTCTGCTATCGGCCTCAGTTACTTCGAACTTAAACCCTCGATAATCGAATCGATCACCGGTTACGGGAACCCTGCCCGCCAGTTTCAATATGACGCCGCCAATCGTATCAACATCGTCTGGAAATTCTGCGTCGAACCGTTCATTGAACTCTTCAATTTCGGTCTGCGCATTGACGCTGAACAGATTGTTTGCCGGCTCGGTAATCATTTCGTCGGTTTCAATGTCAGACTCATCTTCAATATCACCAACCATCTGTTCCAGTACGTCCTCAATCGTAATCAGTCCGGCGATACCCTTGTACTCATTGACGACAATCGCCATGTGGCTGCGCCGTTCCTGAAACCGCTTCAAAAGAGAATGCAGGCGCATGCTTTCGGCTACAAACATTGGATCGCGAATTGAGTCGAACAGGCTGAATTCCTGATGACCGTTATCACTGTGGTGATGAAGGATGTCTTTGGCCAGAAGAATTCCCCGAATTTCATTTTCCGCATTTTCGTTAATGACCGGAAATCTGGAGTGCCCGGACTCGGTTACACACTGAAGAATTTCCTCAAGTGTCGACTCGTGATCGATGGTTACCATTTTGGCTCGGGGAATCATGACATCTCTGACTTTGAGTTCGGAGGCCTGTAGAACTCGCTCAAGGATCGCAAACTCTTCACGCTGAATCACTCCGTTTTCCCTTGCTGCTTTAAGCTCCGCTATCAGGTCTGCTGATGATGGCAGCACTGAACGAGCGATATAACTGCGCAATCGCCGTTTCCAGGACTTAGGCAATCGATTAAGTATCTTCATGATGCATGACCGTGGAGTTCGGGATGACGTAACCCCAGGCGACTGAGTATCGCACTCTCGGCTGTTTCCATTACGAGAGTGGATTGCGGCTGATCATGATCAAAGCCAAGAAGGTGCAAGATACCATGGGCGATGATTCGAGCCCAGTGAGCCTGTCGGTCGACCTGGTATTTAATAGCCTGTTCATTAACCACACCCGCGCAGACAACTACATCACCGAGGAGGTCGGTTTCGATCTCGCCTGGCAACTGGTGAGGGAAGGCTAAAACATCAGTTGGGTTGTTGCATTGTCGGTAGCGGCTGTTGAGTGAAGTGATTTCTTCCTCATCTACAACACGTACAGTTAATTCGGCGCGATCACGACCGCCTTCACAAAGCGTCTCGCGTATCCAGTCTTCAATATCTGATTCGCTTGGCAGGTCTTGAGAGGAACTCGCGAACTGAATTTCAGCAGCGATCTTCATAGCGGCTCGTCTGGAGGTTTTTCCGCATCTCTTTCATATGCCTCAACAATCGCCTGAATCAACGGATGGCGCACGATATCCCGATTCTTGAATCGTACGATGCTAATGTCGTCGACATCACTCAAAATTCGGATTGCGTGTTTAAGACCTGATTGAACGGAGCGCGGCAAATCGATCTGAGTCACATCGCCCGATATAACCGTTCGAGAGTTGTAGCCAACGCGCGTCAGGAACATCTTCATCTGCTCAATCGTGGTGTTCTGTGCTTCATCAAGAATGATAAATGCATCATTCAGCGTGCGTCCCCGCATAAATGCGAGCGGCGCAAGTTCGATTGTACCGCGTTCCAGTAAGCGGCCAACCCTTTCAAAGCCGAACATTTCGTAAAGGGCGTCATATAGTGGTCGCAAATAAGGATTGACTTTTTTCTCTATATCGCCAGGCAGAAACCCGATGCGTTCTCCAGCTTCAACTACCGGTCTCACCAGCACAATTCGGCTAACCCAGTCATTTGCTAAAGCATGCGCTGCGCTGGCAACCGCGAGATAAGTTTTTCCGGTACCGGCCGGTCCGATGCCAATCGTAATGGAGTTCTTTGCAATGCTGGAAAGGTAGGTCTGCTGTGTTTTTGACCGCGGACGAATTGTGGTCTTGCGAATTTTGAGTTTTATCGACTCTTCCACTTCTTCGTCAATGTTCATACGACCAATGGCATTCTGAATGTCATTGGGACCGATGATGTCGTTTTGCTCCGTCAAGTCGTAAAGATCTCGCAAAAGCGTTTCGACTTCCTGCGCGGGAATTGGGTCGCCGTCAATCTGAAACAGGTTGCCACGATTGGAGACGCGCACACCAAAGTGCCGTTCGATCGATTTGATGTTGGCGTTAAACTGCCCGCACAACTGCGCGAGCCGTTTGCTGTTGGCCGGCGCCAAAGCAAAAACATTGGCGATTCGGGCTGTGCTCGTGTAATCGGTCAATTCAGTTGGAGACAATCTCCTGGCTTTGATGATGAGATTGAGCGATACCCCGCAGGGAGTTTGGCATGGCTGCCGTAATCCGTACGTCTACAAATTGGCCCTGCCAGGTTTCGGGTCCGTCAAAATTGACCACTCGATTGTTTTCGGTACGACCGCACACTTGACTGTCACGACGTCGAGACACGCCGTCGACCAGCACCGACTGAACCGTGTTCACCATCGCGTCGCTGACGGCAACTGCGAACGAGTTAATTCTAGCCTGAAGCTCATAAAGTCTTTCTTTCTTTTCTTCCTCACTGGTTTCATCCTGCAGCAATGCCGCAGGTGTTCCTGGTCTCTTACTATACAGGAAACTGAAAGAATGATCGAATTCAACCTCGTCAATCAAGTCCATTGTCTGTCGAAAATCATGGGCCGTTTCACCTGGAAAGCCCACGATAAAATCGGAAGAAATTGATATCTGTGGACAATATGATCGCACATTTTCAATGATTTGCAAATAGTCTTTACGCGTGTAGTGTCGCTTCATACGCGCTAGAATCTTGTCTGATCCACTTTGAACAGGTAGATGAAGGTGTTTCGCCAGCGATGGTAATTCGCCGTGAGCCCGAGCCAGTTCATCCGTAAATTCCAGCGGATGGGAGGTCGTATAGCGAATTCGTCCAATACCTTCGATCTCATTGACATACCTTAGGAGTGTGGCAAAATCAATTGCTTCGCCTCTGTGATTAACAGTTTGATAGGCGTTGACATTCTGTCCGAGCAGGGTCACTTCACGAACCCCCTGTTCAGCAAGTTCATAAATTTCCGTAATCACGCTGTCAAAGGGACGACTGTATTCTTCTCCGCGTGTGTACGGTACTACGCAGAAACTGCAGTATTTACTGCAACCCTCCATAATCGAAACGAACGCACGCGGTCCATCTACCTGTCTTGGCGGCAGGCAGTCGAACTTTTCGATTTCAGGAAACGAGATGTCGATGCGTGGTTTGCGGGTTGAAACGGTTTGGTCGATCAGTTCGCTCACGCGGTGATAGGTTTGCGGACCGAATATAAAATCGACGTACGGCGCTTTTTTCAGAATCGCCTCGCCTTCCTGACTGGCGACGCAGCCGCCCACACCGATCAGGAGATCAGGGTTTGAATGTTTCCAGGGCCGCCATCGCCCTAACTGCGAATACAGCTTTTCCTCGGACTTTTCGCGCACTGAACAGGTGTTGAGTAATAAAACGTCTGCATCTTCAGGACGATCGATCGCGCGATAACCATGAGACCCAGCCAATGACTCGACCAGCCGGTCTGAGTCATACTCATTCATCTGACAACCGAAGGTTTTGATGTAAAGTTTCTTTTCCATAAAATATTTGTGATCGACCTGGGTTGAACACCCAATTCCCTTCAGATATAGGGTAGCGCGTAAGCGGCTATTGTATCAACAGAATAGTCAGGCAGTAACAGAGCGAATTGAGCACTTTAGTTCCAGACATCGGTGCTGAGATATCGTTCACCGGTATCTGGAAGAATGGCCAGCAGTGTTTTGCCCTTTGACTCCGGCCGATTTGCGACGGTCAGCATTCCGCTGGTAGCGGCACCGGAGGATATGCCTGCAAATATTCCTTCCTCACAGGCAAGATAACGGGTTGTTTCATATGCCTCTTCAGTAGTAATTGGCAAAATCTCGTCATAGGAATTGGTATCCAGAATCTCAGGGATAAATCCTGGGGCGGTACCCATGATTTTGTGCTTGCAGGCAATGCCTTTAGACAAAATCGGCGAGTCAGCGGGTTCTGTTGCAATGATGGTTAGATCAGGATGGCGGTCCTTCAGGTAATGACGAAGGCCAGTAATGGTTCCGCCGGTACCCGTTGTACAGACCAAGATGTCCAATTCTGTTCCAAAGTCCTCCCAGATTTCATTAGCGGTTGTTTCATGTGACTCTGGATTGGCAGGATTGAAGTGTTGGCCGACAAAAAAGTATCCCTTTTCTTCTTCAAGCTCGCGCGCCCGTTCAATCGCACCTTTGGTGCCAAGATGTGCCGGGGTTAACTCAATTTCGGCGCCGAAAGAACGAAGAATCTGTTTTCGTTCTTCACTCATGTCTTCGGCCATGGTGAACACAGCCCGGTAATCTTTGTACGCTGCTACCATTGCAAGCCCGATACCGGTATTTCCAGAGGTCGGTTCGACAATCGTATCCCCTGGCTTCAGAACACCCCGCTTTTCCGCATCAATGATCATGTTCAACGCTGGCCGGTCTTTAACCGAACCAGCAGGGTTGAAAGCTTCAAGTTTCACCCAGACTTTCACATCATCCGGTGCACTCGACTTGTTCAGCTGAACAACAGGTGTTGCACCAACCGTGTCAAGAATATTGTCGTATTTCATTGAATTAAAAAGACTAACCAGTTAAGTCTTGCTTCGGATCGGTTGCTGTATCGGTAATGATGTTCGATAAGTGCACATTCGCAGGATTGCACTAAGATATGTGGTAGCAATTGACGTTAAATCAAGAACGGTTCGGTGTCTAAATTTTACCCGCTATACAACTTTCGCTGTCGCCAGACTCATGGTTCACCAACTGAGACTGGCAGCTTAACTTTTTTGCAACGAACGGAATTAATCTCTAATGGTCTGGTGTCAATCCTCGCGGCACTGAGTCGTCGACCCCAGCAGCAGCCGGAGTCAAGTGAGAGCAAACCAGGTTTTTGAAAAACACCCAGTGCTGACCAGTGTCCAAACAAGATCGTTGCATCGATTGGCTTGCGGTTAGGGTATTCAAACCACGGTATCAGATTGGGTAACTGTTCTCCCGGTGGTCGAACCTCTTCAAAATCCATCTTCCCGCTGGTAGTCAGAAAGCGCATTCGGGTGAGAGCATTGATAATAAATCGAGTCCGTTTCCAGCCTGAGTGCGAGTCACGCCATCGACGGGGTTTGTCTCCAAACATATTTTCGAACATGGCGGTACGCTCTGGGCCTTGCAGCACATCTTCAACCTCTCTGGCAAGTTCCAGGCACTCTTGCAGTGTCCATCCAGGATGGATGCCCGCATGCGTGACCACGAAATTCAGTGTCTGATCATGAATTGCCATAGGTCTGTTGATTAGCCAGTCTCTAATCGCTCCACGGTCCGGTGCACTAACCACATCGTGAAATGTATCAGTCGGACGCGGCATCTTGACGCCATCCAATACCGCCAGCAAATGCAGTTCATGATTGCCGAGGACGATGTCTATGGAAGCTTGGTTCTGCATTGCGTATCGAATGACTTCCAGCGATTGAGGTCCGCGATTGACCAGATCGCCCACTAGAATCAGGCGGTCGTTGTGCGGATTGAATTGAAGCTTCTTGAGAAGTTTCAACAGTTGGCGATAGCAGCCCTGAATGTCCCCAATAGCATACGTAGCCACGATAATTCAGTCGGGTTGATTTGTGTGAAACGCGGTTATGGTGAGCAGACTTTGTTCAAACGAGTCTGCAAGTAACTTTCACGCGCAAAAATGTAAGGATCTGGCTGTTCTTTGAGCAGGTCTGTGGCTGGAATTAAACGGGCTCGAAAATCCAGCCAATTCATATACTGTACAAAAAGCTGCCCCTCAGAATCATCAATCCGAGAAATCAAGTAAGTGTGTCTGTTGTGGATCAGAGACCCGGTCATTGATCGGGGTGTCGAAGGTCCAACAATTGGCAACACGATGTAGGGCCCCCTGCCTATTCCCCAATAACCGAACGCTTGGCCGAAGTCATAATCGGTATATTGCAGTCCTACCGCCTGGCCAACGTCGATAAAACCCGCAAGTCCAAAAGTTGAATTCATGACGAATCGCGATGAAGTGCTTGTCATGCCTTCTACGTTGCCCATCAAGGTTGCTGCGAAGAAATTTCGCGGCTCCTTGAGGTTATCAAAAAAATTGGAAACTCCGTGCTGAACGTGTTTGTTAGTCTTCTCCCGCCAAAATCTCGCGGTCGGCTCGGTTATCGCGGCATCAAACTCAATATTGAAATTAAACATCGCGCGGTTGTAACTCTCAAAGGGATCTTCGGTTTCAACAAAATATTCGGGGTCAAGTGCTTCACAGGCTGAAGGTGCGTAATTTTTCGCGCAGCCAGCTGGCAGAGCCAACACCAGCAGCCAAATTGAAAAGTGCCAAAACTTCGAATTCAACTTTTCTAAGCCAGCAGATTAGTAGAGACTAAAAGCAAAGTAATTTAGCTTTTGGTAAATAAGTGTTTCAGCATTGTGCTCAGATTCAGGAAAAACCGGGTGTGCGTTCCTGCAATACAATATTGTTCGATACCATCCATGAAATCAAACACCCAAGGCAAGGGTGCCAACAGACTCGCATTATAAAGTGTACGCATTCTCCGTTCTTCGCTTCAAGCCCTTCCGAAAACTTCTTTTGGGGTTGATTTTTTTGTTGTTTTGTAATCTTGCCATGGCCGAAGCCGTAGACATTGAGCAGACAGCGAATACGCTATTCAAGTCGTTCACGCGAACAGATTCGGTTGAGACTGCTCTCAAAGTCACTCCTGATCTGGCTATTGCTGTTCAGGAATACTACATTGCACTGCTGCGGCCAACCTGGGGGATGGATGTTGGTTACATCGCTCAGGCGACCGATGAAATGAGTGTGGCGAAAGGTGCGCCAACCGGAATTCTGCTCGAAAACATGTTCACGGGTACGCGAGCGGTGATCGACCGGACATTGGGTATCAATATGCATGCCGCGGCAGAACTGTACTTTCGTGTGAAATCAGAAAACCTCAACACAGCAACGACCCGCGAAGAAGCCCTGGCGGCACTTGATGTTGTAATTCCGGGTGTACGACTGTCGGACGTTCTGCTTCCGGAACCCGTTGGCCAAGATCAGACCCTGCACTCGGCCGCTAATTTGGAAGTACGTATGTGTGTGTTGGGAGGTCCGCTGAAACTTAGTAGTGAACAGAATTGGAATGAACGTCTGGCGAACTTTTCCGTTGAGATGTCAGATCAGGACAAACAGCAGATCGCAACGCTCAATCCGTCAATGTCCGTGCATCCGCTGGACGCAGTGCTGGCCACAAGGAATGCTCTGTTGCAACGCGGCATTCAAGTTGTCGCTGGAGACATTCTGGCGGTTGGCACTTTGACAGATGGGTATCGCATTGAAAATCTGACCCGATTGCGCGCTGAATTTAAAGGCCTCTCTGATGAGCAGCAGGTTTACGTCTACATGGGGTTTCGGTAATAGCCAATCCATTGATCGTGTGAGTGCAAGTGCTTCACATGACTTGTAAAGGGTTAATTTTTGCAGCAGGCCACGCGTCCAATCCTCATCTCCCACTGGAAGACGTCTCCGGGCTTGGTGCCGATTTACTTGGTACCCCAAGAATCCGATTTCCGCTAGCTGTCATGGAAAAGGCAGGCGTTCGCCAGGTCATCATTGCAGCGAAACCAGAAGATATCGCTGAAATGCATGTGATACTAGGTGATGGTCGACACTTTGGAGTCAATGTTTCTTACCTGATGCTCGAGTGTGACAGTAGCATTGAACTTGCTCTGAGAAGCGCCAATCAGTTCATTGCGAAGAGCTCAGTGCTGCTAGTTTCATCGGACGTTTGCTGCGCCAATTTTCAGTTGCCGGATGCTGGCAGTATTTCGCCCCAAGCCGTTTTAAGTATCAGAATGCTGAATGGCGCGGTGGACCCCCAAGGTGAACGACCCGAAATGCTCATTATCGGAAGTAGTGTACTGAACCGCTTGCGACGTCAGACCACCGAACTGAGTCGCGGTGCAGAGGACGTGGATCAACTGCGACGAGCCTGTATGACCCGGTTCAAATATCAGGATGATGATTTAACTCAGACGTGTACGTTCGTCAACCTGAAAAAAGGTGTGACGATTGACAACTCGCTGATGAGCGAATCGGCCCTGCGAGCGCTGTTGTTCGTAGAGCCTTCAGCTACTACCTGAGCGGAATTTTACGGCTGCAAATCAGCCGTGAATCAGTAATCAGGATGCTTTGTCAAGTTTAACTGGTTCGGTATCGGCACTATCCATCCATTCGGACATGGGCGGACAACTACAGACTACGTGCCGGTCTCCGTAGACATTATCGATCCTGCCAACCGGCGGCCAGTATTTGTCCTGCCAGACCCAGTCCAGTGGGAAGAAGGCCTGCTCTCTTGAGTATGGTAGGCTCCACTCATCAGAAATTAATTTATCAAAGGTATGCGGTGCATTTTTGAGTGGATTGTTTTCCGGGTCCAATTTCCCAGATTCAATATCTGCAATTTCCTGTCGAATTGCCACAAGCGCGTCGCAGAATCGATCAATCTCGCGTTTTGCTTCACTTTCCGTGGGTTCGATCATCATGGTGTCCGCAACTGGAAACGAGATGGTTGGTGCATGAAATCCGTAGTCCATCAAGCGTTTCGCAACATCTTCGACGGTTACGCCACTGGTTCGGCGAATCTCTCTCATATCTACAATGCACTCGTGTGCGACGCGGCCATTTCGACCTTTATAGAGAATTGGATAGTAAGGTTCCAGTTTCTTGGCCATATAGTTGGCATTCAAAATGGCAATTTCCGTTGCATAGCGTAAACCGTCAGCACCCATTAGCGAAATATAGGCCCACGATATTGGCAAGATTCCGGCTGAACCCCAAGGAGCGGATGCAATGGTACCGATCGTCGGTTCTTTACCAGCGTAGGGATTGACACCTTCAACAACTTCGTGGTCAGGGAGAAATGGTGCAAGATGAGCTTTGACACCAATAGGCCCCATCCCCGGGCCACCGCCGCCATGTGGGATGCAAAATGTCTTGTGCAGATTCAGGTGACAGACATCAGCGCCGAAATCGGCTGGTTTACAGATTCCCACCATCGCATTCATGTTTGCCCCATCAAGATAGACTTGTGCACCAAATTGGTGCATCAGATCGCAGATGTCGACAATTGCCTCTTCAAACACGCCATGTGTTGACGGGTAGGTGATCATCAGCGCGGCAATTTCATCTGCATGCTTTTCCAGCCTGGCTTTGAGGTCATTCACATCAACGTTACCGGTGTCATCACACTTAACCACCACCACCCGCAACCCTGCCAAAGCTGCGCTCGCCGGGTTGGTGCCGTGCGCGGACTGTGGAATAAGGCAGATATTTCGATGTCCCTGACCGGAATCCTCCAGGTAGCGTTTGATACATAGGAGTCCGGCGTATTCACCCTGAGAACCGGCATTGGGCTGAAACGAAATCGCATCAAAACCAGTGATTTCACATAGCATCGTTTCAAGCTCTTCGACTAACTGGTGATAGCCCTGAGTCTGATCCAGTGGTGCAAACGGGTGAATTGCACTGAATTTGTGAAACGTGACCGGCGTCATTTCGGTGGTTGAATTGAGCTTCATGGTGCATGAGCCCAGCGGAATCATTGACCGATTGAGCGCGATGTCCTTCTGTCCAAGCTGTCGAATGTAGCGCAGCATCAGTGTTTCGGACTGATACAGATTGAAGGTTGGATGGGTGAGATAAGCGGAGGTGCGGCTTAAATTATTCGGTATGCAGCCATTGACTTCAGCGTCAATTTGATCAATTGAAATTTTCGAATTGGCGTTTGTGTCGAAAATGGACCAGAGTCTTTCCAGGTGGACACGCTTAGTTGTCTCATCCAGCGCAATGCCAAGATGATCAGCATCGACAACGCGAAGGTTGATTCGAATTTCCCGTGCCCGTGCAGCAATTCGGCGCGCCTGACCATGTGCGTTCACGGTCAGGGTGTCGAAATAGGCATCGTGAACAATGCCGTAGCCAAGGCGGCGCAAGCCCTCGGCAGTAATTTGAGCATAGCGATTGACCCTTGCCGCGATGTCCCGCAATCCTTGCGGACCGTGATACATCACATAAAACGCGGCAACGATGGCCAGCAGTACCTGTGCCGTGCAAATATTGCTTGTTGCTTTATCTCTTCTGATGTGCTGTTCACGGGTTTGTAGTGCCATACGCAGTGCAGGCTTGCCGCGCGAGTCAATGGAAACACCGATCAAACGCCCCGGAATGGTGCGTCGATACTGGTGCCGGGTGGCAAGAAATGCGGCGTGTGGACCTCCATAAGCCATCGGTACACCGAACCGCTGTGTATTTCCAACCACGATGTCAGCGCCGAACTCACCCGGTGGTTTAATCAGACATAGAGACAAGAGATCGGTCGCGACACTGACAATTGCCTTCCTGGCGTGTGCGGACTCGACCATTGGGCCGATATCTGAAAGTCGGCCGCTGGAACCGGGATACTGAATCAGAATACCGAAATATTCATCTTCCGCGTCAGCCAGCTTTTCCAGATCACCAACAACGACATCAAAGCCAAGTGTACCCGCCCGTGTTTGTACGACTGCTATGGTTTGTGGGTGACAGTCATCCGATACCAGAAATTTGTTGGATTTTGCCTTTGAAACCCGTTTAGCCATCGCCATTGCTTCCGCGGCGGCTGTTCCCTCATCCAGCAAAGACGCGTTGGCAAGTTCCATGCCAGTCAGGTCAATCAGCATTTCCTGAAAAACCAACAGCGCCTCCAGACGCCCCTGGCTGATTTCAGCCTGGTAGGGTGTATACGCGGTGTACCAACCCGGGTCTTCAAATATGTTTCGTCGAATGACCCCAGGTAAAATCGTTGCATGGTAGCCCATACCGATCATCGAAGTAAAGACTTGATTTCGTTCCCGCATTCGGCGGATATAACTGATTGTTTCGTTTTCTCCGACCGGAACTTCCAGGTTCAGCGGTTCGCTGGTGAGCAGATTTTTCGGAACAGTCTGTTCAATAAGGGTTTTCAGGGAGTCGATGCCAAGTTCATCAAGCATCTGCTGCACTTGAACTGAACCTGGTCCAATATGGCGCCTGACGAAATCATTAACGGACTCTAATTCACTGAGACTCTGCGGGATATTATTTTCGGGCATGGTAACGGTTGCAAAATTTAGATGTTACTCAAGATTTGAGGTGAACTCTTCATACTCTTCTTCACTCATCAAATCATCCAGTTCTGAGGGGTCGGAAAGTTCCAGTCTGCAGAACCAACCATCCTCTGTTGGACTTTCATTGACGGTTTCAGGACTATCTTCAAGGTCGCTATTGACCTCAGTGACGGTTCCGGATACAGGTGTTTTAAGTTCGGCTGCGGCCTTGACTGATTCAATCACAGCGACTTCATCTCCGGCATCAAATGTAGCGCCCTCTTCGGGCAATTCGACAAACACGATATCACCCAATTGTTCCTGGGCGTAATCAGTAATTCCGATCGTTGCGCTATTCTCGTCTTCAGAACGGGCCCACTCGTGATCGCTGCTGTAACGGGTATCAGACATTCGATTTTCCTCCACTGGAATTCGATTGAATTTTTACGGTATTTTGATAACGATGTTTGACAAAAGGTAGCCGAATGACTTCTGCCGGTACATGCTTGCCGCGAAGTAACAGGCTGATTTGAGTGCCTGGGCTGGCATAGTCCCGATCAATGTAACCCATCGCGATCGGCGCACCAACCGAAGGTGCGACCAAACCACTGGTCACCCGTCCAATGGTTTTGCCGTCTTCGAGACAGATTTCGGTGCCGGTTCTCACGGGAGCCCGACCTTGGGGGAGCATTCCGATAAAGCGTCGGCCGGCGCCGTTTGTCAATTGTTCCAATATTACATCAGCACCGGGGAATCCGCCCGGTCGCGCACCGCCGGTACGTCTGGATTTGGAAATTGTCCATTGAATGCCAGCTTCAACAGGTGTGGTTGTTGTATCCATATCCTGGCCATAAAGCCGAAGCCCGGCTTCAAGTCTTAAGGAGTCCCTGGCACCAAGTCCGGCTGGCATGACCTCAGGCTCGTTCAGCAGATCTTTCGCGAGTTTCATTGCGGTTTCTGCCGCCATTGAGATTTCAAACCCATCCTCGCCCGTATACCCTGACCGGCTGACGATGCAAGGCACGCCTCGAATGGCA
This sequence comes from Gammaproteobacteria bacterium, assembly GCA_022823625.1. Classification (GTDB taxonomy): domain Bacteria; phylum Pseudomonadota; class Gammaproteobacteria; order Arenicellales; family JAJDZL01; genus JAJDZL01. Next base: position 102,855 of record JAJEHQ010000015.1, read on the forward strand.
AAGTCGCCCATGGTCATGAATTGGAGATCACAAATTTCTGGTGTCAGACGCCTCAAAACTTCGGTCGCTTTGGGTCCCTGCAACGCGATGAGTGCGTTTTCCGTGTGCTCCAGAACCGCGGACTTCTTAATGTTTGTGCGTAGGTGATTCAAATCGTGCTCTTTACGAGCTGCATTCATGACGACAAAATAGTCCTGCCCCAGGCAGGCGATGACAAGATCGTCCAGAATTCCGCCATTCACCGCGGTAAAACAGCAGTAGTGCATTCTGTGCAACGGCAGGGACTTAAGGTCAGTCGGAATTAGACCTTCAAGTTCTGTGGCAGAGTCTTCACCCACAATGCTAGCCTGTCCCATATGAGAAATGTCAAACAGGCTGGCCTGGGAGCGGGTGTGTTTGTGTTCGGCAAGGATTTTTGAAGGATACCAAAGCGGCATTTCGAATCCCGCAAATGGCCCCATTTTCGCACCTAGTTCGATATGCAAATCGTGAAGGGGACTTCGAAGCATGAAATCTGGTGAACGCGTTGTTTATTCTTTTTGTAACAAATGACTGATTGTCATTCTGGCCGTTCTTAGCAAAATTTTTAGTCCTGCATAATTTTAAAACCAAATGTCAAGACCAATCCATCCGCGTAGTTCATTTAACCATGCAAAAATTGGTAAAGTTGCGTATCGCGAATTGGCAAAATTTTACAGTAGGGAAGTGGGTTGTTGGTTGGATTTTTGCGCGAACAGACTGAAAAAACGGTTTTGGACGAAAGATTTTTCTAATTGCAAATTTTGCCTGTTCTGCAAGGTGTATTCAAGCTTGAAGCATGTGACTGAATTGAGTTGCAACCCATCGTCATTGCATAGAAATGGGCACAATTGTTGGGCAGCACCTCGGTACACTGAAGTGTGATTTGCGGTGGCAGGCAGACTGTAAAGTGCCCAGAATTTAAAGAATCAAGCGGTGTAAAGTTATTGGTAGTCGTTTAACTTGAACCACTTTCAAATTTACCTCCCAAATTACCTGCGATTAAAGTACCAAACCTTGGGTCCGATAAAGTCAGTCCCGCAAGGCCCATCGCGTGCCACATCGTTACTCCATTAGCGGTAAATACGGGTATACCAGCGCAGCTTTCAAAATCTTTGATTGCAAAGGTCGATGGCATCGCTGTATCTGGAATCAGCAGAACATCGGCATCAGGGTGGATGGCCCTTGGAATGTGCTTAATGATGAATTCTGGTTGAAACAGCGCGGCATCCCAACCGGAAGGTGCATTCAACCAGATCATGTTCAATACCTCAATATCGAATTCATTAAGAAACGACTCAAATGCTCTAGAGGCAGGTTCCGGATACGTCGAAAGGACGCTGACCCGGCGAAAACCGCTGTAGCGCAGCGCTTCGATAAATGCCAATGAGGTACTGCCAGACGGTGCACTGACTGTGTCAGTCAGAACGCGCAGTTGTTCTTCTGCATGCGCCTTTCCACGAATGAAGCTGCCACTGGTACAAGGCCAGTAAACACAATCCACCTTCAGGGGAATCAGTCGAAGCGCCGCCTCTACCAGCCAGTCAAGGCGAGAGGTTTGCTCCAGGGCTTCAATATCGTGGTCGTTGTCACCATCTCCGCCGACTCGTGTACAGGTGATAAAGAGCCGCGCACGATCGCCTGTTTCTTCTAGAAACTGATAGAAATCGTGTTCCGAACCGCCACCCGGCCAAACAAAGCCGATGCGAGCCTGTTGATGATTATTCACTTTCCAGTTCCCTCCAGGCCAAGTCCGCGTGCTGTAGAGATTTTTCTATATCATCGGCAGTGTGAGCTGTCGACAAGAACCAGGTGCCGCGCGCGGTGACCCGAGTTCCAGCACTCTGTAATTTTGCATAGAAGTTATTCTTCAGCGCATTATCCATTTTCAAGTAGTCACGATAATTGGTCACCGGTCCAATATCACCAAAAATGGGGTGAAACACTGACCCGATGCCTTGAATCGACATATCCTGACCATACTTACGGGCGAGAGCCAGTAATCCCTCAATTAAAGTTTTACCCAGTTCATCCATCCGACGGATAGCGGCACCACTGTTGGATTGAAGCGCGTCGATGGTTGCCAGTCCTGCAACCACTGACATGACGTTTGCATTGTAGGTCCCGCCGTGCATGACTGAACGGGTTTGCAAAAGCTCCATGATTTCCTTATTGCCGACAATCGCCGCAAGCGGAAAACCTGCTGCCAGTGCCTTCGCGAAAATCGCGAGATCAGGCGTAACACCCAGCATTCCCTGTGCACCGTTGAGTGCAACGCGAAATCCGGATATGACTTCATCAAATATTAGGACGATCTGATGCTCTTCAGTCAGTTTTCGCACACCCTCCAGGTAGCCTGGCTTCGGGAATATCGCGCCGGTATTGCAGTTGATTGGTTCCATTATGACACCAGCAATTTCGTCAGCCTGTTCCTGTACCACACTGGCAAAGCGTTCAAGATCATTCCAGGGTAGTGTGATGATGTCGTCGAGTGCACCAATCGACTGTCCTGGCGTTTGCGCAACACTTTTTGGACGAGATTCCGGCCCGGCATCTGCTAAGGGTGGGTGAACGCTGACAAATACATTGTCAGTCCAGCCATGATAGTGCCCTTCAAACTTAATGATCTTGGCTCGATTGGTGGCGGCCCGCGCCAAGCGTACTGCGGCCTGAATCGCTTCGGTTCCACTTGAAGCAAATCGGACAAGTTCAGCGCATGGAATGAGTTCCACCAGTTTGCTGGCTAACTCCACCTCGTATTCTGTCTGCCCCGCGAACAACTGCCCCATAGACAGCGTGTTTTTAACCCGTTCCAGAACTTCATCCGGAGCGTGCCCCAGAATGATCGGACCATTGGCTAATGCGTAATCGATGTAAACGTTGCCGTCCAAATCGGTGATTCTCGAACCTTTTCCACCCGAGTAAAAGAGTGGAACCGGGCTTTCGCCATAGCCAATGTATCGAAAATTACTGCTTACACCGCCAGCGAGATAGTTGCGGGCAGTTGTATACAGCTTCTTGGATTGATCAAATTTCACAACCACTCTCAGATCTGATACAGTTCTTGTGGAATTTCACTGAGAACTTCAGGTTCTCCGCTTTCAGTGACTACGAATGTTTGGCTGAGACCGACTCCAAATTCACCATTGACTCGAAGCGTCATCGGAATGTGAAACACCATACCCGCTTCAAGAGGTCGGTCGTTGTTGGTGACGAGAGCAAATCCAGATTCTTCGCCCCAGGTTGGTGGAAAACCGATCCCCACAGGATAGCCATAGACTTCGTGAAATAGTATGTCTTTGCGGATGGGAGCGATGATCGACTCTGCGACTTTGGCTACATCCGAGGCCAGCACGCCGGGTTTTGCTGCTTTGAGCATTTCAGTGACCACGGTTTTTTCGAGTTCGGCAAATTCTTCAATCTTAGGACCAGGTTTACCAACAACGGCGGTTCGCATGAGTGGTGCGTGGTACCAGTGAAGACTCGGTGAACACTCAATAAATACTGGATCGCCTTTCTTGATGACATATCCATTATTGCTGTTGTGGGGCATTCCCGCACGATAGCCCGCAGAGATAATTGGATAGACCGAAAATCCCAGACTGTCGGACTGAATCAGAGTTTTTGCTACGATTGCAGCGATTTCGGAATCAGTTATGTCCTTACTTGTGGCGTCAAAGCCAGCCAAGATTGCGGCATCGGTGATTTTGGCAGCTGCTCGCATCACGTCGAGTTCCTCTGCTGACTTAATATTTCTAACGTTGTCAACCAAACCCGAACCATTGATCACCTTTGCACCATTCAATGCATCTGTTAACCTGTCGTGCAGAAGAGGCACCAGGTACCGCGTCTGCGCCTCGATCCCGATCGTTCCCTTCAGCAAGCCTCGTTTCGACAGCGAGTCTTTTGTTGCCTGAATTGGATCTGCATGGGTTTCATACAGGTCCAGTTCAGCAAGGTTTCCGGATGCTTCGAATCGTCCACGCTCAAATTGCCAGAGTACCATGATTGGGTCGTCCGACAGTGGCACGATCAGGCACTGATAATCCCATAAATTCAGTGAATGGTGACCGCAAAGGTAATAGATATTTGGTGCTGAATGCAGAATCAGAACATCAATTTTGCGTGATGCCATCACCTTGCGGGTATTTGAAAGACGCGTGTTGAATTCTGTGTCCGAAAAGACAGTCTCTCGGGGTATGGCCATAGCTCGTCCTAGGTGAAATATGTGGCAGACTGTTCCAATGGATACAGCGGCTTTGGACGTTTTTCGTAGTTCAATCGTGCAAGGTCAGCTGCACATACGCCTGGTGTATCTGCGACCAGCACTCGTTTCGCAATTTTGCCAAATGCGGCTTTCCAGGCAATAGCAGCTTTTACAATGATAATTTTTTGCTCTTCTGGTTCGATGCCAAGACAGCGTAACTGCTCGGCGTCGAAAGGCATACTCCGTCTGGAGGTTAGCACAATCTGGACGCCCTGAGACTCCACCAAAGCTGTCTGCCCCATGGAAGTAATACAACCCGTCATGTAAGAACCCTTGTGAGTATATTCCCCACGGCTAATTGCTTTTACAGTGACAGAAGCCTGAACCGGCGGGCCGTGATGACTATCTGTCTTCCCGCCAATACGAAGTGAGCATTCACAGCCGACACCCGCCTGAGTGGCTACAGCCACTGCTTCCGGGTCGCAAATAACGATGACTGACTGTCTCGCATTGGCTTTGAGTAATGCATCCAGAATCGCGGTGCCGTCACCTGCACTGCCACCACCAATATTGTCAGCCGGCTCGACGATGACAACCGGAAATTCAACACTGTTGAGCGCGAGATCAACACAGGTTTCGACTGACAGAAGCTGTTGCTGGAAATCCTGCCTTGAGTTCCACAGAGTTGTCGCGATAGAGTCGGCAGCAGTATCAGCCTGCTCCTGATTTTCAGCGTACACGATAACGGATGCTCCTAGGTGTGAAACATCGCTGTAGGGGAATCCCATCGCAACAGAGCCAAAAACGACGGTTGGGTCTTTTTCCAAATCTTGAAGCTTTTGCATCACTTCTCGCATTGGTGGTTGATCTGTCTGCTGTTTGAGCGGTGAAGTAAGAAGTGGCAGCTTACGGTGAGCGCAAATCGGATTCCGCTGGCCAGCAAGGAAGTGTCGAATCAGTTTAATTGCCTCTTCCCCTCGGTCTGCCATATCGGTATGTGGGTAAGTGTCATATCCGATCAACGCTGATGCAGATCTGACCATGTCATCGCTCAGGTTGGCATGGTAATCAAAGGTGGCAACAATCGGTACACTTTCTCCGACAATTTTTCGCACTTGAGCAAGTATGTACGCATCTGCGTCATCGATTGTTTCAACCACGGCGGCGCCATGCAGTGCCAATACGACCGCGTCCAGTGGCATGGCCTCCTGAAACAGTTCCGTCATCTCATCGAGCAGTTGAATGAATGACTGGTATTCGATGGTCCCAGAAGGCACGGCTGCTGCAAAGAGTGTAGGTTGGAGGTCAAAATCGGTGGCACCCCGGATCACCCCGCCAAGTTCGGTATTGGTTCCGATATATCGCTCGATCAATCCATCCTTTCGTACAAGTTGGTATGCCTCAAAATCTTCGTAGCGCGTGAGTCCTGTCGCGAAAGTATTGGTTTCATGCCAGATACCGCCAATCGCCACTCTAGGCTTATCTGTAGAGGTGAATGTTAATTTTGACACGGCAAATTACGAATGGATGGAATTAGTGCGACTTATCATCCATCCAGTTTACATTGACACGCCTATTCGCTATTGTTGCGGTGCTGACCGGTGAAGGAGTCGTCCAGACTATATGATCGGGTGTCGAAATGGCATTCATGACGACTATCAGATGGCATAAAGTCGCAAAAAATTATAAATCTTGAATGATTCTGGTAAGTTTGATAGAAAGTGAAAAAATCGGTCATCCCTGGAAAGTCAGAGTTCATCAGTTAACGAGATAAAAGCATTTACTGTGCCCACTAAATTAACGTTTTGTCAATACGTTATGCAAAGACGACAGACTAACTTTGGAGACGCAACACTGACAACCAGACTGACCACTATAATTGCCCGAAACTCCAAATCGGTACCGTTACCAAAATTCGATTCTACAGTGAGGCGGAAAATGAGCGACAGACTGAAATATGTTCGGGTTGGAATGCGGAACAACGGGGCTAGCGTTAAGTTGAAACTGCGCTGGGACAACTCCCCTGCAACTTGTGAAATCGTCAGCAAAGCCCTTCCGTTCGAGGGTGATATGTGGCATGCAAAGTATGCCAACCATGAAATTTACACGCTTTTGCCAGTCGAACACGTATTTGGTAAAGACCCGCCTAAAGAATGGATGTGCATGTATCCAGCACCGGGCGACCTGATGTACATCTTTCATCCGGATGGTTTACTGCCACCAGAATCCTGGACACCTGAAAGCGATTTTCACATCGTAGATATTGCTCTCTTTTACGACCGTGGCAACAGCCTCTATGGCCCAAGTGGTGGCAATACAGGTAATATTTTTGCAACTGCGGCAGATATTGAGGAATTGGAAAGATTTGCCGCAGAGTGCATTAATGTCTGGAAATCCGGGTTCTGGGGTGAGCGCATGTACCTAGAGGCGGCTGACTAGCACAGTACAAATTTTGCCGTTTTCTTCGTAGCTTTGCTCCAGTATATGTAAGTTTTTTGATAGAAGGATACTCCAAGGAAATTTATGACCAGAGCGCTCCAATTGGCACAGCAAACAGATCGTCTCCAAAAGCAGTACTGTGATCTCCGTCGTACAGCAGGATACCTTTTCGAAATCTTTGTCCTGCAATATTTCGGAATCGTTTTAGAGAAGAAAAGTCCTGTTTGTGCAGCGTAGCAGACGCCTTGGTTTCAATCGCAAAACATTCACCGAGCGAGTTTTCGATTATCAGGTCCACTTCAACCTTGTCCTTGTCCCTATAGTGGGAAAAACTTACCCTTTCGCTCAGCCAAACTGCTTGTTTATACAATTCGTTGCACACGAAAGATTCCAGAACATTACCAAATTGTCCAGGGTTCAACAACAGGTTATCTGAGTTCAAGTTGCGTATGGCGCAAATCAGTCCGGTGTCAATCAAGTTTACCTTCGGAGCTTTTACCAGTCGCTTGTACTCATTACTATGCCACGCCGGAATTCGTTGGACTAGATACAACTGCTCCAGCATTCCTACATACTTTTTGACTGTTAGATTGTCTAAATCAAGTCTGTTTCCAAGATCACTGAGATTCAGTAGCTGTCCAGAACAAATAGCAAGAGCTTTCAACAACTTGTTCATTGACTCAGGATAATCGATGTTTGACATTTCGAGTATGTCGCTCTGAATCATCATATCGACATATTGCCGATACCATGCCTGACGTCGATGTTCGCTAGTGCGCAGCACCGGTGCCGGGAAGCAACCGGTTACCAAACGGTCGATGATGTGATCGCGTATTCGAGTGTTGCGAGCTGTGAGCGGCTCAAGATTGAGCAGCCTATTCAGAAACGTGGGTGTTCTGTTGAGAATTTCGCACTCCGACAGTGCTAAAAGCGGAACAGTTTCCATGCGTCCTGTCAATGCGTCTGACAATTTGGGCAACAGCAGCGCATTGGCGGAACCCGTCAATAAAAAACGGCCATTTTGCCGTTGCTCATCGACTGTCTGCTTGATTGCCAGAAACAATTCCGGCAGCCTTTGTACCTCATCAATTATGATGCGTGTAGCGGGAAGGTGGCGAATAAACCCCACGGGATCATTTCTGGCTGTTTCCAGCTGTGCTTGATCGTCTAATGTGAAATAAGTCCATTCGTTGGTTTTTCCTTTCTCAATCAACTGCTTTGCAATTGTGGTTTTGCCAGCCTGGCGAGGCCCTGCGATAAATACCACCGGTGTATCGCGCAAAGCTTCTTGAATCATCAATTCAGAATTCCGCGTAAACGCGATAGCCATATTTTGTTCCTACAGAAAACCGTCTATATTGGATTATATGAGCGTCTAATTATTATTAGGACTGCGTCTATATGTTATCAGAATACCGTCCATTATGCATTCAAATGTAAAATTTTCTTTGTTAAGTCGGCTTTTTCAACACCCGAATTTGTTTTTCAATGAAACAGCTTACCGCGTCCATAACTCAGAAACCGGCACAGCTAGAACTAATCCCTTGGCAAATGAGATGATGTCACTTCCTCTGTAGAACAGGATGCCTATTTGAAAATCATTACCGCATGCGTTGGCTAGCTTAATCAATCCTTTAGCGTCTCGCGAATTCACGCTCGTCTTGGATTTGATTTCGAATCCCCAGACTTTTTCCCTTAGAGTCATGACTAGATCGACCTCTACTTGGTCCTTATCCCGATAGTGCCAGAATCGTAAATCTGGGTTAGTCCACCCAGCGTGAGCAAAAATTTGCTGAACAACGAATGATTCACATAAATGATCCAGGTAAACTCGATTTTCTTCTTCGTTGTACGTAGGAAAATCTGCCAACGTCGCAGCCAATCCGCAGTCGATAAAGTGTATTTTGGGGGATTTAGTCAGGCGTTTTGTTCTGTTGGAATTCCAGGCGGGAATCCGACGTACCAAATACACCCGCTCAAGGTATGCGAGATACCGCTCTAAAGTCAGTCTATGAACAGCGAGTGTTTTGGCCAATTCGCTGATTCTCAATACAGACCCAGTTCGCCAAGCAAGCAGTTCCATAATTCGGTACAGCAATTCTGGATCCCTGATTTTGAAGGTTTCAGGAACTACTCTTTCCGCAATATCGCGTAAATAGCTTCTTCTCCACTGTCTTGCCCGAAGGATGTCGCGATTCAGGGGTTCGGTGTATCCACCAGAGATAATTCTCTCCTCAAACTGCAGATCTGACATGACTGTCAGATCTGTTCTAAATCCCGGTTGTAGCCAGTCGTTGAGCAAATCAATCAGAAAATTTCCACTTGATCTGGATTTCTCCGATTCTGCCAATGGATGAAGATCGATTATTTCCATTATTCCGGCGAGGGATTGTGACAAATTTTGGATGAGGTGCAAGTTAACTGAAGCCGTCAAAATAAATCGCCCGGGTCGCCGGTTCTGGTCAACGGAAACTTTAATCGGATCGATGAGTTTCGGAACATTTTGAACCTCATCGATAGTGACTGTATCGGGCAAACGCTCTATGTATGAACCAGGATCTTCCGAAGCCATCACAAACTCGCTATATGTATCCAAATCTACGTAAGGACGACTTGGAAACATATGTTTCACCAATGCAGTTTTGCCAGATTGTCTGGCACCAAGCACACAAACTACGGGTGTGTTCGATAGTGCGTCACGAATCATCGATTCCACTAAACGTGGGGAAAACTCACTCTCGTTTTTCGTAAATGGCCAAACAGGTGGGAAATTCATCCTTTATTCAGAATAAATGTGGGGTTGACCGTAAATATTCTTAACACCTAATGTGGTATTCGAACAGAATTTGAATTGATATTAGGATTTCGTCTTTTTTTATATTAGAGTAAACATTCTCATTCAACTAATATTCTATCTTATTGTTATTTAATTATTATTTAGATAGTTATTACTTCGTACAAATTAGCAGTATTAATTCCATTGTATTGACCATTTACTTCCAAATTGAGACCATCAGTTTGCCATGTGCTGATGAACGTTCAGAATCAAGCGGATAAAAAAGGTTTTGATGAACTTACCAAGTTATAGAGCTGGATGAACTGACATGGATTGCTATAAGTGTGAAATATCGGAAATCTGTTCCTATAATTCACACTATGTTGGATAGGCTGATTGAAGAAACACTTCTAGAAACGATCGAGCACACACCCGCTGTCGTGCTCGTAGGCGCTCGTCAGGTTGGTAAAACAACACTGGCCAAGAAAATTGCAAAAGATGTTAAATCAGTCTATTTGGATTTGGAAAATTCTCGAGACTTGTTTCGCTTGAGTGATCCCTTGTCTTATTTCAATGACAATAGCGACAAGTTAATTATTCTGGATGAGATTCAGCGAGTACCGGAGATTTTCCCGACACTACGCGGTGTGATCGACAATAACAGATGGGAGGGACGGAAAGGCAAACAGTTTTTGCTTCTCGGTCCTGCATCCATGCATTTATTGCGCCAGAGCTCGGAAAGCTTAGCGGGACGAATAAGCTATGTCGAATTGAGCGGGTTGAATGTTCTAGAAATCGACCAGCACAGAACTGAATTGAACAAGCGTTGGTTGCGAGGAGGATTTCCCGAAAGTTATCTTGCTGAGAACAGTGAACAGAGTATGAATTGGTTGCAAGATTTGGTCGAAACATACCTTGAGCGCGACATACCAAATCTAGCTTTTCCGATTCCCTCGACAAGGCTACGACGATTGTGGACCATGCTGGCTCACCTGCAAGGTGAACCGGTCAACTATTCGAAACTTGGTGCGAATTTGGAAATTGATGGCAAAACCGTCAGTCGATATATCGATCTTTTGACTGACCTCCTGCTCGTACGAAGGTTAACTCCTTGGCACGAAAATGTAAATAAACGACTAGTGAAATCTCCACGTTACTACGTGCGTGATAGTGGTGTATTGCATTATTTGCTAGGTATCTATGATTTCGACGCCCTATTGTCACACCCTGTGCTAGGAAAGAGTTGGGAGGGTTTCGTTATTGAAAATATCCACTCGGTCCTTCCCCGTATCGCTAGTACTTACTATTACCGAGCAACGACCGGAGCAGAAATTGACTTACTGATCAGATTCGGATTCAACAATATTTGGGCCATCGAGATCAAGTATGGCGTTGCACCGAAAATCAGCAAGGCATTTGGCCCAACCTGCAATTCTCTAGGTATAAACAGAAAATTTGTCGTTTACGGGGGAGAAGAAGAATTTCCTATTGGTGATGACACGACAATGATCTCTCTTCCCAGACTGATGCAAAAGATACAAAATGAGAATTGAATGCCGCTGCTTGCCATATTCTAACGACGAACCTACCCCGATCTGGTAGCGACGTGTAAACGATCCACACAGAAATTTCACGTGAAAATGGCTGTATTGACTTCGGCTGGTCTAACTGTATCTCAAACTCCGTTGGACGGTGAATTCACGCTTCACCAGTTCCGTAATGCAATGGGTACTGCCACTTTTCACCGTTGTTCAAGAATTTTGTAGCGGGTGTTCATTTCTCGCAGAACTGTCAAAAAACCATCTGTCTGGTCAGACCTGAATCAATCGACAACTGTTCGCAATACAATTGCATCAGATTCAAAAACTCAATATTTTGCATTCGAAAATCGGTATCGGATGGAACCACAAGGAGGAACTTATCATGAACATGAAGCCTCTTGCTCTAGCCATTGGCACTGTCTTGAGTCTGCTGACACTTGGCAACGAATTAGCATTCGCCGCAGATAATCGAATTGACTTAATTCAGGAAAGGGGCGAATTGGTAGTGTGCCACTCCGATTATCCGCCATGGTCTTACAAAGATCGTAAAACAGGGAAATGGATCGGGGTCTCTGTAGAATCGGCGAAGCACCTAGCCTGGGCCTTAGGCGTTGATTACAAACCCATAGAAGCTGATTTCTATACAAGGGTTTCATTTGTGGAGACCGGAAAATGCGACATAACTATGACTCCGATCTATCAAGATGTGAAATATGCGATACGAGTGCTGTTCTCTGACCCTATCAAATATGAATTCCAAAGTGTGGCAGTCCATATAGATTCACCCCTGCAAACTCACAAAGACGTGGATCAGGAGGGCATCACTGTTGTCGTCGGTCCTAGTTTAGCTGACGAACTTCTTGCCGAGCGTTTTTACAAGAGAGCGACAGTGAAAAAACTCGAATACCCGAAAGACTTCTCCACTTATTTTCTGGAAGTTTCCTACAGGCGGGCCGATGCTTTGCTGTATGACAATACGATGATCAGAGACTTCATCAAACAGAATCCAGACATGAATCTCAGAATCATCGATGATGCACCGCTTAGTCCACAGGGTTTCTCTTATGTAGTGCCGTTAGGAGAGTATCACTTTATTAACGTCGTAAATATCTTGCTCAAAAAGTTTGAACAGGGGGGATGGAATTACGAGTGGTATCAAAAGTTTACCTCAGAGTAATCGTGCGTATATATCGGTTGCTTGAATTCGGCTTGTACTTATTGAATTGTTGAATTCTAGTCAACCAATTGACGAAGTAGCGGTACGTCAATATCGTTTGGATGCAATACGGTCTCTCGCAGCTGACAACGATCTAGCAGCAGTGTTGCTGTTTGATCCCATCAACATCCGCTATGCAAATGGCTCGCGATCCATGCAAGTTTGGACAATGCACAATTTCTGCCGCTATGCACTGATACTGACATCGGGTCCATCCGTTATGTTTGAACTACCGACCAGCATGCACTTGCTCACGGGGCTCGAATCCGTTGAGGAAGTACGACCTGCCTGGTCGACAGATTATCAGTTCACGGGTTATCGGACCGAAGAGATAGTCACTAAATGGGCTCAGGAGATTGATGATCTGGTCCGCAATTACTGTGGTGATAACCGCCGCTTGGCCGTTGACCGACTGGATGTGCACACTGCCCTTGCACTGATCAAGTGTGGGTTGGTGCTTGAGGACGGGAAAAGTGTGATGGAGCATGCAAGAGCAATCAAGTCCCTGGAAGAGATTCGTGCTTTCCGGGCATCGCTATCGACCTGCGAAGCCGCGATGCATGAATTGAGGAACCAGGTTCAACCGGGAATGACGGAACAGGAGGCATTGTCCATTCTGCTGGCGGAGAGCATACGCCGCGGTGGCGAATATCCTGAAACGCGCTTGATGACATCAGGACCGCGTACCAACCCGTGGTTTCAGGAAACAAGTAATCGCGTAATCGAAAACGGAGAGTTTCTTTCGTTTGACACTGATTTGATTGGTCCGATGGGATTCTATAACGACATATCCCGAAGTTGGATCGTCGGTGATGCTAAGCCGACAGATGAGCAAAGAAGACTGTACGCCGAATCGAGAGCGCAATTGGAAACCAACATTTCATTGTTGACCCCGGGGTTGTCTTTCTTGGAGTACTCGTCCATGGCTTATCAATTGCCGGAAGAGTATCTCGCAAATCGCTACGCCGATGTGGGGCATGGTTGTGGTCTCGGTGTTGAGTATCCTTTTCTTTGGTATCGTGAGGATGAAAAATTTGGTGCCTATGATGGCGTGTTTGAGGAAAACATGGTGGTATGCATAGAAAGTTATGTCGGTGAAATAAACGGCCGAGAAGGGGTAAAACTGGAGCAACCGGTATGGATCAGCGCCAATGGACCCGTTGTGCTGTCGGACTTTCCGCTTGAGGATGATCTGAGCTGAAACTGTATCTTGAGGAGATACGGAAACCAACCAGCCACGTCCCCAATGACGGGATTAGTTTAATCAACTACCTCAACGGACATATGCTCGCCTCAAAATGCTGAATTTAGGTTCCGTACTGATTCGACAACACCATATCTAAGTTGAAATTAACTGTTAATTATTTTGTAAATATAAATTCTTATTTTATGATTTAATAAACTAACTTTTATATTTACAAAACCATGTGATTTAAATCGATGATTGAGCGACAGCTCAAAGAAAGGATTTTGGAAGCACTAAATACGTTTCCAGTTATCTTCATTAACGGTCCAAGACAGGCGGGTAAAACCACACTTGTCCAACATCTGGCAAAAACTGAATGTCCTGCGGACTACGTTAGCTTCGATGATTTCAACTTTTTTCACGCCGCGGAAACAAATCCTCAAAGTTTCTTGCGAGCATTCAAGGGTCGATTGATTATTGATGAAGTCCAGTTAGTACCGAGTGTTTTTCGTGTGATAAAGATGCTCGTAGATGAAACTCGACAAATGGATCATGTCAATGCTAATGGTCGATATCTTCTAACCGGCTCAGCAAATGTCATGACTTTTCCTGAACTCTCAGATGCACTAGTCGGTCGCATGTGCACCTTTCCGCTATTCCCGCTGTCTGCACTCGAAATTTCCAAAGGTCGAGGTGAGTTTTTGGAACGGCTATTCAATAACGAGTTTCAATTTGGAACAAGAAAACAAGACATTGGGATAACCGAAATGATTCGACAAGCAACATTTCCTGAAATTACCAATTTGGATGATGACAGTCGAAAGGAGTGGTTTAGTGCATTCTCAACCGCCATACTACAACGCGAAGTCAAGCAAGTTGCAGCAATATCCAAAGCCAGAGTTCTTCCAAATCTACTCAGCGTATTGGCATCGCGTGCCGGGGGGTTGATCAATGAAGCAGATATCGCGAGAACAATCAAGGAAAATTCAGTTACTACAAAAAGTTATCGCATTCTCCTGCAGATGATTTTTCTCACATTTGATATCCAGCCATGGATTCGAAACATCGACAAACGTTTGGTCAAATCGCCCAAGGGTTATATTTTGGACACATCGTTATTGTGCTACATTCGACAGATTGACCTGTCTTACGCTGAAAAATTCCATCCAGATTTATTTGGGTACCTGTTTGAAAATTTTGTCGCATCTGAACTTCTCAAACAAGCCACGATATCAAAACTGAGAGCGCAACTCTACCACTTCCGAACTAGTGACAACAAAGAGGTTGACTTCGTGCTGGAAACACCTGACGGTAAACTAGTTGGTGTCGAAACCAAAAGCCGAGATTCAGTAACAGCAGCTGATTTCAAAGGACTTAAAGTTCTTCAACACCAAGTAAAAAATGACTTCATCTGTGGCATCGTGCTCTACTGTGGACAACACGTGATTCCATTTGGGGACAGGCTTTGGGCAATTCCCGTTTCCGAAATGTGGGCATGACTCTGGACTTTATTTCAAACTGAAACACACTCTCACTTTGAAACTCAACACAACTGATCGGATACTTCAGATTCAATTCAGCTGTTCTAATACTCTTTCAGTAATTTCCAGCGTTTCGTCAATATCAGCCTGTGTGTGCGCGAAAGAAATGCTGCCCTGCTTCGTCGTGACCGGAAAGTGAAAGACACCCTTCTCGATTAACGCCTTTCGATATCGTACGTCTCGTTCAGCATCGTTGTGTCGAGCAATATCCGACCAACAGATTGGTTCGTGGTCCATGAAGTAAACAACGAATGCCGAACCGACGCGCACAATTGTGGTCGGATAGTCCTGTTTTGCAAACAGAGCCCGAAGCCCGGATTCCATTTGCTCGCCTAAACGTTCCAGGTGAGTATAGATTTCCTCGCCACGTTCTTTGAGTTTACGTACGGTAGCAGTAGCGGCCGCCACAACGAACGGATGTGCGTTGTAGGTACCAGCAATCAAAACTCGTCTGGCGGTATCCGGATGGCAGCAATACGCCATGTATTTAGCCTTTCCACCTACGACACCTAACGGATAGCCATTTGCGGCAGCCTTACCGAAAACACTGAGATCTGGAGCTATTTGACAGATCGATTGATAACCACCCAAAGCATGTCGAAAGCCTGTTTTCACTTCGTCAAACACAAGTATAGTGCCGTGTTCGGTGCAAAGCTGTCTTAAGAATTCCAAGTAACCCGGCTGTGGTTTTACGATTCCGATATTCTGCAGAACGGGCTCAACGATGACAGCTGCAATTTGTCCGGTTTCCACCAATGACTGCATTGCTTCACGGTCGTTGAACTCGACGGCATGAGCCCCTTGCGGTGTTGATGCATGCATTCCAGCGGAAATTGGTCTTAAGGAGTGCTCTTCACCGCCGCGATGGCTGTTAAAAGTCGAGGCCGGGTCCATTAAATTGAATGCCACGGAGTCCATCCAACCGTTGTAGCCACCTTGAATGAATACAACATCGTTGCGGCCCGTGGCTGCTCGGGCCAGTCGAATCGAGAATGCAACGGCTTCGGTACCGCTGTTGGTTAACTGCACCTGCTCAAGATAGGGTACCGATTCGACCAGTAGATCGGCAATTTCGTGCTCCCACGGGGTGGTCCCAGCGCCCATTAACGATTCACTACGGCGAATTGATGCAATAACAGCTTCATCGACGTCTTTATCTCCATGCCCTAACAGGTACGGTGCAAATGCTGCGTGATAATCGATATAGCGTTTACCGGTTTCATCCCACATATAGGCTCCCGATGCGCGCACGAATACGCGCATCGGGTCTATCAGACGATTAAGCGACATGACGCCGCCGGCAATGGATCCGGTTTCTACGGAACGACTGTGCGCCGGACTATTCATGTCAAGGCTGCCGTAGTTATCGTTGATCTGAATTTAAGTTCAATATTCAAAGATTATTCGGCCGTGACCATCTCGTACCATTTGTCTTTCAGTCCCTGCTGCTCGATCGTTTCAAGCCAGACATTGATGAAATTTACAAAGTGATACTGCCCTGGTAGCACCGCGTATGCATAGCCCTGGGGATTAAGTGGCGCATCATCAACAATTCGCAGATTCATACCTGGATTCTGTTTGATGAAGTTTCTAAGCGAAGAACTGTCAGTCAACACAGCATCGGCTCTTTTGCTGGCCACCTCAAGAAAGTAAGTGGACAGTTTGTCACTGACGAGTGGCTTGACCTCTGCCATCTTGAAAAATCGCATGGCGAAAGCTTCATCTGCTGTACCTGATCCAACGGCAATGATCATGCCTTCCTTATCAAGGTCTTTGTGAGACTGTGCGTCAGAGTCCATGTGGACTGCTGTGCCTTGAGTTTCGTATCCAGAGGGGTTCGAAAACAGCACGCGCATGGCACGTTCTGCGGTTCGGAACATTGGAGACATCACGATGTCGCACTTGCCTGTTTCCAGACTCGGAATCAGTGTGCCCCACTGGGAGTCGACCGGTACATATTCGACGCCCATAATGCCAGCAAGATGCCTTGCTGCTTCAATATCAGTGCCAACCCACTCACCGGTTTTTGGGTCTTTGGCACCCCAGGGCAGTGCTTCTGCATGGCAAACCAGAAGTTCGCCGCGGTCCTTGATGACCGAAATCTGATCATCTGCACTGAACGCTGAACCGATACCCAGACTGAATAAACTAAGAATGACACCAAGTTTGATGGCGATTTTTTTCATACTCATATTTACTTACTCCATTTAATATGATTAAACTGTTTTTTGCTCCATGTGCATTAAACTGCAAGTTGAATTGTAATCTGTTCGCTGTTTATTGCAACAGAGTAAACAAATAAAGCGACAGGTGAAACTATCGTTACCGATCGCAAGTGAATTGAAATCCTGCGAAACCTACAAAATATTAGACAAAAATTTCGCCAATTCAGGGTTTGCGCTGCTGTCAAAAAAACCGTCTGTCGTTTCATCTACCAGAAATTTACCGCCGGCCATAAAGAGCATCCGACTCGCGGCTTCTCTGGCAAAGCCCATCTCATGTGTAACAATAAGCATTGTCATACCGGAGAAGGCCAACTCCTTCATGACATCCAATACCTCTACTACCATCTCGGGGTCGAGAGAAGAAGTTGGTTCATCAAACAGCATCGCCTGGGGTTTCATGGCCAGTGCTCTGGCAATCGCGACTCTTTGCTTTTGCCCACCGGACAAGTGATTCGGAAATTTTTCGATCTGCTCAACGATACCAACGCGCTGCAGTAGATTTTCAGCTAGTTCATTTGCTTCATGCTGGTCCATGCCACGTGAAACCCTAGGGGCGAATGTAACGTTTTCGCGTATCGACATATGTTCAAACAGGTTGAACTGCTGAAAAACCATACCGACTTCCCGCCGAACACTTTCAGTTTCCTGCCGGCTTCCAGGTAAACGAATGTCATTCACAACAATTTCCCCGGCTTCGATTGATTCCAGAGCATTTAACACCCGCAGAAAGGTAGATTTACCGCCGCCGGATGGACCAACAATGCACACAATCTCTCCCTTGCTAATTTCGATGGAGACGTCATCCAGCGCTTTGAATGTACCAAAATATTTTGAGACGTTGCGGCAGGAGAAAAACGATTTGGCTTTGTGTCCTATAGCTTGCATGAAACGGGCCCGATTAGTGTCCGGTTTTCTCCAGAAGTTTTTTCTCAGAGCGTCGAGCCAACAGACTGAACGGAAAGATCAGCACAAAGTAAAGAACAGCAATGGCGGTTAAAAACTCAAAGTAGCTCAATGTCTGAGCACCCAGAATGCTCGCCGTGTATGCCATCTCTCCCACAGCGATGGCCGACAGCAGGCTGGTGGCTTTAAGCAACTCAGTCAGAAAGTTGACGAAAGCCGGCATCATTCGACGAATTGCCGGAGGAATGATGATCTTTCTCCAAATGTGAAATCTTGGAATTGCCAGTGCATATGCGGCATCAACCTGTCCCTTGGGCACCGCCAGAACACCTGCGCGAAAAATCTCTGCAAGGTAGGCTGCACTGAAGAGTGACAGTGCAATAATGCCACAGGCTTCACTTGAAATCCGGATGGATAGCAGCAGTGGAAGACAGGAATAGACCCAAAAAATCAGCACTACTTCGGGAATAGTTCTGAAGAAGTCAATAAATCCGTTTGACAGTCTGAACGCCAGTCCGCGCTGCTGAAGCTTTCCCAAACAGGCAAACATACCAATAACAATTCCGATGACGAGCGAAACTGCTGAAATCCAGATGGTAACTCCAAAAGCCTGCAGCAAATCTGGGCCGTAGCGGATTAACTGGTCCCACTCAAATCTCATTAGCGTTCCCTTTTCTGCAGAAAATATTCAATTCGCAAAGTGCCTTTGCTCATTAGAATACCGACGACAAAATAAAGCACGGCAATGAAACTGAACAGCTCTACTGGCTTGAACGTCACATTACTGATTCTGTTTGTTACGGTCATCAACTCGCTCACGTGCAAAGTTGAAAGAATTGCGGTTCCCTTGAAGAAACTGATTGTGAGATTGACCAATGGCGGAATCATCGTGCGGATGGCTGGTGGCAGAATGATTCGGGTCCAACGTATCCAGGAAGGCAGTGCGAGCGAGTAAGCAGCCTCCCACTGTCCTTTGGGGACCGAGTCAATGCCTGCGCGGACGATTTCCGTAAAGTACGCAGCGGCTTGCAGCGTAATGCCAATCACACCGCTTTCCAAGGCAGTGGTGTTGATTCCGGTGACCAGTGGCAATGCGAAGTGTATCCAGATCAACTGGACCAGAAGCGGAGTATTCCGCCAGATTTCGACAAATGCGATGACAATCCAGCGAAGTGGTGCGATGTTGGATTGACAGGCAATAGCGAGTACGGTTCCGCTCAAAAGCCCGGCGACCGCTGCGCAAGCTGTCAGGGCCAGAGTAACCAACATCCCCTTCAGCAGAACCTGGCGATATTCCCAGACCACGGAAAAGTCAAGGGAGAGCAGTAAATTCCAATTCAGAAAGTAGGCAAGAGTACCTAATGCGAGCAGGAGAACGACTGGAAACGAATACTTAGCGATCATTGTGCTCTGTGGCGTGCCTGTTGTCAGTCAGCCTACTCGACCAAGAATCGTTCAAGAACGTTTTGTGTCAGTTTCGATATGTTGTTGTTGAATCCGTTCCAAGGCAGGCTACCGCAGTAAGTGATGGAGCCTACCGAAAACACATACCCGTTTTGAGGGGTTTGAAAAATAGTCATATCAGCCCGAATCAGTTTTTCTTCCGGGTCCCCCGTACGGGTTGCCAGGTGCGAAAGAATTTCTTCTGGCACCAAGATAAAGTGATCTGGGTAAGTCTCTGAACTTGCGAGGACAACCGCATTGAGTGGGGTTCCAAGACCAAAGTCGACACGATCGAGTTCAAATCCAGCTGCACCGCCTCCGCTCAGTCCAAAATCTCCCAGAATATCATCGTCGATGCCTTCAAAGACCCATTCATATTCTGCAGGCACGTTGGGATTTTTCCGATAGTACATACCTTCAAAATCACCCTGAGCGCTAAATCCAACACCAGCCAGCTGTTGAGGTGGGCGACCGTTTCTGAGCCACATACCCCCATATTCTCCATCCAATGCGTTGTAGTATTCACCAGCTTCTGCTGCCCAGGTTCGAATTCCACCTTCGGCTCTTCGAATTTCAATAATCCCGGGTAGGTCTTCACGGATCCCGATTTTCCAGTAGAATCCGTTTCCACCCATGTACATCAACCTTCCACCTGTTCTGCTGTATTCATAAATTGCATCCAGGGTGTTGCCGGTGTGATACTCTGGATGGCTCATGGTCATTACAACACGATACGGACTTAGAATTTCAATACCCTCCTCGTGAATGTCCTCATCGGAAATCACATCGTAGTCGTGCCCCAAGTGTTCAAGCCAGGCAAGCAAATGGGTATCTGCGGGTAAATGTCGCATGCCCGATACGGCGTAGGGTCGAAAGATTGTCATATACCGTGGCCGCATGGTTAACGATGGTCTCAACCTGGAAGACAGGCAGATTCCACTGCCATCAGTGTGCGAGTTGTATGTGGAAAGTCCAAACTCGCGTACGATGTCTGGTGTCCAACGTCGGTTGCCCATTTTTTTGACCAGAGCATCGTAATCAGGCCCGGCCGTTCCACGTGCCTGATTGTTGTAGACGGTATAAGTAAAGGTCGGAATAATGACACAGATCTTGGATTGTGGTTTGCCAGTCTTGGGTCGCACATAAAAAGGAATGTCTTCAAATTCACCCTGGCACTCGATTCTCATTGAATACATAGCACTTCTGAAGTCATTAGGAACCTGGAATTCAAAGTCGGTTTCCCACTCGCAGTCGTAAATGTCATCTTCGTGGAAGTGGATGGCACCGTAATCCTCTGGTGCATGCTTCCAGGCCATCTCCTTTCCACTCCAGGTTGAGCCTCGCATCGCGCGGGTTGGAACATTGACCAATTCCCCATGCATGCGGAGCGGGCCAATGTCCTTGATGGACTGAGTACTGATGCCGAGTGAAAAGTCCCATTGCGCAATCGTATTTTCAGCGTCAGTCCTAGAGGTGACCGAAGTGTCTCTTCTATATAGGGAATCGTGGGAATACACACAATTCATGATGCCCGGCAGTTCGATCTTTCCGTTGTAGTGGTTCGCTTTGACTTCGCTGCCTGATGATGCAATATAAATTTCCTGCACTTCAGCCAGTGAAGGTGACTGGTCAAATTGAGAGTCCTTGAAAGCGGGGGACAGATCATCGTTTCGCGGTCCACATGGAGACTGTCCAATAACAATTTTGTTGGTTTTGTAATTGACTGAGCAGCAGACGGTGTACCAAATTCGTTCATGCAAAACTTCGCTGAGGCGAAGTTCAGCGCCCGATTTGAGACAGGCTCCCAGATGACCTGAATCAAGGAATAGTTCAAGCAATTTTTCACCGGAACTATCATTCAGACAAATGATTGACTGTCTGCCTGCATTAGGTAGTGTTGGCCAGATATTAGCTACAACCGAGAAATGGTCCTGGTGTGTTAATTTGCCTTCCACCTCTACCCGAGCATAGGACCCGAGTTTGATGGGCTGCTTCCGCGACGGAAATTGACCGGAATAGATTGAGCTTAAATCCTCTTCAATAATGCCGGGTCCAATCGGATTGGGGTCTGCGCAAGTGATTCGAACAAGTCTGACGGAATAGGGTTCGTCGAGTTCGCTGCTGACTTTGAATTGAATGGTCTGATTGTGACCGAGACACCATCGGTCCGCATAACCTGATATTGGAATCAATTGTCTCCACCTTTGAACTTATTTATTGTGCTTATTGTAGTCAGAACATTTAAATTAGAACTAAAGATACTACTTTGGCCCGATAATTTTTCAGGATGTGCCGAACGATTCGAACTAAGGATTCACAGCCGTGATATGGTCGCATAATGATTACTCTAGCAATGTGTATTGCAGAAGAGACTGAGGTCGGGAAAGAATATATTAACAACTACTTTCAATGTAGCAATTCAGTCACCGGTTGGCGGTTATAACAAGCAGGTTATGGACGGAAAAATGGCTCGAAAGGGATGCGCTGTTTCATGTAGACCAAGTCGGTTTGGTTGTCGACAAATCCACACCAAAAAACCAAATGTACTATGAGGGTGCTAGGTTGATGAAAAACCCTTCTACCAAGTTTCAATTTGACTGCGATTGGGTTGAAGTTTCTAGTGATGATGTATCTGCCAAACTTTCCGCAATATTTAGACTTCTAGGTTGTGAGGAAGACATTGCGAATTCGGTCTCCAATCATTTAGTTGATTCCAGTCTTAGTGGGGTGGAAAGCCATGGGGTCATGCGAGCTTTACAGTATGTGAAGCAGTTTCAATCGGGATTTATGAATCCTGACGCGACACCGCAGATAGTCACCTGTGACAATGGTTGGGAAGCTGTCGACGGAGGTGGAGGTGTCGGAATACCGGCCATGGAGTTAGCCTACGAACGAGGTATGCTGCAGGCCAGAAAAAAAGGTGTATCAGTCGTTGCTGTTCGCAATGTCGGACATACCGGACGATTGGGTGCTTATGCAGATTCTGCTGCTGAAAAGGGATTTATGACAATCTGTATTGGTGGTGGTAATCGGAAGATATGGCGACAGGCTGCACCATATGGTGGTGCCAAGGGCCTATATCCAACCAATCCTTGGGCCATTGGGATGCCGGGTGGAAACGATGATCCGGTGGTGGTTGATTTTGCAACCTCAAGGATTGCAGGCGGTGGGGTTTATGCTGCGCGTTTGGCTGGAGCGCAACTGCCCGAAGGATACCTTATTGACTGCGACGGGAATCCAACCACGGACCCAGAGGATTACTTTAATGGTGGTGCTATTCTTCCCGCGGGTGAACACAAAGGTTATGGACTCGGCCTGATTGGTGAGATTGTTGCAGATGCTTTACTGGGAGAGCCGACAACCGAAGGAAACTGGTTAATCATCACGTTAGATATTGAGGCGATGCAGTCGAGCTCAGCATACTCAAAAGCTGTCGAAGCAATATTGACTGAAGTTCGTGAATGTCCACCAGCACCAGGATTTGAACGGGTTGAAATTCCAGGCCAACGTTCGCGAAATCACAAAAGACTCTGTAATGGGATAGTTGCCATTCCAGAGCATACCTGGCAGAAGATCTGTGAGATTTACACAGAGTTGTCTGAAGAGATTGATCGTTCAGTTGATTAGATCAATGGGCACAATGCACTGTGATATTGACTGAATTCCGACAATGCGCTGTAAATGATGAAAGGCGCGACATACAAGATCAACCTTGAAATTGAGATTTTCCTGAGCTGTTGCCATGATTGATTTGGTACGCTGCTGGTGGTGTGAAGATGACCCACTGAACCGCGAATATCACGATCTGGAATGGGGCAATCCGGAGCATGACAGCAGGAAATTGTTTGAAATGCTATGTTTAGAAGGAGCGCAGGCCGGGTTGAACTGGGTCACAATTTTGCGCAAAAGAACGCATTACGTAAAAGTGTTCGACAATTTTGATCCCGAGCGAATTGCCCGCTATGGTGACGATAAGGTTCAGGCGCTACTCAATGATCCAGGAATTGTGCGAAATCGGCTAAAGGTCAGGGCATTTATCCAAAATGCACAGGCTTGTCTGAACATGCAAGAATCCGGATTGAATCTTGATCAGTATTTCTGGGATTTTGTTGATGGGTCTCCTATTCAAAACAACTGGACAGAACCACTGCAGGTGCCAGCCAATACCGCCTTGTCGGATTCGATGAGCAAGGATTTGAAAAAACGAGGTTTCAGTTTTGTTGGCAGCACCATCTGCTATGCGTTTATGCAGGCGGCGGGTTTGGTGAATGATCATTTGGTGAGTTGCTTTCGACATTCGCAATGTAAACCGAAAAATTCAATTTAGTAATTTGTACCTTATCTGAAAGCTCTCCCTTGTGCCTAAACTGTTTCGATAGTGGTGTGTTGCAATAGGAAAAGCAGGACGATATTGCTTTGTTTGACTCAATAAACTTCTATTGGTAGGGATGGGTAGTCCTTTGGATTACACAGATCTGTGATCTTTTCGAAGAGTTTTCAGAAGTAAGTTAATTGTTCAGTTTGTGTCGCTGATGCATCACTATGGGTGTTGATTCCAGAAGACAGGAAAGGGTTTTGATGCATCTCTAATTCTTAAGAATTACGAATCACTCATTTTCCGAACATAGGTCACTTGCCTTCCATTTCTATCAACTTTGAACGACTCCCAAGTATTTGGAAGGATTTCATTCAATGCTTTGGGCACCAGTTTGTAGGCTAACTGGTCGCGGTCGTCCAAATTCTCGGGTAGTTGGTTTACGAAAAATGCTTTTACTGATCCCCAAGCAACACCTTCCTCTGACTGAAGCTTATTCAAAAAGCGTTCATCAGCTCGCAGTTTATTAATCGCCTTAGTTTCGATACCTGCCATGACATCTACCACATCATATTCTTCTTCCGTACTATACTGCGACTGGCTTTGAGTGTTATTAGGGCTAGTGTCTTTTGCCGGTTCCGATTCTGATTGGAATTCGTGAAGAATGGTGCCTGCATAAGTTTTCCCCGCTGGCTTGTTGTATCCAGGATCGCGCAAAGAGTACATGTTTTCAAATGACTGTACCCGAAGGCTAATCGGATAAGGTTTTCCGCCTACCGAACTCCAAAACACACCCTGCCCGGGTATAGGTTCATTCAAGAGTGAACTTAAAAGGTCCTCACTAAAATGAGAATTTGCGCGTTTAGCGGAAACCAAGTCCGCTGAAGACAGCAGATGAAAGATGAACCAATTGTCTCCTTGGCTTAATATTTCATTCGGTATGCTACCTGGCTGTTGTGTGATGAGTAACGCACCAAGATCGTACTTTCTGCCTTCCTTGACCCATGCAATATATGGCTCCGCAGATGCCGCTTTTTCATGGAGCACAGATTGAGCCTCTTCAACCACTGCTATTGTTGGAATTGTTGCTGGTTCAGCGGCCGTAAATTCCTGTTGATTTCGATCGAATATTCTGCGCAGAATTAAGCCTGAGAGAATGAGAGACTGACGGCCACGCATTTGGGATACATCCATTACGCACAATTTGCCTTTGGACAAAGCGTGAATGAGTTTGTCAAGTAGTTGGCTGCTTTTGTCATGAAGCATTTTGACTACTGTTGTCATATTGGCTCGAGCGGCGATGGCCTCCATTTCCTGTTGCTTTGGGTTGAGGTCCAGTAGCTTGCAGACTTCTTCTATTGGTGCTGAGTGACCACTGGCATCAATTAAGTTAACCAGTGCCTCCCATCTTAGAAATGAGAGACCTCTTAATTTTCTGACATTCTGTTGTTCCTGTCGTTCCGGTTCCAAAGCGATTGAGATGACGTCGCTCGGTGGAAGCCGTCGAATATCCAACTTAATACCCCCCCGCTACGAATGATCGATAAAAAGGGCTCGAATTCTTTCGGTCAGTAAAAACAACCAGTTTGTCTTCAAGCTTTGGAACATCACACAGGCCTGGACGTCCCTTATCATCCGGCCAAAAATATTCACCATCAGGATCAAAAATTACGGTACCTACGGGTACTTGGCGACCACCGCGTTTCGGGATATGTGGGGTCGTTTCGTAAAGCTTGCTAAACAGTAGTTTGTTCAGATTGGATTTACCAAAGCCGGCTCGGGCGAATATAAAACTTCGTCTTGATACCAAAGATTCAAGTGGAAATTTCACAAGTACCTCGGGTTCTACGGTCTGCATCCATTCTTGAGTTTCAAAATCTTCATTGCCGGCAGCATAGATGAACTCACCGAATGCCAAATGGCCAATTGCTGCACCTTTGATATTGTGTCCTGCGATCTCCTTCAACACTTCAGCGGACGGAAATGCAACAGGGCTTCCGACGTGAGGTAGACGTCGATGAGATGGTACGAATGTCAATCCAGAGCCGTTTGTTCTAAGCGCGCCCAGAACACGTATATTCACACGGTACTTGAGGTATTGCTCAAGCAAATCTTCCGGAATATCACGCTGTTCCTGAACTGCCCGGATATTGAAATCCTCACCCGGTCCATAAGACAGCTTACCTTCCGAGGAAAATGACGCGATTCTGCCAAATACTGCTTCATCTGGTGATTCAAGTTGCACTAGGACGAACTGCCCGTGCATGGGAATGTTTTGGAATTCATTTCGATAAGGCAGAACAAGGTCAGCATGGAATTCCATACCGCCTTGTTGGAATCCACGAAAAATTCCAACGATTTGGTCTCGTGGAAATAGTTGGATGTCTGAATACATTCCAGTCATTAGCTATAACGAAGGAATGCAGGGTTTGTGTCTTGCAGTTGAAACACATCTAGCGCCGGTGCTTCATTTTTAAGACTTGTTCGCACAGCATTGAATATGTAGTCTTGCAAGAGATCAAAATCAAATTCAACCAGTGCCGCGTTCTCGTGAGCTTTCTGCAGGCAGTGCGGATAATACGGAACCGGGAACCCGTTGATTGCATCGGAAAGCAATGAGCCCAAAATTGTCGGTGTCTCTCCTGCTTGTGGCCCAAAAATGTCGATCGGCCAAACTGGGTCTCGCGGATTACGCCCGAATTTTACAAGGTGCAGTTTTCCTCCGACATACCAATCGATTTCACCGCTTGGACCAAAAACATCGTCACCACGCTGATATCTGGAAGTAAAAGTATGTTTTTCCACTTCTTTTGGGATCTCTACATAAGCGGGATACTGCGTATGCATTACCGACTCCAGTGCCATCGCCAAACGATATCGGTCAAGCAGTTTACTGTTTTTGGCAACGCCGACCAAGTAGAGACGTCGCCGGCTTTTTTCCCATTGTTTCTGAATTCGGACCTGAATTCCATTAAGAAGCTTCTGAAATAGGTTATCTTCGAAAATACGACTGCGCAACAGCCCGTCAAAAACAATCAATGTATCGGTTGCAAAGTCCTTATTGAAAATTGAAAACAGGATCGCCCATTCGACAAGTTCCCGATAGACTTTCACCAAGTATATGGACGCCGGCTTGTTTCTGGTAACCGTGCGTGTCGCAAAAGGTGTCAGATCTGCCAGTGTCTTGATCTCCAAAAAATCCATCATCTCGCCCAGAGGAGTTTTTGGGGAACCGTCTTCTCGAAAATGACGGGCATTCAGCCTTTCAATAGGTGTGGTTGGGGATATAGCTTCAAAGCAATACTCGTTATTGCTGCTATCGACGACTCTCACCAGTTGAATCAGATAGGGGTCGAATCGAATTTGATTATTTCCCCCATCCGTACCAACGATTGACATTGATGTGGTTGCACGAGGTTGAATTTGCCGGGTTAAATTGCGTAGAGGCTGAATTTCTTCTCGTAGTTGATCAAGAACATTTGTATCGGAGGCGATACAGTCCTCTATAGCCTTGCGTACTTGTACTTGGGTAGCTGGATCAAGCATAATTTTTCTCGATTGGGAACTGTCTGGAACCTGATATTCGACGAGTAATTCGATAGTTTGGTTTACCTAGGGTGAACTTATGCGGCCACTATACTTACAACAAATATATTTTTAGCAAATGTTGTATTGCCTGACGTGTCCTAGGGTTTGTTCGGAATGATTTGGAAGCGATCTTGATTTCGCGATAGATTCGGCATTATACGGATTAGTTGCAAGAAAACAAGCAATTAACGACAATCCACACAATACCTCTTGTCTATCCGTAATATCCCCAAACCGAAACTAAATTTGAAGTCGACGACGTTCAGCAGTCAACTAAAAATAACAAAATCTGTGTACTTCAGAGACTATTCTGTACCCCAATTAAATATGCTACGAATTCGCAAGCATGTTAGGAAATAATCTCTGCAAGTAAATTTATTCACGGGGAAAATCAAGATTAACGATCAAGTCGCGCAGCACAGCTATACACATCTTTTGTCTGAAAAATTCATTCGATCAAGGGCAATAAAAGCGTCTTACATTTATATCTCTTCCTTCAGCTAGTTCCCGATACCACATTCTCAAAAGAAGCCAGCGTTAATATATAGTCTGCACGGAAAAGCAACCAATCCTCTCGATGGAATTTAGGAGTTTCGGCTGAACTCAAATTTTTCCTCTGTAAGAAGTGTTTTCCAATTGCAAAATGAGTCTGAAATTAACCACGGAGCGGAAATAAACCTGTTAATAAATCCATAAAAAACACCAGGAATTGCGCGCTTTTGGGAGGCGCATATCCTTGTTGCTAC
This sequence comes from Gammaproteobacteria bacterium, assembly GCA_022823625.1. GTDB lineage: Bacteria > Pseudomonadota > Gammaproteobacteria > Arenicellales > JAJDZL01 > JAJDZL01. The sequence goes on from JAJEHQ010000015.1 coordinate 130,999, forward strand.
GCAACTGTTTTTTTACGGA
>JAJEHQ010000036.1 GCA_022823625.1 Gammaproteobacteria bacterium
ACTTTGAGTTTGATGATGTTATGCGGGTGCTACTGGGCGTAAAACCGAAATCCTATCAGAGAACTCAAAAGCAAAAATCTTCTAAAAATGCCAAGAAATTGGATTGATTTTATGCCTGTCAACTCAAATGGATAAATCCCATTTTTTTCTCGGCACACTGGCCCAGTTCGAACATCATGCACAGCATGCTGTTTCAATTCAGATACCCCTTGGAGCGCCGGGTCCGATGCCAGAATCGTGGCAAACATCGACTCTTTCGGATTGGTAGTGCGGATGCTCTGCCAGTGCTTGGCCGGAAAATCGTAAACCGCCTTCAACACCTAGCGGTCCTTACGCAGAAACTCTATACGTAAGAGTCGCATGATCATGTCTGAATTCAGACATGTAACGCATAAACAGTCATGAAACAGCGAGCAAAGACGAGTTCTGTCCCACCGATGACCGATTTCGAGTTTGACGATGTGATGAGAGTGTTGCTGGGAGTTAAGCCGAAAGGTAAACAGAAAAAAATGAGGAACATCAAGCAGAAAAACGCACATGTAAAAAGGGATAGAACTTTGCATCAACAAATCCGAAAAGTCAGGAACGTAGGATATTGATCAATGCAACATGCTCCTAGCGCAACTGGAACAGAAATTCAGCCAGGTGTTTTTCGCTATCTTCAAGTGCAAAAGTTTTTCATAATTTTTCAATCTTTTGGATCAATTTTAACCCTGTCAACTGTACTACGATTAATCCCCAAATTTTTACCAAAATTTCAGGTGAGATCGCTGAAACTGGAAGTTTCAAGATCGTTAATTTTGTTCCAGGGCAGCAAAGTGCCAAAAGTTCGATTTTGCAACTGCTCCCCTGCATAGATCACAACATTACTGACCGAATCGAAACATTGAAAATGCTTCTCTACACGCTTGATTCCGGATAACAGGTTGGTGGTCGCCGTTTTCGAAGCTTTTGCATCAACAAGCACAATTGAATTTGCCTGCTGGATGATCAGGTCTACTTCGGCACCATTGCTGTCTCGATAAAATGATAAACCCCGATTTTCACCAGCGTGCCAGCGCCTTTTGAAAATCTCCGAGACAGCCCAGGTTTCAAATATCGAGCCAAACAAAGGATGGAAACGTAGCTGATCTGCAGACTGAATTCCCAACAAAAAACATAACAGCCCTGTATCGACGAAGTGCAGTTTTGGCATTTTGACAATGCGTTTGCGTAAATTTCCGAAAAAAGGCCTTAATCGGTATACCAGGTGGCTAGCCTCAAGGACGCTCCCCCACGACTTCGCGGTGGGTTGAGAAATTCCACAATCTCCGGCCAAAGATGCGTAATTCAACAGTTGCGCCGACCTAGTCGCACTCAGTTCAACATATTGTTGAAATCGCGTCAAACTGTCAATGTTTTTGACCATGCGGACATCTCTTTCCAAATATGTTGCAACATAGGACCGATACCAGTCGGTTGTGTTGCATCCTGTATCATAAATCGGGGGAAACAACCCTCTGAACAAAGTTTCCTCCAGACTTTGTTCACAATCACCGATTTGAGTGAGTTCAGAGAGGGTGAATGGAAAAAGTTGACGGACAGAGGTGCGTCCAGCCAGGGATTGACTAACTGTTTGGGAAATTGTCAGATTTTGCGAACCAGTTAAAATCCATTTCCCGGCTGTCCGGTCACTGTCAATAATGGATTGCAGGTAGGAAGGGATATCAGGTACGCGTTGAAATTCATCCAGAATTGCACCGTCTGGCAGATCAGCTAAAAATCCGCGGGGATCTTCCTGTGCGAATCTGCGAATGTCAGGCGACTCAAGATTAACGTATTTGTGATCTGGGAAAATTTTTTGACAAAGTGTAGTCTTGCCACTTTGTCTCGGTCCGGTCAGGGTGATCGCAGGATATGCCGCAGCATCCGAAATCAACAGCGGTGTAATTTCTCGTTCAATAAACATCATTACCATTGTACATAATAATAGGATAAATGAAACTATGACTTTTATTTAGCCTATTACTTGGATCCTAATATTGAACGATACTGATAGGGTTCCGAATCTAGGCAAAGTCACTGACAGGTGCATCATTTGATTGTCCAGGTTTATCTGCTAGACCGTGCCGGACAACGAAATCCCGCTGCCACTGAGTGGATGACTAAAGCAAACAAAGTCGCAGGAAACAACCAATTACAGAGAGGAATAATTTTCGCTTTTGGGACGTTTTCGGGCAAATTTTTCGAAGTATGTATCCCCAATAATTTCTATTGGTGATAGGCCACCAGTTTGAATTCAATGTAAAATTTTGGTCGATTTAATGACTATTGGTAATAGTACTAACTACCATCAGCAAGTATCCATCTATGAATGAACAGAAAACTATCGCCTTTTTTCCAGAAGGTGCCTTTGGTCCAGCACTGAACTCGGTCGGGATTGCGCAGGCCTGTACCGAAATGGGGCACCGATGCGTATTTCTGACAGATCCGGGATTCGCCGGTGTATTTAGTGATTATGGATTCGAAGAGCGCACTGTCAGGTTGTCAGAAGAAATGCCTCCGGAAGAGATGGCCAAGTACTGGTCAAACTTCATCGATGGACATATACCGAATTTCAATTTGACGCCGTACCAGCAGATTGACAATTATGTGAAGGAGTGCTGGGAAGCCATAGTTGATACAGCGAAATGGGCGGAAAAGGATTTGCCCTCTGTACTGAGTGACCTCAATCCCGACTTAATTTGTATCGACAACGTCGTTTTGTTTCCGGCTGCCAAACAGTTTGGCGTGCCTTGGATTCGAATCATCTCCTGTAGCGAAAACGAAATTGAAGATCCAATGATTCCACCCCACCTGTCGGGTTGTGGTGAGAATGACCTGGAGTGTTTTGAGGCTTACCGCAATCACTTCAACGAAGTCGTAAAGCCGGTGCACGAAGACTTTAATAACTTTCTTAAGACCTGCGGTGAAGAGCCATACTCTATTGGGCAGTTCTTTGAAACCTCCCCCTACATGAATCTACTACTGTACCCGGAGCCACTTCAGTACAAGCGAAAGTACCCCTTAAACCCGGAGAAGTTTCAGTTTCTTGAAGGATGTGTCAGATCCGATGAGCACTATGAGGTACCGGAGTTTAAGCAGAATAACGACGCCCCGCTGATTTATCTGAGCTTTGGTTCGTTAGGGTCAGGTGACACAGATCTGTTAAAGCGAATGATTGGAGTTCTGGGCGGACTCGATTATCGAGTTCTTGTCAATATCGGGGATTATGGCGATGCCTATGATTCAATCCCCGACAATGTTCATATTGCCTCATGGTATCCTCAGCCGTCGGTCATTGAGCAGTGTGATGCTGTCATTCACCATGGTGGCAACAACAGTTTTACTGAATGTCTGTATTTTGGTAAACCAGCTTTGATCATGCCTTATGTATGGGATGGTCACGACAACTCAACACGTGCACAGGAAACTGGACATGGTCTGAAAATGCACCGTGCTAACTGGACTGAAGAGCAGTTTGCTGGAGCGATTCATACCTTACTCAACGATAAGGATATGCAAGCCAAACTTGAGGCAACGAGCGCACATATGAAAAGAGCCAATGGACGCCAGAAAGCAGCTCAAATTATTGATCAGCTGCTTCGCACGAATTAGACGCGCTGGACAATACCAGCGGATTCTGGTTTAGACTTTGACGTATACCTGGTCGTCAACAACTTTAACAGAGTACGTCTGCAAGTCTTCTTCTGCGGGTTCTTCGATCACTTCACCTGTGGTGACACTAAATTCAGCAAGGTGTAGTGGGCAGACAATACGGTCCTCCTCGATGTAACCGTCAGAGAGGCACGCATATTCATGGGTGCAGACATTGCTGATGGCATAGACGTTATCATCCATTAGTACCAATGCAATTTCTTCAGCGCCGACATCAACCGGGTAGGGAACCCGGTCTTCCAGATCTGACATCGAAGCGACGGCGTGATAGTTTTCCAAACTTTCGTCCATAACCTGTTGAAGACCCCGGAAAATTGTGATTGATTTTGGTAGTTTGCTACCCGTGAACCACGGGTTGTGGCAGATTAGCAAAACCCAGCATTATAGTTTGGGACTCTTGCGAAATTGCCAGTTATGGTTGAGCGTTTTATCTCAAATAGCCTTCTGATTCTGTTTGGTTTGGAGCCGAACGGACAAAAGTCAGTTTGCTGAACCTCCCCTCACTCAAATGACAAAATTCTAGCGCTTAAAGTAATCATAATGAAAGTCAGTTGTTATTCACCCACGGCTCCCACGCTACGGAACTACTGGCATCGATGGTTGGTTGGGCAAAACTAGTTTTCAACTTATTCAAGCATACCCTCATTATTGTTGTCATCGAATAGAAGCATCATAAACGGTTGAGTTTTTCTAGAGCGTCATTAAAATCATGATTTCCAGTATGACCGGATATGCCCGGCAAATAAAAGAAACAGATAGGGGTGAATTGACCTGGGCGTTGCGTTCGTTAAATCAACGTTCGCTTGATATCCATATCAATATTCCCGACCAATTTCGTCCAGTCGAAGCGCAATATCGCCGTAAATTAAATGAAAGCTTCGAAAGGGGGCGGATTGACGCCTCCCTGCTATTTAATCGAGTGTCCGCTGGATCGGAGACGGGTTTGTTGGACCAGGCGGTACTCACGTCATTGTTTGCCCATGCCGAGGAAGTCCAAAAGTACAGTCCAGACGCTACTGCACTTTCTATTGCGGAAGTATTGAGGTGGCCCGGGGTTATTAGCATTGATGAAGAACCTGATGAGGCTTTTTTCGGGCTTACACTTCAGTTGTTAGATGAATCGATTGAAGAGTTGGTGATGGATCGTCGCCGCGAGGGTGGCCAGGTTGAAGAGATTCTTCAGGACAGACTAAAGCTGTTCAAATCCAGCTGTGATGAAGCTGGGAAATTAATTCCAGAGGCGCAGCAGAGTCTTCGTGAACGGTTTAAAGAAAAACTGGAGGAATTGAATATTGAGGTCGATCCGGGACGATGGGAGCAGGAGATTGGATTGGCGCTGACTAAACTTGATGTGGCAGAAGAAATCGATCGTATCCACTTACACGTTGTCGAGTTTGAACGAGTGCTGGCTGAAGACTCGATAGTCGGCAAACGATTGGGATTTCTACTGCAGGAACTTGTTCGAGAAGTGAATACGCTAGGTGCAAAGACACTGTATTTTCCGTTGAATTCACTAACAGTCGATATGAAGGTGATTCTTGAACAAATTCGAGAGCAGGTTCAGAATGTCGAGTAACCAGCAGTTTTTACTTTCTATTCGACAGGGGATGGTGTGTTAGAAACCGCCCCCGTAATTCTGATCATTGCTGCAGCATCCGGAACTGGAAAATCCAGTCTGGCGAGAGCTTTGGTTAATTCAGAACCTGCGGTGGTTCTGTCGGTTTCCCACACGACCCGAAAGATTGGACAAGGCGAAATTGATGGGCGGGAGTATTTCTTCATTTCAGAGCAAACATTCAAAAAAATGGCTGAAGCAGGCCACTTTGCTGAATATGCAAAAGTTTACGACCACTACTATGGAACCTCAAAAAAAACCATCACGGACAATCTGGAATCTGGTCTTAGCGTGGTTCTCGATATCGACTGGCAGGGTGCGCAACAGGTTGCCCGTCAGTTTGAATGTGCAGTGAGAGTGTTTTTACTGCCGCCATCCATCCACACATTACGAACCAGGCTGATCAATCGCAAACGTGATCCAGAAAAAGCCATTCACTCTAGATTGCAAGTGGCAATTGAGGACATGAAGCATTACACAGAATTTGATCACGTCATTTTGAATGATGACTTTGACGCCGCACTACTGGACCTGAAGTCCATTTTGCCGGGTCATTCTGGAATAACCCGCCCCTTGCCAGAGAATCTGCTTGAAAATCTAGGCATTGCTGCCTGACTCCTGTCAGCATTCACCAGCCTCACACACTGACCATTCGCCAGCCACATCGATAGGGGCGACCGGGTTGTGTGCATCATTGCATACAAATCGAAGAATACTCCCTGCTGGAAAAGGTTGAGAATAACCTGAACAAAATTTAATGATTCTGAAATCTTGTGTCAATATTCGGCCAAGTAGAATGTTCTCATTCAAACTTCCAGTTCCTTAATCAGAGGTGAATCCATGCAATTTATGCAAATGAACAACAAGAAACTCCTGAGCAAAGTTTCGATTCTAATGACATTGGCCGTTGCAATAATTGCAATTGGCCTGGTCCTGCGAACTGAGTCAACTGTACACGCGGTTGAGGGTGCAAAACCCGTCGGAGTTGAACTTGGCGACGTCGTGATCAACCAAGGTTTTGCCGAGATGATTGAAGCCGTTACACCCGCAGTGGTTTCACTGGAGGTGACGCAAAAGCTTCCGGCATCTTACCAGGATCAAGAGTTTCCTTTAGATCCCTTCAAAAACTTCAGAGAGAAAGGGCCAGGTCAAATTCCTGATTGGTTTTGGGAGCAGTTTCCTTGGGCTCCGGAAAATTTCGGAAACAAGGAAAGGAAAAAGTCCCCACCTCAACGGCCGTTTTCTGGAGTTGGCGCCGGTCTCGTGTTTGATCCATCTGGTCTCATCGTTACGAATAACCACGTAATCGACAATGCAGCGGAAATTCGGGTCACACTACACGATGGCAGAGTTCTCGAAGCTGAAGTAGTCGGTGTCGATCAGTTTACAGATCTTGCGGTATTGCGGATCAAAGCAGACGAACAGCTGCCATATGCAGAATTTGGAAAAACCGAAAAGGTTCGAGTCGGCGATTGGGCAATCGCAATCGGTGATCCGTTCGGACTGCAAAAATCAGTATCGTTGGGAATTGTTTCGGCGATGGGAAGAAATTTTTCCTATGATTCACCAAAGGTGCCTCTTATCCAGGTTGACGCAGCTGTCAATCGCGGAAATTCCGGCGGGCCTCTATTCAACGCGATGGGTCAGGTCATTGGAATAAACACGATGATTATTTCTCCAAGTGGATCGTCTGCCGGTGTTGCCCTGGCAGTGCCGTCATCCATTGTTGAAGACATCGTAACGACTATTCAGACTGAGGGTCGCGTAACGCGGGGTTGGCTTGGTGTTGAGATACAGAATGTCACAGCCGACATAGCCGGTGCGTTGGGACTGGATGAAGAAGACCCACACGGTGCTTTGGTTTCACGCATACAAGTTGACAGTCCGGCAGAGAATGCTGGAATTGAAGTGGGCGACATTATTGTTTCGTTCAATGGACAGCGGATTGACGACATTCAAGCTCTATCAAAGATTGTGAAGTTGACAGTTCCAGGCTCTGAAGTTCCGATTTTTGTATTGCGAAATGGGGAACGAATTGAGCTTCAGGGTACTGTTGACTTACTGGCCATGAGCGGACAGGAAATGGAAAAGATGGCAGCACCAGAAGAAGTTCAAGAACCGCCAATTGGTGCATCAGTGGCAACACTGACTCCCGAGCTTCGTAAAAAGTATCGTATCAATCGAGCTGTCAAGGGTGTAGTGATTACAGATGTGATGGCCGACAGCCCAGCTGCTAAAGCCGGGCTGGAAGAAGGCGATGTAATTGTGTCTATCAACAATCAGTCGGTAGATTCGTCTGAAAGTGCCAGTGAAGTGATTCAATCGGTTACCGAAACTGGAAAGTCAAGTGCACTACTGTTGGTTGCCGACGGCCAAGGTAAGCAACAGTTTATTGTGATTGCTCTTTCCTAATGACTTCCTCCTCCTAAAAACCAGTATGGTTTTTGCATTTTCCGGGCATCTTTTTCGAGATGCCCGGATATTTTTTGTGCATAAACTTCAATCTGCATAAATTGTTTATATTGAGAACAATGAATAGCACAATCCAAAATGTTGAGAGGTGGTGATGCGAATTCTGGTGGTTGAAGATGACGAACACACCAGGCGCTTTATTGCAAAGGGACTGAAGGAATCAGGACACATTGCAGAGGAGGCCGATAATGGCGTCGATGGATTGCACCGGGCACGGACTGAAGAATTTGCCGCGCTTATTGTTGATCGCATGCTGCCTAAATTAAGTGGTCTTGAACTGGTACGTAATCTGCGCCAGGAAAACATTTCAACACCAATCCTGATCTTGAGCGCACTAGGTGACGTTGAGCAGCGTATCGAGGGTCTTAAATCAGGCAGCGACGATTACCTCAAAAAACCGTTTTCGTTTGCTGAACTTCTAGCCCGAATTGAATCGATCGTTCGACGCGTTGACAAGTCAGAAACTGAAACCCGGCTCACAGTCGGCGAACTCAGTATGGACCTGATCAAACGGGAAGTCAGAATGAAAGGCGAGAAGATTGACCTCAGACCGATTGAATTTCGTATTCTTGAAGTCCTAATGCGTTCAAGCGGTCAACTGGTAACCCGTACAATGCTGCTGGAACGGGTCTGGAACTATAACTTTGATCCACAGACCAATGTGGTGGATACGCACATTTCCAGGCTGAGGTCTAAAATTGACATTCCGTACAGATACCCACTCATTCACACCATTCGTGGATCCGGCTACCAGATGAATCCACCTGTTGAGGATTCTTGAGACGCAGACGGACTCAACGCGAGTCACCTAGGGTTGCTCAGAGTGGCGCTGTTAATTCCAAAATACTTCAAAAGCTACACCTTCGTTCTGTCGGTCATTTACGCAGCATTGTTCTGCGCGTCAATCATTGTTGTGCTGACGATAGTTTACTTTTCAGCTTTTCAATTTCTTCGGGCACAGACTGACCAGCGAATAGATGAAGACGTTATAAGAATAATTGCCAGCACGGACTGGACAAACACCCGCACTTTTGACATTCGTGACATTCGTGACTATTTGTCAAATCGCAGGCGCCTGCATCCAAAAAGCGATCCATCGGTTTATTTACTCGTGGATCGAAATGGAATTTACGTCGCAGGAAATTTGCATAAGTGGCCGTCTGATTTATCCTATGTTGATCAATCGCGTCTGGAGTTTTTCGCACAGGTCTACTACGATGACGATACAAGAAAGAACCATCCAGTGCGGGCAATCGTTGTAACGCTTGACAATACTGGTCATAAATTGCTCGTTGGCAGAGACATCAAGGAGATCGAGGCACTGCGGCAAGGATATTTGCGCTTGTTCTGGTGGAGTATGGTGGCTGCAGTTTTTCTCGCAATTCTTGGCGCCTACTGGGTTTCACGAATCGTATCGCGGCGGCTTGAGAGAGTTAATGCACTAAGCCGCTCCGTGATGGCAGGCGACCTGTCACAGCGCGTTGAATTCAATGCCAGCGGCGATCAATTCGATGATCTGGCTGATAACATAAACCAGATGCTCGAAAGAATTCAGACCCTGGTTGAAGCAATTCGAAGTGTGTCTGACAACATAGCGCACGATCTGAGAACACCACTGACAAGATTGCGAAACGACCTTGATGAGATTGCCAGAAATTTAAGTGGACGACCAGAGCCGGGAATGGAACAGGCGAAAGAGTCCGTCGAAAAAGCGATCTTTGAAGCGGATTCTCTGCTTCGAACATTTGAGGCGTTGTTGCGAATTGCCCGGTTGGAGAATCGGCCTTTTGGAGAGTCATTCAACGAGGTGTCGGTCGGACCATTGTTTGAAGAATTAATTGATCTATATGGGCCGATTGCAGATGGTCAGTCAATCTCTCTCACATCATCGGTTGAAAGTGACTCAGCCGTTGTTTTTGTCGATCGGGATGCACTGGCTCAGGCGCTGGCTAATTTGGTGGACAATGCGCTGAAATATACTCCGCAGCATGGAACGATCGCGGTAGAGGGCAAAAGCTCAGCGAACGGTTTCGAAATTGCAATCTCAGATAACGGGCTAGGCATTCCGGCTGAGTATCATCAGGAAGTACTCAAGCGCTTCGTTCGACTGGATGACGGTAGTCGAACAACACCTGGAAATGGGCTGGGACTAAGTCTTGTTGCGGCTGTTGCCCGTATGCACAACTTGGACCTTGTTCTTGAAGATGCCAAACCCGGTCTTCGAGTACGGCTGAAAAATTTCAAACTAGTAAAGCCATAAACTATAGGTCCTGTAAGCGCCGGTGGTTTTCGACATCCAGCTTTTTATGTTGACCGACTCATTTCAAAAATCAAAATTTGATGACTGGAATGATCGGTTTTTTCAGGCAGATCCAAGCCCTTTGGCCACACATTACTGGAATGCCTGTCAAGTTGAGTTGCTTGCGTTAAAGCCTGGTAATGTTCATCTTTATGCAGATGGGCACGGGATGACGGTCGATCATTTTTTGGCGAGTGCTTACGCGACCGCACCCAAGCTGACAGATCCAATGTTGAGTTTGGGTGAACGGGTGCTGCAGTCTGTTATTGCGACTCGCGATGCTGTAAGCTTGAACACCAATCTTGGCGTGATTCTGTTGTGCGCGCCGCTAGCCATTGCGGCAGAGAAGGCATCTGGAGCCACTCTACGGCAGACAATCGACGATGTCATACGAGAAACTAACGTACAGGAGGCGGAACTGATCTTTCAGGCAATCAGAATGGCAGCACCATCTGGACTTTCGACTGCGAAGGTAAATGATGTTTGGGAACATGCTCAACAAGGTATTTATGCGATTATGAAGTCAGCAGAATCGAAAGACATGATTGCCAGACAGTATGCAACAGGTTTTGCCGATGTATTCGAGGTCGGTTTAAATGAGGTGGATGAAGGTGTCGCGCTGAACCTCAATCAAAGAGATTTAGCGGTGAGAATCTATCTTGGATTTCTATCGCGCTTTCCGGATACACATATCACACGGCAGTTCGGTAGAGCTGTTGCTGAAGATATTCGGTCCGAAGCGAAGTCACTTTATGCTGAACTTTGCAAGTTGAACTCGACACAGTTGATGTGCGACAGACTGATGGACTACGATGAGAATTGGAAGTCCCGCGAGGTAAATCCGGGAACCTCTGCTGACTTAACCGTTGCAACTCTATTTACCTACCAAATCAAAAATGCAGTAAATTAGAATTGCCATTGGCTGTTCAAAGTTTCGTGGCTTATTTCGACTGCTGACTGCGAATCGTCAAACTAAATTTAATGTTCACTATATGGAGAAGACAAAATGGCAATTGATAATGTACGAGTAGGCGAATCACTTGTTGGTGACGGTAACGAGGTTGCTCACATTGACCTGATTATGGGTCCGCGGGGCTCTGCAGTAGAAGCTGCATTTTGTAATACCTTGTGCAACAACAAGGATGGTTTTACCAGCCTGTTGGCGGTTGCTTCACCGAATGTACCTGCAAAGCCGAACACGGTTATGTTCAACAAGGTTACGATGAAAGGTGCCAAGCAGGCGGTGCAGATGTTTGGTCCTGCCCAGCGTGCGGTTTCCATGGCTGTCATTGACAGCGTTGAAGATGGTACCATACCGGCTGATGAGGCGGATGATCTGTTTGTTTGCGTTGGCGTATTTATTCACTGGGAAGCGGAGGATGACACCAAGATCCAGGATTACAATTACGAAGCAACGCGTGAAGCTATCAGACGCGCTGTAACGGGTCGTCCCACTGCACAGGAAGTGATTGAACAGAAGGGTGCTTCCCATCCTTTTGCCGCACATGACTGATAGGCTAGAGCAACAGGTGCCAGGCTCCAATAACCTGGCACCTGTTGTTGTCTGACCAAGAGTTGTACTGACAACTCTTCATCGAAGTAACTGATCAGAGTTGTCGAACAGCTAATCTGTTGTGACAAACGACTTAATGGGAGGCTTTCAATGTCTGACGAAAAAACTGATCGACGCCAGGACGAGATATTTGACCAGGCAACGATTGAGAGAAGACTGGCAGAAGAACTGCCACACTGGTACTACGAGAACGGTTGGATTCGCCGCAAGTACCGTACGATGGGCTGGAAGGGGACATTGATGGTGATCAACGCGGTTGGGCATCTCGCTGAAGCGGCGTGGCATCATCCCGATATTACTGCCTCATATGCTTTTGTCATTGTGAAGTTGATGAATCACGCAGCAAAAGGTGTTACTGAAAAGGACTTTGAACTTGCAAAAAAAATAGAGGAAATGGTCCATTGGCAGCCAGGTCTTGATAACAGCGCACTGGAAGGAACGCCGACGGACCAAAGATTTCGGTACATTCGCTACGATTCGTAACTGATATCAGACTGAATAAGTTCGCCGATTGATGAAGCAGCGTACTGACGTCTTACTCAGTTTGGGATCAAATTTTGGTGATCGAAAAACCCATCTAAACACTGGACTTGATCGTCTAGCGCGCGCCGGTTGCTTGATTCAACAGATATCCCCAATCGTTGAATCACCAGCGCAACTACCACCTCAGTCACCTTCTGAATGGAATCGGCCATTTTTGAATCTGGTCGCCATTGGTGAAACGGTCAAAGATTTTGATGCATTCCAGCGCGACGCTAAAGCAATTCAACTGGAGTACAGCAAGCCGGGAATGAGCAAGTGGAGTCCGCGCGAACTGGACATTGATATCATTCACTGGGGGAAAAAAGCACCTCCAAATCAACAGTTAACAGCGGGAGTTCTGTCAGTTTTCACTCGTCCTTATGTGCTAACACCGCTTTTGCATATCGCACCAAGCTGGCCGGTTACAGATCAGGGTGATGTTACTGCGTTTGAACTTAGCGTTCGTTCAACAATTGAACTTCACATTCCAATTTGGATGGGAATCCTCAATGTTACGCCCGATTCATTTTCTGACGGTGGTCGATACGAGACGCCCGAAAGTGTAAGAGCACAGGCAGATCACATGATCCAGAATGGAGTGAACATTATTGATATTGGAGCGGAGTCGACTCGACCCAATGCAACGGCTTTGAGCGATGATGAAGAATGGAAGAGGCTGCTACCAGCCATTAAACAGGTAAAAGAAAGTTGTGCGAACACTTTCCTTGCGCCAGAAATCAGTGTGGATACCTATCATCCAGTGAATGCTGAAAGATCCCTGAATCAAGGCATTGATATCATCAATGACGTTAGTGGTCTGCGCGACGATCATATGCTTGCACTTGCTAGGGAAAGTGGCAAGACTTTTATCGCGATGCATAGCATTACCGTACCTGTTGATCCGAAAATCAGTATTGGTGCCCGGGAGGATGCCTGTCGAGTCTTCGAGACGTGGGTGGATGAAAGTCGCCGCCTGTGGGAAAACAAAGGACTCGATCTTGACAAAATTGTAATTGACCCCGGAATCGGATTTGGCAAGAGCAGTCTTCAGGCACTGGATCTAATGCGATCGGTTAAGCGTCTGCGAAAGTCTGGGCATCGGGTGCTAATTGGTCACTCAAGAAAACGCTTTCTGAAAGCGTTCTCGAATCTGGAAAGTTCGGAACTTGATTTAGAAACGATTGGCGCTTCACTCAATCTTTGCGCACAGTCCGTTGACATTTTGCGTGTTCACGATGTAGAGGCTCATACCAGAGCTTATTTGAGTTGGGCACATCTACTCGACAATACGGAGGTGGACAAATCCGAATCTGTGGTCTAATTTAATTTCGCGGGGTGACTACAAAATTCATCAATTGCGTCGGTCAGCCACTGCCAGGCTTCAAGTTCCCGCGGTCCTGCAGTTTTATCAATTGCAATTTGAAGATACGCCAATTCGGCATTAATCTTGTCTTCCGGCAGCATGTGCAATCGACTTACGAGTATTGCTGATTCAATTACAGCGGCTTGTGCGCGGTTAAACCCCGGAAAGGGCTTGGTGGATGAGCGGTGTACCTGCGATAGATAAACCTTTGGTCTAAGCTCATCATCGACAACTCTCTTTACTTCGAGTTCCTGATGGTTGATAGCAGCTTCCAGCACCCGGCCTTTTGCGTGTGTGGCGGGTCGAGTTGGCCAATTTGTTCGCCCAGTAATGCATCCGGCATAGACTCTAACATCATCGGTGATGTTGACAACCGCTGTACCGGTGACTTCGAGATTGTGCAGTGTCTGTGACGGTTTAAATGGTGCGATCACTACAAAATCATCAATGTATCGAATGCCCATCGGGGCGATATGTACAACGTCGTGTTCATCGACAGTTGAAACAATTACTTCGAATATCACAGTCAGTTTTCGCGTTCAATCTTTGGTTTTAGCGTACTGCCAGTTTCCTTATACTGGTCAGTCGACGGTTCTTCAGAGTGTAGGCAACCCCACTTGAGTTGTTGGTCTTGAACATAGCGCTTTCCAAGCTGCCAGGCAATTTGCGCTTTGGTCAGTTCGGCGCCGAGATAGAATGCATGCCCCACATCTTCTTTCACGTCGATATGTGGGTATAGTTTGTAGGGATCAGTCGCTTCAAACAGCCCGTCCCGGTTGAAAATATGGATGCCTTCATCACTCACTTGAATTCTGAAACTGGGATCTTTTATCAAGGTGGAAAAATCTCGAATTTCATCCGCTGTGGAGGGGTTGGGTTTTTTGTCGTGCAGCGCCAGCAAGTCATCGCTGTAATTTCGAGGCAAGCTGGAATCAGATTTGGCAGCATGCATCACGCGTCTCGCGCGATCTGTCTCTTTGATAACAGTTCGAGCATGTTGACTGACCTGAGTTGTCAGCACTGCGCTGACATCAAGTTCTGAAACAATGCCCATCATGATAGCGGTGATGCCAAGCGTGTCTGCATCGGTGAGCTCAGTGATGTTGCCAGTACCCATCATGATTTCTACATCAGGGTATCGATGTTGAAGCTCAAAATAGTTTGAAATTGACTCAGTAAATCCAAAGTGTATCGGATTCAAGATCGCATCGGCAAGAAACGGTTGTTCCAATTTTTGCATGGCTTCGATTGCCCGATAAAGTGACTTCTGACCCTTGTCAGCGGCTGGAATCAATACAGGGGTGCTTGCAACTTCATTTGCAATCCAAAGTGTATCTTCGGTAAGGCTGAGTAAAAAATCAGCTCCCGTCTTACCCCCGCGAAGCAGGTCGCTGCTTTCGAGTGAGTCGATGCTGGTTTTAAATCCAGTTTCGAGTAGAGCCTGAACAGCCTCTTCCAGATGTGGAAAATCCTGGCCTGGCAGACATCCTAAATCGATGACATCCGCGCCACAACTACGATAGTCTTCTGCGAGCGAAATAATGCTTTCTGTGGTTCGATTCGGGGCATCGACAATCTCAGCGAATATTTGCACCGTGTATTCATTGAGATTGGCGGACCGAGCGGGTGAGCCAAAAAATTCCGGCAAGTCCTTCAGGTCGTTGGGACCTCGTACCACCCTGATTCCAAAATGATCACCGAGATCATTGACATCACCCACACACAGCCCCGGCAGCATGACCTGGTCAAAATCTCCGGAAATTTTCAAGCGTCGCTTGACCATCGCAGTTGTAGCAAGAGCCGCGACACTCACGCCGATTTGGTGAATTTCATAGGAGAAGTCTTTCGGTTCAATTCGATCCAGAGTTCGCTGCAGGCTTGCTTCCGCCAGCCGACCCGTTATGAACAAGATTCGTTCAGACATTTGATACGGTTAAGCACGGCACTTTTGAGCTCATCCATGTTTGTAGTCAGGGTGGTGGATTCGAATTCGCCGATCTTTCTCGAACATTCAAGATCGATCTCACGCGGATAGACAGTGACCATTTGCCCTGGTGCGGGGGTTATCACGACCGGTTTGGTATCGCATGCGTAAACGATGATGGGAATTTGGCACTTGCCAGCCTGGGCGAAAACATTAGTAACCAGTGTGTCTGAAATTCCTGCGACGCATTTTGCAACTGTGTTTGATGTCGCTGGAGCAACCACCAGAGTGTGGTAGTTATTTTCATAGAACTGCCCCACAGGAACAGCGCTGGCAGTCGAATCTCGAAACATGCGTATCTTGGCGCGGCGCAATCGTTCAGTGTACTTGTACATAACCAGTACTTCTTCAACTGCCCGGCTAAGAAAAACATCGACGTCTTCTAACCCCATCAGAAACTCCAGGCACTCTTCAAGGTCGTGGCCGGATCCGGTCAGAGCCCAGGCGAATCTTATTTTCTTGTGTTTGCGAGGCATCACTTAGATTGGAGAGTACGAGAGTACCTGCAGCCTTAATTCGCTCTCCACCGCAGTTCGTTGCTGACTACTCGAATCTTCTCCCGCGCAATCGAGACCGTGTAAAAATCACTCGAGTTTTGTTCAGCATACTTCAATTGACCCAAAGCGATTTTCAGATCGCCAATTTTAAAATGATAGTCCGCATCAGCAAGGTAGGCTTCTCCGATCGAGCCTGACTCGGCCGCAGTTTTAGCATTGAGCTTTACAAGCTGAATGTGTTCGATATTTGTCAGAATGTGCTTTCTCAGGTATCGGTTGGCTTGCTCCGCGTGACCGGATTCAAGCATTGCCTTTGTATAAATCTCAATGACTGCCGGATGAGGACGTTCCTGTGCTGCCGATGGTTCCAACATCGAAATGGTCAATTGTGGGTTGTCATTCAATGTCATTTCTGCCTGCGCGAGCAAAACCCACAAATTATCGGGCTGAAGCAGAGCCATCTCAGATAATTCCTTCTGTGCCTTTGCCAAGTTGCCGTCTCTAGCAAGCGAAAGTGCGTAGCCATATCGATTGGCTGACTGCTCGTCTTCAGTCCCATTTGTCAAGTTCTTCTCAAAGTGCAAATAAGTCTTACCGGACTGCCAGTTGAATAAAACCCGGTTTCGAGCTTTAAAGTACAGAAAATCGGATGTCAGATCTGGAAACGGTCGATTGGAGTACTGCCGAAGTCTCGAGCTGATTGCGGCGATTCGCTGCGGTGTAACGGGGTGAGTATTGTGGATATTCGATTCAATTACACCTCGCTGTCGCTTTTCACGCTCAAGTGCCACCATAAAGTCCCTGGCATAATTTGGATCGTAGCCAGAGTTAGCCATCATTCTAACCGCAACATTATCAGCTTCGCGCTCGTAAGCGAGTGTGTGTGCAATTATGGAATCAACTCGAGCAGCTTGTGAACCGATAATTGCCGCAATTCCGGCATCGCCACCGATCAGCAGACCTGCGAGCACTGCGAGAATTGACGGCGCCTGTGTTGATTCATAAGCCCCTAGCAGACGTTCTAAGTGGTTTTGCTTGAAGTGTGCGAGTTCGTGAGCCATGACCGAGACCAACTCTGCTTCGTTACTTGCCAATTCAATTAACCCGGAGTTTAAGAAAAAGGTTGAGCCAGGTCCGGCAAACGCATTGACTTCAGGATCCTTGACCACATAATAATGAAGAAGATCAATGTCTATCTCTCCGCCTTCAACCAGTTTTTTCGCGATGTCTATGACGAATGCATTGATCTGCAGGTCATCGGAAAGCTGCTTTGTTTCGCGAACGATGCTAAGGAACTGCCTGGCCTGACGCTGTAGACTTTCAGTGGCGACCGGATTTGCTGCGTATGCAGAAGAATCCAACTCAATGCCCGGTAACAAAAGGGCAAACGTCAGCAAGAGGCTGAGAATTTTGATCTTTTTCATGCGGTTAATCATTATGAATCTGTCTTCAAAATGTCTGATCATTGAGTCAGAGAGTATATGAGTGGATATGTTCCACTAGCGTTTCGAATTTTAACAGCAAGCTAAATCCCACCTGCTCCATTATGGAGAAATCGCTAACAGAACCCGTGGTGTGAGAGGTTTGTTTGAGACCGGTTCAATTCGAGAATATTGATTGACGAATCGCATGTCCGGTTTGATCTTCTTTTGGGGTTATATACTTGACAAATCCATTTAATTGAATTCAGATGTCCTGAAAATATTTATGTGAATCGTTGAGTCTGATCTGGACAACATATTCATTTCATTGCCATATATTTTGAATTTTTCTGCAACCGGTTGAGTTGCCGATCTTAAACTGGCCTGGCTGCCGTATGTTTCTCAGAATTAAGTGGCGGAATTCTCAATTGTTCGATAGCTGATTCAGAAACTTGAAGGTGTCATCTGATGCCCGTTTTGACTTCGCAATCGACAATGGTGTGTGGCCATCACTATTTCTAGCTCTGATGTCTGCACCTTTCTCAACCAGGAAATTGAGTACAACATTTTTTCCGTCTCTGCTACAGCAGGTCCCATGCGGTATGAAGACACCAGGCGGTGCTTCCAGCGAATCGTCAGCGATGGCAATATGAAGCGGTGTGTTGCCAGCCGCATCTTTGCAATCAATCTGCGCACCTTGTTCCACGAGAAGTTCTGCAGTTTCCTTGGAATTGAACCACGCTGCCAGGTGCAACGGTGATGCTCCGGAATGGTTTTTCGCATTGACGTCAGCGCCGTACTCTAGCAGAACTTCCGCAACATCGTGCATGTTGGTTGCTGCTGCGAGGTGTAGCGATGTATGACCACCACCATCGCAGATATTTACACTGGCACCTTCCTCAAGCATTGCTTTCGCAGCTGCGGCCGGGTCTCCCAGTTTCATCGCATATCTTGAGGAGAATCCGCCAAGAAAAATCGCAACCCGAGGACCTGCTTCATACATCGACAGCCAGTGAAGCATTGTCCGTGACTCTCGGTCTTTGCCATCCACATCAAAGCCATTGCGAAGCAGTGCATGCAGCGATTTTCTCGAATCTGCACACAACGCACAATGAACCGGATTTAGGTCGGGATAGGCTGCCGGATCGAAAGCTGCACCATGTTCAAACAGCAGTTTCATAATGTCGACTGAATTCAAGCTTGCAGCTATATGCAAGGGTGTCAGTTCTCGGACACCCCAGAAATTGGTATCATCGAATGCGGTTCGGAATCGCTTCATCTGATCCCTAAAATGTTTTGGTGGCTCAGCGAATTGGTTGAATTCATTTGATGCAACAGCCTGAGGATCAGCACCAAGAGACAAAAGGTGTGCTACAGCATCGGTATTTTTGTCAATGATGGCCCAATGTAAATGAGTGAAACCAAATTGGTCGCGACTTTCAGCATCAGGTTTTGCACCGAGCTTTTCGTAAAACGCATTCAACTGTTCATCCATTTCTCAAGACTCTTCGTTGAAGATAGATTCGACATTTAACTCAAATTCGTCTTAAAAAATTTGACAGGTTGAATTAAATGTTATTGTAAGTCCTTTCTTATGATGTCAAAATGGCTTAAATGCCAATTCATCAAGTGTTTCAATCTGCAAGAGTAGGTTTGCACTTTTGAGAAAACAATTTCGATAATCAACAATTTAGTCATAGCGAATTTACAGTAGTTGCGGCCCGAATTTGCATTCGGATTAACCAGATCATATCGATGATTCTCGGGCCTCGATGTGGCAGGTTAAAGCTGCAGCAGTCAGCGTATTTCTGGCGTTTGTCTCCCTGTCCAAACTGCTGTGGGCGAAGTTTGGACTGGTCACCTTTATGTCGTCCAGTTTCTGGACAGCCTTTATCTAACCAATATTCAATTTTTCTGAAATACTCTCGATAATCTGATCACTTGTTTCGTCTGGTGAAAAGTGAGTCACGTACTTTCCATTCGGCCCGATCAGATAAAGATAGGAGCTGTGATTGACCGTGTAGTCTGCTCCTTCGGTGGGTGAGTATGAGAAATAACTTCCATAGGAATAGACTAGGTCAGTGAGCTGTTCAATTGTGCCAGTCAGCCCTTCAAAACGTTCATGAAAGTGCGAGATATAGCTATGGATTGCTTCTGGCGTATCTCGATCTGGATCAACAGAGACAAAGAGTGGAGTGATTTGTCGGGCTCTTTTAGCGTTGACTTCTTCCAGTCGATTCAAAATACTGGTCATTTGCAGGAGCGTTCCGGGGCAGGTAGCTGGACAATTGGTAAAACCGAAGTACATCAAAAGGTATCGCCCATGAAAGAATTCATCGGTCACTACTTTCCCGGTATGATGGGTTAGCTCAAATGGTCCTCCGATCTGAATTTCTTCAGGATCATTACTGGTGAGCAGTAGGTACGAAACCGCACCAATTACACTTAAACTAACCACACAAGTCAGCCCAAGCAGAAAAATTTTAAATTTTTTTGACATGATTCTTCAATTTTACCGATTGATTGAAGTGGCCCAACCGACTATTTGCTCTTACTCACAAACCAATCTGTACTGCATCGGAGTGTCCGAAAGTTCTCTGACAGTCACTTCCATTTCAATCGTTCCTGATTTTTCAAACTCAAGTTCCAATCTCAACTCAGAATTCGGTGTCAGAGGTATTTGCAAGCCCATCAGCATTACATGAAGCCCATGCTGCTTGAGTTCCAGCGGCGAATCAGAGGTGAACATCAGCCTCTCAGCTTCAGCCTCCTCCATCATCATAATTCCATCTTTATTCACAATGTCGTGAATTTCCACACGCATCGCCTGTGGCGAATGAGCACGGACTAGTCGATCCGAAAATCCTTTCTGAGCTGAGATTGCCAGAAAAACAGCCCCGACTTTTTTGCCCAGTGACTCAAATGACCAGGGCGATTCAACGCAGATCGATCCCATTTGATAGACCTTGGATTCATCTTTTTCTGCATCCGAATTACTTGCGTGTAGTGATTGATTTCCGATGATGGCTGCTAAAACAACAATCAATCCATATCCAGCAAATATTCGCATTCTATTTTCCGAATTTGCGACTGGTTGTGTACCTAAGGCACTTTCACTTCTCATCAACCAGGTAAAATCTGGTTGATCCTTTCTCTAGAATGCTGTACTTTCCCAAAATTTCCATGCTTTGGCAAACGTCCAACATAAGCGGTGATTTGACCTCCAGAACAATCCTGCTGCGATTGTGATATTTCTTGCTGCTGCTCAATCGCTTCATCGATAATCTTTTCAACGTAATCAAATTTTACATAGACTATGTCGTCATGGTGTTTTTCATCATTGAACTCATAGTATGGTTTATCCTGATTCAGGGTATTTCCTGTCAAGTCAAGTTCAAAAATTCCCATATTTTCAAGCTATGAAGTTCAATATTCTGGTCACCGAAGCACCTTATACACATCAGGCATCTGACACGGCTTACCAGTTTGCCAGGGCGGCAATAGACAGTGGTCATGAAGTCAGTCGCGTGTTCTTTTATCATGACGGTGTTCACAATGCAACCCGCCTGAGTAGCCCGCCGGTAGATGATCGGAATGTGATTGATCGCTGGGTACAATTGGCTGAGAACCATAGTGTAGACCTGGCGATATGCATTGCGGCATCGCTGCGACGGGGCGTGCTGAGTGAAGAATCAGCGCAGCAAAGTGGCAAGACAGGGACCAACCTGGACGAACATTTCAAGGTCGCAGGATTCGGACATTTCATTGAAGGTTCGATTATTGCCGATCGTACCATTGTGTTCGGGGATTGAACATTACGCAGCGGTACACTTGATGATCAAGAGGCTTATGTTTGTCAATCGAAGGGCTCCCGGTGGAACTGTGTATGGGATGGAAGCTCTTGATGCGCTGCTCGCTGCTTCGGCATTCGATCAGGATTTAAATGCTGTATTTTTGGATGATGGCGTCTATCAGTTAAAACGAGGGCAAGATCCTGCTAAATTGGGTATCAAGAACTTCGCAAAGAGCTTTGCCGCTTTGAGTGAATTTGGTGTTAATCACCTCTATGTGGAGAAAGAATCCATGGCTGACAGAGGCCTTTCAGATTCGGACTTGATGGAGGTTCTTCGAGATGACGGAAGTGATGCAGTAACCATAATTTCGTCAAGTGATCTTTCCAAAATTATGAATTCACAAGACGTCATTTTGCAGTTTTAAATGGGATGATGCTTCACACGGTAAACAAATCGCCATCTGAAAAGCCAAGTCTACAGAGCTGTTTGAGGTTGGCCAGTGCAGGCAGTGATATTCTGTTAATTGAAGATGGCGTTTATGCCGCAGTCAACGGCACAAAATATTCGAAACTAGTAGAAGGATCACTGAAAAGTCATCAATTTTATGCGCTGGAAGCGGATCTTGAGTGCCGAGGATTGAAAAAGTCACAGTTAATTGACGGAGTCGAGATGATTGACTACAAGGGCTTTGTTTCTCTAGCCGCACGCAACAAAGCCATACATTCCTGGCTATAAGCGAATTGGGAACTATGCCAATTGAGTTTAACGGAAAAGTCTACCAGACAGATTCAGAAGGTTTTTTATCAAATCCTGATGAATGGTCGGTGGAGTTGGCAGAAAAAATGGCGGCTGATGACGGCTGTCAGCTCAGTCCCGAACACTGGGAAGCCATCAATATCCTTCGAGACTACTACGCTCAGTTCGCCATCGCGCCGCCCATTCGCATTCTGATTCGTCATATGGGAAAGCGGTTGGGCAAGGAAAAGGCAAACAGTCCATATCTATATGAACTCTTTCCATTTGGACCGGCTAAACAAGCCTGTCGTTATGCAGGGTTACCGAAACCGACAGGCTGTATCTAGTATTTTGGTGGTTCGCAATCCACTCGGCATCACCTTGAGTTAGTAAATTATTCCGTGTCGGCCACTTTCGCGATACTCTTCTATCTTGCAGGATTAATCCTGATTTGTGGCATTGTTTGGAAAGTGTTGAGTTACGCCAGGATCCCGGTTCGATATTTGCTGCCTATTGCGCCGGCGCCTCAGTCATCGGGTGGTGTAGCACTTCGAATTCTAAGGGAGGCCTTGTTCTTCGAGAGTCTATTCAAGGCAAACAAATGGACCTGGCTATTTGGATGGATCTTTCACTATGCATTACTGGTTGTATTGCTACGGCACCTGTTTTTCGTCACCTGGTCGATCGAACCGTGGGTGGTCATGCTGTTTTTCCCGGGTGATGTTGCCGCCTGGCTAATGATTGGATCGCTGCTCGGGCTGTTGGGTCGACGAATTTTTGTTGACCGGGTGCGCTATATTTCGACTGTATCTGACTACGCCATGTTGATTCTGATCTTGTTGATCGGGATTACTGGTGTGGTTCTGCGCTACAGGGTGCCGGTAGATATCATGGCAACTCGAGAATTTACGTTAGGACTTATGAAGTTCGATTTGACAGATTTGCCCAGGAATGTAGTACTTTATCTTCATTTGGCCAGTGTAGTGGCTTTGGTAGCTGTCTTTCCATTCAGCAAATTGATACACTTCCCCGGGTATTTTTTCAGCCCCAGCCATAATCAGAAATACCCCACCGCGAAAATGAAGGATCTCAGTAGATGATGACATGGGCAGCGTAAGTACCCGAAAAATCAAACCGCGTAAATCTCCCTCAGTCAAACCAAATTTTTGCTCTGACGGGGGTCAGAGTGGCGGACTGGTTGAGAATTGGCAGGAGCTTGCTATTGCAAAGCTTGGCGAGGAGGTTCGCTCGAATCGGGCACTGCGGGTGTTTCTGGACAGCTGTGTGAAATGTGGTGCCTGCACCGACAAGTGTCATTATTTCCTAGGCGACGGCGATCCGTTGAATATGCCGGTTGCACGTCAGGATCTGATCCGAGGAGTTTACCGACGCTACTTTACGGCAGCTGGTAAGTTCTTCCCAAAATTTGTCGGTGCGCTTGATCTCACCGAATCGTTGCTTGAAGATTGGAGCACTTACTACTATCAGTGCTCTGAATGTCGCCGCTGCTCAGTTTATTGTCCATTTGGAATTGACACTGCAGAGATCACGATGGTGGGTCGTTCGATTCTTGACGCTGTTGGAATCAGGCAAAACTACATTCACACCGTTCTGGATAACGTCAATCGAGTCGGGAATAACCTGGGGATGATCGGTGCGGCAATCGCTGACACCCTGGAAGGGTTGGAAGAGGATGTGCTTGAAGAGACTGGGGTTAATGTGAAATTTCCGCTTGATGACACTGATGCTGATGTACTACTACTGGTTCCATCAGCCGATCTATTTGCGGAACCTCATGTTGATGGATTAATTGGCTGTGCGAAAATCTTCCACCAGCAGGGCATTCGATGGACGCTGTCTACAGAGGCTTCAGAAGCGGCGAATTTTGCATTGTTTATTGGGGATGATGAAAAAATGCAGCAGATGACGAGACATGTCCGCGACACCGCACTCAAACTAGGAGTCAAACAGGTTTTAGTTGGAGAGTGTGGTCACGCCTGGCGTGTGGCAAGCAGCTATTGGCCGGATATAACTGGGAATGGGCTTACGGCTGATTTTGAAACTTTACATATTTGCGAGTTCACCTACGATTTACTTAGAAAAAATCGGTTACAGCTTGACAGGTCTGTACACAACAACAAAGTCATTACGTTTCACGATTCGTGTAATGTAGCTCGGGGCTCGAGAATGGGCGAGTATCCAAGAGATGTCTATCGTATTCCGCGCGCATTGTTACAGGCTGCTTGCGATAATTTTGTCGATATGGCACCGGACACTATTTGTGAACATACTTTCTGTTGCGGCGGAGGCGGCGGGCTTTTGACGGATGAGTTGATGGAAGTTCGGGTGAGTGGTGCCTCACCTAGAGTTAGCGCACTAGAAGATGTGATTGCAAATCAAGGGGTAACTCATATGGCAGCAATTTGCGCGATTTGCAAAAGCCAGTTCCGCTCAGTGCTTCCAAAATTTGACCTGGACATGAATATGATTGTCAGTTTGCATCAGATAGTCGGTGATGCGGTTGTGCTGAATTCAGAGACTTGATTCCGTGGCGTCCTTACTGAATTTGTAAGCAAATCACCGACCCGACTCGAATCACCCTGACGTCGCTCTAGTAGGTGTCGACTTGCCCTTCGTTTCCGACGATGAGAACGTCAGCAGGCCGTTTGGCGAAAATACCGTTGCTTACAACACCGGTGATGTGGTTGAGCGTTGACTCAACAGTCGTTGCATCTTTCAAGTCAAGATTGCGGACATCAATAATGATGTTACCATTATCAGTTGTGAATCCAGTGCGCAGTTCTGGCTGCCCGCCTAGTTTGATTACAGCTCGACTAACCAGACTTTGTGCAAGCGGTATCACTTCGATAGCAAGTGGGAATTCGCCTAGTACGTCAACAAGTTTTGTCTTGTCGACAATACAAACAAATTTTTCACTGGCAGCCGCGACAATCTTTTCCCGGGTGAGTGCACCACCCCCACCTTTTATCAAGTGTTTGTTCCGGGTCGCTTCATCTGCACCATCTACGTAGATAGGCAATGAACCGGTTCGGTTGAGATTCAGAATGGGGAAGCCATATTGACGCAATCGGTCTTCCGTAGCCTTTGAACTCGCAACGGTTCCATCGATTTTTCCTTTTATATTGGGGAGAAGATCGATAAATGCATTAGCTGTAGAACCGGTACCAACGCCCACTACATCTCCGACTTCAATGTAGTCCAATGCTGCTTCAGCAGCCATGTGTTTCATCGAGTTAGTGTTCATATTAATAACCAACAAAATTCCAAAGATGTGGTCAGTGATTGAGTTACCTCATTTTCAGTCTGCTGGCTGAAAAACCCAATATCTCATTTGTACGTCTGATCTGTACCTCACGCATTTCTTTTCGACTGAATCAACTGAAAGTGAATAAATCAGATCCCCGTCATTACTGAAAGGGCAAAGTTAACGATACAGTTGAAAATTTTGGCATCGACTACATTCCAGCGATTTCTACTATTTTAAGGATATGTTTAGCCCGTGAGCAGGCAACGTACTTAAGCGTTCGATCCCGATCTTTCTTCTTGTCCAGGGGTGATGTCAGAAAAATGACAGCGTCTGCTTCGAGACCCTTAAACCGTGCGGAAGACACAATCAGGACACCTTCGTTGTTTTGCCAGGAATCGAGATCACAGGTTGTATGAATGCGTTTGAATTTGGTTGGCCAGTCATCGACAGGAAATCCGGGTACCAATACAGCAATTTGTGATGGATTTAACCCACCTGTTCTGGGAGAGCACAGTTGGTTTACCAACTCCGTAATCTTTTGAAATCCCTCATTTCGAGATGCGACTTCAAAGACTTCAATATCGTGAGTATTCATGTCTGAATCAGGGGTGATCAGAAGATCACAGTACGCTGCAATATCAGGGGAGTTTCTGCAGTTTTTCTCTAACGGATATGAATCGCCGAGTTCATCTGGTAATCGCAGTTCATCGCGAACGTAGAGATTTTGATTGGGATCAAAAAATACATAGAAACAGCTCTTGTTCTCGGGATTTTTAAAAACAGAGTCCAGGCTATCCCACCATAACTCGCGAAAATCCTGACCTTCATCGACAATCAGAGCGTCAAACTTCTGGCTGGCAGGTAAAGCCTCACATGCTTGCATAAGCAATTCCGGTGCTTCTTCGTTCCAGAATTGTCGATCATCGTTTGCTTTGTCCGGATCAAATTCGATTCCTGAGGCCTTGCAGAAATCGTGAACCAGACCGTGATAATTGTTAATCGTAAGAGAGCAATCGAAGTCAGTTTGAGCGGTCTTGTTCAGCCAGTCTTTAAGAGGGCGATTGTAACACAGTAGCAAAGTGTGCATTCCTGACTGTGTAGTTTGTTGCGCTTTCGCGAGTGCCAGCAGTGTTTTTCCGGTACCAGCTCCTCCCTGAATCAAGGCAACGCGCTGATTATTCAATAAAGACAGTATGTTCTTCTGTTCCTCAGTCAGTCGGTGAATCTCACGTTCTTTTTCTTCAATTTCGCGCCAGAGTACCGGCACAATGTCGAACTTTGGGTAAAGAGAGTACTCAATTTTTTTGACTTCATCGCGGGTCAGGGGTTGGTGATGATTACGATGAAAGTTGCCAAAGGCTCGGCGAATGCGCGGTTCGAGATAGCTCAGGTCATCGACATCCAAAATAAGTGATCGAACAATACCCGGCGGCAACTCTCCTTGAAACCTCCCGTCCGGAAAAGCAACCGCACAACCGTAAGTACAGGACAATTCAGATGAAACAAGACGTTCTTTAATATGTTCAACAAGTGCATGCATATTGACAAAAACCTGCTGGAATGGATCTTTGTTTAGCCACTTTCTGTTCTCAGAACCGGTAAGACGCCACCAATCTCTGACACCTGGGTCATAACCCAAAACCCCTCCCTTTACTTCGACGAAGAGTAAGCCGAGATTTTCATCCAAGATGACAAAATCACACTCACCTTCTCTCAATCGACCTGAGTTGTTCGTTTGAACCCAGTTTAGACTATGCATTGCTCTGACTCGCTTGGGCAATTGAGTTGCAAGTGCTTCAGCGACTTTTCGCTCTCCCCGATTCTTGATCTCCTCAGGGTTGATTGTTGGAATGAATGTCACCATCTGAATAGTCTTGCGGTCGAGGAAAACTGAATGATTTTGTATATCAGATTTTTTAACGATCCCTTTGTTATTTTGAGTGTTACCATATAGGTTCACCCATCAGGTAATGCCGGACATGGTCCTGAATTTTGATTATCGGGGAAAGTTCATTGTTTGGCTCGAAAATACGGGTGATAGTGTACATCTACCACTAGGTCATTACCCTGAACACCCGTCGACCGACGAGAAAAATGCTAGGACAAAAGAAGTTGAACGAATGCTAAGACAGCCAGTGTTCAATGGGTTCTGAAAGGAATTGTTCAATTTGGATTCCACCGGTCCCGATCAATAAGCTGTGGTCTGGCTTGAATTTCTTTGAGAAGGCCCTGATTCCAGGTAGCGAATCTTTCTTGTGCCCGCTCTTCACCTCAATTGCAGTCAGTGTTGCACCTTTTTCGACCACGAAGTCGACTTCCCGGTTGTTTTCTCGCCAATAGTAAATCTTGATGCGTTTGCCTTTCGCACCGTTGATCAGGTGAGCACCGACGGCCGATTCTGTCAGACGACCCTTGAATACATTGTTGCTTTGCACTTCATCAAAACCAAGATTCCATACAGCAGTCATCAGTGCTGTATTTAGAACCTGTAGTTTCGGCTGAGACGCTCTGCGCCGAGTCCTTTGACCTGCATATTTCTGAAGCCCGGTTAGCATGCCTGCTTTACCAAGCAAATCAAGATAATGAGCCAGTGTTGTTGTGTTGCCGGCATCCTGAAGTTGTCCCAGCATTTTGGTGTAGGAAACGATTTGCCCGGAATAAGTACATCCCAGTTCAAACAGCCGTCTCAGCAACGCGGGTTTATCAACCTGTGTTAACAGCAATATATCTCGCGATATGGTAGTTTCAATCAGCGAATTGTTGATATAGTCCATCCAGCGTTCGACATCGTTAATCAACGGTGCTGCACCCGGATAGCCACCAAAGAATAGATATTGATCATAGCTGATGCCGAAGGCTGTCCTCATTTCGTTGAAACTCCAGTGCGTCAGGTGCAAAGTTTCAAAGCGTCCGGCAAGACTCTCAGAAACACCACGCTGCAAGAGCAGCGGGGCCGATCCCAAAATTAGGGATTTATCCATTTGAGTTGACAGGCATAAAATCAATCCAATTTCTTGGCATTTTTAGAAGATTTTTGCTTTTGAGTTCTCTGATAGGATTTCGGTTTTACGCCCAGTAGCACCCGCATAACATCATCAAACTCAAAGTCTGATATTGGGGGAATCTGGTTTGATGATTCATTAGTCTTTTGCTTGGACATCACTGACATTTGCATCAAATTCTTGGATTTCGGCTGCCGCACGCGGAGGCACAGTTCAACCTCAGTGCAACCGGCCATCCGGCCCGCTAATCAGATCAGCGTATTTCAACCGCTTGTTGAACAGCCCTCGAATCGTGCAGTCGATTTGAACCATCGTATCCAATGCCCTGACATTCTGCCTGGCACTGAATTCATCCACATACTTCTGCAAATGCTTCGGACTCATTTTGTGGTAGATGCCGTAGTAGCCCCGCTTCAGGCAGCTCCAAAATGATTCTGTGCCATTGATATGTGCCTGTCCTTTGACATACTCACCAACCGAGTGCTTGACTGTTTCATGTGTGTATCCTTGTTTCTCAAGTCCTTCGTATGCAGTGGCATCATCCGTATAGACGGTTGAGCCATCGGCAACCGCATCACACACGATCTGGTGAAGTGTGATGGCTTTGGTGTCGGCAACTTTGATTGACTTGATTTGTTTGCTGTCGCGTTCCTTGATTCCGACAACCGCTGTCTTGCCAACTGTTCCGCGTCCAGCATTAAGCTTTTGGTCTTTGTGCTTGTTCTTTTCTTTTCCACCAATGTAGGTTTCATCGACTTCAACTTCACAGCCAAACAGTTGTGATGCATTATTCGCCCAGGCAGTTCTGATGCGATGAGCCATAAACCATGCAGTTGGTTGTCGCACTGCGATGTCATTCCCCAGTTTGGTGCTTGCAACACCTTTCAGGGATGTGGAAAGCAGGTAAATGGCCATCAGCCACTTTTTGTAGGGCAGCCGGCTTTCCTCCATTAACGATCCGGTTTTGACGCTGAAATACTTACGGCATGGCTTACACCAATAAGGCATTGTCTTGTGACTGGCCCTGCTGGTTTCGCGAGCATTGCATCTTGGGCATACTCGGCCATTCGCCCATCGTATTGACTCGATGTATTCCATCGCATCCTGCTCGGTTTGAAACTTGTCCATGAACTCGTAGAGGCTGACTCGTTTCCGATCTTTCTTTGATTTTGTCATGCTATATACTGCCAGCAAATTTCTTATTTCCATTGTTAGCAAGTATATCCTAAAATGTTGGTTTTGTCAACTCAAATGGATAATTCCCTTGTGTTTCTATAAGCAGATTCACAAAAGGAAAACGGCAAGGATTTAACGGTCTTTGCCGTTTTCTGTTTTAGGGTATAGCGCCATTTCTAATTTGCGCTTTGACTCGATCCTCTTCTAGAAAGCAGCAAACGTTGTTTCGAACCAGCTGGCGTGAGGGCCACCTGGTGGTCGTTTAGTTGAGCACACGCGTGTATCGATTGGCTGATGTTTGAAGTGATTTCGCTCAACGAATACGCAGTATTCGTGCTCATCGCCATTTTCGCAGGATTTGTGCATGGCTCAATCGGCTTGGGGTTTCCTTTACTGTCGACAGCCATGCTCTCCACTTTTATTGATCTTCGGATTGCTATCCTCATCACCCTGATTCCGACTGTTGCTGTCAATTTGTTCAGCATTGCCAAAGGTGGTAATTGGCGAGAAAGTCTGGGACAATTTTGGCCGCTGGCAGCGTGGTGTTTGATCGGGTCGGTCATTGGTGCTTGGGTCATTGTCTATACCGACCCAACGCCATACAAGTTATTGTTAGCACTACTGATTTTTCTATACCTTGTGGCAGATCGATCCAGTCGGAGGTTGTTGAGCAAAGCGTTGCGATTTCCGAGACTCTCACAGTTTGGATTTGGAATGACAGCTGGATTTTCAGCAGGATCGACCAATACCATGGTACCAATTCTTGTAATTTATTCACTCGAATCTGGTTGGGCAAAGACTGTGATGGTACAGGTTTTCAATATGTGTTTTTTCTCAGGAAAAGCTGCCCAGTTGGCCGTATTTGGCACGTCGGGAACGTTTACGCTTCAGATATTTCTGACTACACTTCCCATTGCAGGCATCGCCGCCGGTTCGCTGTACTTGGGCCAATTACTACAGGATCGAATCGACATCCATCTCTTTCGACGAATCATCAAGTTGGTTTTGTTGATTCTTGGCATCATCTTGACATCACAGGTTCTGTTTTCATTGTTCGGAATGTAATACGATTAAAATGCTGTCGCCGAATTTCTGAAATTGATTAGTTTGCATTGAATACTATGAATAGATTCACCCGTCGACAATTTCTGGGAACAGGGCTTGCTGCGCTCTTTCCCCATTCCACCTTTGGAGTGACGTCTGCAGATTATGATGTGGTTGTAGTCGGTGCTGGTGCTGCAGGACTGGCTGCAACCCGCAGCCTGATCGAAAAGGGAAAGAACGTGATGCTCGTAGAAGCATCTCACCGTATCGGTGGGCGCGCTCATACGGATTTATCAATTTTTGGCGTACCTTACGATATCGGTGCTCATTGGTTGCATAACGGGAGTTTAAATCCCTACTACACATACGCCAAGTCTGAAGGTTTTGAAATCTATTCTGCTCCTGAACGCTATCGATTGTTTTACGGCTCCAATGAAGAATCTGAAAGTGATCAGCTTGCCATGCTCTGGAATGACGTGGATGAACTGAGTGCGGCGATCGGTAGAGCCAGTAATTCAGGTAGAGATGTGTCTCCTAGCTCGGTAACGGAACACGTAAATGGACGCTGGAGTAATACGGCAAAATTTGTTTTGGGACCGTGGTCAATGGGGAAAGATTTTGATGACTTTTCAACTACAGATTGGTGGAATTCCGAAGACGGCCAAGATAATTTTTGCAGCAGTGGGTACGGAACATTAGTTGCCCATTATGGCAAAGGCATCGATGTGTCTCTCAATACACCGGTTCATAAAATTGACTGGAGCGGGCGAGGTGTAGTGGTTGAAACTACTCGGGGTAAACTGAACGCCAAAGCAGTGATCATTACAGTTTCCACAGGTGTTTTGGCATCCGATCAGATCAATTTTGTGCCGGAACTTCCGGAGGAAAAGCACGAGTCATTTAACGAAATTTCCATGGGTGCTTACGATCACATCGCACTTCATTTTTCGCAGGATGTGTTTGGAGTCGGCGAAGATGGTTATCTGATTTTTGAAATTGGCGAAGATGGAAAAGGATTCGGAACACTAGCGAATTCCGCGGGCAGTGGACTGGCTTACTGTGATGTTGGAGGAAGTTGGGCGCGCGAATTGCAGACAGAAGACGAAGCGTTCAAAATCGACTATGCCTTATTGCAGTTGAAGAATTTGCTTGGCAGCCACATCGAACGACATTACACCAATGGATCGGCGACGGCATGGGGATTGAATCCATTGACACTGGGAGCGTATGCATCTGCCCGTCCCGGCTCGTACAAAATGCGAAAAGTGCTTCGACAGCCTGTTGGAGAACGAGTGTTCTTCGCGGGTGAAGCCTGCCATTCTTCTATTTGGGCAACAGTTGGCGGTGCACATCTTTCAGGTGTCGAAACTGCCCGTGCCGTATTGAGGCTATTAACCTGAGAGGCTTTCAGAATACTTGAAGTTATTGTGCTCTCAATGGTTTTTTGCGGATCAGACCCCTTCTTGACTTCGTCTTCTCATAAGCATTGCTGTTGCCATTGACAGAAACAGCAATAGTGCAAACACGACGATGCTTGGACCTGGAGGGGTATCAAACTCCAGCGACATGAACATACCGCCAACCACCGATGCTGAACCAAATGCGACGGCAAACATAGCCATCTGTTCAGGTGTTTTTGCAACTTGTCGTGCTGTTGCAGCTGGAATAATCAACAAAGCGACTGTCAATATGATGCCGACAATCTTCATCGCAATGGCGATTGTTCCAGCCAGCAATATCATGAGCAGAATTCGCGTTTGATTGGGTTGAAGACCTTCAGCTGCGGCTATTTGCTCGTCAACGGTCAGGCCGATCATTGCTCTCCACTTAAACACAATAACTCCCAAGGCAACCGCACTTGCCATATAGATCATAGCGATTTCCAACCAGGTTACCGAAATGATGTTGCCGAACAGAAAATCCAAAACATCGACCCTAATCCAATACATAAAGGAAATAAGAACGAGACCAATTGCCAATGTTGAATGAGACATGATTCCAAGTACAGAATCGCCCGACAGAAATGAATCGCTATTGACTCGAGACAACATAAATGCGATGAATAGGCAGATGCTGAATACACCCACCATCAAATTGATATCCAGAACTATTGCCAGTGCGATGCCAAGCAGTGCTGAATGCGCCATCGCTTCGCCGAGATAAGCCAACCGCTGCCATATAACGAAGCAACCAAGTGGACCGGCAACGAGAGTGAAGCCGATGCCAGCGATAATTGCTCGACTGAAAAAGTCATCTGGTATTAGGAACATCTTGTCGATACCAGAGACAAATGGACCATCATAAATCCTTTATGCTTCCATCCAGACGGTGATCATGATCGTGAAGGTGCGAGTAAAGTGCGCGAGCTTCGAAAGCTTTTTTGCCAAAAAGGTTCAGATAGGCTTCATCCTTTTGCACACGTTCCGGAGTTCCAGTACAGCAAATATGTACATTCATGCAAACGACAGTATCAGTTTGAACCATCACCAGATGGAGGTCGTGGCGCACAATCAAAATGCCGCAATTCATACGATCTCTAATTTTCGCAATTCGATTGAACAGCAACGCTTCTCCGTGAACATCAAGTCCCTGCGTCGGTTCGTCAAGAATCAATAGGTCGGGTTTACGCAATAATGCTCTTGCGAGTAGAGCCCGCTGAAACTCACCACCCGATAATTTTTGTACTGAAGCGTTTGCTAGGTGTTGAATATCAAGTTCGGTGAGTACTTTGATCAACTCACTCCTATCAACAGGCTGTGGAACATCCATAAGGCGTTGCACGGTCATTGGTAGAGTTGAATCGAGAGTGACGCTCTGGGGCACATATCCGATTTTGATGTTGGGTGGTCTCTGCACACTACCAAAATCAGGCTCTAGGGAGCCCGCCAGAATTTTAGTTACGGTTGTCTTGCCACTTCCGTTTGGACCAATCAGTGAAACTATTTCCCCTCTATGCATAGTGAGGTCAATATCTCGCACCAGCCACCGATTGTTGCGACGAACACCAACGGACTGTAATTTTGCGAGAACAGAATTATCAGAATCATTTTTCATGAGCAGAAAATCCTTTTCGACTGTTCAACGATACCTTTTCTCGATAGATGATAACAGTGCAAGTTCCTGTCTGGTTGATTCCGTACTCTCTGACTTAGAAATTTCGAAATCGCTCTTTCTTCGGAAGTCGAATCGAGGGGGACGCTGCTGTCATTGTTTCCATCGCATAAAAGTGATCTTGGTCAAAAGCAACTCCTCTCCGACAATCTAGTTTGAGATAACCCATCAGCAAAGTGTCATCAATAAACGGGTGACATTCTGCTTATAGCTACGGATGCACCTGCTCGCTTACGATGCTTTTCTCAGAGAGGGGGGTAAATTGAATCTGACGTTTTCGGTGATACCCGTCATTGTTGTTACCTCGATTTCGTGATGCTGTTTAAGCCGTTCTATCAATTCTTGAACTAGAGCTTCGGGAGCCGAGGCACCGGCAGTAATGCCAATTTTTTCAGCGTTGACTGACCACTCCGGGTTGTAGTCATTCGAATTTTGGACGAGATACGCTGGTACTCCGCGGTCGCGGCTGACTTCACAAAGACGATTTGAGTTTGAACTGTTCTGTGCACCGACCACCAGCACTAAATCTACTTGATCTGCGAGTTGGTGGACCGCGCTTTGACGATTCTGTGTGGCGTAGCAAATATCCTTGATGTCAGGACCGGCAATATTTGGAAAGCGATTCTTCAATGCGAAAATCACATCACGAGTATCGTCAACCGACAGAGTTGTTTGGGTAATATAAGCAACCTTATCAGGATCTTTAATCACCAGATTATCAACTTCCTCCACATCACTGATGAGGTGTACGGTGCCTGGGATCTGACCTAAGGTTCCTTCAACTTCAGGATGATTGTGATGCCCGATCAAGACAATTTCAAACCCTTTTTTGGCATATTTTCGCCCTTCAATATGTACTTTAGAGACGAGTGGGCATGTAGCATCAAGTGGTTCTAGACCACGTTCTGATGCTTCACTCTCGACTTTTTTTGAAACCCCGTGTGCGCTAAACACGGTAACTGCACCATCCGGAATGTCAGAAATACTTTCAACAAACTTGACCCCTTTAGATCTGAGTTCGCTAACGACGCGCTGATTGTGCACGATTTCGTGTTTCACATAAATTGGCGAACCATATTTCTTGAGAGCTGTTTCCACAATCTGGATCGCCCGTTCGACGCCAGCGCAAAAACCACGCGGCTGAGCTAGTATCACTTGCATGTGATTAATCCATTAATTAACGAAGATGAAATCCGCATTCTGCGATTAGTATTATTATGACTCAACCTGGACATTTCTGACGCCTAGAGTCAATAAAATTAGCAAAATCAAGTGGAATTTTCCAATTGTGGCGGTTCAATGCGACTGGAAAGGGGTCAACTTGATCAATTTGAGCTTTGTCAAGTTTCTGATATCAGGCATTTATTAACATCAGTTTGCCAATTTGTCGGATGGTTCCTCAAATGGACGAATGTTTAACTAACAAAATTTTTGAATCTCTCGACGTGAGCGCCATGAAATATCTTCAAATACCAATCTTTATTTTGATTCTGCTTTCGGTACAAACCAAGGCTGATGAACATGCACTTTTTACCACCCAGAATCTCACCCCGGAAATTGCGCTTAAAGCGGCAAAAGCCGCACTGGAAAAATGCCGTTCAGAAGGCTTTCAGGTGTCGGTAGTAGTTACTGATCGCAATGGTTTACCCCAAGTTATGCTCCGCGACCGATATGCGGGTGCTCATACACCGACTACTGCGCGGCGCAAGGCCTGGACGGCGGCGAGTTTTCGTCTTTCAACCACGGAACTTGCTGAAGCCACAGCGGAAGGTACTTCTTTGTCTGGCATTCGGCATCTTGAAGAAGCCATCATGCTGGGAGGCGGTCTATTGATTGACGCTGGCGGCTTTTCAGTCGGTGCTATAGGTGTGTCTGGTGCACCAGGCGGTGATTTGGATGATCTGTGTGCTCAAGCCGGAATTGATGCCATCGAAGATGACATTCTGTTTTGAGCGATTTCTCATTTGAGCAGCCTGCATCAGAAGTTGCCTCCCAAGTGCAGCATCCTATTCAGAAACAGTTCAGGGATAAACTACGAGATTACATTTTCGCCATATCTAGATCGGGCAGACAATCTCTCCTAGACGCTTAGTCAGTTTCTCATTTTCAGAGTAGTCGATGGGTACGACCACCAGACTGGGTCCCGCTTCGGAAAATGCAACTCCCAGTGCTGATTGAAGGTCGCGTGAGTTTTCGACCCGATGACCATTCCAGCCAAATGAATCGGCCAGTTTAATCCAGTCGGGATTTCCAAAACTCAGGTCCGTATGTCGACCGAACTGATTGGATTGTTTCCAGGCAATCAGTCCATATTCATGGTCTTCCCAAACCATGACAACAATATCCAAATTAAGACGACGGGCAGTTTCCATTTCCTGTACATTCATCATAAATCCGGCATCTCCACATATTGCAAGGATCCGGTGATCAGGATCGGAATTCACTAGTCGCGCAGCGATCGCACCGGGCAGTGCAAAGCCCATGGAACAGAATCCATTGGGAATCAGGCAGGTGTTGGGTTCGTGACAATGGTAGTGTCGGGCGATCCACATTTTGTGCGCACCAACATCGGAAAGCAGTACATCATTGGGCCCCATGACCTGTCGGACATCCCAGAGTACTTTTTGAGGCTTAATGACTCCTTCTGTATCATCGTCTTTATGTTCAGCAAAATCCAGAGCCATGTCTCGACGGGTTGCGGCTTGCTGAGAAAGATCGAAGGATAAACCGTCTACGTCATTGATGCGTTCATTCAGCATCCACAGAGTGTGAGCTAGATCTCCCACCACTTCTAATTTCGGACGATAGTAAGCATCGATTTCGGCTGGTAGGAAGTCAATGTGCAAAACGTTTTTATTCTGATCAGGATTCCAAAGGTGCGGATGGTATTCGACCATGTCGTAGCCTAATGTGATGATCAGGTCGGATGCATCCAGCGCACATGCCACCAAATCCTTTGCCCCTAAACCAACGGTGTATAGACAGTAATCTGAATCCATATCCACGCAGCCTTTCGCCATGAAAGTGGATACAACGCCGATTCCTGTTTTTTCACAAAGTAATCGCAGTTGTTTTGAAGCGCGGCGTCTAATGCAGCCATTTCCAGCCAAAATAATGGGTCGTTTGGCATTTCGAATTAAATCAAACGCCTGGTTTATGATTTTGTCATCTGGTACGGCTCGTCGTAGTCTTTGTGGCTGCAGCGGTTTTGTTGATGCGTCCATGTGTGCGATGTCTTCAGGCAGCTCGACTAGGGTGGCACCAGGTTTTTCGACCAATGCAGTTCTCACGGCCTTACGGACTACTTCGGGAATGTTGTCGGGATGATGAATCTGCTGCGCCCACTTTGTCACTGGACGATACATAGCCACGACGTCCATAATCTGGTGGGATTCTTTGTGCAATCGGGTAGAGGCTCCTTGACCGGTGAGCACCAGCATTGGCGCACGATCCATATTGCCGTCTGCAACACCTGTAATCAAGTTGGTTGCTCCGGGACCTAGAGTTCCCAGGCAGCCGGAAACCCGCCCAGTCAGTCGTCCGTAGGCTTCTGCCATAAAAGCGGCTCCCTGTTCATGCCGACAGAGAATGAACTTGATACTGTCCGATTCCTCAAGCGAAATCATGAAATGCGCATTTTCTTCTCCGGGTACGCCGAAAATGTACTCAATTCCTTCCTGCTCGAGACATGCGACAAATAAGTCAGATGCCTTCATCTTTTCTCGTCCTCCATAGTGCTGGGAGCTGCTACAAACTGAAATTCAAAATCAGCTAAATGTGCTCTGCGTGATTGTATTGAAATTCGTATAACCGCTGATCGAATATTGATCAGCAAACTCATTTGACTGTTGCGGAGATCATTCGTTTCAATTGATTGGTGAATTCAGTTTCAATAGAACAATACGACAGAATATGACGTAGCGATGTTTCAGATGATTTTTGCATGGAAATGGATACCTATAATGCTATCTCTCTGTTGAATCGAATGCCAGTTGAAGGTAGTACCAATGAGTCAGAAAATGAACGAGAAAGAAAAGCTACAAATTCGGAATCTGAAGGTAGACTGGATATTCGGAATGCGGTGGGAGTGTGACCAAATATCAGATATGCTCCTCTATATGGATACGGAATTAAAGGACGAATTCTATATGACGGAACAGTGGAAAGAATTTGAAGCAGAACTCCAAATACTCTGCGCAGAAGTTATGGGAATTCATGCCCGTCTGTTTGAATATACGGAAAGCATACCAGAGGAATTTGAAAAAGAACAGAAACCAGTAATAAGGATGTAGCGAGAAATTACCTGTTGGAATTGCTGATAAATGTATATATGGCAACTCCACTGTGGGGTATTAGCTTTGACACAGAAAATTGTTGCTGATTTATTTCTTCGGAATTCAAGTTGACGATTCGATTTTTACATTCTGCTGACTGGCAAATTGGCAAAGTTTTCAGGTTTGTTGACCAGGAGACGATGGGTGTCTTGCAAAATGCCAGACTCAATGCGATTGATCGACTTGGAAAAATTGCGGTTGAACAGGAATTGCGACATGTGCTTGTAGCCGGTGACGTCTACGATGCAGAAAATCTCTCGACTAAATCACTCAATCAGCCACTTGAGCGAATGAGGAAATATGCAGATGTGAATTGGTACCTATTGCCTGGCAATCATGATCCTAACCGAACCAATGGTCTATGGTATCGGCTGAGAAGAGGGTTGCCGAAAAATGTCCATATTTGTGACGAGTCTGATCCACTGTTCATTGAATCTGATACTGTTGCAATTCTGCCTGCGCCACTTCATCACAAGTCCACACTTGAAGACCCGACTGAATATATGGACAGTGTCGACATTCCTGGCGAGTGTATACGTATTGGTCTCGCTCACGGGTCAGTTTCAACCTTCGGTGCAGGAGAAGGTGCGGCAACGAATTACATCAATCCTGATCGACCGAACACAGCGGGTCTCGCCTACCTGGCTTTGGGTGACTGGCATGGACAGCGTGAAGTTAATTCACGTTGTTGGTATAGCGGTACGCCAGAGACTGATGCATTTGATGTGACAGAAGGTGGAAAAGCACTAATCGTATCTGTAAATAGCAATACTTCAGTGCCGAAAGTGAAATCAGTTTTAACCGGTGAGTTCAGATGGGAAACGATCAGTGAAACTGTTGCCTCTCGAAGTGACATCGAACGGTTGCGGACTAAATTGAGTGGTCTAGATGACCATCTTGAACGATATTTAGTACGGTTGCAGGTTGAGGGCTTGATCTCGCTTGAAGAGCGCACCTATTTTGATGAGATCATCGCGGAGCGCTTTGAAGCTTCATTTCTGCATTTCGATTTAGATGACGAGCATCTGCACGTCAAGGTAACAGATGATGATATCGCTATGCTTGATATAGGTGGTTTTGTCAAAGCTGCTGTTGATGAGTTGAGGAATCAGTTGGTTCATTCCGATGAACAGGTGAGAAAATTGGCTGCCCAAGCCTTGACACGGCTGTATGTCGAACTCAAGAGAATGGAGGCGGACTGATCGTGATCATCAGATCTATAGCTGTCAATGAATTTATGAAATTCGAACAGCCAGTGGAAATCACCGGACTTGATGATAAACTCAACATCATTGCCGGGCCGAACGAAATGGGCAAATCGACGATATTGAGCGCAATGCGCGCCGCGTTTTTTGAAAAACATCGGTCGCAGAAAAAGGAAATCACAAATTTACAGCATTCACTAAACAAAGGGTCTCCTTCCGTTCGAGTTGATTTTGAAATTGAAGGTGAGCAATACCAGATTAAGAAACGGTTTCTCAAGCGTCAGATTGCTGAACTCAGGTTGCCCGATGGCAGACTCATCAAGGGTGATGAGGCGGAAGAAGAGTTATCAGATTTACTTTCGTTTAAAGTCTCGGGTAGCTTAGATGGGCAACCCAAAGAAATATGGAATCTGTTTTGGGTTGAGCAAGGCAAGTCTTTTACTCCAGTTGATGTTTCTGAAGGTGCGCGTTCGGGTCTGCAATCAATTCTGGAATCTCAGGTCAATACTGTACTTGGCGGAAGACGCGGTCGGAAACTTCTCCATCTCTTCACTAAACAGTTAAACGCATATCTAACCCCTACAGGCAGAGAAACGGGGGAATTTAAACAGCTTAGCGCGCGTGTAGACGCTGTGCAAGATGAAATTGAAGCTTTGGATACAAGACGAACCAGCTTACTCAGGGACTTGGAACGTCTGGAAACATGTCAGCAGAACCTCAAGCGATTGGAGGAGGATGAAACCAGCAAACTGGAGGAACAGGAACTAGAGCAGTTCAAATCAAGATATGAAGAACTGCGTCAGGTCGAATTGAAAATCGAAGTTGCCAGAGGAGAACTTGGGCAAACAAAGGAGCAACATTCATCTTTGCAAAAGGAACTGCAAGTATTGCTCGACTTCATAAAGGAATTGAACAAGGTTCGCGCTGAATTTGGTACTTTGGAAGCAGAGTTGAAAGATTCTTCCAATCAGGAATTGGAGTTGCTTTCGAAGAAAACCGAGATTCAGAGTGCTGTTGACGGGTTAAAAAGCCAGATTGTCGAAGCGGGAAATATTCTTGAGATCAAGAAGGACATTTTGTCACTAACACAGCAGTGGTCGAAATGCACTGACTTGGAACTAAGGCTTGAACTTGCGGCTTCCGCACAAACACGGAGAGAGGAAAGTCTGAAAGCCGCAAATAAGATATTAGTTTCTGATCAAATCTTGCGCCAAATTGAGCAGGTTAATTCAGAGCTTGAGTCTGCACAGGCAACGATCACTGCGAACGCGACTGAA
Source organism: Gammaproteobacteria bacterium (assembly GCA_022823625.1). Classification (GTDB taxonomy): domain Bacteria; phylum Pseudomonadota; class Gammaproteobacteria; order Arenicellales; family JAJDZL01; genus JAJDZL01. The sequence continues at coordinate 40,389 of JAJEHQ010000036.1, forward strand.
ATTCTTTTTCAGTTGAAAGCAGAAGGTGCTGCGGGAATCACCGTCAACGGCGAACCGCTCGAGAATGAAAATCAATTGCTTGAAGCTGTAACGGAAGTTTCGATTGATCTCCCTGAGCGAGGTCGGATTCGTGTAAAACCAGCTGTGCAAAATGCTGATCAGCTTTTGGAAGCACGACAAGTTGCACAAAAACACCTTAATTCCATGCTCGCTCAGGCAAACGCAGACTCAGTGGAAGACGCCAGGCAATTAAACGAAGTGCGAAAAATTTCGTTGCAGGAAGCAGAATCAGCAAGTCGCGAGATTCAGGCTCATTTGTCAGAATTTGGTCAATCTGAAGGTGGTATCGAAGCGATTAAAATGAATTTTTCACAGCAAAAGAGTTTACTTACTACCAGTGCCTCCAATCTTGGTCTGACTGAAATTCCCACCGTCAGTGTGGCGGAGGAGTTGCTGAGTCAGTCAGAAAGTGCTTTAGCTCAGTTGCGGTCCAGTTTAGAAACACCAGCGAGGATACTTAGGCAAGCAGAGGATAGACTGGCAGATACTAAACTGGAAATTGCCAACAAGCAGGGCCAAATTGAAATCCATACAAAGCAAATTAAAGGCCTCGAAACAAAAATCGAGGTTCGAGGTGGTGAAAAAGAGGCGAGTGAGCTTAAAGAACACATTGAGCAACTGGAAGTGAAAGTTGAGCAGCAGGCAATTGACCTGCAAGTACTAGAAGACACACTCGACCAAACAGAGTTTGATTTTGTTTCGGTGCGGATTGAGCGTTTGGAAGATAAGATTCATAATCGAAAAGCGCAGATTCAAAATCTTCGCGATGAAGTCAATCAACTCATTGGTCGCATCGAATCCCAAGAAGGTGCCGGAATTGATGAGCAGATTGCACAGAAACAGCGCGAGTTAGAGCGCGAAAGGAACGAGTATGACAAAATCGAGAATGAAGTGGAAGTTCTTAAACTGCTGCGTGACACACTGTCGAGTGCACAGCAGGAAGCGACGGAACGATATTTGTCACCAGTAAAATCACAGATACGACCCTATCTGAACGTGCTGTTTCCAAACGCAAAGATTGAATTTGACGAGGAATTGAACATTATTTCAATTGACCGACATTTCAGTGAATCATTTCAAAATTTGAGCATGGGTACTCAGGAGCAAATTGCGGTTCTTGTAAGGTTGACGTTTGCTGAACTCTTAGCTGCAAAGGGTCGGCCCGCAACTGTAATTCTTGATGATGCCTTGGTGTTTGCAGATGAAGAAAGGCTGAAAACGATGTTCGACATCCTTTACAGGTCATCACGAAACATTCAGATCATTATTTTGACATGCAGAGAGTCGTTATTTGAAGGTTTAGGTGGTAGAGTGCTCACCTTAAATCAGATCAATGAGGGTGAATTTCAATCGGGTTGAATGTTGCAGACAGAGACAGTGAATGGAATTCAAAATCGACCGAGATGGCTATCTCATAACCTGATCTATGGCTGATTATTCGTTCACATTCGAAATTTGCTTAATACCTAAAGGTTTGAGTCTACTTTATTTGTAGACTCAAATTGTCATCTGGTTCAGCCAAACCAAATGTGGTGTGACGTAAATGTTGATCTCAAAATTTACTGTATTCTGAATGGAGTTGTTAATTCAGAAAATATAAAATTCAAATTCTGACAGTGATTAATTTCAGAATCTACGCCCAAAAATGACCAGCAATCAACAACTAGCTATCGAACAGGTTCAGCATTTTCAGGATTTTGGATACGTTGTAGCCAATTCCGGACTTGATGACAGCTTACTAAGTAGAATGGATGAAGAACTTGACGGTTGGATAGAACTCAGTCGGAATTACGATGCCAACTTTGGTGAGACTGTTGATGGGAAGGCTCGATTTGATCTCGAAGTTGGCCATAGTCGGGAGGTTCCCAGACTTCGCCGTGTGGCAAATCCGGCTGATATTTCAGAAGTCTTTCAGGAAGTTCTTTGGGCTAGTCCAATCGTCGATATGGTCTCGCAACTGGTTGGTCCAAATGTTCGATATCACCATTGCAAGCTCAATATCAAGCTGCCAAAAATGGAAACTCGAGTTTACTACCATCAGGATCAGTCTTATGATCCGCACACCAATGATGACATGCTTGCAATTCTGCTGATGCTCGATGATACGAGTGAAGAGAATGGATGTTTACGTGTCGTTCCGGGGTCTCACAAAGAACGCTACTCTCATTTTCAGAATGGGCACTACGTAGGAGCAATCGATGCGTCGTTTAATGAGGAATTTGATAATCGGGCAGTGTCAATTGTTGCCAAACGCGGCGATATTTGTTTCATGCACTGCTGGACTGTGCATGGTTCTGAAATCAATCGCTCTGATCAAGCGCGGCGTTTGCTGATCTGTGACTACAATGCGGCAGATTCTTACCCATTGCTACCGCCGGCGTTACCTTCTAAGTTCAGTGGAAAAATAGTACGCGGCAAACCAAGTCCGGTCGCCCGACTGCGGGATGCGGAAATTGAAATGCGTACACCTTACTCTCAAGATTCCTTTTTTGAGATTCAAGGGCAGCCATCCGCGACATAAGAGGAAAATCTGAACATGACATTTTCGATAACTGCAGTCGATACAGAAACTGGTCATGTTGGAGTTGCAATTACTACATCAAGCATCGCCGTCGGAAGTCGCTGTCCTTGGGTTCGCGCAGGGGTAGGAGCGGTCGCAACTCAAAATATAACGGATCCGATTCTCGGACGAGCGATGTTGGACTACATGGAATCTGGTGATGATGCTGAGAAAGCGATTCTCAAAGTGATAGGTAGCGAAAGCGATCTCGAATACCGTCAATTGACCGCTGTGGACCTGAATGGAGTTGTGGGCCATTACACCGGAAAGAATATTCTGGGAACCAATTCAGTTGTAGTTGGGTCATGCTGCGTAGCCGCTGGTAATCTTCTGGCAAACGAGAAAGTCCCCCTGGCGATGGTTGACTCATTCGAGAATCGCGACAATACCAGACATTTTGCGGAAACTTTGTTGAATGCACTGCAAGCGGGATTGGACGCAGGAGGCGAGGAAGGTGAGGTTCGTTCGGCTGCCGTGCTGGTAGCGAACCAAGTTGCATGGGCCGATGTTAACCTTCGGGTTGATTGGGCCGATAATCCAGTAAGTCTCCTTAGATCTCTCTGGCAGGTATACGAACCGCAGCGAGCAGACTATGTGACTCGTGCCGTATCACCAGGTGACGCACCGTCATATGGCGTCCCCGGCGACATGTAGATAGCTAAATTCCAATCACGCCAAGATTTAAAACGAAGTAATGGCTCACTCAATTTGAGTGAATCAGTTTCAGACATTCTTCATGCAGTCTTCGGTTTGACGCGGCCAGTACTTTTTTTCCGGAACCAAGTCTGATTGGTTTCCCATCCCAATCAGTAATGATGCCACCCGCTCCTTCAACCACCGGTACTAATGCCATCACATCATAAGCTTTCATATCGGCTTCCATAACTACGTCGATGTAGCCAGACGCGAGCAGTCCGTACGCATAGCAATCAGCTCCGAATCGCCTTTCTCTGGCATTCAGTGAAACCCGATTGAATAACTCACGTTCCTCATCAGAGAACATGTCGATTGATGTTGCAAATACTGCGGTTTCAGTCAGGCTTCTGTCCGGATTTGTGCGACAGGGACGTCCTTTCCAGATTGTTGTGAAGCCACGCGCTCCGCACCATCTTTCTTTCATAGCTGGTAATTCAATAATTCCCACTATTGGTTTAGTATTTTCAGTGAGTGCAATTAGCACACCAAATGTCGGCAATCCGTAGACAAATGCCATGGTGCCATCGATTGGATCGAGACACCACTTCAATTGCCTTTCTGAGATTGTGTCGCCATATTCCTCGCCGAAAAAGTCGTGATCAGGAAACTGTTCCTTTACTCTGACTCTTGCCATTTCTTCTATCGCACAGTCTGCTTCTGTCACCCAGGTATTATCCGGCTTGACCCACTGTTTCTGCGACTGTCTATAGTAGTGACGGGCAATTTCGCGCGCTTTATCGGCGATGCTATTTGCAAATTGCAAGAAATTTGCTATGTCTTGCTGGCTGCATTGTGTCAGGTTTGTCATATCCCTCTGATAGTGCGGTAAGGTAAAATCGAGGCTTGCTTTTGGCAGATTGGACGATTGTCAATTGCGTCGCAAATTTTACGCCGAAATCCCGAACGAAACCAAAAGGATGAAACTAGAGGCGGTCGCGCTGTAGGGGTTTTTGCACCTGATTTTTTCGGCAGCACTGAATCAGGTGGTTGATTTGAATATTTTTAATGAGTATCTTGGAAACAGCGGATCAATCAAAAGGATGCACCATGAAGATTCAGCGCGCAGGCTTGGATGATCCTCGGGTTAGCAAACTTGTTGAAACCCATATGAACCAAGCCCGTATCGAAACAGCGCCTGGAAGCAACCATGCCTTAGATTCAAAAGGATTGAAAGGCTCCGAAGTGGAGTTCTGGAGTATGTGGGAGAATGGCGATCTAGTGGCTATCGGCGCCATGCAAAGGTTGTCGGCCGATCACTACGAAATTAAATCAATGCACACCGTCAGTTACAAGAGACGTGGCGGAATTGGCAGTAAGATGCTACTTCACATTATTGACTTCGCACGTGCTGAGGGTGCGAAACGATTGAGCCTTGAGACGGGTTCATGGGAGTATTTTCGGCCAGCACGCGCCCTGTATTCGAAGCACGGTTTCGTTGAGTGCGAGCCGTTTGCTGACTACGTACTGGACCCGAACAGTGTCTTTATGACGCTAGATTTGAATACCCAACCTTCCATTGAAATATTGAATTCGTACGACTGTTGAGATGACTGCCGAATAAAACGGTGCCGAGAGAAATCGCGTTTCCGTACGAGATCAATTTTGGGCGGAACTTTCGGTGAAGAGGATCGCTAGGGATATCGAGAAAGCTTGAAGAATCCGTGAAAATATTGGTATTTCCACCATTGGCAACATCAGAGATGCTGAAGCGGAATAGTTGCGTCTTTTTGACTCAGGTGTGTTTGAAAGCCCCTTGTGATTTGAGATGCGAGGTGGGTTAGTAGAGATTGCACAATTCAAGTTCTGGAAGGTCGACGAGAACCGAAATTGGGGATTTTATCGGGGAAATATTTATTTCATACCTCTGAAATCGTTTGTATAAATTGACACTTTGGACAGCACGACCATCTCAACAATTTTGTCAAAGTCTAGCCCTAAACTGTTCACTCCGATTTCTTTTCGTGAGTTGACACTGCAAAATCGCATCATTGTGTCACCGATGTGCCAGTATTCGTCACACAACGGTTGCGTTTCTGACTGGCATATGATGCATCTTGGACAATTTTCAGTCGGTGGTGCAGGCTTGTTAATCATGGAAATGACGAATGTCGAAGCCAGGGGACGTATAAGCCCGTTTTGTGTGGGTCTGTATAGTGACGAAAACGAAGTAGCACTTAAGCGGATAGTTAATTTCTGTCATCAATACGGGAGTGTACCTATTGGTGTTCAGTTGGCACACGCAGGACGAAAGGCGTCGACGCGGCCTCCCTGGCAGAATAGAGAGTATATCCCACCGTCCGAAGGGGGATGGGTGCCTGCAGCACCTTCGCCAATCGCTGGGGGAGGGGGCACGACTGTGCCCCACGAACTCGATAAAGAAGAAATTGGAAATTTAGTGAGTGCGTTTGCCGAGTCTGCAATTCGAGCAGATCGAATCGGTTTTGCAGCGATTGAACTACACGCGGCACATGGTTATCTACTCCATCAGTTTTTGTCACCTTTGTCAAACCAGAGGAACGATGAATTCGGTGGTTCACTAGACAACAGAATGCGGTTTCCGCTTGCAGTTTTTCATGCGGTTCGGGCGGTTTGGCCCGATGACAGGCCAATTGGGGTTCGGGTATCAGCAACTGATTGGGCTGAGGGAGGCTGGAGTCTGGAAGAAACCGTAGAATTTGCCATTGAACTCAAGAAAAGTGGGTGCGACTGGATTGATGTATCAAGTGGCGGATTGGTTCATCATCAGGACATAACCAGTAAACCAGGCTATCAGGTTCACTTGGCTCGTGCGGTTCGACATGAAGCAGAAATTGCGACTATTGCTGTTGGAATGATCACTGATCCCCATCACGCAGAATCGATCATTGCCGAAGGAGATGCAGACGCCATCGCATTGGCTCGGGGTATGCTTTACAATCCACGTTGGCCTTGGCATGCGGCAGAGGCTTTGAATACCAAAGCCCACTATCCAAATCAATACCTGCGCTGTCAACCCATAAGGAGTTAACTCCGTTTGCATTATCGCCGTCACATCTTCTGTTGCGTTAACGAACGCGAATCTAGTCATCCACGAGGTTGTTGTAGTGTTCGGGGTTCGATTGAATTGCGCGCCTATATGAAGAAGCGTGCAAAAGAATTGGGGCTCGACGACATTCGAGTTAACAATGCTGGCTGTTTGGAGCGATGCGAACTGGGACCTGCGATGGTTGTTTATCCGGAAGGCATTTGGTATCACTACGAAAACACCGAAGATATTGATGAAATCCTCGAAGAGCATATCGTGCAGGGCAATCCAGTAGGGAGGCTGCTGCTGAAAGACGGCCAAAAGTTCCCGGAGCCTTCGCCACCAGAGTGGCTGGACCTTGTGGTTTCAGAAATTACGCACTTGGGTGATGGCTGTCTGACAATTGAATTCCGACAGCCGAAAGGCGAGGGCTTGCCAAAGTTTGCCGCAGGCGCTCAATTGGGCTTGCTGTTTGACCGTCATCGCTTAAGCCGGAATTTTTCACTCATCAATAACCCCATTGAAACTAACCGCTATCTGGTCGGAGTGAAAGATAAAGATAGTGATGAAGCAATGACAGACTGGATAGTTTCCAATATTAGAGTTGGTGATGAATTTAAGGCGCACCTTCCAATTAACACGGTAGGACTGAACGAATCTGCCGTGCAGCATACTCTTTTCGGGGAAGGCAGTGGTGTTCTGCCTTTGCTATCGATGTGTCACCGACTCTTTGACATCGATGCGGACTTCAAAGTACACTACTTGAATAATCCATCGGGGAACAACTTTTTTCTGAAGGAACTTAAAGAAATTTGCGGTAAACGACTGACTCTTCACCTATCCGATACATTCTCTGCGATTTCAGCCACGTTTTCGAAATTTCCTAATGGATCTACAGAAAATCATCATTTGTACTTATGTGGGTCCGCAAACTTTGTGACGACAGTCTTGGGAAAGACATCAGACTGGCCCGTGGAATCGGTGCATACGCAATATATGTCTGCACCAAAATTGAAAGTTCCTGCCGTATCGAACTTTAGTATTACTTTGGCTCGACGGATGAAAACCCTTCGCGTTGGTGAAACCCAAAGTGTGTTTGATGTGTTGCATGGAGCAGGGTTGTTGAATTTAGAGTACGCTTGTGAGGATGGACTATGTGGAGCGTGCAAGGTCAAAGTACTTTCTGGCGAGATTGAACACCGGGACTTTGTGCTGACTCCGGCAGAGAAGTCCAAACAAAACACTATGATTGCATGCGTATCCAGGGCAGCGGAAGAAAGTTCTCGACTGATCCTGGATATTTAACACTAACACTAAATTATTGGAATGAGTGATCGATGGAACTGTTCGGTAAAACGGCAATAGTAACAGGTGGCGGTTCAGGCATCGGATTAGCGATTGCGAAGGCATTTGTATCGGAAGGGGCGGTAGTCTATGTTTGCGATCGCGATAAGAATCTTGTCAAAGAATTGCGGGATACAGATCCCCAAATTATGGGTATGGTTGCAGATGTTGGAGTAGAGTCAGATGTTGATGAATTATTCGATTCGGTTCTAGAAGCTTGTAATGGCCAGTTGGATATTTTGGTCAATAACGCTGGCATTGCAGGTCCCAACGGTCCCATGGAAACAATAACTCTCAGCGATTGGGAAGCAACGCTTCGAGTCAATGTAATCAGTACGTTTTTGTGTACACGCCGCGCGCTAGAAGTGATGAAGAAACAGAATAGTGGTTCGATTGTTAATCTTTCATCAACAGCAGGGACACATGGGTACCCACTGCGTACCCCATATGCCTCAGCAAAATGGGCGATTGTTGGAATGACCAAGTCTTTGGCAATGGAGGTTGGAGGTTATGGTATTCGGGTTAATGCCATCTGTCCCGGACCGGTCTCAGGTCCGCGAATGGACCGGGTAATGGCAGCTGAGGCCAAGACTCGAAATTTAAGTGAAAAACAGATTTACGATCAGTTTGTAAGTCAGATTTCACTAAAGACTTTTGTTGAAGCAGAGGATATTGCCCAGATGGCGCTATTTATTTGTTCAGAGCGAGGTGAAAAAATAAGTGGACAGACCTTAGCAGTCGACGGGCACACAGAATCACTTTCGCTACTGACTTAAAGGGTGTAATTTTGAAATCGGCCGCTATTTTTAACAAGTTCAGCGCAATTTCGAACATTTTTCTCAAAAAGTCAAAATTCATTCGCCTTTGTTTGATAAATTAGAAACCCCATTACTCATGCAAATCACATTTGCGAGTAGCCTAGTCTTTGTACCAAACAGATAAGTATCTCTTTTTGGTGAAATTTATTGAGCTTTATTTGGAGTAGGAAATATGAAGAAATTCTTAAAAAATGCATTGCTTGCAGTGTTGGCGTCGGCCATGAGCGGTTTTGGACTGATTGCTTCGACATCTGTAAGTGCCGCAGGACCGGATGGCTATCCAAATCGTCCAATTACTGTGATCTGCTGCTATGGAAAAGGCGGCGGTTCAGATCAGGCAGTTGACGCAATTGTTGGTCCGGCTGCAAAAATCATGAACGCGAAGATCAACAAGATCAACATCACAGGTGGCGGTGGATTGAATTGTCTACCCGAATTTTTGCAGGCTCCGGCAGATGGTTATACGCTTTTGCAGCACATCGACACATTGCCCTCTCGTTATGTTGAAGGTCGAATTGATTTGAATCCCGTCACGGATGTTGAATCATTGGTGATCATGAATGTTGCGCCAACCATGCTGTTTATCAATGGTGAAGATGAAAAATTCATCACAGACGGCAAGGCAGATTGGGACAAAGTGGTAGCTTATGCCCAACAGGGTGAGGGCAACCTGACTGTATCCAATATCAACATTCCAATGGAACTTGTTAGCATGGCGGTTGTTGAAAAGCACTTTGGATTTAAATCCAAGCAGGTTCTCACCGGTAAATCTGCAGAACGCTTTGGAGCAGTGATCGGTGGTCAGCTTGATGTGCTCATGGAACAGCCCGGTGACGTTTCCAAATACGTCGAAGCAGGACAGTTGAAACCAGTTCTAGCTCTGTGGCCAACCCGGTTTGACAATTTCCCGGATGTGAAAGCCCTCGGTGCTGACTATGGTCTGGATTGGGATCCGCTACTGCGATTCCGTGGTATGTTCGTGAAACAAGGAACACCGCCCGAAATCGTTGAATACCTGGCGGAGGTTTTTGCAGAAGCCTACAATTCTGAAGAACACCAGGATTTTGTTAAGCGTAAAAGTCTTGACATTGTTGACTCATTCAGAAGTCGAGCAGACACCACAAAAATTATTGAAGACTCAGTAGATGTCTACATTAACGAGTTTCGTGAATTAGGATTGCCTATCCGCGAAGGGTTGTAATTTGACCTAGATCATTCGAATTCCGTCAGCGGCTTCGACTCATTCGAAGTCGCTGGCGGATATTTATTTTTCTTTGCAAATTCGACTGCCTGTTTTAAATCATGTCTGATTCCCGTCAGTCTGTATATAAACGATATTCCCATCTGTTAGAAGGAATCGTTTGGCTTGTCTTTGTTCTTCTGGCGGCTGCATATACGTTTGATTTTGATGACCCACTGCAAGTCTATGAATGGGGACCTGCCCACTGGCCAAGAGTTGTACTGTTCGGTATGTTCGTGGCCTGCCTCTGGTTGCTGTTTGTTGAATCTCGGAAGAAAGAAGACAGCGAAGAGGTTGTACCCGCCACCAAAACCAAAATTGAATTTTCAACCCGTGTTCGAATGGTATTGATTTTTGGTCTGCCAGTGCTGTACTCATTTTTGATTCACAGGATGGGATTCTTACTGATTACGCCATTTTTCCTATGTGCTTATATGTGGGTTGTCGGTGTTAAGAAAATACGAACATTGATCATTATGACTGTAGGAATTTATGCTGCAATTGTGATCATTTTTATTAAGCTGATATTTACGTATTTGCCTCCTGGAGCAGGAGTTTTCAATACGATTAACGGATACATTCTCAGGGTTCTGCAGTAATGGAAAACTTTTTAGTCGGAACTGAGCAACTGTTTACCGATCCCATCGGCATTCTGATTTTTGTCGTTGCCCTTATTGCAGGCCTTGTATTTGGTGCCGTACCTGGCTTAAGCCTGCTCACCCTTGGAGCAGTTCTACTTCCATTTACTGCGTACCTGTCATCAACACATGCAATCATGTTGTACGGTGTCATCTATGTTGCGGGGGTTTATGGAGGCGCCGTAACAGCAATTCTATTTAACATTCCAGGGTCGGTGGAAAACGCACCTACTGCTTTTGATGGATACCCGATGACTCTAAAGGGTGAGTCCGGAAAAGCGATTGGTTATGCGGTTACCTGTTCTGCGTTCGGGGGTACTTTGGCAGCCATCGCCATGATGGCGTTTACAGGACCTGTAGCGGATTTTGCAATCCGTAATTTTGGACCGATTGAAATTTTCGCACTTGTATTTTTTGGCCTTGCAGTGGTTGCTGGCATTGGAACCCGCTCACTATCAAAAGGTTGGCTGTCTTTGTTGGTGGGCCTGTTGATCGGATCAATTGGGAGCGACCCTACTGGAGGAATTCCGCGATTTCACTTTGGCACACTTTATTTACACGGTGGCGTTCATTTTGTGCCGCTGATTCTTGGATTTTTTGCTGTTGCAGAAGTTTTTGTGCAGGGGTTGAAACTTGCAAAGGGCGAATATAAAGCGCCTAAGGTTTCAGTTTCCTATCCAACATTCTTTGAATTCTGGAAAATGAAGTTCGTCGTTGTGCGCTCCGCACTAATTGGTTTTTTCTGTGGCGTGCTACCTGGAATTGGAGCCACTTTGGCAGCTTTCATGTCATACAACGAAGCTGTGCGCTGGTCTAAGAATCGTCTGAATTTTGGCAAAGGCGAGCCGGAGGGTGTCGTAGCACCCGAGACCGCAAATAATGCGGCCACTGGTGCAGCAATGATTCCGTTGCTGGCCTTGGGTTTGCCTGGTGGCGCATTGACCGCCATGATGATCGGTGTTTTCAATCTGCATGACATGGATGTTGGGCCACTGATCATGATCGAAGCGCATGACCTCGTATGGGTACTGTTCGCTTCAATGTTTTGGGCGAGTCTTGCGATTTTGTTCGTTGGCGTAGTTGAAGCGAAGGGAATTGTCAACCTCTTGAGAATCCCGTTTCCGATTCTTGCACCAACTATTTTGATTTTTGCAACAATCGGTGCATTTGCTCTTCGGGGCAATATTCTAGATGTCTATTCGATGTTTATTGCTGGAGTGGTTGGCTTCTTGATGAGAAAAGGTGACTATTCGATTCCGGCTCTTGTGATGGGCGTTATTCTTGGTCAAATTGGCGAGGATACGTTCGCTAGATCAATGGTATTGCTTGACTACAATGTGTTTGCGTTCTTTACCAAACCAATCAGCGGAATCTTGATAGCTGCGGGTCTGATTACAATAACGATGAACATTATTCGACATCGCCAGCTCTTTGGTAGCTACTACGCTGAATATAAGGACGAAAACGCTTAATCAGACTTTTGCGATGTTTCCGATCCTTCAGTAGACATTCAGTCACTCCAATATACAGTTCAGTAGATCGTGGTCAAATTAGACTTCGCTACTTGAATATGTCTTCGCATATTTCACACCCTGGGGAGGGTTAACATGATCGACAAACTACGTGTAAACGGCGACCGATTGTGGGCTTCTTTGATGGAAATGGCGCAAATCGGCGCAACTGAAAAGGGCGGGGTTTGTCGCCTGGCATTATCGGATTTAGATCGAGAAGGAAGAGACCTGTTATCAAAGTGGGCTGAAGAGCAGGGTTGCAGTCGCCTCGTAGATCCGATGGGAAATATGTTTTTTCGACGGCCAGGCCGTTCACCAGATGGAAAACCAGTTGGTTCGGGTAGTCACTTGGATACTCAGCCAACAGGTGGAAAATTTGACGGTGTATATGGCGTATTAGCTGCACTCGAAGTAATTCGAACGTTGAACGATGCCAATATAGAAACTGATTTGCCAGTCGAAATGGTTGTGTGGACAAATGAAGAAGGAGCTCGATTTCCTCCATCAATGATAGGCTCTGCTGTATATGCGGGGGCTTTTGATCTGGAGTACGGCCATTCTCGTTCCGACCATGATGGCAAGACGATAGGTGGCGAACTTGAAAGAATAGGGTATTTAGGGAATCCACTCCCTAGCAATCACGGTTTCTCGGCTTTTTTCGAAACACATATTGAGCAAGGTCCCATTCTTGAAGAGATAGACAAGCCCATCGGTGTCGTTTCCGGAGTTCAGGGTGTGCAATGGTATGATGTGAACGTTATTGGAGAAGAAGCGCATGCTGGTCCAACTCCAATGGCTAATCGTCGCGATGCCTTGAGAGGGGCGGGAGAATTGATCGGGCGCTTATACAAGACTGCGGAAAATTGCGGGTTTGCAGCCCGACTGACAGTTGGAGAATTTCGAACCTATCCAGGTTCTCGAAATACAGTACCTTCGCGAGTCGAATTCACAATTGATGTGCGGCACCCAGATGGAAAAACTTTTGATGATCTTCACAACCAGGTCATAACTACGGTAGAGCAATTTGACAGAGAGTCAAAGCTAAACGCTGAAATAAAGCGTATTTTTGCCTCACCTCCGATTGAGTTTGATCGGGGTTGTATTGAAGTTGTTCGAAAAAGCGCCGAAAAATGCGGTTACAGCACAAATGAAATGTTTAGTGGAGCTGGCCATGACTCAGTCTATATTTCAAAGGTAGCACCAACATCAATGATCTTTATTCCCTGCGACGGGGGTGTCAGTCACAACGAAATTGAGAACACGTCGAGTGAGTTTTGCGAAGCGGGGGCCAATACACTGCTGCATTCGATGATTGCGAAAGCAGGGGTTGTTGCATGACCGAAACGATCGATCTGTTGGGAATTGGTAACGCAATTAATGACAACCTTTGTCGATCGAGTGATGACGAGCTTAAGAAAAACGGACTAATTAAAGGTTCAATGGCACTGATAGATGGACAAAAGGCCGCTGAATTACAGTCCACCGTTAGTCCTGTGTCGAGGCAATCGGGAGGTTCGGTTTCAAACTCTGTTGTTCATTTTGCTCAACTGGGTGGTCGAAGTCAATTTATTGGGAAGGTTGCCAATGATGATGCAGGGACGCACTTTATCGATGAGTTGATCCAGGAAGGTGTCGAATACAGTACGTCATTTCTAAAATCAGGGATTTCGACCGGACGATGCTATGTATTTGTTACGTCTGATGGTCAAAGGACGATGTGTACCTATCTTGGAGCCAGTAGTGAATTGAGTATCGCAGATGTTGATGCCGATGCTTTAGACCGAACTAAAGTCCTATTCATTGAAGGTTATCTTTGGGCTTCCCCATGTGCCAAAGAAATGATTCTGGAATCGGTTTTGGTTGCCAAGAAAAGCGAAACAATCATTGCATTCTCTTTGTCGGACCCAATTCTTGTGGATGGTTTTCGATCTGAATTCCAGCAATTTGTTGAAAATGATGTTGACTTTCTGATTGGAAATGACCAGGAAGTCCATCAACTATATGAAACCAATACATTGCAAGATTCTATCGAAGAGCTCAAAAACCGCGTGGCTCACTTCGTCATTACTCGCGGTGAGAAAGGTTCAGTAGCAGTTGTTCAGCATGAGGTATTCAAGCGTTCTGCGACTCCGGTTGCGCAAGTCGTCGATACCACTGGTGCGGGAGATGCATTTGCTGGGGGTTATCTATACGGCTTGACACAAAATAATTCCATTGAGCAGTGTTTGGATGTTGCCTCTAACCGAGCGGGACAGGTAATCAGTCATTTCGGTGGACGAAACTAATTACTTTGATAACCCATTTTCTGGTCAACCAATCAATTGGCAGTCTGTTTTAAACTTCGAAACTAAGCACATTCACAATGATAGATTAAGCAATATCTAGCGGATACAACACGCCTAGGAAAGGCATCAGCAGGATCTTGATCTACTGATGCTGTTTTTTTTGGTGGGCGTGGTTGGCAATCATTCAATTTCCAATTCTTCTGTTCTCCTGGCTTCACTCCATGAGAAATCCTATGAAAGTCTTGACGAGTTTGTGTAGTATCAATACACGAAGTTTTGCCTGCATATGCGAAGACGACCTTAAACCACCATTGCCGGTGGAATGGTTGTGTATACGGTTGTATCGATGAATGCGTCGGATAATTTGTCAGGCTGACGGCAAATCATCAAATTCTATTCAACTGGGAAAAAATTAATCATAATTGAATGGAAATCTGAATCAATAGCTTATTGTCTTATAACGATTTTCGGCAGCGGAAGCGAAAACGAAAAAAACGCTCACATCCTATGAAAATGGAAAAAAATTGAATTAAGATTGAATTCTGGTAGGCAATTGGCTTAACCAATCTTGATATTCTACTTCCTGTGTCTTGGCCAACAACTTACGCAAGGCTTGGAGTGGGGCTTCGTGATAATCAATTCTTAACGACAATGGAGGGAGAGCCTGATTCACCACCAAAAGAGCGGCCGACATTATGCCCCGACGATCTCCGCCGACTTCAAATCCCGCCTCCAGCGTGTCGATGAGTCGATTCGCAATTTCTCCAGTTGATTCGATAAAACTGTTTCTCATCGTCGAAAGCACGCGGTCATTCATGAGAATATTACCCGCCAAAACCAAATTTGTCTCAACGATGTGATCAACGATCGGCAAATTTTCGGAACCACTGAAAATGCCTCCCACTCCCTTGGCGTCTAGAGCGGCTAGTTGTCGGTAGTTACTGCCTTCATCGGCTGAGACGATTTTCTGAACCGCGTCGTCAGCATTGACGCCTTTAGCCATCTGACCAATTACGTCTTCTCCCCACAAAGTGCTTGGCTTGGCTCCCTGAGATGCTGATATCCCCGCACTTGAATCAGCTCGCAACACCCAGCCACCCACACATAAGTTGCCTGTCGCAGATGCTCCTGCCAAGGTTTGCGTCGATGGTTCAAAAGTGAGCATAGAAAATGTCATTGTCCAATTCTTGGTCGCTGTGAGTGCAAAGTAACTAAAGTTTGAATTTTATAATTTATTATGATAAATATTTATCATAATAAATACGTCTAATCGATTATTACCATATCAACGAAGAAAATTGTAATGTTCAATATCACACAGGTTTTTCGCACCTTAACAGCGAAAATTGTCTTGGTGCTGTCACTGGGATTGGTTAGCATGGGGATATTCGCGCAAACTGCCGACAACGTGCTGGTTGTCGGACAGATTGCAGAACCCAAATCATTGGACCCGGCAACAGTAACCGCAGTCAATGATTTTCGAATTCTGATGAATCTCTATGACGGTTTGGTTCGCTATAAAGATGGCACTTTGGAAGTTGAACCGGCATTGGCCAATAGTTGGACGATTAGTGATGACGGCATGACTTACACGTTTGAACTGCGTTCAGATGTTGCGTTTCATGATGGCACAGCGGTTGACGCTGAAGCCGTGAAGTTCAACTTTGACCGAATGCTGGACGAGAATCATCCTTATCACGATACCGGGCCCTTTCCACTATCGTTTTTCTTTTCGGCCATAGAAAACGTTGAAGCCGTAGACGCGGATACCGTCAGCTTCACGCTTAACGCACCCTATGCCCCATTTCTGTCGAACTTAGCCTATCCGACGGGTCTAATTGCTTCGCCTGCTGCCATTCAGAAAAGCGGCGCCGAATTCGGACGCAATCCTGTCGGTACAGGTGCATTCAAGTTTGAATCTTGGAAAGCCAACGAAAGCGTTATCCTGTTGCGTAACGATAACTACTGGAACGGTACCGCGGGTACCGAGGCGGTGGTTTTTCGACCGATTACGGATGGGAATACGCGAGTTGCGGAAATGCTTTCGGGCGGAATTGACATGATGGTTGAAGTGCCGCCGGTTTCCCTGTCGCGGTTTTCAGGGAGCGATTTCTCTGTCGTCGAACAAGCAGGTCCTCATGTCTGGTTCTTGATTCTGAACGCGAAAGAAGGTCCATTCTCCAACAAATTGGTCAGGCAGGCTGCAAACTATGCAATCAACAAGAAAGCGATTGTTGAGGACGTTCTGGAAGGTACTGCTGCTATTGCCGCGGGTCCGACACCACCAGCATTTGCTTGGGCCTATAACGAAGAATTGGAGCCCTATCCATATGATCCAGACAAGGCGAAAGCACTGTTGAATGAAGCGGGTGTTTCTGATGCAAAACTGACTTTCTATGTCACTCAAGGCGGTTCAGGAATGCTGGATCCAGTTGCCATGGGTACTGCAATCCAAGCAGATCTCGCCGCTGTCGGATTTGATGTCGAAATTCAGACATTTGAATGGAATACCTTTCTGGGTGAAGTGAATCCCGGTTTGGAAGGCAAGGCAGATATGGCTGAGATGGCATGGATGACCAATGACCCGGATACTCTTCCGTATCTTGCGCTGCGAACCGAAGCGTGGCCTGAGAAGGGTGGATTCAATTCAGGTTATTACTCGAACCCCAAGGTGGATGAACTGCTTGAAGCCGCCCGTTCTTCAGTTGACCAGTCGGAACGTGCACGGCTCTATAGGGAAATGCAGGAAATAGTCCAGGATGACGCGCCGTGGGTATTCGTGGCGAATTGGAAACAGAATGCAGTGACTAGCAACAGAGTCAAGAATTTCTCGCTGCAGCCGTCTTTTCTGCTGCTGTTGAAAGACGTTTCCAAACAATAGAGAAAGAAGTCTCCAGACAAAACCATTAAACTACAGGACGATGTTTCATTCGTCCTGTAGTTCTATTCAGTTTTTGGGCGTTCATCTATGTTGCGCTATATAGTAAGACGTCTCATTTCGATGATTCCAGTTCTGATTGGAATCACCGCCATCGTTTTTCTCATCATGTCGCTGATCCCAGGGGACCCGGCCACGGCGATACTGGGATCTTATGCGACACCTGAGAATGTTGCCAACCTTAATGCCAAACTCGGCCTGGATAAACCGCTAGTACAGCGGTATTTCATCTGGCTTGGCAATCTGGCACAAGGCGATTTTGGTCGTTCTTTTTCCTTGAACAGACCGGTTTTGGATGAAATTCTCGAACGCTTCAATGCGACTCTCATATTGTCCGGTACAGCGTATTTGCTGTGCTCTTTTTTGGGAGTCCTGGCAGGAATTTTCTCAGCCTCCAGACAGTACGAAATCAGCGATAAACTGATTACGTTTGTCGTGTTGATTGGCATCTCCGTGCCGTCCTTTTTTCTTGGCATGATGCTGATCGTTTTCTTCACCGTCCAGTTGCGGTGGCTGCCTGCTTCGGGTATGTTTTCAATATATGGAGGAGGGGATTTTGTCGACCTGATTCGTCATCTGATCATGCCGGCGTTAGCTCTTTCATTTGTGGCGACCGGAGTGATTGCCCGACTCTCTCGTTCCACCATGTTGGAAGTGCTGAGGCTTGAGTATATCAGGACGGCCCGAGCCAAAGGCGTCAAAGAGTTTCGAGTCGTTACACGTCATGCCTTTAGGTCAGCTGTTGTCACAATTCTTCCGGTGCTGGGTCTGCAGGCTGGATTCGTGCTGTCCGGGTCGGTTTATATCGAAATCGTTTTTCAGTGGCCGGGCATAGGAAGAATGTTGGTTGACGCGATCCTGACCAGAGATATTTTACTGGTGCAGGGAGGAGTTGTTTTTGTGGCGTTCTGTTATGTATTTTTCAATTTGGCGGTTGATGTCCTGCAGCTTTGGCTCGATCCGAGAATAACCAGAAAATGATTGGGTTTGTCAAAAAAGTTGTTAGAAACCGTCTCGCTGGTCTGGGCCTGGTAGTCCTGTTTGGCATTATTCTGTTGGCAATACTGACTCCACTGCTTCCGCTTGCTCCTCCGAATGCAATAGATACCCCGAATCGTTTTGTTTTGCCGTTTAGCGACAACGCTCTGTTAGGAACGGATCATCTGGGCCGGGACCTTCTTTCAAGACTTCTCTGGGGAACCCAGCTGAGTCTAGCAGTCGGGCTAGCGGCTGCGTTCATCGCTGGGTTTTTTGGCGCTTTGCTAGGTATTGTAGCTGGCTACATGGGAGGTCGGACTGATTCCTTGATCATGCGTTCGGTCGACATTCTGATGGCATTTCCATACATTCTCCTCGCACTTGCAATTGTCGCCGCTTTGGGTCCGGGACTGATGAACGCGCTCATAGCGGTCGCAGTTGTGAACATTCCTTTTTTTGCACGAAATGTCCGCGGTGTAGCGGTTACACTTGCCCAAGCCGATTTTATCCAGTCGGCCCGATTGTCAGGTCGAAGTGATATCTCTATTCTGGTTTTCGAATTACTCCCAAACGTCGCTTCGGTGATCATCATCGCGTTCTCAACCACGGTCGGTTGGATGATTCTGGAAACCGCGGGACTTTCATTTCTGGGTTTGGGTTCTCAACCTCCTCAGGCAGATCTGGGGTCGATGCTGGGAGAAGGCAGAGCCGCGCTGATCACCAATCCGCATACTTCAATTATTCCAGGAATCATGATATTCCTCATTGTGATGGGAATAAATCTATTGGGAGACGGCATTCGCGATGCGTTGGACCCGCGTTTGGCCAAAGGTCGGCTTGAGAAACCTTCCCCGCTTACCCGTGTAGGCGACGGCCTGATACAGAGTCCACCGATCGACAGTACTGCCAGTAAAGCTGTCATGGATGTCAATCACTTATCGACAAATTTCGAAGTTAGCGAGGTGGTCAACAAAGCAGTTCGCGATGTCAGTTTCTCGATCAGCTCCGGTGAGTGTCTTGGATTGGTAGGGGAGAGTGGGTCTGGGAAATCGGTAACTGCTCTTTCATTGACGCGACTGGTGGCATCTCCACCGGGCGTCGTGGTTTCCGGGTCGGTTCGAATTTCAGACCAGGAACTGATCAGTTTGCCGTATGAGGGTATACGAGCCATACGCGGTCGGAGAGTTGCATACATATTTCAGGATCCATTGACCAGTCTGCATCCATTGCATCGAATCGGCCATCAATTGACAGAAGCCATGTCGACGCACAGTCGAGGCGCCGATTCGGTATTTGTCGAACGAGCAAAAAATTTGCTTTCTGAGGTCCGAATTCCAAATCCTGAACGTGTTATGGATGCCTATCCCCATGAACTCTCCGGCGGGATGAGACAGCGCATCGGGATTGCAATGGCATTGGCTAATGATCCCGACCTAATCATTGCAGACGAACCGACTACAGCGCTAGATGTGACTGTCCAGGCACAAATTCTAACCATCCTGAATGATCTGCGACAGCAGCGAGGTTTATCTATACTGTTTATTTCACATGATTTGAATGTGATGGCGCAAATTTGTGACAGAGTTGCGGTGATGTATGCCGGTGAGATTGTTGAAATGGGTAGGGCACCGGATATTCTCGAACACCCGAAGCATCCATATACCGCCGCGTTGCTGGCTTGCAGTCCTCAAATTGGACAAGGACGGCAAAGCCTGCAGCCAATTACGGGCATGCCGCCGACCGGTCATGAACCGTTGAATGCGTGTGCGTTTGCTAATCGGTGCAGCCGTGTTCAACCAGTCTGTCAACAACAGCCCGTGGAAATTATCGATATGGATTCTCAATTGGTTCGTTGTTTGTTCCCCGTTGTGGAATCATGACTGAACAGATTCTGAAAGTTCGAAATCTTTCCAAATCATTCCCTGTCAACCGCGGATGGTTCGGATTTAACAAACGGCAACTACGTGCCGTTCGTGCCGTTTCCTTGTCAGTTCACAAAGGTGATACACTTGGCGTTATCGGTGAATCAGGCTGTGGAAAAACAACACTTGCGCGAATGCTGGTTGGTCTGCAATCGCCTGATGCAGGTGAGATACTCATTGACAGGCAGCATCTTCATATGCTAGACTCGGTTCAAAGAGGGCGTGCGGTTCAATATGTATTCCAAGACCCGATCAGTTCACTGAACCCTAGAATGACTATTGGCAAGTCGCTGGAAACGCCTTTACGCTGTCTTCATAGCCTCACATCCGCTCAAAGAAAGGCAGCAATAATTGACATCATTGATGCTGTCAAGTTGCCAGTCGATTCTCTCGCACGCTATCCGCATGAGTTTTCTGGCGGACAGGCACAACGCATTGCCATTGCGCGAGCCCTGCTGGCACAGTCGCCTCTTATCGTTCTTGACGAACCGGTGTCGGCGCTTGATGTATCTGTACAAGCACAAATTATTGAGTTACTGACAGAAATCAAGCAAAAATTCGACCTAACCTATATTTTCATCAGTCATGATCTTTCCGTAATTGAAGCAGTCTGTGACCAAATCGCTGTGATGTATTTTGGTGAAATCGTTGAGTACGGTGATTGCAGTCAGATATTGATGGACCCCAAACATCCCTATACAAGGTTACTGGCATCCAGCGCTCCGCAAATTGGCAAATTGCTTACGGCTGAATCAGGTATCGGGCAATTGCCAGACCCATTGGATCCACCTGGTGGATGTAGTTTTGCGGCCAGATGTCGCTATGCAACCAACGAATGCATTCAACTACCGACTCCGAGAAAAAAAACTGGAAACTCGAACTATGCCATCTGCCACCACCCCATATTAAACCATGAGTAAACTAAAACAGCATCAAAGCGTACCAATTCATGTTGCCGAAGTTATCAAGGGTTATGTTGTTGACAATTGCATGAACCCTGGGGACAGACTGCCAGCGGAGGCCGAACTGATGAAACAGTTCAATAGATCGAGGGGTACGATCCGCGAGGCAATGCGAATTCTTGAGGCACAAGGTCTTGTCAAGACTCGGACTGGACCAGGTGGTGGCTGTTTTGTTCATGAAGTTTCCGAGGAGCGCACCTCAGCGCTTCTATCAAATTATTTTTACTTTAGAAATTTAACGATTTCAGACATTTATCAGTTACGTAAACAGCTTGAACCTGAACTCGTCGCTAATTTAGCTGGAACATTGAATCAACAGCAGATTCAAGAACTCGAAGAAATCACCAGAGAGTATGAAACGCCCCCGAAAACTGCGGAAGAAGACAGGAATCATCATCGGTCGTCACTCAAATTTCATGCCCAGCTGGCTGAATATTCCTCCAACAAACTGTTGGGATTTTTCGTGCGATTCATGGCGAATCTGCTCGCCGAGCTGACGATTACGAGGCGATTGTATGAACCATCGAACTTCGAGTTATGGCGGGAAGGGCGTGAACACCAGTTGAATCTCATCCATGCGTTGAAAGTTGGTGACCGACAGCAGTGCAGACAGATAATGCTGGACCATATGATTCTTGCTGAAAAACTGATGCAGTCGCAGGAAGAACAGCCCATTCAGAAATTCAGCCAGTTCTAGCCAGACTTTACTGAGTTCGGACTAAGTGGTCGTCCTTGAATAAATTGATTTTCGAGGTGGCGGAAGTCCAACTCTCGGAAGCTGAGACGGCCTTATGTCGCGCTCAACGCCGCGAAGTTGCAATCTACCCGCCAGATCCCGTTTCGGGCGAACAGTCCGGCGCAAAACCAAGCGACAAAAATCGGGTGCGGCGGTCCCTCAAGCGTTTCAGGATCAGCCGTAGATTGTGTCCGACACAGCTCAGCAGCACATTCATGCTGTCGCCTTCGGCGCCCTTCAGATGACTGAGTCCCAACCTACCGTCAAGCTTCAGATGGCCATGATGTAGACAACGGTTTATTTTTCCCCATAACCAGCGGTTGAAAATACCCAATTCGGGGTGTTGCGAGTGATGTCAGAGATATGGGAGGCCGATGCGAGCGATTATGCGAAGTGGATGAATGAGATTCGGGTGTTGCCATAGCGTCAACAGCGTGAGTTATCGGCCAGTTTGAGGGAATATTTTGTGAATGTGAGTAAAGTAAATAAAATGACGGTAGTACGCAAGGTGAGAGAGATGCACCTGGGAGATGAATACATGCAGCACGAATTGGAACTATTGGGAGATTTATCGAATGAGACGGTCGACTCCGCCGCCAGAAAGGCCCGAAAGATAGGACTTGAACAGGGACTTGAGAAAGGTCGCAGAGAGACCGCTTATGAAAAGGCAAAACGATTGATTCAACGTGGTTATCCAGATGAAGAAATTCAGGAGATCACTAAGCTATCTCCAGATGAAATACTAAAAATCAAAAAAGGTTGCTGATTGCTAGTGACAATGGTTCGAGTGAATTGGGGTGGTAAACGATTCCTCGGAACCATATCTCGGCAAGTTCCAGAATGGCGCAGTCACAATTTCTCCAGAAGTCATTCTGGTCTTTACTTCTAGCACTTTAGCAATCGTTAAGAAACGACTAAGCCCTTTTTAGTGTTCCTGACACCACTCAAAAGGTATCGAGACAACCTTTTCCTATTCAAGCGTAAGTGAATTGATCCGTGCTAATAAACAAAGTAGGGAGTGCTTCACAATAGTTTCATCATGGTTTCCGCGTCACTAACTTCAAATTTTCCAGGTTTTTCGCGGTTATAGGCAGTTACCACACCGTCTTCAACGAGCATAGCGTATCTGTCAGATCGGATGCCAAAACCACATTCAGTTAAATCGAGTGTTGTGCCTAACTTGGATGTGAATTCTGCACTGCCGTCGGCCAGCATCAGAATATTTTCGGCATTGTGTGAATCCCCCCAAGCTCCCATGACAAATGCATCGTTGACTGAGAGGCAGGCAATCGTGTCGACACCCTTGGCCAGAATATCGTCGGCATGAACAACGTAGCTAGGTAGATGTGCCGCTGAACAAGTAGGTGTATAAGCACCAGGCAACGCGAATAAAATCACTTTTTTTCCATTAAAGATTTCTGATGTAGTAATTTTGGCCGGACCGCCTTCGGACATGTAGTACAAATCGGCTTCGGGTAGTTTATCGCCAACCTTTATTTCGCTTGACATGGTAATGTTCTCCGTTATGCTGGATTAATGGTGAATGAGCGAATTATCATACTACGATTGAAGTCCTAATTCGAGTTGAATCAGACCATTCCGAAATTTGATGGTGAATACGATATATTTCAGTTCGGCTTATCGAGGGTTGCCAGATTCGTACTCTACATTGCACCTCTTTTAGCCAAAAAATAGCTATCCTCTTTTGATTAAGTTCTTCATAAACTGTTGATATTCCTTTTAATCGAAGGCTCTTCATGAACTCTGAACTCAAAAAACTACTTGAGCAACATCCGAATCTTGAATATGTCGACGCGATTCTTCCAGATCTTAATGGGTACATTCGAGGCAAGCGTTATCCAGTCCAAATGGCGTACAAGATTTACAGTTCTGGTGTTCAAATGCCTGAAAGTGTAGTTTTACTCGACACAATGGGTGAAAGTTCCGACCCTAGTGGTCGTGGGTTTTCCGATGGTGATCCGGATGGTACATTGCGACCGATTCCTGGTACTACTCGGCACGTGCCATGGGGTGATGGGAAAACAGCTCAGGTACTTATGAGATTGGAAACTGACGATGGTTCTCCCTGTCCTGTTGAACCGCGTACGATTGCCTCTCGAATTGTTGACAAGTTCAATGAACTGGGATTTCAGTCGAATATCGCTTTCGAACTTGAATTTTATTTGATTCAGAAAGATCTGGACTCTCAAGGGTATCCAAAATCTATCGATGTTGAAGACCCAAAGGACTTGTCAGGGGCTACACAGGTTTATTTGCTTGATGATTTGGATTTACGCGCTGATTTTCTGCGTAAAGTTTCCGAAGTTTGTGCAATTCAAGACATTCCCGCATCGGTCATAACATCGGAATACTCACCCGCACAATACGAAATCAACCTAGACCACGTCAAAGACCCATTGCTGGCCGCCGATCATTGCATCTTACTGAAGCGAGCGATTTGCGGTTCAGCTGCGGATTTTGGAATGCGGGCGACGTTTATGCCAAAACCATTTGCTGACTACAGTGGCAATGGCATGCATATTCATTTGAGTCTGGAAGACGACAAGGGGCATAACCTATTTTGTGGAGAGACCGAACTGGGGAGCGACTTGATGCACCATGCGATAGGTGGATTGCTCGAAACCATACCTGATATGTTCTCTATTTTTGCACCAGGACGAAACTCATACCGTCGATTTGTTCCAGACATGTTTGTGCCAGTCAACAAGACTTGGGGTTATAACAATCGTTCGGTCACCATTCGAATTCCTGCAGGTGATGAACGTGCCAGGCGCTTGGAACATCGAATTGCTGGAGCGGATGCCAATCCTTATCTGGTTCTAGCTGCGGTGCTTGCTGGCGTTCACTATGGTATCAGCCATAAAATTGACCCAGGTGAGGCTTCATTAGGGGTGAATATGAGCGGAGAAACTGATGAGTCCATACCGTTTGAGTGGGGGCAGGCGATTTCTCGTTTGCATGAGTCTTCGTTTGCAGAATCCTATTTTGAGCGCGAGTATATCGACACTTACTGTGCACTCCGACGCGATGAGCTCAAGCGGTTCAACGACTACGTATCCGCACACGAATTCCGCTTGTACTTGTGATTCAATCAGATTCTTCGGCTGAATCGTACCACATAAAATCCTACTATGCGGCTACCACAATTGGTCTGCGTAGCTACCCAAAAATTAAGGAGTCGGAACGTTGTGATGTCTGCGTAATCGGTGGAGGATTCACTGGCCTTTCGACCGCATTGAATTTAGCAGAATTGGGCTACGATACCGTTTTGCTGGAAGCTAAGCGAGTCGGTTGGGGTGCATCGGGTCGAAACGGTGGTCAGGTTGGCACGGGAATGCACTGGTCGCAGCAGGAACTGGAAAATAAATTCGGGGCTGAACAAGCCGCGAATTTATGGAATATCACCGAGTTGGCCAAACGCGAAGTTACCAAGCGCATATCTCGTCACCAGATTGCTTGCGACTTCAAGTCGGGTGTCCTGGCTACTGCAGTCACCCGGAAGGCAGCGGCCGAGCTTGAAAAAAATGCCATCTATCTTCAAGAGTACTACAATCACGCGGCCATTCGCTACGTGAGTTCTGATGAAGTTTCCGAAATGCTGGGAACTTCTAGCTATTTCGGTGGTTCACTAGATACGAGTTCGGGACATTTTCATCCGCTTAATTTCGCAATTGGCCTTGCCAGAGCTGCGACGGATGCTGGAGTGCGCGTATACGAAACGTCCCCTGTGCGCGCATATCACAAGAATTTAGATGGATATTCTTTAGAAACGAATTTAGGTGCTGAAGTCCGCGCACGCTATGTTGTTTTCGCCTGCAACGCTTACATCGACAGATTGCGGATCAAGTTCAGTCGCTACATCATACCGATTGAGAGCATGATCGTAGCAACCGAACCGCTTAGCGCTAAGCAGGCCTCAGAGCTAATTCGGGATGATGTCGCAGTCTATGATTCAAAATTCTGCTTAGACTATTACCGTTTATCAGCTGACAAGCGACTACTGTTTGGTGGTGGGGAAGCATACATTCCAAATCTCAATGTAGATGTTGCCAGAACCATGAAGCGCAGGATTATCGCTGTTTACCCACAGTTGACTAATACCAGAATTGATTATGCATGGCGAGGCAAGATAGCCATTACAACCAGTCGACTACCGTCTATAGGACGCCTGTTTCCTGATGTCTATTACGCCCAGGGATTTTCGGGTCATGGCGTTGCTTTGACTAATATGGTCGGAAAAATTCTCGCTGAAACAATTGCAGGGACTGCTGAGCAGTTCGATGTTCTTGCTTCCATTCCGCATCGATCTTTTCCAGGTGGACGTGTGATGCGGTGGCCAATTCATGTAGTTGGCATGTACTACTATGCACTGGCTGATCGTTTATTGACTCGCAGTTTCGGTTGAAAATCATTCTCTGACCAGAAACTGACCGAGTTATATTTCGTGGTATATATTGTCAGTGAGAACCAATAGACAAAATTAGGCAAAATTCATGTCCATCACAGTCAAACCTGTTGAAAAAGCAGGAGTCATTGAAGAGCTTCAAGAACAATTTGGGAATCGCATAAAAACCTCAATTGGTGCTTGCCGTGAATTTGGTACGGATGAATCTTTTCACGGTAATTTTCCACCAGACGCGGTCTTCGCTCCACATTCAACAGAAGAGGTGGCGTTAGCTGTCCAAATTTGTTCCAAGCACAAGTTTCCGGTTATCCCGTATGGGGCTGGAACCAGTTTGGAAGGACACATCTGTGCATTGCATGGTGGGCTTTGCCTGAATATGATTGAAATGAATCAAGTTTTGCAGGTCAATGCTGAGGACTTGGATGTTGTTCTTCAGCCTGGCGTTACACGCAAGCAGCTGAATAGCTATCTGAAAGATACAGGACTCTTTTTTCCGATTGACCCTGGAGCTGATGCTTCACTCGGGGGTATGACAGCAACCCGAGCTTCAGGTACCAATGCGGTACGCTACGGAACCATGCGTGAAAATGTGTTGTCTCTCACTGTTGTGATGGCAGACGGACGAGTTATCAAAACCGCCAAGCGTTCGCGAAAGTCATCTGCGGGTTATGATTTGACTCGCCTTTTCATTGGGTCCGAAGGTACGCTAGGTGTAATTACAGAAATCACACTGCGAGTCTATGGAATACCAGAGAAGATATCTTCAGCCGTAGTAGCGTTTCCCGAGTTAGACAGTGCTGTCCATTCTGTCATTACAACGATTCAGCTTGGAATTCCCATTGCGCGCATAGAATTGCTCGATGATGCGATGATGCGGGCATTAAATAAATTTTCGAAGTTGGAGTATCCAGAGGAACATACTCTGTTTTTGGAATTTCACGGGACAGAATACTCGGTTCAAGAACAAGTTGAAATGGTACAGATGATTTGTGAAGAAAATGGAGGTGGGCATTTTCAATGGACTACGCGTACCGAGGAACGAAATCGACTATGGCAGGCAAGACATGATGCTGCCTATGCTGCCAAAGCGATGCGCCCCAATGCTCAAATTTGGGCAACCGATGTATGTGTTCCCATCTCTCGTCTTGCTGAATGCATTATGGAAACTCAGCGAGACATTGAAGAATCAAATTTGATGGCTCCAATTGTGGGACATGTCGGAGATGGAAATTTTCACTTAGTGTTATTGGTTGACCATTCAGACCCAGAGGAGGAAAAGCGGGCGCAAGGCTTACATGAACGAATGGTTATGCGAGCGTTGGAAATGGAGGGAACCTGCACGGGCGAGCATGGCATTGGTTACGGAAAAATGGAATTCCTTGTTGCCGAGCATGGCGATTCGGTTGCGGTAATGCGGAACATCAAAATCGCACTGGATCCAGACAATATTCTGAATCCTGGAAAAATCGTTCGAATTTAGAAAAGCCTGAATCTGTACCCGACATCCCTGTCACGGTCAGATTTTCTGCCACCGCAGTGGCTGCGGTAAGGTTAGTTAAGCTGCAGAATCTTGAGAACTCTGGACTGGCGGATTGATGTTGTAGTAGATGTCCGCCGGATCATCATCGTCTTTTCTGAGTATGCCTTTCTCAACGAAAAGACGCAGTGTATTGTTTACCGTCGCTCGTGAAACTGGAGGCCATGGGCCATTTACGTTTCGGTAGACTTCTTCGGCAGACATATGCTCGGAATTATCCAAAATGACACGCGCAATTCGAAGTCTCTGCTGTGATGGCATAATACCATTGTCTCGCAAATAGGAGTCGAGGTCAATATTTGTCAACATGGCTAAAAATCACTCTTTCCCCAGTATATATAACAATTAATCAAAACTTTAAGTATACCATATATTGACCACGAATTCCCGAGGAAGTGTTGTCCAACGAGAAATGAGTCTGAAGCAGGATTCCGTTTCCAACGAGAAATGAGTCTGAAAAACCGAGGTGATCGGGTTCATCATAGGCGGATGAAGACGATCATGAAACTGGAAGAAATCAGGACTCTGGAAGAC